>NZ_JBEPOS010000020.1:0-147894 GCF_040546885.1 Bradyrhizobium sp. S3.2.6 | reverse complement strand
GAAAGCGACCAGCGAAAGATTTGGCAGCTTGCGCTGCCAAAAAAAATGCGCTCGTCATCTTGACGACCGGCCGGCTAATGGGTGTCACCGTAATTCCGCACCGTAGTTCCGATTGACGCTCGGAGTTTCAGATCATGCTCGACATACCGAATGCGCCGAGCATATCGTTTTGAACAGAGCTGACGGCCTCGTTCAGCCGTTCTACTCCGAGATCCATGCCCTCGGGCATGACGACCGTCCGCAACGGGCGCCGTTCCGTGGCTTCGACCAGCCGCGCGATGGCATCGGCAACCAGCTGGGGTCGTGGCGGATTGGACGAATCGTGTGCCTGGCTCGAGCTGTCTTTGATTTGGCCCGGGATCGCCGCGACCGCACCGTATGATGCCAGCACGCCGTCGTCGGACGGCTCCGGACTGGATGGGAGCAGGTTGCTGGGGAATGCCCCTGGTTCGACGATCACCGAGTCGACGCCGAAGCTTGAAAGTTCGTAGCGATAGGACTCGGCGAGCGCCTCGAGCGCAAACTTGCTCGCGGAATAGACACCGAAGAAGGGAAAGATCAGTCGGCCCATCAACGACGTGACATGGACGAGAAGTCCGCTGCCGGCGGCGCGCATATGCGGCAGAACGGCGCGGTCGGCTCGCACGGCACCGAAGAAATTCACCGCAAATTGCCGTTCGATATCCGCGACCGTGTAGGCTTCCGTGACCCCGACGAACATGGTGCCTGCGTTGTTGATCAACGCATCGATTCTTCCATGTTGCTTGATGACATGGTCGATCGCCGCATTGACCGACGCCTCGTCGGCGACATCCATTTCGAGGACCTGCAGCACACGCCCTTCTGCTTTTGCCGCTTCGATGAGCTCGCTCCGGACTTGGCCATTTCGCCCTTCTACGTCTCGCATGGTCGCAACCACCGTATGACCCCGCCTCGCGAGCTCCAATGCCGTGAGTCTTCCAAAACCACTGCTCGTGCCGGTCACGACAACGATTTTTCCGTTCATCCTATGTCCCTTCGCTTCTGTCCAATAGCACCGACAGGTAGACAGACCTGTACGTACATTGCAACAGAAAAATAGACAGGGTAGTCTGTCTATACGCCTGAGGAGCTTGAGTCAGACCGAAATCGGAGCAGGACGTGCCGGAGATGATCGATTTGGAGGGACAGCCGCTTAACGCTCTCGCGCCGCGAGAACGGATACTGAAGACAGCGTCGGACCTGTTTTACCGGTTCAGCATCCACACTGTCGGGGTTGACCGCATCATCGCCGAAAGCGGCGTGGCCAAGATGACGTTCTACAAGCACTTTCCGTCGAAGGCGAACATGGTCGCTACCTACCTGCGACACCAGGACGCCGCCTGGTTTCAGATGCTCGCGGCCTCGACCGAAAAGCCTGGGCTATCACCGCTGGAGCGCGTCCTTGCCATTTTTGACGCGCTGGGCGAGGCTTTTCGATCGCCTTCTTTCCGCGGCTGTCCGTTCGTGAGGGGACTGGCCGAGTTCGGACCGGACGTTGATTCTCCGGACGTACAGGCCACCATCGCCGCTCATTTCAAGAGCTTGCGTGAATTTGTGGCGTCGCTCGTCGAGCCTTTGGCATTGAGCAAGCCTGAACAAGCCGTGCTCCAGATCCTGTCACTCATCCAAGGCGCGCTCGTGATCGCCCAATCGACACGCGATCCAGCCATAGCGCAGGCGAGCCGCGATGCAGCCAGACTGTTGCTCGAAGCTGCGTCGGTCTCATCATTTGAACCTGGAGGTCCGTCGGGCGGTGGGCGCACGACGCAACGCCCTACTCAAGCCGCGTGAATCCATCGTCGCTCCACCCCTCGCTCCCGACGCCATGGTGGACGAAAAACAGTCCGTCGGGATCGTAGCGGCGCTTGATCGCGAGCAGCCGCGCGTAATTGTCGCCCCAGAACGCTTTCTGCCAATCCGCCTGGAAGTAATCGCATTCGTTGACGTAGCAGCCGGTTTCGGGTGCGGCCGAGCGCAAACGCGCCATGGCCTCCTTGACATGCGCGCGGTGATCGACGCCCGCGGACAGGTTCGGCGCCGGCAAGCCGTCGAAGACCGGCGGCCCGGCGGCCGCAACGATCGCGAGTGCAAAAGCATCGACCACGTCGGGGTTCATCGGAGTGTCCTTCGCCGCCGCGATCGCTTCGGCCGGCGCGCCGGCGAGCCCCTTGTTGAAGTGGAACGCGACCGCCCACTGCCGGCTCGCCGCAAACCAGGCATCGACGAGGCGCGGCCGGTGCTCCTGATCGAGCAGGGAAAACGGCATCCATGCCGAGGTGTAGGCCTGCCAAAAGGCGCCGACCTGCTCGCCGTCGCCGGCCCACCAGAAGTCGGTCCATGGCGCGTCCCGCCGGTTATCGAAATTGACAACCGATCGCGCGAACAGCCGGTAGAGCCAGCCGTTCCAGAAGTAGCGCGCCGGCACGCTCGCGACGGAGAATGAGGCCTGGCCCTCGTAGTCCGCAGGATTGGCGTCGGCGAAGTCGAGCAATGGCTTGAAAGCCGCCCGGGCCTCGTCCTTGCCGATGCCCTGAAAGGTCATCGTCACCTGGAGACGATTGTCCGGACGCGCGCGTACCTGCTCGCCCCAATGTGGATTGCAAAGCGCGCTCGCATACAGCTCGATGAAGCGCCCAAGCAGCCGACGATAGGCCTCGTCGGAATGGGCACGAAGTGTGAGGCTCACGGCGCCGACCGTGTCGGGCAGCGGATGGGTCGCAAGCGTCAGCCGGGTCACGACCCCGAACGTGCCGCCGCCTCCACCCTTCAGGGCCCAGAACAGGTCCGGCTCGCGCTCCGCATTGACGGTGCGGACGGCGCCGTCCGCCGTCACGATCTCGGCTTCGAGAAGGCTTCCGGCTGCCGTACCGAATCTCTTGGAGAAGCTGCCGAATCCGCCGCCCTGGACGAGCCCTGCCACGCCCACGGTGGTGCAGCCGCCGCCCTGCACATAACGCCCCGCGCCGCCGGTCACCGTCTGGTAGGCGTGCAGCCACATCGCACCGGCGCCGACCGAGACCGCGGGGACGACCGCAGCGCCCGATCCGGCCGGGCTAAAGCCGTCGTGGACGGTGATGCTGTCCATCCTGCGCGTCCAGAGCAGGAGAGAATCCGGCGCGCACGACGCACCTAGATAACTGTGGCCTCGACCCTTCACGACGAGGCGCAGATTGTGGGCCGTGGCAAAGCGCACGGCTGCGGCCACGTCGGCTGCGGTCTCGGCCGCCACCATGTAGGCGCTGGGGACTGATCGCCATGCGTCGAGCCAGCCGGAGCTTTGGGTCAAGCCGGCTTGATCGCCGATCGCGAAAGGGTTTGCGAGCAGCGCTTTACCGTCGGGGCCATCCAGCCTTGGCATCACGACCTTCGAGAGCCGGCCGTTGGTGGCCGTCTTCAGCGCAGCCCAGTCGGATTCGCCAGGCCAACCAGGCATTCCCGGCCGGACGCGACCCGGTGTCACATTCGCAATGGCGTTGTGTGGGAACCAGGGCTGGAGGTCGGTTTGAAGTGCGATCATCGTCGCAATCCCGCCTTGTAGCAGACGTCTCCGGTGCATCAGTCATCTCCCCAAGGTCTGCACGTGCGGTCCCCGACGATCAGCCGGCTGTGCCAGGTCGAGATATCGACCTGTCGGAACCTGCCGACGCCGGAATCTGCCCGACACGTTCGGCCGCCGGAAAGCACGCAGTGACGGAACGCGATACGTCCGGGATCAGTGGCGACGGTGCGGGACGAATGGCGAGGCTACGGGGACGAGTCGCGCGGCACGCGGCCGTTCGGCTACGCGGACACGGCGGCAGGAGGAATTGCCGTTTCGTCTGGCGGATAGGTTTCCGGAATTACAGTGGTATCCCTCGCCACAACGCAACGCGTTCACGCGTACTGCGCAATGCCGTGGCCAAATGACCAGTTTTCCTTTGCGACCTCGACGAGGTTGATCACGACATCATCCGGGCGACCTTGCAACTGCGCCTGGTATTGCTCGACGATTCGCTTGTAGAAGGCCTTCTTGAGCTCGACCGGGCGGCCGGTGTTGAGCGTGATCTGAATGAAGACGAGATCGTCGCTGTAGTGATTGCCCAGATAACTGTCGGCATGGTTCAGGTCGGCGCGGTCGTGCTCCGTGATGACCTGGAATTTGTCGTCCTTCGGCACGTTGATCAGCTCGATCATGGCGTCATAGACGATCTCACCCAATTTCTTCCGATACTCGGGCGACTTGCCCTTCCTGAGATCGATGCGAACGAATGGCATGGTCGTACTCCTCTTCCGGGTTGTGGTTCTAGGGCGCGATCGTTGCGACCTATCTAGCGGCCGACCTTGAAGGCCTCACGTCCGGCGCCGTGATCTTGAACGTGATCTTGAAGATGGCGTTTCGGACCGACGTCCTTTGAAGCCGCTTTTGCATGGACAAGATACAATATCGCTCCTCCGGCCCCGGCGAGCCGCATTGAACTCGCCCGTTCCGCCCGCCATGTGTGGGGGACCGCTTGGAGCAAAACAATGAAGAAGCTTCTCACGTGTGTGGCGGCCATGGGCTGCCTGGTCGCCCTCCACTCCATCGCGCAGGCCCGCTCCGCATTCGACGGCTCCTGGGATCTCGTTTTCGTGACGCAAAGGGGCACTTGCGATCCGACCTATAATTTCACCGTCAACATCACCAACGGAATAGTTACACATCCGAACTTAATCAGGTTCAGAGGCTACGTGGCGCGTTCGGGCGCAGTTCGGGCGTCGGTAACAGTCCAGGACAAATTCGCGTCGGGCTCAGGCCGGCTCTCCAGTAATTCTGGCCGCGGGAGGTGGAGTGGCCATTCAGGAACCGCACGTTGCTCAGGCTATTGGACTGCGCAGCGAAATTGAGGCGCTGGGCCCAGCCTGGAGCTGGCCGCAAGGAGCCGAGGACGGTGCCGCGCCGAAGAACCCTGCTTTGAACAGGTTCCTCAACTCTTTGGCGTCCTTGGCTTTACGAAGATCACTCGTCTTCCACAAACAACCCCTTGCCATGGACGTACCAGTTTGCGCGCGACGCCCAATGTACGTGCCGGTCAGGTGTCACGCCAAGCGGATCATCGAAGGCGCCCGCGTAGATGATCACCTCACGGCCGCTGCGCATCAGATGCTGCATCGGGCGCGTTACTGCGCAACTGGTGTGCCGGCCGGGACATGAGCGCCCGACGCAATCCATTGGTCGTAGGTCTGGAACTTCACGCCGAGCATGTCGTACGAAACTCGCAGGTAGCCGTCGCTGCCGCGCAGCACCGCGGTGGGCATAATCGTCTGCACTTCCTGCGCCATCACGCCGACATGGGATTTGTTGCCGCCGTTGTAGGTGAAGCGATAGAAGCCGAGGCCGTTTTCGAGGTGACCGATCAGGAAGATGTCGTGCTTGAGCATCATGTCCGATCGCCGGACGACACGCCGGGTGGTCCGCCGTGCAACACCTCGCACGCCGACTACTGGTGCGACGACGGGCCCGACAACAGGTCGGGCGACGCAGCCTGCGCGGTAGACACCAGCGGCACAATAGACAACAGCATTTGCCTCGGGTGTCTCGATGGCCATGGTTGCGGAGAAGGCGGTAATGCCGAGCGCAGCGAGGAGGAACGAGCGCATCATTGTCTCCTTCGTTCAATTGTTGCTCGCAAAGGAATAAAGAATAGGATCAGATTTTCGCCCGGCGAGCAATTGTTCTCCGGGGCGATACCTTCCGCGCCTCAATTCACTATCCCCGCATCGCCAGATTGCGACAGAGATGCAGACTAACTATCGTCGCTGGCCCTCCCGGACAGGTTGTGCTAAAGAGAAAATACTTTGGGGTGCCGCATTGCAAGCGAAAGAGGCTCCTCAAGCGGCGCACCTTCAATTGCGCAATAGCTCTGTTTCTAGCGACCTTGTTTTGAGTCCTGCAGACGCCACGCAGCGTTTAATGCAGCTGGTCATGCACGTCCTCCTGCAAGCAATGCACGCCCTCGCGTTGGATCGAGAATGCTTCAATCAAAACCGCCGCGAGCTGTTTGAACGCATCTGGCATCGGCTTTGCTGCCCTTCTTCGTGTTGAATTCCCGCGGCGCCACGCAGCAAGGCAATACGCTGAGACCTTCAAATGTTCAGACCCTCGAACGCGATCATTCCGACGGTAAACATCGTGAATTGAACGAGGTCGCAAATCAGAGGTCGCCAAATCAGAAGAGGAGGATTCGACATGTTTCGGGGAATTCTGACGCTGACAATTTCTCTTTGCCTCGGCGCGGCGGCCGCGCCTGCCGCGCGGGCCGAGGGCGCTGCACCGGCCATCGCTGAACAAGAAGCGCATGCCATCGCGGTGGATGCCTATGTCTACTTTTACTCGCTGATGTCGATGGACGTCTCGAGAAAGCAATTCACCAACGGCACGACCGATTTCAGAGGTCCGATGAATACCTTTGTCAACGTGCCGGAATACCCCCCTGCCAATTTCAAGGGCGTGGTGCGATCGAACTTCGACACGCTGTATTCCGTCTCCTGGCTGAACATGACCAAGGAGCCCGTCGTCATCTCCGCACCGGATACAAATGGGCGCTACTATCTGCTGCCGATGCTCGACATGTGGACCGACGTCTTCGCATCGCCCGGCTGGCGAACGACGGGCACCAGGGCCGGCACGTTCCTGATCACGCCCCCGGGCTGGCGGCCCGATCTGCGCGACAGGTTCGCGGAAGAATTCAAGCTACCGAGCGACACCCAGCGCATCGAAGCGCCGACGCCCTATGTTTGGGTGATCGGCCGCACCAAGACGGATGGCCCGCCGGACTACGATGCGGTCCATAAGATTCAGGCCGGTTACAAGGTCACGCTCCTTTCCGAGTATGGCAAGACACCCAAGCCGGTCGAGTTCACGCCGGACCCAAGCGTCGACATGAAGACGCCGCCGAAGGTCCAGGTCGATACCATGTCGGCCGGCGTGTACTTCGCCAGCGCCGCAGAACTGCTCAAGCTTCACCCGCCGCACGTTACCGATGAGCCGATCATCGCCCAGATGAAGAAAATCGGCATCGAGCCCGGCAAGAGTTTTGACATCGGCAAGCTCGATCCGGTGTTGCAACGGGCGCTGGAGACTGCCCCGCAAGACGGCCAGAAGCTGATGGCCTGGAAAGTGCCGACACTGGCGCGGATCGCAAATGGCTGGTCGATGAACACCGATTCGATGGGTGTCTACGGTAACTACTACCTGAAGCGTGCCATCGTCGCCCAGCTCGGGCTGGGCGCGAACCTGCCTGAGGATGCCATCTATCCGCTCAATCTCGGCGACGAGACCAACAAGCCGCTGGATGGAGCCAACAAGTACACAGTTACGTTCGAGAAGGGCGCTGCCCCGCCAGTCGATGCCTTCTGGTCGATCACGCTATACGACCCGGAAGGTTTCCAGGTCGGCAATGCGCTCAACCGTTTTGCCGTGAGCAGCTGGATGCCGTTCAAGTACAACGCAGACGGGTCGCTCGATATATTCTTCCAGAACGAAAGTCCGGGCAAGGACAAGGATGCGAACTGGCTTCCGGCGCCGAAGGGACCCTTTAATCTGACCATGCGCCTCTACAGCCCGAGGTCCGATGCGCTGACCGGAAAATGGAATCCGCCGCCGGTCGTGAAGACGCAGGCGGGAACGGTGGGCTTGGCCCAATAAAGTTGATTTGAACGCCGGCGCTTTGCGCCGGCGTCCGACCGTACGAGCACAAACGTCCCTGGAAGACCGATCGTTAAAAGCGAGCGAGTTGATCCTCAGGAGCTTCAAATGTTGACCAAGCGCGAACTTCTTCGCACTGCTGCGACGACGACGATCACCCTTGCGGCGATAAGGTCCTTGCCGGCGTTTGCCCAGGCCAGCGCCGATCGACCTGACTTCCTGACGGCAAAAGACATTGCCGAAGCGGGCTTTATCTACGGCCTGCCGATCGTGATGAACTACGCCGTGATGTACGAGTACGCAGTTGATCGCAACTCCGGGCAGTTCAAGGCCCCGTTTAACCAGATCAAGAACGAACCCGACGTTTACACCTACAAGGACACCGCCGTCATCACGCCGAACAGCGACACGCCGTATTCGATCCTGTGGATGGATTTGCGGGCGGAGCCAATGGTTCTTTCGGTCCCGGCCGTGGACCCGAAACGCTACTACTCGATCATGCTCTGTGACGGCAACACCTACAATTACGGCTATGTTGGCAGCCGCGCCACCGGAAGCGAGGCCGGCGACTATATGGTTGTCGGGCCGAACTGGAGCGGAGCAACTCCGCCCGGGATCAAGAAGGTGTTTCGGTCGACCACGCAGTTTTCGGTGGCGGCCTATCGCACGCAGCTTTTCAATCCCGACGATCTCGAGAACATGAAGAAAGTCCAGGAGGGCTATAAGGCGCAGTCGCTTTCGGCCTATCTGAAACAGCCGACGACTGTTGCGGCAGCGGCCGTCGACTTTCCGAAGATCGACAAGGAGCTCGTGAAGACGAACTTCTTCGAATATCTCGACTTCGCGCTCCAGTTTGCCCCCGCTCAGGACAACGAAAAGGACATTCGCGCGCAGCTTGCGACCATCGGCGTTGGCTCGGGCAAAACCTTCAATTTCAAGGACCTTCCGATGGAGCAGAAGCTCGAAATCGGCCTGGGCATGAAGGAGGGCGAACGAAAGATCGAAGAGGCCGTCGCAAAGGCCGGCAAGGAGGTCAACGGCTGGCGGATCAGTTCGCTGTTTGGCGACAGCGCTTTCTTCAATGGCGACTGGCTGAAGCGGGCGGCCGGCGCAAAGGCAGGGATATACGGCAACGATGCCGCGGAGGCGACCTATCCGATGACGCGCGCCGACGTCGATGGTCAAACCCTCGACTGTGCCGGGCGCAACTACTCGCTAACGTTCCCGGCCGGTCAGCTGCCCCCAGTGAATGCGTTCTGGTCGGTGACGATGTACGACGGCAAGACGCAGTTGCTGATCGAAAACCCGATCAACCGCTATCTCATCAATTCGCCGATGCTGCCCGCAATGAAGACGAACGCCGACGGGTCACTGACAATCTATATCCAGAACAAATCGCCCGGTGCCGACAAGGAAGCCAACTGGCTGCCGGCTCCTGACGGCTCGGTTTACCTGGCGATGCGGCTCTACTGGCCGAAGGCCCAAGCACCGTCGATCCTGCCTCCGGGCGAAGGGATGTGGCAGCCGCCGGGCGTGAAGCTGGCCTTGTAGAGATAGTGGGATGGGAGGCGTGAAGTGAAATACCTCGTCCTCCTCGCCTGCGTTGCTGCCATGCGATCTCCAGCCAATTGGGGCAGACAAATGACGCGCGACACATCCAAATGGAAATCTCGCAAATGGAAATCTCGGCGCTGGCTCACCCACTCAGGTCTCAGTGCTGCAATGGTGCTGCTCGGCTGGATGTCCGAGGCGGCATACGCGGATGAGAGCGGTGTTTCGTACTGGCTCCCGGGCCGGTTCAGCAGCCTCGCGGCAACGCCCGGGGTGCCGGGCTGGTCCATGGCCGAGGTCTATTATCATACCTCCGTATCGGCATTCGGCGCCGCAGCTGCGGCACGAGAGGTTCAGATCGGCAGATTCCCTGCCACGGTGAACGTCGACCTGAATCTTCGCCTCAATGCGCAGGCCGATCTGGTACTTCTCAACCCTACCTACACGTTCGCGACGCCGGTGCTGGGCGGACAATTGGCGATCGGCATGACCGGCCTGTTCGGTCGATCCAGTGCCGACCTCAACGGCACGCTTACAACCGGTTTCGGACCATTCGCAGCAACCCGGATGGGCAGCTTTGGCGATTCGATTACCTCGGTCGGCGACCTCTACCCACAGCTGACACTGAAGTGGAACGCAGGCGTTCACAACTTCATGGCTTATGTGACGGGAGACGTTCCCGTCGGCGCCTACGATCCAAACCGCCTTGCCAATCTCGGCATAGGCCACGGCGCCATCGATGGCGGCGGCGGTTACACCTACTTCAATCCGCAAGCGGGGCACGAATTTTCGGTCGTCGCGGGATTTACCTACAATTTCAAGAACAACGACACGCAATATCAGAACGGCACTGATTTTCACGTCGACTGGGGCGCTTCCCAGTTTCTCTCGAAGCAGGTCTTCGTCGGCCTGGTAGGATACGCCTATCAGCAGATCACCGACGACTCCGGACAACACCCGATCCTCGGTGGTTTCCGGTCGCGGGTCGTAGGCGTGGGCCCACAGGTTGGCTTTCTGTTTCCGGTTGGCGACATGCAAGGATATCTCAATCTGAAGGGATACGGCGAATTCGCGGCCGAAAACCGGCCGGCGGGCTGGAATACCTGGCTGACCTTTTCGATTTCTCCAACAGCGCCCACCGGCACAGTGACGCCGACGCGGCGAATTGTGACGAAATAGGTTCAGAAGACTAGCAGTTGGCAAGGGCCTAGGCGGGGCCTGGCCTGAATGCAACGGGCGCGCGACGCCGAGAAGGATGGCATTCATGTATAACTCGCGTACGTCAATCTTGCTGGCCGCGGTTGTTCTTTTCAGCCCACTTGCGCGGGCACAACATGCGCCGGCAACGCTCGTCGCCTCCGAACAACCGCAGGAGATGCTGGCGGCGCAGATCCGCACGCAAGGGTTCGCATGTGACAAGTCGCTTGGTGCGGCGCGAGACAAGAAGCGCTCCAGGCCGGACTACGTGGTCTGGGTACTGAAGTGCAGCAACGCGACGTACCGGATAGCACGCGCGCCCGATATGGCCGCGAAGATCGAGCGCGTTCGATAACGATCGGAATCTTCCCATCCGCTTGCGCTTCTGCTCCTCTCCGCATTGTGTCAGAGGACTTCCAGGTTTCTAGCTGTGAAGTTGCCAGCACCGTCGCCGCGCCGATGCTGTCCGGCTAATTCGCGCAGAGGCCGCTCGCGGAGCCGATCGTGCCATGATGCCATCATGCCCCTGTTTTGCCCGACGGGTCAACTGGATTTCGTAAAATCCGCATCGCGCCGCTTCGCTGAGCCGTTTGGCAATTCTGTCAGCCACTTGGCTACTGTGCATGGGGTTGTTTTCGACGTTTCGGTTTGCCCGCCTCACGGGGCAGCGCTCGTCGGGCCGTCAGTGACGCTTGAAATATTGCACGTCGCGCTCGTGCTTCTCGGCCGCCGCACGGCTCTTGAAGGTGCCGAGGTTGCGGCGCTTGCCGGTCTTGGGATTCACCTTGCGCGAATAGAGCCGGTATTCGCCGGATGCGAGCTTGCGGATCATGGTTGCGCCTCCTGCTTGACGTGATGTCAACGGCCCCTGCCCGCGCAAGTTCCTTTTCCAACCCGCCCGCAACAATCTCGCCTGCGACATGAAGTGAGCAGGATCGCTTTCTAGAAGCACAGCGTGGTGACGAGCTTGCCCTGCTTGTCCTTGATCGCATAGGGACAGCGGATCCGCTCCAGCGCCTTCTTGGCATCCTCGTCGCCGAGCGCGGCCGCACGCTCGTAATAGGCCTTTGCGGCGTCCTTGTCCTTTGGACCGCCGCGGCCTTCCTGCGCGAAGGCGCCCATCCGCTCCAGCGCGCCGGGATGGTTTTGCGCCGCCGCCTTCTCGAACAGCGCGCGCGCCGCGACGTCGTCCTTCTCCCCGCCATTGCCGCTGGCAAGCATCAGGCCGAGTTGGTACTGCGCCTCCGCATTGGTCTCGGCGGCCTTGCCGAGCAGCGTGCGCGCCTGCGCAGGGTCCGCGGGAGCGCCACCGCCTGCGCTGCCGAGCGCTGCGAGGTTGGAGACGCCGCGGGGGTTGCCGGCCTGCGCCGCCTTCTCGAACAATTTTCGCGCCTGCGCCTCGTCCTTCGCGATACCGGAGCCGTTGCCATAGGCGACGCCGAGCTCGACCATCGCAGCACTGGAGCCCTTGTCGGCCGCCTTGCGCCAGGCGGCGATCGCCTCAGCCGTCTGCCGGTTGGCCGCATAGGCACGCCCGAGCGCGAACATCGCGCGGCGCGATGAGCTTGCCGCCTGCTTGCAGAATTTGATCGCGGTCGCGAGGTCGGAGGCGGCGATGTCGGGCACGCCCTTCACGTCGGCCGGCTTGTCGGGATCGCTGGGGTCGGCGGCGACACGGTCGCACAGGACGAGATCGGCCGATTGCGCGTGCGCGGCGACGGGCGCGCCAAGCGCGACGAGGATGGCAAAGAGACAGATCCGCATAGCCACCACGTTGCGTCCGCGTGCCGGCGATTTCAAGGCTCGAGTCCTGACCGGCGCAACACGGGCACGACCTCCGGCGATGCCAGATAGCGCAGCAGCGCCTCGGCCGCTTCGGCCTGTTTCGCATCCACCATGCGTCCGGCGGAGAACACGGCCGGCGTCTGCAAATCGTGCGGGACCGGACCGATCACCTCGATGCCCTCGACCTGCTTCAGCTCGCTGATCTGCTGCACGGCGAGGTCGGCCTCGCCGCTGACGAGCCGCTCGGCCGTAAAGCCCTGCTCAACGATGGTCGCCTTGGCGTTGATCTCGGCGGCAATGCCGATGCGCGCGATCAGCCGGGCAAAGTACACGCCGCTTGCGCCGAGCCGCGAATAGGCAATGGATCGCGCCGCGAGCAGCGTCTTGCGCAGCGCAGCCTCATTGGCGATGTCGGGATGCGGCGCGCCTTTTCGCACGGCGAGGCCGACATAGGAGCGCGCCAGGTCGGCTGCGGTGTCCGCGATCACCCGGCCCTCGCCGATCATCTCGTCGAGCCCTTCGCGCGTGAGGATCACGAGGTCGGCGGCCTCGCCGGCGCGCAAGCGCTTCAGCAGCGCCAGCGTCGGCGCGAAGTCGGCATCGACGTGAATGCCTCTCGCGGTCTCGAACGCGGAGGACAGGCTGCGCATCGCGCCCATCAGGCCGAGCGTCGAGAGCATGCGAATTTTTTCCATGTGCAGTTTCCTGTGACGCTCAGGCGCGATGCATCAGCTTCAGCGCCGCCGTCAGGCGCAGGCTGCGCTTGCCGGCAAGCGCGGTCGCCTCCAGCACCGCCTCCTCGCCGTCATAGCTGCCGGAGAAGCCGATGCCGACCTCGTGGCCGCCAAAGATCGGATCGTCCTTGGCGAGCGTGTGCTCCTGGTTGAGGATCTGCCCCTTCCAGCGGCCGTTCGCGGCGGTGTAGCTGCCGAGGTAATAGAACGACGCATCGCCGCCGAGGATGCGGCCGCGGTTGAGCAGCATCACGCCGGTGAGCCCGCCGTCGACGCCGTCGAGCATGCGCAGGTGAATCGAGTAGAGGCCGTCGACGATGCCGGCCTCGCCGACGCCGCCGGCGATCGGCACCTCGTCTTCAGTGATCGGCGTCATCAGCGACTGGAAGGCCACGCCGGGCAGCTCCTTGAGCTCGCCCTTGAAACGGTAGAGATCGCCGTCGGCAAAACCCTTCGCGATCAGCGTCGCATCATCGGTGCCGGCCATGGCGCGGTAGGTCGGATCGGGGTTGTGGCGAACGGTCTTGATGACGATGTCGACGCCGTCCGCGGTCTTCGCGTAGGTGCCGATATGGGCGAACGCCGAATTGCCGCCGAGCATCGTGCCATTGCCGGCATGCATCACGCTCCGGCCGACGCTATCGCCGAGCTGAAATCGTACCTTGTAGAAGCCTTCAAACACCAGCCGTGTCCCCGGCCCCGCGCGCATCCTGCAGGCACTCTATCCCGATTTGGCCTGACATGGACAGGCCGGCATGGCCGCCAGACCCACAACAAGCGCTGTCATCGGAATGCAAAAATCCGCCGGAGCCTTGCAGCTCCGGCGGATTTAAAAAGCCAACCCGGGCCAGCCCCCAGCCCGGGCCGGGAGGATCTTTAAGCCGCGGCCTTCTTGTCAGCCGGGACGGACGCGATCGTCTTCAGGATCTGCGAAGCGATCTGGTATGGGTCGCCCTGCGAGTTCGGACGGCGGTCTTCCAGATAGCCCTTGTAGCCGTTGTTGGCGAAGGAGTGCGGCACGCGGATCGAGGCGCCACGGTCAGCAATGCCGTAGCTGAACTTGTTCCACGGCGCGGTCTCGTGCTTGCCGGTCAGACGCTTGTCGTTGTCCGGGCCGTAGACGGCGATGTGGTCCATCAGGTTCTTGTCGAATGCCGCCATCAGCGCCTCGAAGTACTCCTTGCCGCCGACCGTACGCATGTACTCGGTGGAGAAGTTGGCGTGCATGCCGGAGCCGTTCCAGTCGGTGTCGCCGAGCGGCTTGCAGTGGAACTCGATGTCGACGCCGTACTTCTCGGTCAGGCGCAGCATCAGGTAGCGGGCCATCCACATTTCGTCAGCGGCCTTCTTGGAGCCCTTGCCGAAGATCTGGAATTCCCACTGGCCCTTTGCGACTTCCGCGTTGATGCCTTCGTGGTTGATGCCGGCCGCGAGGCAGAGGTCGAGATGCTCTTCGACCATCTTGCGCGCGATGTCGCCGACGTTCGAGTAGCCGACGCCGGTGTAGTACGGGCCCTGCGGCGCCGGATAACCGGAGGCCGGGAAGCCGAGCGGACGGCCGTCCTTGTAGAAGAAGTATTCCTGCTCGAAGCCGAACCACGCACCCTCGTCATCGAGAATTGTGGCGCGCTTGTTGGTCGAGTGCGGGGTCTTGCCATCGGGCATCATGACTTCGCACATCACCAGCACGCCGTTGGTGCGGGCACCGTCCGGAAACACCGCGACCGGCTTCAGCACGCAATCCGAGCTGTGGCCTTCGGCCTGCTGGGTGGAGGAGCCATCGAAGCCCCAGAGCGGAAGCTGTTCGAGCGTCGGGAACGACGCGAATTCCTTGATCTGAGTTTTGCCGCGCAAGTTCGGAGTCGGCGTATATCCGTCGAGCCAGATGTACTCGAGCTTATACTTGGTCATTGAGCCTCTCTGTAGATGATGCGAAAGGTGGGGTTGAGAGCCCCCGCACGTTTGTACCCGGCCATCATCGGCCGGCCCTTTACAAGCATTTAACGTGCCAAAAGGCCGCAGCGCGGGAGGTTGTCCACCGCGACCGGAACCGGCCCGCCACCGCAAAGCCGTCCACAGCGACCTGCGTCATAGCCGCGCACCTTCGCGTGAAGCTGCAGTGCAAAAGTCCCGCGGAAAACGCCTGATTCTGGAGCACGCGGGCCCCTGCCGCAGGCTGCCGATGAAACGCGCATCAACGTCCGGCAACTTTCGCAAAGCCCCGATCCCTGCCTAGCAACCTTTGGAATGGCCCACGCGTTAGTCACCAACACGCTGCCTTGGGGGGTGCAGACAGTCGACTGCCCACAAAATAGGCGAGATCTGATTTCGTTTTCAGCACTTTCCAATTCGGGATGCGCGGTCGATATGGGGAGTCCAGTAACCACAATCGAACGAGTCGGGCGCACCATGGAGGCCAAGGCGCTTCGACCGAGGAGCAAATCGAAATGATGAACAATGGACTGAGTCACGGATCTGCGAAGATCTATCAATTCCCCGTCGGGGGCCGCGCGGCTCTCGCCGGGCGCCGCTATGGCGACACCCGCTTTCCCGCCGATCACGCTTCGCTTCCCGCGAACGTCTCGATCTGCAGCGACAGCTGGTACCACCAGGACGCGGTCGACGAAGCAAAGCCCAAATGGGAACGTTAATGCCGGTGCCTGGTTTGAAACCGCCGCGCTCTTTCAAGCGCTCAGCGGAAGTTTGAAAAAGGGTCGAAACAATGAGGTTTCGACCCTTTTTGATTCCGCACATGATTGCGGGCTCAGATCATCGCGCAGGCCGTCACCGGCCGCATCAAATGCTTGACCATGGTCGCCCCGGTCTTGCCGACCGATGATTGCCCCCTGTAATGGTCCGTCGGCAACATAACAAAAAGAAGCTCCCATGTCGGACTCTCCTGCCCGTCACCTCGTTTTGCAAGGCGCCAGCAATTTTCGCGACCTCGGCGGTTACGCCACAAGTGACGGTCGCAGCACGCGCTGGCGCCACATCTTCCGCTCCAACCATCTCGGCCAGCTCACCGCTGAAGACATCGCGATCGTGCGCGCACTCGGCGTCAGAAGTGCGTTCGACTTCCGCGGCGTCGAGGAGCGCGCGGCCGGCATTTGCGTCGTCAACGAGATCACGGTGCATTCGCTACCGATCGAGCCGACGGTGGTGGCTTCATTGCGCACCGAGCTCGCCAGGGGCGCGCTGACGGGACCGGTCGCGCTTGAGCTCATGCGCGAGTCCTATCGCAACTATGTCCGCCACAACACGCACAGCTTCCGCATGCTGTTCGGCCATCTCCTACAGGACCGCGCTCCGCTCGTGATCCATTGCACCGCCGGCAAGGACCGCACCGGCTTTGCCAGCGCGCTGATCCTGCATGCGCTCGGCGTGCCCGAGGAGGTCATTGCGGAGGATTATCTGCTGACCAATCGCCACTACAAGCGCGACGCGTCGAGCGTCTCCGATCTGCCCGCCGACGTCCTCGACGCCATCGGCTCGGTCAATGCCTCCTATCTGGACGCGGCTTTCGAAGCTGTCGGCCGCGACTATGGCGATGTCGAAACTTACCTGCGCGACGGCCTTAAGCTCGGCGCAGCCGAGCAGACCGCGCTGAAGGAGCGCTATCTTCAGGCGTGAGCGACGCCGGGCGCCTCACGCCGTCGGAGTTGCGGCCTTAATGATGGAATTGGTCAGCGCGAGCGATACCTGCATGGTACTCCAATTGCTCTGATGCAGCTTCAGATCATCCTCCGGATCCAGCAGCTGCTCGAACGAAGCGTTGTTTAGCACGTGCCAGTGGCGCATTAGCGCCCAGCGCTGGAACAGATTGACCTTGGCGTCCTCCGCCGCGGTTCGGATCGCCGAAACCATCTTCTCCGCAAGATCGGCGTTGTCGTCGAACAGCATGGCCGTCACGTATTGCGGGTCGATCAGGACAACATCCATGGTCAGGTGACCGCGCAGGAGCGCCAATCCCCCGATGATGTTCGCGACCACTTCGTCGAAGTTGAACTCCTTCTGGCGAAAGACCGCATTGGTTCCGACCTGCCAGAGCACCAGAGAAGGATTGTCAGCAAAGATATCGTCTTTGAACCGAGCCACTTCCAATGGCGCTTCTTGGCCGCCCTGGCCACGGTTGAACACGTCGACCCGGATGTTCGGATGCGGATCGTCATCCTTGTAGTGCTTTCTCAAATACAGCTCGAGCCGCGCGGGATAGGGAACGACATTGCGAAGTCCCGCAGTCGATGACGACCCCATCGCCACGACGCGCACGGGGCCCCTTCCGTTCAACGCGGCCCGGAAATTCTCCAGGGGATGCTTCAAATCAACGATCTCAGGGGGACAATCGACAGTCGGCAATTCGTCAGACATGAACCAAACCTCCGCGCCGCCATCTAAAGTTGCAGCAATCATTCAGCCTTGATGCCGCCGCCATTGCAAGTCCAATTCGCCTCACGCAATAGTCGGCGCGAATTGAGACGACGGAGAGTATCGTGCAAGGAAAAATCATTGTGGGGACCGGCGCGCTCGGCGCGCTTGGCAAGGTTGTCGCCGACGTCGCGCAATCACGCGGCGCGCGGGTCGCCGGCATCGATCACGCGCCCTCTCAACTGCCGGCGACGGCCGAGCGCATCGAGATCGGCGGCGTCGACCTGTCCGACCCGGCGCAGGCGAAGACGGCGGTGGATGCCGCCGCAAATCATTTCGGCAGGCTGGACGCCCTGGTCAATATCGCCGGCGGCTTTGCCTTCGAGACCGTTGGCGACGGCGACATCAAGACATGGCACCGCATGCATGCGCTGAACGTGCTGACGGCCCTCAACGCCTCGCACGCGGCACTGCCGCATCTTGCTTCTTCAAAGGCGGGTCGCATCGTCAACATCGGCGCCATGGGCGCGCTGCAGGCTGGCGCCGGCATGGGGTCCTACGCGGCATCGAAGGCGGGCGTGCACCGCCTCACCGAGGCGCTCGCCAACGAATGGAAGAGCAAGATCACGGTGAACGCGGTGCTGCCGTCGACCATCGACACCAAGGCGAACCGCGCCGACATGCCGAAAGCCGACTTCGCCAAATGGGTGACGCCGCAGGAGCTTGCCGAGGTGATCCTGTTCCTCGTGAGCGACGCAGCGAGCGGCGTCACCGGTGCGCTGATTCCGGTGAGCGGACGGGTGTGATCAATCCGGCACCAGCAGCCGCAGATTGCCCTTGAAACGGATGCTCTGCTTGCCCGCGAGCGCCATGCCTTCGCCATAGGCGGTCTCGTCGGTGTAGGTGCCGCTGAAGCCGATGGTGACGACCTTGCGACCCCATACGGGGCGCTCGTCGAACGAGGGCGAATGCTCCTCGTTGGTCAGCTCGCCCTTCCACTTGCCGTCGGCGGAGGTGTAGCTGCCATGGGCAAAGAAAAAGGAATCGCCGCCGCGCATGGTGCCGTCACGCAGCACATAACGCCCTGATTGCCGCCCTGCACGCCATCCAGCATCTCGATCCGGATGTGATAAAGCCCGTTCCTGATCGTCATATTCGCGCGCGCCCGCCTGTTCCGCGCGCAGGGGTATAGCTGGCTTGACCGCGTCCGGGCAAATGTGCCGGCAGCCCGAGTCCCATCCGGGCTAAACTGGCCGCAACTGATTCTTCTTCTTCGATCGGAAACTCACTGTGGAAACCGCGCTCTATCTCCCCGTCAAACGCTTCCTCGAAGAGCTCGGCTTCTCCGTGAAGGGCGAGATCGGCGGCTGCGATCTCGTGGGCCTGAGCGCCGGAGATCCGCCGGTGGTGGTGATTGGCGAGCTCAAGCTCGCCTTCAATCTCGAGCTGATTCTGCAGGCGGTCGATCGCGCGCCGGCGGGCGACGAAGTCTGGATCGCCGCAAAGATGTCGATCCGCGGTAAGGGCCGCGAGAGTGACGCACGTTATCGCAATCTGTGTCGGCGCCTCGGCTTCGGTATGCTCGGGGTGACCGACAACGGCCAGGTCGAGGTGCTCGTGAAGCCACCGACGGCAGTCCCCCGCCGCGAGCCGAAGACGCGCTCGCGGCTCGTGGCCGAGCATCAGCGCCGCCAAGGGGATCCCGTGCTCGGCGGCAGCACGCGCGCGCCGATCATGACGGCGTACCGGCAGCAGGCGCTGGCCTGCGCATCGGAGCTTGCCGCAGGCCCGCGCCGCGTGCGCGAATTGCGCGAGCGCTGCCCCGATGCCGGCAAGATCTTGCTTAACAATGTGTATGGCTGGTTCGAGCGCGCCGACCGGGGAATCTACGGGCTTACGGAGGCAGGACAGACGGCGCTCAAACGCTGGCCGCAGCAACGGGCTACGATCGAGGCCGGTGTCGCGTCACCGCCATGACATCCGACCGGTGCATAGCTGAGATGCCACACCGATTTCATATTGCAATGCAGCATCTCAGGCACTAGGTATCCCGGCATCAAAACGAGGCCGTTATGAACGCAGACTGGAATACCAAATATGGCACGCGGCGCGTGCGCCACGATCCGCCCACCCTGGACGAGGCGATCTTCGCCGCCATCGGCATCACCGACGACCAGGAGCAGCAGGCCGAGATCGCCGCAGCGCTGATGGGCATGCCGCTCGAAACCGTTCAGGCCGAGGTCAAGAAGCAGGCGCGCACCAACAGCCGCATCACTGCGACGCGCGTGATCGCCGGCGAGCAGGGTGCGCAGCGCTCCGTGGTGGTCGAACGCCGTGTCATCCGTCGCTTCGGCAACGACAAGCGCACCGGCACCTGAGCGCTCATTCCTTGGCTCCAATAAAACAGCGGACCGGCCTTGCCGGTCCGCTTTTTGATTCAGGCCTTTGAATTTCAGGTCTCTTGATTTCAGGCTGCGCGATTGCCGTACATGCTGGAGATCAGCTTCCAGCAGGTCGAGTTGAAGTTGAGAATCGCGCGGCCGGCCTTGAACGGCGCCGCTGCGAGCTCAGCGAGCTCGGCCTCGGGCGTCTTGCCAAGATCGATCGTGCCGGTGGACTCACCATGTCGGAACTGCAGATGCGCACCGAACTTCTTGGCGAGCGCCCGCATGGCGTGATTCTCCGCTCCCGTGGTGATGCGCAGGCTCTTGTAGCCCTTCCAGCGCGCTTCCGCGATCAGGCGGCTGAACAGCACGGTGCCGACGTTCTGGCGGCGGGCGGAGGCTTCCACGCTGAAGGCGACCTCAGGCAACGAATCGCCCTCCGGCGGATGCAGCTCGGCCGCACCACGAACCACGCCATCGACGATATAGGCGACGATCACGGTGCCATCCTCGGCGCAGCGGGCGGCGTAACGCTCGATGAAGCTGTCGTCGAGAAAACCGTTAAAGCGATCATGCCGGCTTTCGGCATCGAGCCTGAGCAGGTGATCGCGCAACAGCGGCAATTCTTCCTGCTGGATCAGGGTCCGCACATAGCCCGGAGCGGTGCGGACGGTGTCTTCAAGTACCACGTCAAAACTCCTCTTGGTGTCCCTCGAGGAGGCGTTCGAATCCCTAGGCCTCCAATATTGTGCGTCGCAGCAAATTTTTCAAGACGGGAACCTGCTCAAGTTTGAGGCAGCGAGAACGACTAATTCGTTAACAAAATCAAGCCTCCGTAGTTTTTACAGGACCAGCTGGGTCTGGGTCACGATAGCGATCAGCTTGCCATCCCCGGTCTCCAGCCGAGTGGTCCAGACCTGGGTCCGCCGGCCCCTATGGACCGGCGTGGCAATGGCGACGACCGTAGTTCCCTCCTTCGCCCCGCCGATGAAATTGGTCTTGCTCTCCAGGGTGGTCGTGCCCTTTGCGTCCTCCGGCAGGTTGATCACGGTTGCGGCTGCGCCGACGGAATCGGCGAACGCCATCACCGCGCCGCCGTGGACGGTGTGATGCAGGGTACAGAGATCGGGCCTGACAATCATCCGTGCCACCACGCGATCCTTCTCCGCTTCGACGAACTCGACGCCCTTGAGCTCGGCAAACGGCATCTTCATCGCTTTAACTTTCTCAAGCGGCGTCATCGGATCTCCTCCCAATTCGTTCTGTTCTCAAGGTGAAATGCACAGTGCGGCAAAGCAATGACGCCCGAGGTAATGGTTATCGTGACACGGCCGAGGCACTTGCTCATATGGTTTTGTCGCCGATCATCCTGCAACCGGGACCGGCGGCGTTGACCGACCGGCTCGATGCGATCGTGATGGCGTTGTGGGGCGAGCGCAGCTCCATCATCCGTCATTGCGAGCGTAGCGCGCTGCGCTCGCAATGACGGTTGAGGCAGCATTCGTCCCTCACGTTACCGCATTGACGACCTGATACTCCGGCCGCCGCCACACCTCGCCTGCGATTACGTCCTCGATGATCTCGGCCGCCTTCATGACTTCCGCCTCGCCGATATACAGCGGCGTGATCCCGAACCGCATGATGTCAGGCGCGCGGAAATCGCCGATGAGGCCGCGGGCGATCAGGGCCTGCATGGCGGCGTAGCCGCCCTCGAAGGCGAACGAGACTTGCGAGCCGCGGCACTCGTGCGCACGCGGCGTGACCAGCTTCAAGGGGGGGCAGCGGCGTTCGACCTCAGCGATCAACAGATCGCCGAGCGCCAGCGAGCGGGCGCGGACCTCCTCGACGTCAATCCGATCCCAGATATCGAGCGAAGCCTCCAGCGCCGCCATCGCCAGCACGGGCGGCGTGCCGACACGCATGCGCTCGACGCCGCCCGCGGCAGCATAGCCAAGCTCAAATGCGAAGGGCTTTGCGTGCCCCATCCAGCCGGACAGTGCGGTGCGTGCGCTGTCGGCGTGACGCGGGGCGACATAGAGGAAAGCCGGCGCGCCCGGGCCGGCATTGATATATTTGTAGGTGCAGCCGGCCGCAAAATCGGCACCACAGCCGGCGAGATCGACCGGCAGTGCGCCGGCCGAGTGGGCGAGATCCCAGACCGTGACGATGCCAAGCTCATGCGCCTTTGCGGTCAGCTTCGCCATGTCGTGACGGCGGCCGGTGCGGTAGTCGACCTCGGTGATGTACAGCACCGCAATCTCTTCCGACAGCGCGGCCTCGACCTCCTCGGGCGCCACCAGACGCAATTGATGGCCTCGCCCGAGCGTCGCGATCAGGCCTTCGGCCATGTAAAGATCGGTCGGGAAATTGCCGGTGTCCGACAGGACGCCCTTGCGCGATGCATTCATGTCGAGCGCGGCGGCGAGCGCTTGATAGACTTTGAGCGACAGCGTGTCGCCGACCATGACCGACCCCGCCTTCGCGCCGATCAGCCGCGCGATGCGGTCGCCAACGTGGCGCGGCTGCGCATACCAACCGGCGCTGTTCCAGGCGCGGATCAACTCGTTGCCCCACTCCGCCATAATGACGCGGTTGACGCGCTCGGCGACGCCAAGCGGCAATGCACCGAGCGAATTGCCGTCGAGATAGATCACGCCGTCAGGGAGATGAAAGAGCGCCTTGGTGTCGTCGTAGACGCGAAGCCTGGTCATGGACACATCTCTACAAAATGGTGCGCACGCGCCAGAGCTCGGGAAATAGCTCGACCTCCAGCATGCGCTTGAGATAGCTGACGCCGCCGGTGCCGCCGGTGCCACGCTTGAAGCCGATGACCCGCTCGACCGTCGTCACATGGTTGAACCGCCAGCGGCGAAAATAGTCCTCGAAATCGACCATTTTCTCGGCGAGCTCGTAAAGCATCCAGTGCGTCTCCGGCGCCTCGTAGACGATACGCCAGGCCTGCAGCACGCCCTCATTGAAGCTGTGGGTCTCGCGGACATCGCGCGAGAGCACAGCGGCCGGCATCTTGAGCCCGTTGCGATCGGCGAGCCGCAGCACCTCGTCATAGAGGCTCGGCGTCGCAAGCTCGTCCTCGAGCAGCTTCGTCGTCTCGGCATCGTGCGCGTGCGGCTTGAGCATGGCGTGGTTGCGGTTGCCAAGCAGATATTCGATCAGCCGGTACTGCCGCGACTGGAAACCTGATGATTGCCCGAGCTGCGAGCGAAAGCGCGTGTATTCGCTCGGTGTCATCGTGCGCAGCACGTCCCAGGCGCCGTTGAGCTGCTCGAAGATGCGCGACATCCGCGCCAGCATCTTCATCGCGGGCTGCACCTCGTCTTTGGCGATGGCGCGGCGTGCGGCGCTGAGTTCGTGGATGGCAAGGCGCATCCACAGCTCCGTGGTCTGATGCTGGATGATGAACAGCATCTCGTCATGCGCTTCGGAGAGCGGATGCTGTGCACCGAGGATCGCATCCAGCGCCAGATAGTCGCCATAGGACATGCGTCGGGCGAATTCGGTCTCGGCGCCTTCGCTTGAAGGATCGTAATCGCTGGACGTCATGGCAGGCCCTCTCGATCGATCATCCCTTTGCGCCCCGTCAGTCGAGGCCGATCAGGCGCGCGGTGATCGGCGACGACGGATCCCTAAGCGCATCGATCACGGTAAAATGGTTGAGCCCGGGATCGACGACGAGACGCGTCGGCACGTCAAAGCCGGTCCAGACGTTGGCGAACAAGTCGGACTGGCGGATGAACTCGGGCCGCTCACTGCCGCCGACCCAGGCGGTCAGAGGCGAATGTCCGCGTGGCAGATGCAGCGCCGCGCTTTCGAGCGTCGCCTCCTCCATGGTCATGCGCAGTGTCTCGTTCATCCTGGTCTTGAGCAGCGGCCGCAGATCGTGCAGCCCGCTGATCGAGAGCGTGCCGGCGATGCGGTTGAAGACGGCGGGCTCGAGCCGGCTGTCGTCGCAGAGCATGCGCGTCACGAGATGCCCGCCGGCGGAGTGGCCCGCCAGCCGGATCGGCCCCGCGACGAGCGAGGCCGCTGTCGCTATCGCGGCGGTGATTTCGGCGGTGATGCCGGAGATGCGCGCGGCCGGCGTCAGCGTGTAGCTCGGCAGTGCTACCGCCCAGCCATGGTGGCGCGCACCTTCGGCGAGATCAGTCCAGGTCGATTTGTCGAAGCGCATCCAGTAGCCACCGTGCACGAACACGACGAGGCCCTTGCAGTCGCCGTCGGGCAGGATCAGGTCAAAACGCTGGCGCTCACCGGAACCGTAGGCGATGTCGGAACGAAAACCCTTCAGCCCGCCCCGGTAAGCCGCCGCCCGCTCCGCCCATTGCGCCGGCATCTTATCCGAGCCCGGGATATGGGCCGAATTGGCGTAAGCGTCATCCCAATCGCGCATCGTGACTCCGAGGACCCGCCCAGCGAACCCAGCGCCAGTCTGCCACCGGTCGGGCCGGCATCCTAGTCTTTCTTTTAAGCTTAAAGGATTTGGATGAGCCCCCGGATTGGGCAGGCCGGCGCCCCCGGCGACTCACTCCATCATTGCGAGCGAAGCGAAGCAATCCAGTCTACCTCCGGGGCGGCAGTCTGGATTGCTTCGTCGCAAGAGCTCCTCGCAATGACAAAGGAGAGAGGCTTACGCCTTCTCCACCCCGCACCATTCCGCGATGAACAGCGCCATCGCCTTGGTGGTCTGCTTCAGCGAGTCCAGATCGACATATTCGTTGAAGCCGTGCATCTCCCCGCCGCTGGCGCCAAAGCACAGGCTGGGGATGCCGTAGTTGAGGCCGTAGAAGCGGGTATCGGTGAGCGCGGTGAAGACGAGATCTTCGACCGCGCCGCCATAGACCTTGTTAAAAGCTTTGCCGAACGCGGCTTCCGGTGCCGCGGAATCGGTCAACTCATAGCCTTCCGACAGGAAGCCCGACCATTCGACCTCCGGCGGATTGTTGGCGAGGAAGCGGTGGTTGCGCGAGGCAGCGGCAACGCAGGCCATGATCTCCTTCTGGTGATCGGCGACCGACCAACCCGGCAGGATGGCGATACGGCAATCGACGTCGCACCAGGCCGGCACGCTGGAGGCCCAATCGCCGCCCTTGATGATGCCGGGGTTGAAGTTGATGGGATGGCTGAGCGTATTGAAGTGACGATCGGCCTTGGCGCGCTCGTTCCACTCGATCTCGAGCTTCTGTAGCGCATGGACGAGGTGATAAGCCGCCATGATCGCATTGGAGCCGGAGCCGGCAAAGGCGACATGGGTCGGATGGCCCTTCACGCGCAGGCGAAACCAGATCACGCCGACCTGCGAGCGTACCATCTTGCCGGCGGTGGGCTCGGGGATGAAGCAGGCATCGGCCCGGTAGCCGCGCTGAAGCGTCGAAAGTGCGCCGACGCCGGTGCTCTCCTCTTCGATCACCGACTGAAAGTGAATCCGCGCAGTCGGCTTGAAGCCGGCCGCCTTGATCGCATCCAGCGCATAGAGCGCGCCGATGGTACCCGACTTCATGTCGCAGGCGCCGCGGCCGAACATCTTGCCGTCCTTGATGACAGGCGAGAACGGCGGTGTGTCCCACAATTCCAGCGGTCCCGCGGGCACCACGTCGCAGTGCCCCTGGAGGATCAGCGATTTGCCGGCCTCGGTGTTCGGACGATAGGTGCCGACCACCGAGCGTGCCTTGGAGAAATCATGCTCGATCGGCCCGAAGCCGCGCAGATCCTTGAGCTCGTCGACATTGATGTGCCAGTCGTCGACCTCGTAGCCGCGCGCGCGCAGCAGATCACCGATCATGTCCTGGCACGGCCCCTCCGCCCCGCGGGTCGAAGGGATCGCAACGAAATCGCTTGTGGTCGCAAGCTGGGCTTCGAAGCCGGCATCGACGGCGTCAAGAATCCTCTGCTGCGTTTCGGCATTCATCAGGCAACTCCGGGCATCCAGTTGGTCAACGGTGCACGCAAGCTAGCCGATTTCAGCCGTTCGGGTACTCCACAAAATAAGCATCCCGCAATGCATCTTCGAGCAGTCGGCCTTCCGAATAGCCATTCAGCGTTGCCGGCCTGCTCACGCCGTCGAGCAGCCGCGGGCACGGCTCCGGCGCGCCGAGAACGGTGCGAACCGGAATGCGCTCGGCATAGACCGGCAATTCGTAGTCCTCATCGTCGTCGGCGACACCCTTGGCGCGGACCTTGGCGGACGCTTCCTCGATCTCCATCGCGATGAAGGAGGTCGCCTTGATCTCCGGGGTGCTGCTGGGCCGCAGGCTCGCGGTGCGATCCGGGAAGAAGCGGTCGACCATCGCGACCACGGCGCGCTCTTTCTCTGCGGGGTCGGTCACGAGATAGGCGGTGCCGAACGCCATCACCGCGCGGTAGTCGGCGGAATGATTGAAGCCGCAGCGCGCCAGCACGAGGCTGTCGAGATGGGCGACCGTCAGGCACACCCGCTCGCCCCTCGTCTGGTTGCGCAACATGCGGCTCGCGCTCGAGCCGTGCCAATAGAGCTTCATCCCCTCGCGCCAGAAGAAGGTCGGCGTGCAATAGGGCTGACCGTCGATGACGTAGGAGACATGGCACAGCATCGAGGAGTCGAGGATGCGATGAACCGTCTCGTAATCGTAAAAGCCGCGGTCGTGCCGGCGCTTCACCTGATTGCGCGCTGACGTCGGATAGAAATCTTGGCTCTCGGTCTGGCTCACGGCCGCTCCTCATCAGAATTGGACGAATTCGAGACCGGTTGTAGCTGCGCATTTGGTCTGCGATAGTGCCAATTCCATGCAAAAACTTCCGACCAATTCTCTCGTCCCTGCCAAGGCCGAGCTGCCGCTCGATCTCATTGGCCCGCACATCACCGCCGGCGCCTCCTCAGCGCACCGGCTGTACCAGGCCCTGTGCGAGATGATCGTCTCTGGCCTGGTCAAACCTGGCGAGCCGCTGCCGCCGTCGCGCACGCTCGCCAAACAAACCGGCTTTCGGCGCAACGCGGTCGTCACGGCTTACGAGCGCCTGATCGCCGACGGGTTCGCGCAAGCGACCGTCGGCTCTGGCACGTTCGTTGCCGCGCGCATTCCGGCGCGCGCGGCCATACAGAAGAAGCCGAAGGTGATTGTCGAGGCGCCAAAGCAAGGCGCGCTCTCGCTCGGCTGCACCCATATCGACGAGCGCGCGGTACAGCGCTTTCGCGCTTTCGTTGGCCGACGCATGCGCGCCTTTGGTAGCGAGCATCTGCATTACGGCGATCCGCGTGGCAGCCGCGAGTTGCGCGTCGCGATCGCAGATCATCTGCTCTCGGCGCGGGGGCTGCGCTGCGACCCCGACCAGATCATGCTCACATCAGGAACGCTGCACACGCTGCGCATCGCTCTCGGCACGATCCTGAAGGCCGACGATCAGGTCTGGTGCGAGGACCCCGGCTATCCCATTGCGCGCCGGACCATCGCCCAATGCGGCTATCGCATTGTGCCCATTCCCGTCGACGCCCATGGCCTGCAAATCGCGAGGGGCCGCACGGGCGCGCCTTCCGCACGCGCGGCCTATGTCACGCCGTCGCATCAGTTTCCGCTCGGCGTGCAGATGTCGATGCCGCGGCGGCTGGAGCTGCTCGACTGGGCGAAGCAGGCCGGCGCCTTCGTGTTCGAGGACGATTACGACAGCGAGTTCCGCTATGACGGCGCGCCGCTGAAGTCGCTCGCCGGCATCGATCACCTCCAGCGCGTGATCTACATGGGCACGTTTGCCAAGACGCTGTTTCCGGGACTGCGCATCGGCTATTGCGCCCTGCCCGAACGCTTGATCGGCGACGTCACGGCCGCGCGCGCCGCGCTCGACCGTTTTCCCGGAACGCTGATGGAAGGCGCGGTCGCGGATATGCTCAATTCCGGCGCGTTTGCCGCAAACCTCAAGCGCGTGCGCAAGCTTTACCGCGAGGCGCGTGATGCACTGGCCGAAACGCTCGAAGCGGCATCGGATGGCGCGCTGTCGGTCCCGGTGCCGTCGCAGGGCCTGCACCTCGTGGCGCAGTTTGATCCGGCCGTTGCGCCAGCGGTTGCGGCCGAAGCGAAACAGGCCGCGGGCGCAGAGGGCTGGCTGCTCGCCGACACTTATGCGCGGGCGCGGCCGCTTCCCGGCTTCGTGCTGGGATTTTCCGGGCACGCGGTTCCACAACTCGTCGCCTCCGCCGAAAGGCTCGCGCGGGAAGCGCGCGCGGCCTTGCGCAACAAAAGCAAGGCGGGCCGGCGGGCGTGACAAAGGTCCACTATGAGAATCGTGTGCCGCTCCCTACATTGCTGCACCGACGCCGGAATCCCTCATGATGTCACCCTGTCGTGCAGCCTGTCTCTCAGTCCTGATCTCCGCCATGCTCGCGACGGCGGCACACGCGGCCACGGTCGGGCGCGAGCAGGACATCGTCGATCTCAAGCTTGGTCAGCGCGTGATGGTGGATGATGGAACCTGCCCGGCCGGACAGGTCAAGGAAGTTCGCGGTTCGAAGATGAGCGACAAAGGCGTCGTGCGAACCAGCTCTTGCGTGGCGCGGTACGGTCCGAAGTCCAAGTAACCGCTACGACTTCGCCGGGTCGAACATGCACTGCAGGGTCGGCTTGGCAATCTTGGTGAAGGTCGCGCCGATTTCGCTTTGCTTTGCCGCCGGCACCCAATCGGTCTCGATCGTGGGAACGCCGGTCTCACTGATGCCGCGCAGCAGCGCCTCGCGCAGGTCGCGATCCTCGACCGCGGCCGCGGCATGATCATGCAGACAGCCGCAGACCTCCTCCGGATGCTCCCAGCGCCCGAGCATGCGCGGGGCACATTGCCGCACGAATTCGGTGCGCGGGTCGGGCAGCCGGGTTGGCGCGCGCACCTGCGCCTGGACGGAACTGATCGTCAGAAGGGAGAGGACCGCTGCAGCGCAGAGACGAAGGTACATGATGGCTTTTGCCGGCTGATTTTCTTGTTGCTGATCAGAAGCGCGCGGCGAGAACGATCGGCTGAGGCGCCGTGGTGGTCACCGGCGAGCCGCTGTACTGGAAGGTGCCGATACCGGGCAGACTACCGTCCGGCGCGCCGCCAAACGAGGAACCGGCGAGCACGAAGCCGAAAGCAAGGATGAAGCTGAGCGCGCGCATGGATATGTCCCCGAATTGCGTGGTCGGCGGTGTGCCGTCGTCGTTGTGAAGCTGATAACCATCCGCGGTTTCTCCCGTGATGCGCCCAAAGCCGAAAATGGTTTCTTTCCCGGTGAGAATTGTTTCGTCGCCCGCGATCTGACGAAACAATTCCCGGAAAACATCAATCATTCCAGATAGGGCGCGTGACAGTTTGAACCACTTGGGAGCAACCATCCATACAGGTTGAGGTGACGCGGTCACATTCACGACGTCAGCGCTTCACATGCATTTTACGGTTTTCTGCTGAAGAGAACCGCAAGCGAAGGCCGGACCCGCTGATGAACCCGGAGCTCGCCGGGCACGACCGAAGCCTTCGAGAACCGAAAGGCCCGTCAACCGGGCACATGTGAGGAATGGCCACCATGATGGCGCAAGATCGCGCAATGGCGCGCGACGCGGCCGAACGGAACGACCGCGCCGATCAACGCGCCGCTTCGCCAGGGTCGATGGCTCTGCAATCAGGCCGCGGCTACGAGGCCGCGCCGCAGGCGTTCGTGCGGCTGAGCGGCTCGCACCATGCGAAACCGCGCGTCAGCCGCGATCCCGTCACTGAGTGAACGCAAGTGCGTCACTGAGTGAAGAAGTCGCCGCACTTCTGGACGTTCGCGTCGGCCGGTCCCCACGGCATGATCGGCACCGTCGAGGTCGAGTTCTTCGGCGATCCCTCGATCAGCTTGTCCGAATAGACCATGTAGACGAGCACATTGCGCTTTGAGTCGCAGCCGCGCACGATCTGCATCTTCTTGAAGAAGAGCGAACGGCGCTTGCGGAACATGTCGTCGCCCTGCTCCATCTTGTCCCTGAACTTGATCGGACCGATCTGGCGGCAGGCGAGCGAGACGTCAGAAACCTCCTCGGCCAGACCCAGCCACCCCTTGAAGCCACCCTTCTCAGGCACGGTAAAGTGACAGGCCACGCCTTCGACTTCGGGGTCGTCGAGGCCGTAGGTCGCAAGCTTGTCATTCGGGCTCATCCATTTGAACACGGTGGAGCGACGGAAGATCAGATCCGGCTCGTCGGCGGCTTGCGCGGACGCCACCGGCACGGCCAGAGCCAGAAGCAATAAAGCGAGGCCTTTCAAGCGGATGCCGGAAAGACCGGGGAAACGAGATGACATGAAGTTCTCCGGTAAGAAGTCCCGGCAATGTAGGTATGGGGTGATCGTTCAGGAAGACGATGGCATCCGGGCGCGGCCGCCGTTTACCGCTCCGTGAGGCTTTTTTGCTACGTCTTGGACAAAAGTAGCTGATGGCAGAACCGCCCTGCTGGTGAACGCGTATCCCCTCTGCGAGACTAATGTCTGATTTGGATTACGGATTCGAGGAATGACTAGCGTGAACGGGTCCCGTTTTGCCGCCGCGCCCGCACGGCTGTGGCAGTTCGTCGTTTTGACGGCCGCGGGTGCGATCGGTACGACCAGCCAGGCAGAAGCAGCGTTCTATTACACGCCGGATTATTCGGACGGGTCCTACTACGCGCGGCCGGTGCGGCATCCCGACGAGCCACAGCAGAAGCCGCAGAAGCGCGGCTCGGCAGCCAAGACCAAGAACGCGGCGCGCGTCGAGAAGGAGACCGACGCGAAGCCGCGGGGTCCGCTCGTCATCGTCGTCTCGATCGACCGGCAGAAAGTGACGATCTACGATTCCAGCGGCGTGTTCGCGGAGTCGCCGGTGTCGACCGGCATGAAGGGCCACTCGACGCCGATGGGCGTGTTCAGCGTCATCCAGAAGCACAAATTCCACCACTCCAACATCTATAGCGGCGCGCCGATGCCGTACATGCAGCGGATCACCTGGTCCGGCATCGCCATGCATGCCGGCGTGCTGCCGGGCTATCCGGCCTCGCACGGCTGCATCCGCATACCGATGGCATTCGCCGTGAAAATGTGGAACTGGACCAAGATGGGCGCGCGCGTGATCGTCACGCCCGGCCAGATGACGCCGCAAAACTTCTCGCATCCGATGCTCGCTTCGCTGCGCGTCCCGCCGCAGCCGGCTGCCAGCGTCGAGCCGACGACGAGCGTTGGCGACAAGGCGGACAAGGGTGCGCCTGAAACCAACGTCACGGACGCCAAGCCCGTCGAGACCAAGTCGTTTGAGACCAAGACCGCCAGCGCCGACGGCGTGCTCGAGCTGCGCTCCACGGTTGGCCATACCGTGATGTCGGATGTGACCACGGGCAATGCGCCGGTCCGCGAGGAAGCGGTCAAGACTGACGTCAAGGCTGACACCAAGTCCGCCGAGGCCTCCGAGCCGGCCAAGCAGCCAGACGCGGCAGCGGCGACGGACGAGGCTGCCAAGCCCGCTGATGCAGCGAGCACAGAAGCGACGCCTGCGGAAGCTGCCAAGGCGACCCCGGACGAGAAGCCGGCTGACAAGGTCGAGGCCGCGAAGTCAGAGCCGGCCAAGGCTGACGCGGCGACGACCGAGAACAAGCCCGACGCGGCGGTGACGGCAATTGTGCCCGCCCAGGCCGCTTCGCCGGAGGCAAAAAAGGACCAGACCCGCGTTGCCGATCCCGCGCCGTCCGTGAAGCCGGACCTGCCGAAGCGGACCGGTCAGATTGCGGCGTTCATCAGCCGCAAGGATTCCAAGCTCTACGTGCGGCAGAATTTTGCGCCGCTGTTCGACGTGCCCGTGACGATCGCGGCAAGCGACCGGCCACTCGGCACCCACGTATTCACCGCCGAGATCGACAAGACCGATGCCAATGCGCTGCATTGGTCGGTGGTGTCCCTGCCCGTTGCCGTTCGTGCCGCCGCGCGCGAGGACGACGGTCACGTCACGCGCCGCCAGCGCGGCGCCGCCGTGATCCCCGTTGCCGCAAAGCCGGTGATTACTCCGGACAGCCCGACCGAGGCACTGGATCGCATCACGATTCCTGCCGACGCCATGGCGAAGATCAACGAGCTGCTCACCACCGGCGGCTCGGTCATCGTCTCCGACCAGGGCATCAACCAGGGCGAGACCGGCGAAGGCACCGACTTCATCGTCCGCCTGTACTGAGCCGGGCTGCGCTAAGCTTGGCACCGCGTCAGATAACGCGGTGTTGAGCCGGCCGGTCGTCTCGCCGGAGCAGGCTGCGTGCCGGGTCACATCCGGGGGAACCTTGGGCACAATTGGGGCGAAGCGCCAAACAGCCGTTGCAATGGCGATGGGCCACCAACTAGGCTAGGATGATCAGGGGCAGGATAGGTTTTGCCGGAGGCGAAAAGCCGCGGCGGAACAACGGGATCAATCTCGAGGACAACACCATGCGTGTGGCGGCAGGACTGATTTTGGCAAGCGCGATATCGGTTGCGCTGACAGGCGCGGCGTGGTCGCAGACCCCGGCCGCGAAACCCGCAGCCGCCACCCAGGCTGCCCCCGCGGCCGCTGCTCCGGCTCCGGCACCCGCTGCAGCCCCTGCCGCAGCGCCCGCGCCGCAAGCCGCCGCGTTCCCGCCTCCGCCGCAACAAGCGCCGCAGCCGGCGCGCGCGGCCTGCAACAATCCGGACGCGCTGGGCGTCGCCCGCACGGTGGAGATCGACACCACAGGCGGTCCCGGCTTCGGCTTCGAGCATTTCAAGGAACTCGACTTCCTGCGCGACAAGGAGGTCGTCCTGACCTTCGACGACGGTCCCTGGCCGCACAACACGCCCGCCGTGCTGAAGGCGCTCGCCGACCAGTGCACCACCGGCATCTTCTTCTCGATCGGCAAGCACGCCACCTACGAGCCGGAGATCCTGAAGCAGGTCTACGCGGCCGGCCACACCGTCGGCACCCACACCTGGTCGCACGCCAACCTCAACAACAAGAAGCTGACCGAAGCGCAGCGCAAGGAAGAGATCGAGAAGGGCATCAGCGCCGTGAAATGGGCGCTCGGCGGCATCTCGCCCGCAGCGTTCTTCCGCTTCCCGGCGCTGCAGCATCCGCCCGAGATGGTCACCTATCTCGGCAACCGCAACGTCGCGATCTTCTCCTGCGACATCGACTCGTTCGACTTCAAGGCCTCGAAGCCCGAGAAGGTGATCGACACCGTGATGAAGGGGCTCGACAAGAAGGGCAAGGGCATCCTCCTGATGCACGACTTCCAGAAGCACACCGCGGAAGCCCTGCCCGAGCTTTTGAACCGTCTCAAGGCCGCCGGCTACAAGGTGGTAGCGATGCGCGCCAAGGCGCCGGTCGCCTCGCTCCCCGAATACGACCAGGAGCTGATGAAGGACGTCAAGCTGCCGACGGTGAGCACGCGCCCGGTCAATTCCGTGGTGACGACCGTTTCCGAATAGCCGTCGCTTGTCTTTCCATTTCGAAGGTTACGTCATCGTCTCGGCGGACGGCATGCTCGCCGACGCCAGCCGCGTCATGCCCGACAGCCTGAAGTTCGAAGGCGACAAGCTGTTCTTCGAGCAGGCGCTCGACGGCGCAGCGCTGATCGTGCACGGCCGCAACTCGCATGAGCAGCACCCGAACTCGTCCAAGCGCAAGCGGCTGATCGCCACCCGCAAGATCAAGGCCCTCACCGTCGATCCGGAGATGCCGAACGCGACGCTGTGGAATCCGGATCATGCAAGCTTCGAAGAGGCTGCCGCCTTTGCCGACGTCGCCTCGGGACGGATCGCGGTCATTGGCGGCCCCCTCGTGTTCGACATGTTCATGGACCGCTTCGACACGTTCTGGCTGTCGGAAGCCCCGCATGTGCAGCTCGCCGGCGGCGAAGGCTGTTTCGTGGGCGTGCCGGAGCGGACACCGCACGAGGTGCTGGCGTCGCATGGGATGAAGCCGGGCACGCCGTATCTGCTCGACGCCGCGCATGGCGTGACCGTCACGCCGTGGCGTCGAACGGATTAGCAAAGCCCTTAGGGCTTGCTTCCACAAAAAAACGAAAACAACCCCATGCACAGTAGCCAGGCGCCTGTCGGCGCGACCATTTTCGCTTTTTGCGAATATTGCTTGCCCCGTCGGGCAAAACAGGGGCAGAATGGCATCATGGCAGCGCGTGGTCAGGGACCAGGCGGGGCCCGTCCTCCGCCTACACGTCTCCGTAGGCCGTCTCGGCCGAACGCGTGGCGCGGCCATAGCCCATGATCATGAAGAGCGCGCCGATGATGGAGAGATTCTTCAGCGCGTCGATTACCATCTTGGCATTTTCAGGCGCCGGCTGATTCCAGAAGTCGTAGAACAGGACGGTCGAGACCGCGGTGTAGATGATCAGCAGCATCGCAAAGAAGCGCGTGCCGAAATTCAAGGCGATCATCAGTCCCGCGATCACCTCGAGCCCGCCGACTGCGATCGCCAAAAGCTGCGGCATGGTCATCGCGGTCGCCGTCTCGACCTGCTTGGCGTAAGGCGCGATCACATCGGGCACCACGACCTTGGTGGCGATGAAATCGGCCGTCGCCTGGATGGCGATCAGTTTCGTTGCGCCCGTGTAGATGAACAGCACGGCGAACAGGATTCGCCCAAAAGTCACGAACGCTGGCATGGTCGGCCTCTTGGCTCAGGCTTTTAAAATCGGCGTCTTGACGAGAGTACCGAGCGATTATGAAGACTAGTGAGCCGGTTTACAAACGGGGAAATGGCGAACTGCGAGTAATTCAAAATTGGCGGCGAAGACGGTGCCCTTGGCGCTCCCTAGCGGAATCGAACCGACCGGGGCGAACGCGCCCATCCCACTCTCACCGTCATGGCCGGGCTTGACCCGGCCATCCACGACTTACCTCGCCCCACACGGAACGTGGATGCCCGGGACAAGCCCGGGCATGACGAGCTTGCGGAACGACCGCGCCTCCGAGAGACGCCGAACGCGCAGCCCGCTCCTACGTGAACAACGTCGGTTGCTGCCGGGCCGCGCGCTCCTGCGCTTCGACCACGGCCACCGCCGTCATGTTGAGGATGCCGCGCGCGGTCACCGAGGGCGTGAGGATGTGGGCGGGCCGCGCCGGGCCGATCAGGATCGGGCCGACGGGCAGCGCGTCCGCCAGCGACTTGATCATCTGATAGGCGACGTTGGCGGTGTCGAGCGTCGGCATGATCATGATGTTGGCCTCGCCCTCGAGCTTGGAGTGCGGCAGCACCATCTTGCGCGCCGCAGCGGAGAGCGCGGTATCGCCCTGCATCTCGCCGTCGGCCTCGATCTCCGGATGCCTCTCTCTCAGAAGCTGGGTCGCCTGGCGCATCTTGCGCGAGGAGTCGGTGTCGTAGCTGCCGAAATCGGAATGCGAGACGAAGGCGATCCTGGGCTTGAGCGCGAAGCGCTGAACATGCACCGCCGCGAGCGAGGCGATCTCGGCGAGCTCTTCTGCGCTCGGATTGGGCCGCACCTGCGTGTCGGCGATGAAGAACGCGCCCTTGCTGGTGATCAGCAGCGCCAGCGCGGCATAGTCGCTGACCCCGGCCTGAAAGCCGACGATCTCGCGGACATGACGCAGATGATGCATGTAGCGGCCTTCGACGCCGCAGAGCATGGCGTCCGCCTCCCCGCGCATCACCGCGAGCGCAGCAATCACCGTGTTATTCGTACGCACCACCGTGCGTGCCGCATCCGGTGTCACGCCGCGGCGGCCGGCGACTTCGACGTAAGACTGTACGTAGGAGCGATAGCGCGGATCGTCCTCGGGATTGACGAGGTCGAAATCCTTGCCGGCGCGGATCTGCAGGCCGAAGCGGTCGAGGCGGGCTTCCACCACGGAGGGACGGCCGACCAGGATCGGCCGCGCCACATTCTCCTCCAGCACCACCTGAGTGGCGCGCAGCACGCGCTCGTCCTCGCCTTCGGCGTAGATCACACGCACCGGCTGGGTCTTGGCCTTGGCGAACATCGGCTTCATGACGAGGCCGGAGCGGAAGGCGAAGCGCTCGAGCAGCGCGGTGTATTCGTCGAAATTGGTGATCTGCCGCGTCGCGACGCCGGACTCCATCGCAGCCTTGGCCACAGCGGGCGCGATGCGGAGAATCAGCCTGGGATCAAACGGGCTCGGGATCAGAGAGCCCGGACCGAAGCCCTGCGTCTCGCCGGTGTCAAAGCCTTGCGCGACCGCATCCGACGGCGCCTCGCGCGCGAGCTGCGCGATGGCTTCGACGGCGGCGTGCTTCATCTCCTCGTTGATGGCGCTGGCACCGACATCGAGCGCGCCGCGGAAGATGAAGGGGAAGCAGAGGACGTTGTTGACCTGGTTCGGATAGTCGGAGCGGCCGGTGCAGATCATCGCGTCGGGGCGCACCTTGCGCGCCTCCTCCGGCATGATCTCCGGCGTCGGGTTGGCGAGCGCCATGATCAGCGGCTTGTCGCCCATCGCCTTGGCCATCTCGGGCTTGAGCACGCCCGGCGCCGAAAGTCCGATGAAGATGTCGGCGCCGCCGATGACGTCGGCAAGCGTGCGCTTGTCGGTCTTCTGCGCATAGACCGCCTTCCAGCGGTCCATCGTGGTGTTGCGGCCCTCATGCACGAGGCCGTCGATGTCGCAGACCCAGATATTCTTGCGCTGCGCCCCCATCGAGACCAGCAGGTTGAGCGTCGCGATCGCGGCAGCCCCTGCCCCCGACGCCACGATCTTGACGTCCGAGAGCTTCTTGCCGTTGAGGCGCAGGGCGTTGGTGACGGCGGCGGCGACGATGATAGCGGTACCGTGCTGGTCGTCATGGAAGACCGGGATCTTCATGCGCTCCTTCAGCTGCGCCTCGATCTCGAAACATTCAGGCCCGCGGATGTCCTCCAGATTGATGCCGCCGAAGGTCGGCTCGAGCGCCGCCACGGTCTCGACCACGCGCTCGATGGTGTCGGCGGCGATCTCGATGTCGAACACGTCGATGCCGGCGAATTTCTTGAACAGGACCGCCTTGCCTTCCATCACCGGCTTCGAGGCCAGCGGGCCGATATTGCCGAGGCCGAGCACCGCGGTGCCGTTGGAGACCACGGCGACCAGATTGGCGCGAGCCGTCAGCGTTGCGGCCTCCGACGGGTTCTTGGCGATCTCGGTGCATGCAGCCGCCACCCCAGGCGAGTAAGCGAGCGCGAGGTCGCGCTGGTTCGCAAGCGGCTTTGTTGCCTGGATCTCGAGCTTTCCGGGACGCGGCAGACGGTGATAGGCCAGCGCCGCCTGGTGGAGATCATCAGAATAGGACGACATGCGGTCTCTTGCCTCGCGTTACCGGCCACAAAATGCCTCATCCGGAGCAGCCCTCCAAGCGGACGGTATTTCCGGGTCGTGGAAACGGGATGAAGCACGGCGGGCGCCCCGGTGGCAACATCCGATTGCGATCCCATCAACAGGGCGCAGGCTCAAATATCTGATGACGCTAGCTTTCCCTGGACCTCGTAACGTTTCCCGAATATGGCAGGTTGTGCAGCGCGCAACGAGCAACTGGAGCTGGGAATGAAGCGGATCCTGATCGGCCTGATCGCTGTCGCCGTGCTTGCCGCCGGCGGATGGTTCGGCTTCAGCCTCTACGTCCAGCACCGCGTCACCACCGAGGTTGAAACGGCTTTCGAGCAGATCCGCAAGCAAGGCGGCAAGGCCAGCCACCGCAAGGTCGAATTCGACCTGATGAGCCGGACGCTCACCATCGAGGACATCGCGGTCACGCCCGGCAATCAACCGCAAGCGCAGGTCAAGATCGCCGGCATCAAGGGCACCGGCGTCCGCCAGATCGACGACACCAGGATTTCGGCTGACAGCATCGACATCACCGGCTTCGAAGTCGCACTGGACCAGATCGGCCCAGCCAAGGTGAAGGCGTCCTACAAAGTCCCGCAGCTGACGATGCGCGACTATGCCGGCCCCCTTCACATCGGCACTGCGCCGGCGAACGGCTCCCTGGTCGACCTCTACCGCTACGTGCTCGGTCAATACGCAAGCGTCGCGGCGTCCTCGCTCACGGCGCCTACGCTGACGATGAGCTTCGATTCCGGCAGCGGTCCCGGCGGCAGCGGCGAGATCACCTATTCCGGATTGACGATCCAGAACCTGAAGCAAGGCAAGATCGATGCGATGAAGGCGGACCGCGCCGCCATCTCGATCGACGTGAAGCAGCCGGGCAGGCCGGATAAGCTGACCGGCGAGGTGTCGAACATCATCGTCAACGATTTCGATGCGACCGCGATCATCGCCGCGCTCGATCCGCAGACCAGCAATGACGAGACCTATCACCGCGTCTACCGGCAAATCTTGGCCGGCCCCTATGCGCTCAAAACGGCTCAGGGGATGCGTATCGATATCGACGGCTTCGTGATGGAGGACCTCGACGTGCAACCGTCGAAATTCCGGCTAGCCGAGCGATTTGACGCGCTGTCGCAGGATCAATCGGCCGTTCCGACGCCGGCACAGTCGCGCGAAACGCTGGAGAAGATCGCCGGAATCTATGAGGGTGTTCGCATCGGCAAGGCCGAAGTCAGCAAGATTTCGGTCGGCACGCCGCAGGGGATCGGCAAGGTCAACGCGATCAGATACCACGACGGCGAGTTCGCGATCGAGGGCGTCGACACGCCGGGCCCGCAGGGCCAGTTCAAGATGGAGCGCTTCGCGCTGAAGTCGTTCAGCGCGGCAAAACTGATGCGCTTGGGGGCGGGCCTCAGCAATCCCGGACAAACGCCCTCACCGGAGCAGATCCTGGGCCTTTTCGGCGTGCTCTCAGGCGCAGAAATCAAGGGCGTGACCGCGCCGTTCAAGACCACCAAGAAGCTGGTCACGATCGACACGCTGAGCCTGGATTGGGGTCAGCTGGTCGGCTCGATCCCGAGCAAGGCGCATGCGGTGGCCAAATTTGTCACGCCGACCGATCCGTCCGATCCGAAGCAGCTAACGTTGATTGCCGCCGGCCTCGACAAGCTCGCGATCGACCTCGATCTCGGCGCAGCCTGGACCGAGTCCTCCAACAGCTTTGCTCTGGCGCCGGCAACGCTCGACATCGGAGGCATCGCAAAAGCGCAACTGCGTATCGCGCTCGGCAGTGTGCCACGTGAGGTGTTTTCGGCCGATCCCGCTCAGCTTATGGGTCAGGCCGCCCGGATCGAGGCTGACACGCTCGAGTTCTCACTGCGCGACAATGGTGGCGTCGATCTCGTCGTGACGCAGTTCGCGCGCACGCAGAACGTCAGCCGCGACGCGGCACGCAGCGCCATCGTGGAGATGATCCGGGCGCAGGGCGAGAAGGTCGCGGCCTCCAATCTCGATGCGAGGGCAGCGGTCGATGCGATCGCAAGCTTCGTCTCGACCTCGGACCAGACGCTCACCATCAAGCTGACGCCGCTCGGCAAGATGCCGGTGCTTCAGCTCATGGATGCGCTGAACAGCGGCCCGATCGTCGCGCTGGCGCAGTTCAGGATCGAGGCATCGACGGGGCTGTAGGGGAACGAGACGCAGCTCTCTCCTTCGTCATTGCGAGGAGCTCTTGCGACGAAGCAATCCAGAGTCCCTCCGCGGGAAGATTCTGGATTGCTTCGCTGCGCTCGCAATGACGATGTGGAGGCAACGCGGCCTCTCCCCGCTTCCGCCTTCGCTGAAGCTTCGGCGGGTCAAGCGCGGAGAGAGGCACGAGCCCTCACTTCTGCGGCAGGTTCACCTTCACATGCAGCTCGCGGAGCTGCTTGGTGGTGGCGTCCGAGGGCGCGCCCATCAGCAGGTCCATGGCCTGCTGATTCATCGGGAACAGCGAGATCTCGCGCAGGTTGTTGGTGCCACAAAGCAACATGACGATGCGGTCAACGCCCGCGGCCATGCCGCCGTGCGGCGGCGCGCCGTACTGGAAGGCGCGGTACATGCCGCCGAAGCGGTCGACCACTTCCTGCTCGCCGTAACCTGCGATCTCGAACGCCTTCACCATCGCTTCCGGCACGTGGTTGCGGATGCCGCCCGAGGCGATCTCGTAGCCGTTGCAGGTGATGTCGTACTGGAACGCCTTGATGGTCAGCGGGTCCTGGCCCTTCAATGCGTCGAGGCCGCCCTGCGGCATCGAGAACGGATTGTGCGAGAAGTCGACCTTCTTGTCGTCCTCGTTGTACTCGTACATCGGGAAGTCGACGATCCAGGCGAGCTCGAACCGCTCCTTGTCGGTGAGGTTCAATTCCTCGCCGACCTTGTTGCGGGCCAACCCTGAAAACTTCCAGAACTTGTCGGGATCGCCGGCGACGAAGAAGACGGCGTCTCCCGCTTCAAGCCCAAGGTTGTGCCGCAGCACGGTGGTACGCCCGACACCCAGATTATTCGCGACAGGCCCTTTTCCGACAACTAGATCCTGAAGCTCCATCCACTTGGCAATATCGTGCTCGCCATGCTCATGAAGAGCCTTCATGATCGATTCACGAACGCTGCCTTCCTCGGGTCCCTTCTCCTGCGCGAAGAAGATATAACCAAGTCCAGCTTGGCCCTCCCCTTGTGCCCACGAATTCATGCGATCGCAGAATGCTCGGCTGCCACCACCCTTGGCCGGGATCGCCCAGACCTGGTTCTTGGGGTCCTCCAACATGCGCGCGAACACCTTGAAGCCGGAGCCGCGGAAATGCTCGGAGACGTCCTGCATCTCGATGGGGTTGCGCAGGTCCGGCTTGTCGCTGCCGTATTTGCGCAGCGCTTCCGCGAACGGAATCCGCCGCCAGTCCTTGCTCACCGGCTTGCCCTTGGCGAATTCCTCGAACACGCCGGTGATGACGGGCTCCATTGCCGCGAACACGTCTTCCTGCGTGACAAAGCTCATCTCGACGTCGAGCTGGTAGAACTCGCCGGGCAGACGGTCGGCGCGCGGGTCCTCGTCGCGGAAGCAGGGCGCGATCTGGAAGTAGCGGTCGAAGCCCGACATCATCAAGAGCTGCTTGTACTGCTGCGGCGCCTGCGGCAGCGCGTAGAACTTGCCGGGATGGATGCGCGACGGCACCAGGAAGTCGCGCGCGCCTTCCGGCGAGGACGCGGTCAGGATTGGCGTGTTGAACTCGAAGAAGCCTTGCCCCTCCATGCGCCGGCGCATCGACTTGATGATCTCGACGCGCGTCATGATGTTCTGGTGCAGTTTTTCGCGGCGCAGGTCGAGGAAGCGGTATTTCAGGCGAATGTCCTCGGGATATTCCTGGTCGCCGAACACCGGCAGCGGCAGGTCGCCGGCAGGGCCCAGCACCTCGATCTCGGTGACATAGATCTCGATCTTGCCGGTCGGCAGGTCGTCATTGTCGGTGCCCTCGGGGCGGCGGCGGACCTTGCCGTCCATCTTGACCACGAATTCCGAACGCAGCTTTTCGGCCAGCGCGAACGCCGGCGAGTCCGGATCGACCACGCACTGGGTCAGGCCGTAATGGTCGCGCAGGTCGATGAACAGCACGCCGCCATGGTCGCGAACGCGATGTACCCAGCCCGAGAGGCGAACCGTCTCGCCGATGTTGCTCTCGCGGAGCGCGCCGCATGTATGTGACCGGTAGCGATGCATGGTCGTCCCAAAATAAATGTCGGAGGAAGCGAATCGGACGACCTTGTCACAGCCGGTCCGACGTTGCGGCAGGGTTTACCCGACGAGGCTGGACGCGGCAACCAAGGGAACGGGCTGTTTTGGGGCTGGAGACGGCCATTTTTGGCCAATCGGGGCCCAAGCCTTTGCCATCCGCCGTTCCAGCCCTATCTTGAGGCCATGACGGTCCATTTCCCCTTCCAGAACTCGTATTCGGAGCTGCCGGACAGCTTCTTTGCCCGCGTCGCGCCGACCCCTGTGGCCGCGCCGCGGCTGATCAAGCTGAACCGGCCGCTGGCGGTCCAGCTCGGGCTCGATCCTGATCTGCTGGAGACGGCGGAGGGCGCCGAAATTCTGGCCGGCAAGACGGTTCCCGCCGGCGCCGATCCGATTGCCATGGCCTACGCCGGCCATCAGTTCGGGCAGTTCGTGCCCCAGCTCGGCGACGGCCGCGCGATCCTGCTCGGCGAGGTCATCGACACAAACGGCGTGCGCCGCGACATCCAGCTCAAGGGCTCGGGCCCGACCCCCTTCTCCCGCCGCGGCGACGGCCGCGCCGCGCTCGGGCCGGTGCTGCGCGAATATATCGTGAGTGAAGCGATGTTCGCTCTCGGCATTCCCACCACGCGGTCGCTGGCTGCCGTCGTCACCGGCGAGCCCGTGATCCGCGAGACCGCACTGCCCGGCGCGGTGCTGACGCGCGTTGCCTCCAGCCATATCCGGGTCGGCACCTTCCAGTTCTTCGCCGTCCGCCGCGATACCGATGCGATCCGCCGGCTCGCCGACCACGTCATCTCGCGGCATTATCCGGACCTGCTTCACGCCGAGCGGCCTTATCACGCTTTGCTTGCCGGCGTCGTCGCGCGTCAGGCGGAGCTCGTCGCACGCTGGCTGCTGGTCGGCTTCATCCACGGCGTGATGAACACGGACAACTCCTCCATCTCCGGCGAGACCATCGATTACGGCCCCTGCGCCTTCATGGATGCCTACAATCCCGCGCAAGTGTTCTCGTCGATCGACGAGACCGGCCGCTATGCCTACGCCAACCAGCCGCGCATCGCGCTGTGGAATCTGACGCGGCTCGCCGAATGCCTGCTGCCGCTGTTCGGCGAAGAGCAGGAGAAGGCGGTCGAGCAGGCACAGGAGATTCTGGGCGCATTTCCCGAGACGTTCAGCAAGGCCTATCAGGCCGGCTTGCGCAGAAAGGTGGGCCTGTTCAGCGAGGCCGACGGCGACGAGGCGCTGATCCAGGACCTGCTCGACGCCATGACGAAGAACGAGGCCGACTTCACCCTGACTTTCCGCAAGCTCGGCGATGCCGCAGGTGACGAGGCTGCCGTTGCCGATGTCCGCGCGCAGTTCATGGATCCCTCAGCCTTCGACGACTGGGCCAGGCGCTGGCGCGAGCGCACGGCGCTGGAGCCGCAGTCTGCGGCAGAGCGGCAAGCGGCGATGCACGCCGTCAATCCCGTCTTCATCCCGCGCAACCACCGCGTCGAGGCCGTGATCCAGGCCGCGGTCAACAACGACGACTACGCGCCGTTCGAGGAATTGGTGAAGGTGCTGGCGAAGCCGTACGAGGAGCAACCCGAGTACGCCGCCTACGCCGATCCACCGCTGCCGGATCAGCGCGTGCTGCAGACGTTTTGCGGGACGTGAGCCGCGAACTCATCTGCCGCCGTCGATGCCCTGACCGCGACCCTGCCGAAGCTCACGACGTGATGGCGGGCCCGAAGGCCGCGTTAACCTCCCGTCCACCATCGCAGCCGGACCGCCGGCGGTAACCATTAGAATTAACAGACCCTCAATGCACAGCCGACAAATCTAACGGTGTTTCTGGAGATTTCCGCCGTGGATTTGCTGGTTTTCGAGTTCCTGGGTCTGGCGCTGGTTGGCATGTGCCTGGTCGTGGTGGCGTTGCCCTGCGCCCGCAAATCCTCGCACCGGATCCGTTACGAATAGGATTTTTGGCGGAAAAGAGCGATTCCAGTCCCAATGCAAGGCTCGAATTCGCTTAGAGCCCCTTGACATCACAGCGCTTTCGGCAGAACGGCTGATACCAAGTGTCATGGGCCGTTCATGGATTTGATTACCACCACCGCTGACCTCGCGGCTGCCTGCAGCCGGCTGGCCAAGCATCCCGTCATAACAGTCGATACCGAGTTCCTGCGCGAAACCACCTATTACCCGCTGTTGTGCGTGGTGCAGATGGCGAGCCCCGAGGAAGCGATCGTCATCGACACCCTGGCCGAGGGCATCGACCTCAAGCCGTTCTTCGAGCTGATGGCCAACGAGGGCGTGCTGAAGGTGTTTCACGCCGCGCGTCAGGACATCGAGATCATCTGGCATCAGGCCAACATCATTCCGCATCCTGTGTTCGACACCCAGGTCGCGGCCATGGTGCTCGGCTATGGCGACAGCATCGCCTATGACGCGCTGGTCGAGAAGGTCGCCGGCCACCGCCCGGACAAGACCCATCGCTTCACCGACTGGTCGCGCCGGCCGCTGACCAAGGAGCAGATGCATTACGCGGTCTCCGACGTCACGCATTTGCGCGACGTCTTCGCCGCGCTCGACGCCGATTTGAAGAAGCGCCGCCGCAGCGAATGGGTTTCCATCGAGATGGAAGTCCTGACCTCGCCCAAAACCTACGACTTCCATCCCGAGCGCGCCTGGGAACGGCTGAAGACGCGGGTGCGCAAGCCAAAGGACCTCGCGGTGCTGATGGAGGTCGCCGCCTGGCGCGAGCAGGAGGCGCAGAGCCGCGACGTGCCGCGCGGGCGCGTGCTGCGCGACGAAGCCATCAGCGACATCGCCACCCATGCGCCGAACACGCTGGAGAAGCTCGCCCATCTGCGCTCGGTGCCGAAGGGCTTTGAGAAGTCCAAATGGGGCGCGGACATCGTCGCCGCGGTCGAGCGCGGGCTGGCGCGGGACCATTCCACGCTGCCGAAGCTGGAGAAGCCGCGCAACAACAACAATGGTGCTGCGACCGTCGAGCTGCTGAAGGTGCTGCTGCGCATGACCGCCGAGCGCCATGCTGTCGCGAGCAAGGTGATCGCAACCGTCGACGATCTCGAGGAGATCGCAGCCGACGACGAGGCCGACGTGCCGGCGCTGCGCGGCTGGCGCCGCGAGCTGTTCGGCGACGCCGCACTGAAGCTCAAGCGCGGCGAGCTGGCGCTGGCGATCGAGAAGGGCCGCGTGATCGGGGTCCAGCGGGTCGAGGCGGTCAAACCGTCAGCCTGAGGGGTGACGGCGACAGCGTTGGGTACGCAATTCTCAACGTCGTCATTGCGAGCGAAGCGAAGCAATCCAGACCGTCTCCGCGGACACAGTCTGGATTACTTCGTCGCTTCGCTCCTCGCAATGACGAAGAGAGCCTACGCCTGCGGCAGCTTCGCCACTTCCGGCATCATGTCGTTCAACACGCCTGATATCGCCGCGATCAGCTCGTCGATCTGAGCCTTGGTGACGATCAGCGGCGGGCAGATGGCGATGGCGTCCAGCATGTTGCGCGAGATCACGCCACGCTCCTGCAGCATGCGGCTCGCCATGCCGCCGACGGCGCCGGGCGTCGCGGCCGCGGTCTTGCGGCCCTTGTCGAGCACGAGCTCGAGCGCTGCGATCATGCCGACGCCGCGGACCTCGCCGACCAGCGGATGGCTGGTCAGCTCGCGCAGCTTGCCTTGCATGTAACCGCCGAGCTCGGCGGCATGCGCGACCAGGCCGCGCTCCTCGATGATCTTGAGGTTTTCCAGCGCAATCGCCGAGCCGACCGGATGGCCACCGGCGGTGAAGCCGTGGCCGAGCACGCCGATCTTGTTGCTCTCGTCCGCGATCGGCTCGAACATGCGCTCGTTCATGATGATCGCCGACAGCGGGAAGTAGCTCGAGGTGATCTGCTTGGAAACGACGATCGCATCGGGCTTGATGCCATAGGTCTCGCAGCCGAACATCTTGCCGGTGCGTCCAAAGCCGCAGATCACCTCGTCGGCGATCAGCAAGATGTCGTACTTGTTCAGGACCGCCTGGATCTTGTCCCAATAGGTCGCCGGCGGCACGATGACGCCGCCCGCCCCCATCACCGGCTCGCCGATGAAGGCCGCGATCGTATCAGGCCCTTCCTTCTGGATCAGCGCGTCGAGCTCCTCGGCCCGGCGCGTCGCAAAGGCTTCCTCGCTCTCGCCGGGCGCGCCGTCCTTGTAGAAATGCGGCGAGCCCGTGTGCAGGATGTTCGGCAGCGGCAGATCGAACGAACGGTGGTTGTTGGGCAGGCCCGTGAGGCTCGCCGAGGCAATGGTGACGCCGTGATAGGCGCGCATGCGGCTGATGATCTTCTTACGCTGGGGCTGACCGAGCGAATTCGAACGATAGGCGATCAGCTTGAGGACGGTGTCGTTCGCCTCCGAGCCGGAATTGGTGAAGAACACCTTGCTCATCGGCACCGGCGCGAGCGCGACCAGCTTCTCGGCGAGGTCGATCGAGGGCCCGTGCGATTTGGCGGAGAAGGTGTGATAGAACGGCAGCGCCTGCATCTGCTTGTGCGCGGCCTCGACCAGCCGCTTTTCGTTGAAGCCGAGCCCGACGCTCCACAAGCCCGCCATCGCCTCGAAATAGCGTTTGCCCGACGCATCGAACACGTAGGGGCCCTCGCCGCGCTCGATCACCAGGGGACCTGCCTGCTGATGGGCGCGCGCGTTGGTGTAGGCGTGGAGCTGGTAGGCCACATCGCGGGCTTCTTGCGAATTGGGCAGCATGGACATTTGCAGGGATCCCTCAAGTCATCACGTCGCCGGCACGGCCAACGCCATCGATCGGTTATCAGGCTAGGTTATCAGGCTACTTGGCTATTGCGGCGAGGGAAAACTTGCAACGCCAATTCGTCGGCAGCAAGCGCTCAGCAGCGATGCACAAAGCCGCACACCAGACGGCGCTCAGGCCGCGCCGTCGTCATCTCCCTCGCCGTCTGCTACAGCTTCCCGCACCTCGACCAGCGCCATCGACAGCAGATAGACGGTCGTGGACAGGCCTACCCGGCGCGCCGTCTCGACGGCACGCGACAGCTCGTTCGCCAGCTCCTTGAGCTCGTCCTCCCGAGACAATGTCCCACCCCATCCATCCGCCGATCGCGTCTCTCAGACTGCGACGGCGCCGCTGATTCTGATCAGTTCGGCGCTGGACTGGAGTGTAGCAAAGTTGGCGATGACATTCACCACCGACTGCTTGTAGGCGGCCGCCTCGCCCGTTCCCGGCTGCCGGCAGGCCGTGGCATCGACGACCACCTGATAGCGGTGGCTGCGGTGAAATCCCTCGACCACGGTGGCCAGGATGGTCTCGTCGAGCGAAAAGCCCGTTACCACGCAACGCACATTGCGGACGCTGGACATGTAGTCCACGAAACGCGACGAGCTGTAGGCCGAGGGCAACGGGTGCTCGAACGTCATCTCGCCCGGACGCGGCCTCGCTTCCGCGATCCAATCGGTCAGCCTGGATGACGGATTGAACCACGCAGCCTGCGCGATACGCTTCAAATGCATCACCGGCCAGTGGTTGCTGCGCCACAGCGTCAGCAGTTCCAGGCAGCGCGAGATGGCGGCGTCGCCATCGAGAATGACGTGGCGACGCCCGGGGGTCAGATATTCGACCTGAAGGTCCGCACAGACCAGGACCAGCGGATCGTCGTGGAGAGAGACCGGCATCATCTTGCGCCGAGCTGCACCAGTTTCAGCGATCGGCGGGCGCGAGGTCCCGCAGCGGCGAGGTCACCGCCCGTCCCGCCGAGGCATCCAGCACGCCCGGCCGGTCCCAGTCGCCCTCGGGGCGGATGATCACGTAGGGATCGCTGTCCAGCGTGATCGCGTCCGGCCCCGGCTCGATCTCCAGCAGCATTTCCGTGTAGGAGAAATCCGAGAAGGTGATCTTGCGATTGTGGCCGAGCGGCTTGGCGCCGAAATGAGCCCAGAAATCGACCAGCCGGTCCTGGGCCTGACCATAGATCTTGCGGAACCCCTTGCGCTTCACATAGTCGACGCTGGCCTGCACCAGCTTGAACGAGATGCGCGAGCGCCGATATTGGTGACGCACCGCAAGCCGCTCGACCTTGGCGAAGTCGCCGAAGAAGCGCACCCGCAAGCAGCCCGCCGGCTCGTTGCCGATGTAGCCGATGAAATGTGCGGCAACCATGTCGTTGCCGTCGAACTCCTCGTCAAACGGACAATCCTGCTCGGCAAGATAGACCGCGGAGCGAATGGCCGTGACCAGCATGAGGTCGCTCGGATCGCGCGCAAGGCGAACGGTGATGGCGCGGGAGTCAGGCTTGGCGAGAGGAATCCTAGTGCCGTGCATCTGAAAAGCTCCTTGGTTGGGTGATCGCGCCCGGCATGAGCATGGGCTGCCGGTGCCAGGGGCGCTCGTAACACCAGAGGTCGGGCTGGAAACTCGAAATGGGCGCGAAGCCCGTCGCCTTCATGATTTCGCGTCCGGCCACGGTTGACGGCTGCGCATAGCAGTCCGCGCCGCGAAACCTTATCTGCCGCAAATGAGCCGCGGCCTTGCCGAGACCGGCGATGCCGCGGCCGGTCGCCGCGATCGCCCAGATGTAGATCGCCGAAACATCCTCATTCGCGGAAGCGAGGTAGTGCGTCTCGGGCGCCGTCAGACTGATATCGTCGAGCAGCAATGCATCATGCCCGCGGTCGTTGAGAAACAGGAAGGCCATGCCGCCGAGCAGATTGCCGTTCCGGGTGAACGTCAGGATGCTCTGGGGATCGAAGGCGAAATACTTCGCAAGCTCCATCGCCCCTATCTGCACACCCGGCACCAGGCGGTGCGCCATTTCCGAAAGCGCGGCGATTTCCCCGAATTGCGCGCACCGGACATCCACGTCAGGGCTCAGCGGCAAAGCGTCGAAATCATGCCTTGCGGCAAACGAGCCCCTTTCCATACCCATGTCGTGCCTCTATCGTTCCGGGGTTTTGTACGCCGCTACGAGGAGAAGCCTAGCGGCTGGAGATCAGGAGTATGCAGCAAGTATTGCACCGGGGTGCTGCAATGAAGCACCACCATGAAGAAGCGCTAAATGCGTCCTGGGACGATTTGAAGCTCTTTTTAGCTTGCGCCAAATTTAAAAGCTTCCGAAATGCGGGCGAAGAGCTCGGGCTCACCTCCACCACGTTGATGCGCCGGATCGACCGGCTCGAAGAGAGCATCGGCTGCAAGCTTTTCCTGCGCGACCAGAGCGGGCTCACGCTCAGCGACGAAGGCACCGCGATGATTGCCGACGTCGCGCATATGGAGCGTCACGCCTTCAACGTCTTCCGCCGCGCCTCGCGATCCCAAAACGACACGTCGGGCACGGTGCGCGTCGCAGTGACGGAGGGCCCAGGCAATTTCTGGATCCTGCCGCGGCTGATCGATTTCCAGAAGACTTATCGCAAGATCACCGTCGACCTGCGTTGTGCGATGGAGCAGGCCGACGTCGCGCGGCTGGAGTCGGACATTGCGATCCAGCTCGAGCCGCCGACCAATCCCGATCTCATCGTCGCCAAGCTTGGCCGGCTGCACATCTATCCCTTCGTCTCCAGGGACTATGCGGATCTCTACGGCGTGCCGGCGACGCTCGCCGAGTTGCCGAGCCACCGCATCATCAAGCAGAGCGCGCCGCAGGTCGACGACGGCGCCTACGCCCGCGTGCTCGGTTTGAAATCGCTGGAAGGCATCGTCGGGATCAAGACCAATTCTTCCGTCGGCGTGCTCTACGCGGTCGAGCGCGGCGCCGGCATCGGCTTCCTGCCGACGGTATCGATCGCGCTCGGTGTGCCACTTGTCGCCGTCGACCTCGGCGTCAGCCACCACGCCGACCTTTGGCTCACCTATCACAAGGAGTTCCGCGCCTCCGAGCGGCACAAGATCGTGGTCGACTGGCTGAAGAAGATCTTCGACCCCAAGACCCATCCCTGCTTCCGCGACGAGTTCATCCATCCAAACGCGCTGGTGCCGATGATGACGGCGGCACGCGAAGGCTTTGGATTGTCCGGATACGTTGCAGCGACGCCGAAGTAAGCTCGCCTCACCACCGATATTCGAAGCCGATCGTGCCCTGGTGCGATGTCAGCTCGTTGCGGAACTTGCCGTCGTAATTGACGTAGAGCCGCGCGGTGTTGGTCAGGCTGAGTGACGCCGAGGCGCCGGCGTCCATGCCGTAGCGGCTCTCGCCGATGCCGGGGACGATGATGCTCTGGGTGCCCAGGCTGACCTGGACCGATCCCAGATCCTGATAGAAATTGTCGACGAACTTGCCATAGGCTGACAAGTCCAGGATCTTCCGGTCGAAAATGAAGTATCGCCCGATCTCGGCGCCGATCATGACGCGCGCGCGCGCGAGCGCGCTCGAGCCGACGTTGAGCGGATCGGGCCCGCCGGCCTCCTGGAACGCCGCGCCGGTGGCCCGCACATATTCGAGCGCGCCCTTGGGCACGACGCGCATCTGGTCCTTGGTCCAGTAGTAGCTGATCTCGGTCAGTGCGCCGTCGACCGCGGCGCGATAGCCGGCCGTCGCAACACCAAAGCCGGTGTCCCGGCTGGAATGGACCTTGCCGAAACCGTGCACCACCGCAAAGGCCCAGGTCCACGGTCCCTTGTCGACGGAGCCGTTGAAGCCGATCTGGGTCAGGTCGAGCGACGCCGACTGCAGCGCGAGCGGCACGTCGATATCGGTATGGCTCTGGTCGACGGAGAAGCCGAGATTGACGCCCGGCGCGACCCGCGCACCGAAACCGGCGACGCCGCCGAACGTCTTGCGCTTGTCGCCGACGAAATCGCCTTGCGGATCGGTCCGGACCGAAATGCCGTAGCCCTCGTACCAGGTGCGGTAACGCGGATCCTCCGTGCTCGCCGAGGCTCCGCCACCGCCGGGGTTGGTGCGGAACGCGCGATTGACGCCGCCAGAGGCCTGATTTCCCAGGCGCTCCAGGAAGTTCGAGCCGAGATTGAGCGTGGAGTTGCCGGCGGACTGGTCGTAGTTGGTCGACGTCGGGACCGGGATCGGCGTCGGAGACGGAGTAGGCGTCGGCGTCGGAGTGGGCGTCGGAGTGGGCGTCGGGCTCTGCGCGAACGCCGGCGTCGCCGCCGATATCGTCACGACGATTGCCAAGGCCATCGCAGTGGCCATCGCAGTGGCCATCGCAATCGCGGCCGCGACCCGGCGGACGCGGTCCAGCCCGATCGTCTGCCGTGTTCCGGAGGGCTGCGAGGGGCAGCTCATGATGACAAATCCCAAAGCAAAATGACGGCCCGCAAAAATACAACACGAACAGCGAGCGGGTGCGGCGATTTGTGCTGAACTGCCACTAAGGGTCAACCGTTTGGCACACTATCGCAGGGGCGATTGCCCCTGATTGTGGTTCCGCGGCCACAGGTCGCAAATTGCAACGGCGCAGGCCCGGTCCGGCCTTGAAATTTGCGCGCGGCTTGCTAGCGCGTGGTTTTCGTGTTGGAATACCGCACACAATCGGAATTGGCGCTCGGCTGTGCGTTTCGCGACATTGAGACTCAAGACTCGAACAGACTTCCGGAAGCCCGTTTGTGGCGTGGCACGCGAAATGCGGCCGCGTCTTTTTTGTATCTAGCGGAGGAGACTAACGATGCCACAAAAGGGCACCGTCAAATGGTTCAACCCGACCAAGGGCTACGGGTTCATCAAGCCGAACGGCAGCGACAAGGACGTGTTCGTCCACATCTCTGCCGTCGAGCGTGCCGGACTCTCGACCCTCAATGAAAACCAGGCGGTTGAATACGACCTCGTGGAAAACCGCGGCAAGGCATCCGCGGAAAACCTCAAGGTCTCCTGATTTCTCTCAAAGCTAAGCGCGAGAGATCATGACGTTGCCCCCGGCTCTGCCGGGGGATTTTGTTTTTGGCCCTGTTTCTTCCAACTGGTCTTTATGTAGATTTCCGGTTATATTACCGGAGATTTATTTCGGAGCGGCCGTGTCGACGAAATCCCAGCGAAAGGCAACCCGAACCCATCGGCGCCGCGCCGCAGCGCGTGGTTTGGTACGGGTTGAAGTCCAAGCCGCGAAGAAGGACGCAAGCCTCATCCGTGCCTTGGCGGAAACCCTACGCGACAAACCGGAAAGAGCTGCGGCACTTCGATCGATGCTCGCCAGCGCCCTCCTCAATCCTGAGGTCAGGACGGCCTTCGATGTTTTTGGCTCGGAACTTCCCGATGACGCGTTCGAGGGTGTGTTCGATCAGCCACGGCGTGACGGCTGGCGAGAGGTCGACTTGTGAAGTTTCTGGTCGATACCAACGTCATTTCCGAAATTCGTAAGCGCGAGCGGGCCGACCCAAACGTCATTCGTTGGGTTAATCAGATCCCAGCCGAAGAAATCGGAACCAGCGTCTTGGTTCTGGCTGAAATTAGCCGAGGCATCGAACTAAAAAGGCGAAGCGATCCGCTCCAGGCAAAATCTCTCGATCAGTGGTTTTCGCAGATGAGGATAAGACTTGCGGATCGGGTTCTGCCCATTGATGAGAGCATCGCCGACACCTGGGCACTCCTTGGAGTTCCCAATCCGCTGCCACTCATCGACAGTCTCCTCGCCGCCACTGCCAAGGTCCACGGCCTAACACTGGTGACGCGCAACATTGCCGATATTGAATCGACCGGTGTGGCGCTGCTCGACCCGTTTGCAGCGCCGTGAGCGATAGAGCGATGGTACAACGATCGGAGTATTTCTCTCGCTAATGACACCAAATGGCGAGACGTGCGAACTGCAATACTCGACCTCGACCGAGCCGATCAACCCGCTTTTCGTTGCAAAGACTTTGAAAGCGGCGTCCACGGCTCCCCGGATGGAGAATGGTATTATCATTGGCTGCAAGACGGCTGGGCGTGGATGGAGTGGGTAGAACTGTCCGTGGAAACGCCGCAGCAGCGCGACCTCGTCCGAGCAATCTTGAAACGTACTCGGTTCGCAGGAGAGGAGACCGCGGCAGGTGTCCGCATTCTCGGATATGTCGGCAACGGCGAGCCGGCAAACTATATCGAACAGCCGCGCGGTTCTGCCCTAGCTCACCACGGGCGCAACCAAAAAATTCTCCGACGCCGAACTGCCCACCGTCTTGCAAACATCGCCTTCGATCCGGACCTTGCCGGTCGCAAGCAGGCTCAGCGCTGCGGGATAAATGCGGTGCTCGACTTCGAGGATGCGCTCCGACAGCGTTTCGCCAGTATCATGGTCGCCGACGGGCACCGCGCCCTGCATCACGATCGGACCGGCGTCGGTCTCGGGGATCACGAAGTGCACCGTCGCGCCGGACAGCTTTACGCCGGCGCGCAAGGCCTGGCCGTGCGGATCGAGGCCGGGAAAGGACGGCAGCAGCGAGGGATGGATGTTGAGCATCCGCCCGTACCAGGCCCTGGCGAATTCGGCGGTGAACAGGCGCATGAAGCCGCCGAGGCAAATCAGCTCGATGCCGTGCAGGTCGAGCGCTGCCTGCAGCACCGCCTCGAAGCCGGCGCGATCCTTGCCGAACGGCTTGCTCTCGATCACCTGCGTTTTCACGCCGGCCGCCTTGGCCCGTTCGAGCCCGAGCGCGTCGGCCTTGTTCGAGACGACGAGCGAGATTTCGGCAGGAAAATCCGCCGCGCTTGCTGCCTTGATCAGCGCGGACATGTTGGAGCCGCGGCCGGAAATCAGGATGGCGACGCGGCGCTTCATCACAGCGCCAGGTCGAGATGGCCGTTATAGACGACGCGGTGCTCGCCCTCGGCCGGGATCACGGTGCCGAGTTGCGCCACGGTCTCGCCGGCATGGGTGAAAACCCGCACGACCTCGTCGACCTTCTCAGGCTCGACGATCGCAATCATGCCGATGCCGCAGTTGAAGGTCCTGAGCATTTCGAGCTCGGCGATGCCGGCTTGCGCCGCCAGCCATTTGAACACGGGCAGCACGGGCAGGCGCGCCAGATCGATGCCGACACCGAGATGGCTCGGCAGCACGCGCGGAATGTTGTCGGTGAAGCCGCCGCCGGTGATGTGGGCGAGGCCCTTCACCGCAGCCGTTTCGCGGATCGCGCGCAGGCAGGATTTGACGTAGAGCCGCGTCGGCGTCAGCAGCGCACCGCCAAGCGTCATCACCGGCGCGAACGGCGCCTGCGCCTCGAAGCCGAGGCCGGATTGTTCCACGATCTTGCGCACCAGCGAGAAGCCGTTGGAGTGCACGCCCGACGAGGCCAGGCCGATCACGGCGTCGCCCGCGGCAATGTCCTTGCGCGGCAGCAGCGTGCCCCGCTCGGCTGCGCCGACGGCAAAGCCGCCGAGATCATAGTCGCCGTCCTTGTAGAGGCCGGGCATTTCAGCGGTCTCGCCGCCGATCAGCGCGCAGCCGGACTCACGGCAGCCTTCGGCGACGCCGGCGACAATCGAGGCGGTCGCCTCCGGGTCGAGCTTGCCGCAGGCAAAATAGTCGAGGAAGAACAGCGGCTCGGCGCCCTGCACCACGAGGTCGTTGACGCTCATGGCGACGAGGTCGATGCCGATCCCGCCATGCAGGCCGGTCTCGATCGCGACCTTGACCTTGGTGCCGACGCCGTCGGTGGCCGCGACCAGGACAGGGTCCTTGAAGCCGGCCGCCTTGAGGTCGAACAGGCCGCCGAATCCGCCGATCTCGGCGTCGGCGCCTGGCCGTGCAGTGGCGCGCACCATCGGCTTGATCAGGTCGACCAGGCGGTTGCCCGCGTCGATATCGACGCCTGAATCGGCGTAAGTGAGGCCGTTTTTGCGGTCGGTCATGCCCGATTTCCAGTGGGTTTGCGGCTGGTTACGTCGAATTCCGGGGACACGCAATGGCAAGCGTGGCGCCCCGCCCTATACTATGTAGATATCAACCGGTTCGGCCTCCAAGGGGCCGGATTTCGAGGTCAGGTCGGGTGCCGGGAAGCGCCGCGTGAGTATTCCGAACATCATTACCCTGGGCCGCATCATGCTGGTCCCGATCATCGTCTGGGCCATCGTGTCGAGCCAAATGGAGGTGGCGTTCACCGTCTTCCTGGTCGCCGGCATCAGCGACGCCGTCGACGGCTTTCTGGCCAAGCGCTTCAACATGGCGAGCGAGCTAGGCGCCCTGCTCGACCCCCTGGCCGACAAGGCGCTGCTGGTGTCGATCTACCTCGCGCTCGGCATCTGGGGCGACATTCCGCGCTGGATCGTGATCCTGGTGGTGTCGCGCGACATCATGATCGTGGCGGCAGTGATCGTGTCCTGGCTGTTCGACAAGCCGGTCGAGATGAAGCCGTCGATGGTCTCCAAGCTCAACACCGCGGCCCAGGTGGCCTATGCGGCGCTGGTGCTGGCCTCGCTCGCCTTCGGCTTCAAGTCGGGGCCCTATGATATAATCCTGATGGGCCTCGTTACGGTGTTCACGCTGTCCTCCGTGTCGCTCTATCTCGTCGAGTGGCTACGGCACATGAGCACTATTGATGGCAAGTAGCACGGTCGGGGCCAAATGAGCCGGGAGGCGGCCCCGCAAAAGGCCAACTCCCGATCGAATAAGTCTATCCTCTTCAAACACAGCCGGCGCGCCGGCACGGAGCAAAGCAAGCGTGGCAGGCCGCGTTCATCCCCGACAATTGGCGTTTTCGCTTCCGCATGCGGAGAGCCTCAGCCGGGACAATTTCCTCGAGGGCCCTGCCAATGCCGCAGGCCTCGCGCTGATCGACGGCTGGCCGGAATGGCCGAACCGGGTCATGTGGCTCGCCGGCCCCGAAGGCTCAGGCAAGAGCCATCTCGGCGCGATCTGGGCCGAGGAGGCCGGCGCCCGTTCGAGCGCGGCCAATGCGCTGACCGCAGCCAGCGTCCCCGGCGCGCTCGCGACCGGCGCGCTGGTGGTCGAGGATCTCAAGGCCACGGATTTTGACGAGCGCGCCCTCTTCCATCTGATGAACCTCGCCCGCGAAGACGGCGCCTATGTGCTGTTCACCGGACGTGAGGCGCCGGCGGCGATCGAGGTGGAGCTCCGAGACCTCCGCTCCCGGCTGCGGACGATTCCGGTGATTTCGCTGGCGCCGCCAGACGACCAGCTGTTCCGCGGCCTGATCGTCAAGTTCTGCGCCGACCGCCAGCTCTCCGTGGACGAAAGCGTGGTCAGCTACCTCGCGACCCGGCTGGAGCGGTCGTCGGCCGCCGCCCGGCGCGCCGTGGAGCTGCTCGACGGCGAGGCGCTCCGGCTCGGCCGCCCCGTCACCCGGGCGCTCGCTGCTGAACTGCTGCGCGACGCCTGACCGCCAAGTCCCCCTTTGGTCCCCTTTGCGCCCGCTTGACGCGGCGAGGCAGCCGAACATCAATGTCATCGAAACGTCATCGCACTAACACATGCTCCGGCCGGCTTTGCGCATAAATCGCAAACTGGGGCGAACTGAATGGACCGACTTCTCATGGATTCCGTGCAAGCTATTGAAACAAAAGAGAAAGCTACGGAATCCGAGAGCCTTCCGGCGATCGCCTCAAGCCCCGAGCGATTCATCAATCGCGAACTCTCCTGGCTGCATTTCAACCGCCGTGTCCTGGAGGAATCGGTCAATCCCAGCCATCCGGTGCTGGAGCGGGTACGATTCCTGTCGATCTCCGCAAATAACCTCGACGAATTCTTCATGGTCCGCGTCGCCGGCATCAAGGCGCAGGTGCGCGAGGGTATCGCCGAACGTGCCCCCGATGGCCTGACCCCGTCCGAGCAACTCGCGCTCATCAACCGCACCGTTTCGCGGCTTGCTTCCGACCAGCAGGCGATCTGGGCCGATTTGCGCGGTACCCTCGCCGGGGTCGGCATCGTGCTGGTCGACGGCAAGGAGGTCACCAAGGCGGAGCGGACCTGGCTCGAGGATTATTTCCTCAACAACGTGTTCCCACTACTGACGCCATTGGCGATCGATCCGGCCCACCCCTTCCCGTTCATCCCGAGCCTCGGCTTCACCATCGCGCTCCAGCTCACGCGCGCCATCGACGGCAAGCAGATGAACGCGCTGATCCGCATGCCCGGCAAGATCGACCGCTTCATCCGCCTGCCGGCCGACGGCAAGGTGGTGCGCCTGATCTCGCTGGAGCAGGTGACCGGCCTTTTCATCAATCGCCTGTTCCCCGGTTACAATCTGCACGGCCAGGGCGCCTTCCGCATCATCCGCGACTCCGAGCTCGAAATCGAGGAAGAGGCCGAAGACCTCGTCCGCCTGTTCGAGACCGCGCTGAAGCGCCGCCGCCGCGGGTCGGTGATCCGGCTCGAGATCGACGCCAAGATGCCGGAGCAGCTGCGCAGCTTCGTGCAGCACGCGCTGTCGGCCGCCGACGACGAAGTGTTCCTGGTCGACGGCGTGCTCGCCATGAACGAGCTCTCGCAGCTCACCCGGCTCGACCGGCCCGATCTCGAATTCACCCCTTACGTGCCGCGCCATCCCGAACGCGTGCGCGAGCATGGCGGCGACATCTTTGCCGCCATTCGCCAGAAGGACCTGGTCGTCCATCATCCCTACGAATCCTTCGACGTGGTGGTGCAGTTCCTGCAGCAGGCCGCACGTGACCCCGACGTCGTCGCGATCAAGCAGACGCTTTACCGCACCTCCAACAACTCGCCGATCGTGCGCACGCTGGCGGAAGCGGCCGAAGCCGGCAAGTCCGTCACCGCGCTGATCGAGCTGAAGGCGCGCTTCGATGAAGAAGCCAACATCCGCTGGGCGCGCGACCTCGAAAGGGCCGGCGTGCAGGTCGTCTACGGCTTCCTCGAGTTGAAGACGCACGCGAAGCTTTCGATGGTGGTACGCCGCGAAGGCGGCAGCCTCACCACTTACGTCCATACCGGCACCGGCAACTATCACCCGGTCACCGCGCGTATTTATACGGACCTCTCTTACTTCACCTCGGAACCGACCATTGGCCGCGACGCCGCGCGCGTGTTCAACTTCATCACGGGCTACGCCGCACCAAGCGATCTGGAAAAGATGGCGGTGTCGCCGCTGACCCTGCGCAAGCGCATCATCGAGCACATCCAGGGCGAGACCGAGCACGCGCGTCACGGCAAGCCCGGCGCGGTCTGGATGAAGATGAATGCGCTGGTCGACCCCGATATCATCGACGCGCTCTACGAGGCCTCACAGGCGGGCGTGCAGGTCGAGCTCGTGGTCCGCGGTATCTGCTGCCTGCGACCCGGCATTCCCGGCCTGTCGGAGAACATCCGCGTCAAGTCGATCATCGGACGCTTTCTGGAGCACGGCCGAATCTACTGCTTCGGCATGGGCCAGGGCCTGCCGAGCGCGAAAGCGGCTGTGTATATCTCGTCAGCCGATATGATGCCGCGCAACCTCGACCGGCGCGTCGAGGTGCTGTGTCCGCTGCAAAATCCCACGGTGCATCAGCAGGTTCTCGAACAGATCATGGTCGCGAACCTGAAGGACAATGAGCAGAGCTGGCAATTGTTGCCGGACGGGTCTTCAACGCGTATGAAGACCGCGAAGGGCGAGGAGCCTTTCAACGTGCACAACTACTTCATGACAAATCCGAGTCTGTCTGGCCGTGGAAAGTCGCTCAAGGAATCCTCGCCGCGCCGTCTCACGCGCAGAAACGAACGCCATCAGTCCTGACCGGAGATTTCTGCCTTGAAACGGCCGCGCAAGCGTGGCGCTAGCGTCGCGGTCATCGACATCGGCTCCAACTCGGTTCGTCTCGTCGTCTACAAGGGACTGACACGGAGCCTGATTCCGATCTTCAACGAGAAGACGCTGTGCGGCCTCGGGCGAGAGGTGCAGAGCACGGGCCTGCTCGCGCCGGATGCCGTCGACAAGGCGCTGACCTCGTTGAAGCGTTTTCGGGCGTTGTGCCGCGTGATGCAGGTCGGCCGCGTGTTTGCGATTGCAACCGCGGCCTGCCGCGATGCTTCCAACGGCCCCGACTTTATCGCCAAAGCCGAGCGCATCTGCGCCGTGAAGATCGAGATCCTGTCGGGACCGCGCGAAGCGAAGCTGTCGGCGCTCGGCGTGCTCTCGGGCATTCACCGCCCCGACGGCATCGTCGGCGATCTCGGCGGCGGCTCGCTCGAGCTGATCGACGTGCGCGGGAACAGCGTGCGCAGCGGCGTGACGCTGCCGCTCGGCGGCCTCGCGCTGCAGGACCTCGCGCACAAATCGCTCAAGCGCGCCGACCGCATCGTCCGCGAGGCAATCGACGATGTGGCGCAGCTCAAGGCGGGCAGCGGCCGCAGCTTCTATGCGGTCGGCGGCACCTGGCGCGCGCTTGCGCGCATCCACATCATCCAGAGCGGCTACCCGCTCCAGGTGATGCACGGCTATTCGATTTCGGCCGCCGAAGCGCTCGACTTTTCGCGTCGTCTGCGTCGTCTTGCAGCCGCCAACATGCTCGCCGACATCGAGGTCGTCGCGGATGCGCGGCGCCCTCTCCTCACCTATGCCGCGCTGGTGCTCGAGCACATCATCCGGGTCGCAAAACCGAAGACCATCGTGTTTTCGACCTTCGGGGTGCGCGAAGGTCTGCTGCACGAGAAGCTCTCGGAGAGCGAGCGCAACAAGGACGGGCTGATCTGCGCGGCGGAAGAGCTGAACCAGCTGCTGTCACGCTCGGCCAAGCATGCGCGCGAGCTGATCGCCTGGACCGACCGCCTCGCGCGCGTTGTCAAGCTGCGCGAGACCGGGGAGGACCGCCGGCTTCGCCACGCCGCCTGCCTGCTCTCCGACATCGGCTGGCGCGTGCATCCCGACCATCGCGGCGAGCAAACGCTGAGCCTCGTCGTCAACGGCAATTTCGGCGCAATCACGCACATCGAGCGCGCCTTTGTCGGCCTGTCGGTGTTCTATCGCTATGCGGGCTTGAGCGAAGAGAACCAGCCGCCGCTGACGATGCAGGAACTGCTGACACCGGCGCAGCTCGAGCGCGCCCGCCTCCTTGGGGCGGCGTTCCGTGTCGCGCATCTGATCTCGGCGGCGCGCCCGGGCGTGCTACCCGCCACGCATTTCCGCAGCCAGGGGCGCAACCTGATGCTGGTGTTCGAGCACAGGCTCGGCGATCTCGTCGCCGACCGCGTCGGCAGCCGCTTCAAGCAGCTCGCCCGCCTGATCGGACGATCGGGGTCGATCGTACGGCGGTAGGGCTTATTCAGCTGACGCTTTTGCGTGCTCGAGCGCGGCGAGACTCAGGCTGCGCCGGCGCCAGATCGAGCCGACCAGCAGCACGACGATGACGCCGAGCGCTGCGCAGAGATATTCCGCGCCACCGCCGCCATGGGCGAATTGCGGCGGGATGTGCAGGCTGCCGAGCATCTTGTCCAGCGAGGCGCCGAACGGACCTTCGGATAGCGTGTGCAGCTTCGGCGCGATGCCGGGATCGGTTGCGATCACCTCGCCCGCGATCCAGCCGAGCAGCGCCGCGCCGGCCCAGACCAGGATCGGCAGCTTCGACAGCAGCGCCATGATCAGCGCCGCACCGGCGACGATCAGGGGCACGCTGATGGCAAGGCCGAGCACCAGCAGCGGCACGCTGCCATTGGCCGCCGCGGCGACCGCAATGACGTTGTCGAGGCTCATCACGATGTCGGCGATGACGACGATCTGCACCGCCTGCCACAGATGCGAGGCCGACTCGACGCCGTCCTCGTCCTCGTTTTCGGGCACGAGCAGCTTTGCCGCGATCACGATCAGCGCGAGGCCGCCGACCAGCTTGAGGTACGGCAGCGCCATCAGGCTCGCGACGATGCCGGTGAAGATGATCCGCAGCAGCACCGCAGCGCCCGCCCCGAGCACCATGCCCCACAGCCGATGCCGCGGCGTCAGGCCGCGGCAGGCAAGCGCAATCACCAGCGCATTGTCGCCGGACAAAAGGATGTTGATCCAGATGATCTTGCCGACCGCAATCCAGAAGGTCGGCTCGGCCATCTCATTGCGGAACTGGGTGAAGAATGCCCCGATCGTGGCGGGATCGAAGATCTGCCAGAGCCAGTTCACAATACGTCCTTTCGCCCCGTCGACTTAACTTATCGGCTGAAAGCTCAGCCGACGATCTCGTTGCCCGAGAAGAACTGCGCGATCTCGATCGCGGCGGTCTCCGGGGCGTCCGAGCCGTGGGCGGAGTTCTCGCCGATCGACTTTGCGTAGAGCTTACGGATGGTGCCGTCGGCCGCCTTGGACGGATCGGTCGCGCCCATTACGTCACGGTACTTGGCGACCGCGCCCTCGCCTTCCAGCACCTGGACCACAACCGGGCCCGAGGTCATGAACTCCACGAGCTCGCCGAAGAACGGACGGGCCTTGTGGACGGCGTAGAACGTCTCGGCCTGTTCCTTGGTCATACGGATGCGCTTCTGCGCGACGATGCGCAGGCCCGCCTTCTCGATCACGGCGTTCACGGCGCCGGTCAGGTTACGCGCAGTCGCGTCGGGCTTGATGATCGAGAAAGTGCGTTCAATGGCCATGATCTTGTCCTTGAAGAGAAAAAGGGTGGTTCGGAGTTGCGGGGCTTATATCGGCGCCTTCGCGATCCGGCAAGCGACCGCCGGAACGGCTTTGCGGTCGCTTCGCCCGGCCGGATTCCAACATGGATTACGACGATTTCACGGAGATGAACCCAATCTGAAGGCTCTATCAGGTTTTGGTTCAGTCTCGCTGGCGTAACGTCAACTCCATCGAAACCAAAGCCTCCCCCCGAGGCGAACCGTTTCGGCGGCCTTTCCATCGACGCGATTGCCCCGCGCCGGCAGTTTTGAGGAGATCACCATGTTGAGGAAACTTTCGCTCGCTGCAGTCGCCGCGGTCGCGCTGGGTGCCGCGCTGGCTCCCACCTCCGCCTCCGCTCACTGGCATGGCGGCGGCTGGGGCTGGCACGGCGGTGGCGGCTGGCATCACGGCGGCTGGGGCTGGGGCGGACCGCGCTTCTATGCTGCTCCCGTCTCCTACGGTTATGGCGGCTGCTATGTGCGCCGGCTGGTGCCGACCCCCTGGGGACCCCGCTGGCGGCTGATCAACCGCTGCTACTGAGCCCGCAAGCACCTTCTGAAGCACCTTTCTAAATACCTTCCTGAGGTACTGTTCCCCCTGCAGTACCTTCCAAGCAAGGCCCCGGCGTTCCCCCCGCCGGGGCCTTGCATTTGGGCAGATACGACGAATTCATACAATTTTTACTAGAATGCCAGGCCAGCCTGACGCTCGCGAAACCATTTGGGCGCCAATGACTTGGTACCGTGTCGTTTACTTTGCAAATACGGAACCCTGCGATGGCTAGCCCTTCTGCCAATGACAGCGAACAGATCGACCGGCGCACCAGCCGCGCGATTTGCGATGCCGTGGGCGAACGGCTGCAGCAGAGCATTCGCCCCGAACCCCGGCTCCCGACGCATCTCGAACAGCTGATGGACGAGTTGAGGAAGCGCGAGCGCGACCAGCACTGACGAAATATTGGCTTGCGAAAAATCGGGTTGCGTTTGATCCCGGCTGCGGTGACAAGGCCGCATGCTCTCCATCACCGACCTCTCCATCCGCCTCGCCGGACGCCTTCTGATCGATAACAGCTCCGTGCAGATCACGCCCGGCTCGCGGGTCGGCATGGTCGGGCGCAACGGCACCGGCAAATCGACGCTGTTCAAGGTGATCCGCGGCGAGCTTGCGGCCGAGCACGGCTCGGTGACGCTGCCGCCCCGCTGGCGCGTGGGCAGCCTGGCGCAAGAAGCACCGAACGGCCCCGAAAGCCTGATCTCGGTCGTGCTCAAGGCCGACCTCGAGCGCGACGCGCTGCTTCACGAAGCCGAGAGCGCGACCGATCCGCACCGGATCGCCGAGATCCAGACCCGGCTCGTCGATATCGACGCGCATTCGGCGCCCGCACGTGCGGCCGCCATCCTCTCCGGCCTTGGCTTCTCCGCCGCCGACCAGTTGCGGCCCTGCGCCGAATTCTCCGGCGGCTGGCGCATGCGCGTCGCGCTGGCGGCGACGCTGTTTGCAGCACCCGACCTGTTGCTGCTCGACGAGCCCACAAACTATCTCGACCTCGAAGGCACGCTGTGGCTGGAGGATCATCTCGCGCATTATCCGCGCACCGTGATCGTGATCAGCCACGACCGCGACTTGCTGGATAGCTCGGTCGACCAGATCCTGCATCTGGAGCGCGGCAAGCTCACGCTCTACAAGGGCACCTATTCCTCCTTCGAGGAGCAGCGCGCCGCGCGCGAGCTGCTCGACGCCAAGGCGGTCAAGCGCCAGGAGGCCGAGCGCGCCCGCCTGCAGGCCTTCGTCGACCGCTTCAAGGCCAAGGCGTCCAAGGCGCGCCAGGCCCAATCGCGCGTAAAAATGCTGGAGCGGCTGAAGCCGATCACGGCGCTGGTGACGGAGGACGTCCGCGAAATCACCTTCCCGGCACCGGAGAAAATCCTTTCGCCGCCGATCATCGCCGTCGACAACGCCTCGGTCGGCTACGATCCGGCGACACCGGTGCTGAGCCGCGTGACGCTACGCATCGACAACGACGATCGCATCGCGCTACTGGGCGCCAACGGCAACGGCAAGTCGACACTCGTCAAGCTGCTCGCCGCGCGTCTCGCCCCCTTCTCGGGCAAGGTGACGCGCGCGGACAAGCTGTCGATCGCCTATTTCGCCCAGCATCAGCTCGACGAGCTGAACGAGGACGCCTCCACCTATGACCACGTCCGCAAGCTGATGGGCGATGCGCCCGAAGCCAAGGTGCGGGCCCGCGCCGGCGCGATCGGCTTCTCCGGCAAGGCGGCCGACACCAAGGCCGGCAAACTCTCGGGCGGCGAGAAGGCCCGGCTCCTGCTGGGCCTTGCCACCTTCTTCGGCCCCAACATGATCATCCTGGACGAGCCGACCAACCATCTCGACATCGACAGCCGCGCTGCCCTTGCCGAAGCGATCAACGAGTTTCCCGGCGCGATCATCATGGTCTCGCACGACCGCTACCTGATCGAGGCCTGCGCCGACCAGCTCTGGATCGTCGCCGACCGCACCGTGACCAATTACGATGGCGACCTCGACGAGTACCGCCGCCTGGTGCTGTCCTCGCGCAACGGCGAGCCCGCCCCGCGCGAGCGCAGCATGGCGAGCGAAAAGCCGCAGCGCCCCAAATCGGACAATCGCGGCTCGCTGAAGAAACGCATCGCGGAGGCCGAGAGCGAGATTGCGCGCGTCAGCGACATCATCGCCAAGATCGACGCCGCGCTCGCCCTGCCCGACATCTTCACCCGGGATCCCAGGCAGGCCGCGCAACTGTCGAAGGCTCGCGCCAACGCCGCCGACGCGCTGGCGCGCGCGGAAGAACAGTGGCTCGAGGCGAGCGCGCAGTTTGATCAGGCGGCGAACTAACGCTCCCGCATGATGTCGTGCCGGTAGCGCTGCAGCGGCGACAGCAGATAGCTCAGAATCGTGCGCGAGCCGGTTCGGATCTCCACCGTCACGGCCATTCCCGGCGACAGGTTCACGAGCCGATCTTCCACTTGCATTTGCGCGCGATCGAGCGAGATACGCGCGCTGTAGCTGAGCTCCTGCCCGTCGGGCTCGCTGCTATCGTGCCGCGTCCCGGCCGCGCGGTCGCCGCTACGCTCCGGCGGTCGGTCGCGAATGATGGCGTCCTGCGAGACGCTCAGCACCCGGCCTTCCAAAAGGCCGTAACGGGTGAAGTTGAAGGTGTCGACCTTGATGGCAGCGCCCTGCCCGGCCTCGACAAAGCCGATGTCGCGGTTGGAGATCATCGCCTCGATCTCGAGCCGCGTGTCTGACGGCACGATCACGAGCAGCGACTGCGCCGGCGTGACCACGCCGCCGATGGTGTGGACCGCGAGCTGCTGCACGACGCCGTCGACCGGTGACGTCAATTGCTGGAGCTGCGTCCTCTGCTGCGCCTTGATCAGGTCCCGCGCAATCCCGTTGGCCTTCTGCCCGCTCTTGGCAAGCTCATCGGACAGGCTTTTGCGATACTCGGCCACGGCCTGGATGCGGGTCTCGCGGATCGCGGCGGCGGCCTGCTCGGCCTCCTTCAGGCGGCTGCGTTGGACACCGAGCTCCTCCTGCTGCTCGATCTGGAGCTGAAGCGTCTCGTAATATGTCAGCTTCGAACCGATCTCCTTCTCCATCAGCGTCTTGCGGATATCGACGCGCTGCTCGGTCACGGGGAGCAATGCACCCAGCTTGTGGATCGTCGCCGCGATGGTCTGATGCTCGGCGTCCCTCTGCGCCTCCTGGCGTTCAAGGGCCGCGAGCTTGGCGCGGTGCTCGCTCACCTGGTTGGCGAGAAGCTGCTGCTGCGTCGCGACCAGCGATGGATCGGCATTCGCGGGAGGAACGAGATCGGCGGAGCCATCCTCGCCCGCGGCCAGCGCCGCGCGGAGGCGCGCGCTATTGAGACGTTCGGCCACGAGATCGTCGTGCAGGTGATCGCGCTCCGCGGCGTTCACGGTTGGATCGAGCTCGATCAGCACGTCGCCGGATTTGACCGCCTGCCCGTCCTGCACTTGGATGGCGCGCACCACGCCGGTCTCGAACGGCTGCACCACCTTGCTGCGCCCGCTCGACACCACCTTGCCGGTCGCGGACGCCACGATGTCGATCGTACCCCACGCGGACCATGCGAGCGCCGCACAGACAAGGGCCATCAGCGCCATCGCGATGGCGCGGCCGATCGGCGATGGCGGGGTTTCGGTGATCTCCAGCGCTGCCGGGAGAAAGGCGATTTCCTCGGCACGCCGGCTCTTCGCCTTCCGGAAGGGAACGACGGTCTGCTCCGGCTTCCGGGCCGGCGCGGTGCTAGCCGACCTCATAGATCCCTCCCTGAAGCCGGTGCAAGGTGGCATAGCGGCCGCCGTTCCTGATCAAGGCGTCATGCGTGCCGTCCTCGACCAGACGGCCGCGCTCCAGCGTGAAGATGCGGTCGGCGCCGCGGACGGTGGAGAGACGATGCGCGATGATCAGGACAGTGCGGCCCTTCGCGATGTCCTTCATGTTGTCATGGATGATCCGCTCGCTTTCATAGTCGAGCGCGCTGGTGGCTTCGTCGAAGATCAGGATGCGCGGATTGGTCACGAGTGCGCGGGCGATCGCGATGCGCTGGCGCTGCCCGCCCGAGAGCGTCGAGCCGCGCTCGCCGACGACGGTGTCGTAGCCCTCCGGGAGCTCCAGAATGAAATCATGGGCGCCCGCAAGCTTCGCCGCTTCCATGATTCGGTCCATCGGCAGGGTCGGATCGGCGAGCGCGATGTTGTCGCGCACCGAGCGGTTGAACAGCATGTTCTCCTGGAGAACCACCCCGATCTGCCGCCGCAGCCAGGCCGGGTCGGTCATGACAAGATCCATGCCGTCGATCAGCACGCGGCCGCCCTGCGGTACATAGAGCCGTTGCACCAGCTTTGCGAAGGTGCTCTTGCCCGAGCCCGACGATCCGACAATGCCGACGGTCTGGCCGGCCGGAATATCGAACGAGACGTCGTGCAGGATTTCCGGCCCGTCGAGCCGGTAGCGGAACGCGACGTGCTCGAAGCGGATATTGCCCTGCAGTGCCGGCAGCCCGGCGCGGGCCGCCGAGTAAGCCGGCTCCGCGGCGCTGTTGAGGATGTCGCCGAGCCGGGCGATCGAGAGCCGTGCCTGATGAAAATCCTGCCAGACCTGCGCCAGCCTCAGCACCGGCGCCGAGACGCGCCCTGCAAAGATGTTGAACGCCACGAGCTCGCCGACGGTCAGGCCGTCCCCGATCACAAGCCGCGCGCCGACATAGAGGATCGCAGCGGTGACGACCTTGCTGACGAACTGCACCAGTTGGCTCGCGGTGTTGCCGAGGCTGGTGACGCCAAAACTCGCCGAGACGTAGCCGGCGAGCTGCTCCTCCCAGCGGCGCTGCATCTGCGGCTCGACCGCCATCGCCTTCAGCGTCTCGATGCCGCTGACACTCTCGACCAGAAAAGCCTGGTTCTCGGCGCCGCGGCGGAATTTCTCCTCCAGCCTGCGGCGAAACAGTGGCGTCGCGACCGCCGAGATCGCGATGTAGAACGGAAACGATCCGAGCACGATGCAGGTCATCATCGGCGAATAGGCGAACATCACCGCCAAAAACACCGAGGTGAAGACCAGGTCGATGACAAGCGTCAGCGACGAGCTGGTGATGAAATTGCGGATGTTCTCGAGCTCGCGGACCCGCGCCACGGAATCGCCGACTCGCCTGGCCTGAAACCAGGCCATCGGCAGCGCCAGCAGATGATGGAACAGGCGGGCCCCCAGCTCGACGTCGATGCGGTTGGTCGTATGCGAGAACAGATAATTGCGCAAAATTCCGAGCACGGTGTCGAACAGCGAGACGACGACGAGGCCGATCACGAGCACGTCGAGCGTGGACAGCGAGCGGTGCACCAGCACCTTGTCGATCACGACCTGAAAGAACAGCGGCGAGACCAGCGCAAACAGCTGGAGAAAGAACGAGGCGGCCAGCACCTCGCCGAACAGCCGCCGGTATTTTCCGATCGCGCCGATGAACCAGGTGATGTCGAAGGCACGTCCGGGGTCGGACAGTCCGGCGCGCCGGGCCATCAGGATCAATCCACCGTCCCAGATCGCGCACAGCTCGTCGCGCTCCATGAACACCGGCCGCCGCGCCACCGGCGACTGCACCAGCACCTTGTCGGCGGAGGCTTTTGCGATGACCATGAAACTGCCGTCACGCAGCATCGCGATTGCCGGCAGCGGACTGTCCGACAGACGGCTCCATTGCGTTCGATAGGTTCGTGCTTTCAGTCCGAGCGACCTGGCGCAGCGGATGATGTCCGCTGCGCCGAAGCTTGCCGTGCCTAGCCGGTGCCTGAGCTGATCGCGGTCGGCCGCCACGCCTTGCAGATGAAGCAAGGTCAAGAGCGCGTCGAGCCCCGTATCGGTCGAGGCCGCGTGCGTCGTCATGGGCGTTCTCCAGGCCGGAGCGTCAGGCGTGCTGCGGAGGAGCGAGCGTCTGGGTCTGCGCCGCGTGCGGATCGGCCAGCGGCATCTCGCCATGGCCGTCGCCAGCCGGAACGAAGCTCGCCGCCATGGCCTGGTTGAGCAGCATCGTTGCCGCCATCGCCGCCCCGTCCTGGATCAGGACGTTGTTGCCGGTGCCGCCATCGAGGATGTCTTGGCCGGCGCCGCCGATCAGCACGTCGTCACCCGCGCCGCCCGTCAGCGTGTCGTTGCCGGAGCCGCCGATCAGGACGTCGTCGCCATTGCCGCCATTGGCGACGAGCTGGATGCCGCCGTGCAGGCCCGAAGCCGTGATGACGTCATCGCCATCGAGGCCGTTGATGACGATCCTGTCGCCTGCGCCGGCATCGGAGATGTTGATGTCCTGGCCAAGCCCGGACACCGTGACGATGCCATCGTGCTCGGTCACCGTGATGACGTCGCTGCCGCCGGTTCCGTTGATGGTCACGGTATCAGCGGCGCCGTCATTGGCGCCGAGGTCGAGATTGACCTGGTTCACCCCGGTGCCGGAGAGATCATTGACCGTGATGTTGTCGGCGCCGCCGAGAGCGTTGAAGTTGATGTGCTCGACGCCATTGAGGTCCATCGCGATGGCGGCGACGTCGCGGGTGAACAGCACCCGGCCGCCGTTGGCCGAGATGTTGATGTTCTCGTTGATGTTGGCACCGTTGAACAGCAGCGTATCGGTGCCCTTGCCGCCTTCGACGGTGTCGCTGCCGTCGCCGGGGTTCCAGACGAAGGTGTCGTCACCGCCACCGAGACTGGCGACGTCGTTGCCGCGGCCGCCGATCACGGTGTCATTGCCGGCGCTGCCGGTGATGGTGTCGTTGCCGTCACCGCCGTTGATGTTGAGACTGACGAGCTGGCCGGCCTTGATCGCGGATGCATCGATGACGTCGTTGCCGACGCCGCCGTTGAGGGCGAGCGCGTCGCCGGCGTCTGCGTGCGCGATCGTGACCTGCGCGGCCAAGCCGTTGACCACGACCGATCCGCTGGACGTGACGACCTTGATGTTATCGTCACCCGCGGTGCCGTTCACCGTCACGCGGTCCGCCGCGCCGTCACCGCTCTGGCTGCCGGGACCGGCGCTGAGGTCGATCGCGACCTGCGTGACGCCGGTGCCGGTGAGGTCGCCGACATTGATGTTGTCGGCGCCGCCGGCCGCGGCGATCTGCACGCGCTCGACGCCGTTGAGGTCCATGGTAATGGCGCCGACGTCGCGGGTGAGAAGCGCACGGCCTCCATTCGCCGAAATCGACATATTCTCGGCCACATTGGAGCCGTTGAACACCAGCGTGTCCGTTCCCGTGCCGCCTTCGACGGTGTCGCTGCCGTCGCCGGGATTCCAGACGAAGGTGTCGTCGCCCGCACCGAGAAGGGCCACGTCGCTGCTGCGGCCGCCGGTGACCTTGTCGTTGCCGTCACCGCCGATCAGTGTGTCGGCGCCCTGGCTGCCGGTGATGGTGTCGTTGCCCGCGCCGCCGTCAATGGTCAGCCCGATCACCGCAGCGAGCGCGGAAGCATCGATGACGTCGTTGCCGCCGAGTGACTGGATGACCAGCCGATCGTTGGCAGCTTCTGCATTCGCGATTGTCACGACTTGCGGCAGGCCGGTCACCGTGACCGTGGTGCCCTCGGCTGTGACCTGGATGTTCTGATTGCCGTTGGTCCCGTTGACGGTCACCGTATCGGCCGCGCCATCGCCCTGCGTGCCGCCAGGAACGGCTCCGAGATCGACGAGGATCTGCTTGACGCCGGTGCCGGTGAGATCGCCGACATTGATATTGTCGGCGCCGTCTCGCGCATCGAACTCGATCTGCTCGATGCTGTTGAGGTCCATCGTGATGTTGGCGACATCGCGGGTGAAGCGCACCCGGCTGCCATTGGCCGAGATGTTGATGGTCTCGTTGATATTGGCGCCGTTGAACAAGAGCTTGTCGTTGCCCGATCCGCCTTCCACGGCGTCGCTGCCGTCGCCGGGATTCCAGATGAAGGTGTCGTCACCCGATCCAAGCTGGGCGACGTCGTTGCCGCGACCGCCATTGACGATGTCGTTGCCGGAACCGCCGATCAGGAGATCGTTGCCGTCACCGCCGGTGATCGTGTCGTTGCCGGCGCCGCCGTCGAGCGTCAGCGAAATCAGGCTGCCGAGTCCGTTACCTGCGGTGATGACATCGTCGCCGCCGCCGGCGTGCAGCACGAGATTCTCCGTCGTGCCTATGTCGAGCGAAAATGGTGCCGGGCCCGTCTCGTCAAACCGCACGCGCGTGCCATTCGCCGTGATCGTAAATGTTTCGGAAGTATTGCTTCCGTTGATCTGCACCGTGTCGTTGCCGTCGCCGCCCTCAACGACGTTGGTGCCGCCGCCGGGATTCCAGATCATGAGGTCGTTGCCGGCCTCGCCGAAGAGCTGGTTGTCGCCGCTGCCGCCGTCCAGCGTGTCGTTGCCTGCGCCACCGAACAGCAGATCGTTGCCGCCGCCGCCCTTGATCACATCGTCGCCAGCCTGCCCGAACAGCAAATCGGCTTCCGAGCCGCCGGTGATTTTGTCATTGCCGTCACCGCCGAAGATGTTGACCGCGGGCATCGGACCGTGGCCTTCGTCGACGGTGATCGTGTCGTCGCCGCCTTGCCCGAAGATGTCGATCTCGTTGGTGTTGGCAATTGTGGGATCGCCACCGATCGTCTTCACGTGCCCGTTATTGATGAGAATGCGGCCGGACTGGTCGCGGCCGATCACGAGGCCGTTATTGGCGCTGTCGCCGAAAATCGTGAGCTGCCCCGTAACCGGGGAAAAAACAGAGGTAATAGACATTCTAATATCCTTCGATCGATCTAGCCCCTCCCCTCGATGCCTAGCAGCCGCCAACACAACAATCTTGAAGCGTTGCTTGAGACACGCGTGATTAATCTGGAGATTTCTTCCAGATTTGCGGCAGGCCGGTTTCGGAGATCAGCGGATGTGACAGCTCGCACATTGCGCGGCGCGGCGGCGGCGCAGCTTTGGGCGAGCATGCCGGGGCCGAACGAAATTGCCCGTGTGGTCTCGACGCCTTTGGTATTAAGCTCGGCGGTGGAATTGGCGTCAGCACATGATGTACGGTCCCGAGAGCGACCCGGTATTTTCGGCCCAACGGATATCCAAACAAGGAATATTTGAAGGAGATCTCACTTGTCATTACCAGAACCGATCAAGTTCACCGACGGCGCGGCTTACGAGCGCTTCATGTCGCCCTGGAGCCGATCGGCCGGGACGCTGTTCCTCGACTGGCTGGCGCCACACTCGGGACTGGCCTGGGTGGATGTCGGTGCCGGCAATGGCGCATTCACCGAGCTGCTGCTTGCGAAGTCCGCGCCCTCATCCGTTTGCGCGATCGATCCGTCGGACGCGCAGATTGCGACTGCACGCCAGAAGATATCGGCAAAGCAGGTCGAGCTTTCGATTGGCGATGCGATGGCGCTTCCCTACGACGCCGACCGCTTCGACGTCGCGGTGATGGCGCTGGTGCTGTTCTTCGTCCCCGACCCTCGCAAGGGCGCCTCGGAGATGGTCCGCGTCACCAGGCCCGGCGGCATGGTCGCGTCCTACACCTGGGACATCATGCGGGGCGGGACGCCCACCGAGCCCCTGTGGGAAGAGTTGGACGCCATGGGCAAACCGGCGGCGCGCCCGCCGAGTGCGGAGATCTCGCGCTTCGAAGCGCTGAAGGCGCTTTGGGCGGAGCTCGGTCTTCGCGACATCGAAACCCGCGAGCTGGTCGTCGAGCGGACATTCGCTGACTTCGACGACTACTGGCTCTCCATGGTTGTGAGCAGCCCGGCCGGCGTGCTGGGAAAGCTTTCGGACACCGAGAGCGCGGAGCTGAAGCGCCGATTACAAGCGCGACTGCCGGCGAGTGCGACCGGCGAAATCACCGTTCATGCGAGCGCGACTGCGATCAAGGGACGAAAGGCCGCTTGATGGTCGGGCGAGCATCCGCGGCTGATCGCGTTGACAGCCGCAACCGGCTTCAGGGCGGAAGGCCGACGACGTGTTACGTCGCCGCCTTCTTCTTCGCCTTCGGCTTCACCGGTTTCGGAGTGACTGGCGGCTCGGGCGAGCCCTCGATCGCGGACAGGCGTCCGGCCGTAAATGTGTAGATGCCCGCGCGGGGGCCCGTGGTCCAGGTGACCACCGCGACGCGACGGCCGGCGGCATCGCTGGAGAGATTGACGGTCGATGGCGCGCCGATGCCGCGCACCACGTCGCATTCGGTGTGACCGAGCGCGACCGTGCCGCCCATCGGCGCGGGCGCCGTGGTCGAGGCATTGGCGTCGGCAGGTCCAGGCGGCGTCATGCCGGGGCAAGCGCCGTCGGCGCTGACGAGATCCTCGGCGCCAACTGGCTTGTCCGGGGTCAGCGGCGGCGATTCGATCGAGATGTTCTTGATGAACAGGCGGCTCGGCTTGTTGAACCATTCGGCGTCTTTTGCAGACGCCAGCAGATCGGTCCCGCCCGAGCAGCCCGCGATCAGCGGCGCGACAGCGGCCAACACAAGTATGAGCGACTTTGGAAGCTTTTGATGTCGCACGATGAACTAAATTCCCCACGTCAAGGAGCAGCCCTAAGCGATTGTCCCAACATCACTTTGCGGCACGAAGGTGGCCGAAACCAGTTTGCCCGAGAAAGTCCAAATTATCATTAATTGCGAACGGCCGCTAATTCCGCCGCTGCCATCGGCCCCGTTCGTCCGCCTGCCAATAGGTGACCTCAAATCCGCGCGTCTTGCAATCCGTCCAGGTGCTGCGGGCCACCGCGAGCGCATCCGGATCGTCGCCGTTGAACAGCAGCACCATGCGCTCATAGGCCTCCGCGTCCTGCGGCAAGGCGGCGCTGTCGACCAGAAAGCGGACATTGGCGCCGTTGGGATTACCCTCCTCGATCGCCAGCACGATCAGTTGCTCGGCCACATCGTTCACGCGCCATGTCGCATGCGGCAGGAAGGAATCGTCGCGATAGGTCCATAAATGCGCGTCGAGCGCATCGGCGCGCTCCGGCGAGGTCGACTGCACCACGACGCGCCAGCCGCGCTCGAGCGATTTCTCGAGAAGCGGCGGCAAGACGTTCTCAACCGTCATGTTTTGCAGATGGTAGAACAGCACTTCCGTCATTTGCGCTCGTAATGATCTGCCACCAGGCGATCGAGCAGCCTGACGCCGTAGCCCGAACCCCAGCTCTGGTTGATGTCGGTCTTGGGCGTGCCCATCGCGGTGCCGGCGATGTCGAGATGCGCCCACGGCGTGCCGTCGACGAAGCGCTGCAGGAACTGCGCCGCGGTGATCGAGCCGCCGTGACGGCCGCCGGTGTTCTTCATGTCGGCAAACTGGGAATCGATCAGCTTGTCGTATTCGGGGCCGAGCGGCAGGCGCCAGACCTTCTCGCCGCTCTCGATGCCGGCCGCGAGCAGGCGCTCGGCGAGCTCGTCATTGTTGGAGAACATGCCGGCATGATCGGTGCCGAGGGCGACCACGATCGCGCCGGTCAGCGTCGCCAGATCCACCATGAATTTCGGCTTGGTCTTCTTGGCCACGTACCAGAGCACGTCGGCCAGCACGAGGCGGCCTTCCGCGTCGGTGTTGATGATCTCGATGGTCTGGCCCGACATCGAGGTAACGATGTCGCCCGGCCGTTGCGCATTGCCATCGGGCATGTTCTCGACGAGGCCGATGGCGCCGACCGCATTGACCTTGGCTTTGCGCGCCGCGAGCGCGTGCATCAGGCCGACGACGCAGGCCGCCCCGCCCATGTCGCCCTTCATGTCCTCCATGCTGCCGGCCGGCTTGATCGAGATGCCGCCGGTGTCGAAGCAGACGCCCTTGCCGACGAAGGCAACCGGCGCCTCGCCCTTCCTGGCCCCGTCCCAGCGCATGATCACCGTGCGGCTCGGCCGCGCCGAGCCCTGGCCGACGCCGAGCAGCGCGCCCATGCCGAGCTTCGCCATCGCCTTGACGTCGAGCACCTCGATCTTGACGCCCAGCTTGCGCAGCTCGCTGGCGCGGCGCGCGAACTCCTCGGGGTAGAGCACGTTCGGCGGCTCGTTGACGAGATCGCGCGCGATGATGACGCCGTCGACGACCGCGCCGGCCGAGGCAAAGGCCTTCTTCGCCGCGGCCGCATCGCCGACCGCCAGCGAGACGTCGGCGCGCAAGGTCCCCTCCTCGCCGTCCTTCTTTTTGGTCTTGTAGCGATCGAACTTGTAGGCGCGCAGCCGCAGGCCCGAGGCGATCGCGACCGCCTGCTCGCTGCTCATGGCGCCGGTCGCCAGTTCCGCCACGATGGTCATGGCAGCGGGACCCGCCTTGAGCTTGGTGGCGGCGATGCCGCCGAATTTGAGGAAGTCGTTGCCCTTCAGGCCCGATGCCTTGCCGGTCCCGATCACGATCAGGCGCTCGGCCTTCAGACCCTCAGGCGCGAGGATGTCCAGGGCGGCGCCGGTTTTACCCTTGAATGAGGCGACGGCCGCCGCCCGCTTCACGAGCTCGGCTGCCCCGCCGAGCGCCTTGGCCGTCGCCGGGCCGACCTTCAGAGCGTCGTCACAGAACACGATCAGGATGCCACGGGCGGCGGTAGCCAGCGGGACGAAGCCGACCTTGATGGCATCGGGCATGGGTAACTCCTCGAAAACATGGGATATTTTGCCAATCAAGGGGACCGGCCGAGAGCCGGATCTGAACGGCGATTCACTCGTCTGTCCCCACTATGGGCCAGAGCCACGGTGGATGCCAAGCGCCGGCCGTGGCAGGGACGCCACAACGAGCGAAATATTAACCATATGTTGAGGGTGCCATGGGTCAGCCATTTTGTTGACGGATCAAAGGGATGGTAGTGAGAAAGTGAGCCTCCAGAAGAGCAGCCTGGCCGACCTTGGGGATCCCCTGTCAGGGGATTGGTTGGACAGAAGGGCTTCCGGTGCGCGCGTTGGGGCTTTGGTGGGATTCGTGCGGTAGCGCATGGGGTCAATCGACAGGTATATTTTCCGCACGACGCTGGCGTCGTTTGCGCTCGTCCTGGTCAGCCTCACCGGCGTGATCTGGATTACGCAGGCGTTGCGCGGCATCGACCTGATGACGAGCCAGGGTCAGACCATCCTGACCTTCCTCGGCATCACCGGGCTCGTCATTCCGGCGCTGGTCCTGATTATCTCGCCGATCGCGCTGATGATCGCGATCTCGCACACGCTGAACAAGCTCGCGACCGATTCCGAAATCATCGTGATGAATGCCGCCGGCTTCTCGCCGTTCCGGCTGTTCTATCCGTTCTTCTACGCCACCTGCGTGGTGGCGCTGCTGGTCACCTTCATCTCGGCCTATCTCGCCCCCGATGGCATGCGGCGGATCAAGCAATGGGATGCCGAGATCACCGCCGACGTGCTCACCAACATCCTGCAGCCCGGCCGCTTTGCCCAGCTCGACAAGAATCTCACGATCCGGATCCGCGAGCGGCAGCCCGGCGGCATTCTCGCCGGCATTTTCATCGACGACCGCCGCGATCCCAATGAGCGCGTCTCAATCGTCGCCGAGCACGGCGAGGTCGTGAAGAACGAGAACGGTTCATTCCTGGTCCTCAAGGACGGCAATCTCCAGCGCTTCGAGGCCGGCAAGCGCGATCCGGCGCTGGTGGCCTTCGGCCGCTACGGCTTCGACATGTCGAAGTTCTCCAACCAGGGCCACGACGTCACCCTCGGCATTCGCGAACGCTATCTCTGGGAGCTGTTCTCGCCGTCCGAGGACGACCCCGTCTACAAGGCGGTCCCCGGCCAATTCTGGTCCGAGCTGCATGACCGCCTGATGGCGCCGCTCTATCCGTTCGCGTTTGCGGCACTGACCTTCGCCTTCCTCGGCGCGCCGCGCACCACGCGCCAGAGCCGCAACTTCTCGATCGGCGGCTCGGTGCTCGCGGTGTTCGGGTTGCGCATGGCCGGATTTGCCTGCTCGGTGATGGCGGTGAAGTCGCCGTTCGCCGCCGCCGTGCAATATGCGATGCTGGTGACAGCGATCGGTGCCGGCATGTGGATGATCGTCGGCGGTGTCGTGGTCGAGCCGCCTGCCGGCCTGATGGAAGCCATCAACAGATCAAACGCGCGTATCGCGCGGCTGTTCGGGCGGCCGGCCGCCGCATGAGCATGCTCACCAACACGCTCGGGCGCTATTTCGCCGGCCGATTCGTGGTCGCCGCGCTCGGCGTGTTCGCGAGCATTTTCCTGCTGCTGGTGCTGGTCGACTACATCGAGATGGTGCGCAAGACCTCAGGGCTGGCCTCAGCCTCCGCGGTCATGGTCGCGGAAACCTCGCTGTTTCGGGTGCCGCAGCTGCTGGAGAAGCTGACGCCGTTCTGCATGCTGATCGGCGCCATGATGTGCTATCTCGCGCTCTCGCGCCGGCTCGAGCTCGTGGTGGCGCGCGCCGCCGGCGTCTCGGCCTGGCAGTTCATCTCGCCCGCGCTCGGCAGCGCGCTCCTGATCGGCGTGATCGCTACCGTCGCCTACAATCCGATGTCGGCTAACCTGCGCGAGCTCTCCAAGCGGATGGAAGCCGAGCTGTTCGGCTCGGCGCCGGGCGGCGGCATTCAGGATGCATCCGGCTTCTGGCTCAACCAGGTGACCAGCGACGGCCAAACCATCATCAACGCCGCGCGCAGCGAGCAGCAGGGCGTCCGGCTGACGGGGCTCACGCTGTTCCGGTTTGACACAGAGCAGCATTTCAAGGAGCGGGTCGAGGCGCGCGAGGCGACGCTCGAGTCCGGCCACTGGCTGTTCAAGGGCGTGCGCCGCTTCTCGCTCGATGCCCCGCCGGTCGATCAGGCCAGCCTCGAGATTCCGACGACGTTGACCGAAGCGCAGGTCCGCAACAGCTTTTCCACACCCGAGACTGTGTCCTTTTGGCAACTACCGAGCTACATCCGCTCATCGGAGAGCTCGGGGTTCGCGACAGCCGGATATCGACTCCAGTATCACAAGCTGCTGGCACAGCCGTTTTTGCTCGCCGCCATGGTGATGCTCGCGGCTTCCGTGTCGCTGCGCTTCTTCCGGATGGGCGGCGTACAGAAGATGGTTTTGAGTGGCGTGGGCGCAGGCTTTCTGCTCTACGTTCTGTCGAAAGTGACTGAAGACTTGAGCAAGGCTGAGTTGATGCATCCGATCGCTGCGGCGTGGTTGCCCGCGGTGGTGGGCGGCCTCACCGGCTTTTTGGCCTTGCTGTATCAGGAGGACGGATAGTGACGACCGTCCGCCGAGGACACGTGTCTGGTTTGGCGTTGCGCAATCCCGTGCGCGCGAACGGATTCGGCTTGTCTGTCCGCAGGCTCCTGCTCGCCCTGATCGCGACCGTATCGCTTGCCGGCATGATCGATCTTGCCGCGGTGACGCCGGCTGCCGCCCAGAGCTACACCTACAATCCGCGGCCGCCACGTCCGACGCCGCCCAAGGCAGCCAATGACGGGCAGATGCTCGTGCAGGCGACCGAGGTCGATTACGACTACAACAATTCGCGCGTCTCCGCGGTCGGCAACGTCCAGCTGTTCTACAACGGCACCAGCGTCGAGGCCGACCGGGTCATCTACGACCAGAAAACCAAGCGGCTCCATGCCGAAGGCAACATCCGCATGACGGATGCCGACGGCAAGATCACCTACGCCGAGATCCTGGATCTTTCCGACGATTACCGCGACGGCTTCGTCGATTCGCTGCGCGTGGACACTGCCGACCAGACCCGCATGGCCGCGACCCGCGCCGACCGCTCCTCCGGCAACTACACGGTGTTCGAGAACGGCGTCTACACGGCCTGCGCGCCGTGCAAGGACGATCCGAAGAAGCCGCCGCTCTGGCAGGTCAAGGGCGCTCGCATCATCCACGACCAGCAGGAGAAGATGCTGTATTTCGAGACGGCGCAGCTCGAATTCTTCGGCGTGCCGCTCGCCTACATGCCCTATTTCTCGACGCCCGATCCGACCGTGAAGCGCAAGACCGGCTTCCTGATGCCGGGCTTCACCTCCTACACGGCGTTCGGCTACGGCGTCGAAGTCCCGTTCTACTGGGCGATCGCGCCCGACATGGACGCGACCTTCAGCCCGCGCATCACCTCCAAGCAGGGTGTGCTGTTCCAGGCCGAGTTCCGCCAGCGCCTGATGGACGGCGCCTACCAGGTTCGCGTCTACGGCATCGACCAGCTCAACCCCGGCAATTTCGCCGGCCAGCCGGGCGACCGCCAGTTCCGCGGCGGCATCGAGACCAAGGGCCAGTTCGCGCTGAACGACAAATGGGTCTGGGGCTGGGACGGCGTCCTGCTCTCCGATTACTATTTCATGTCGGACTACCGCCTGTCGGCCTATCGCGATCCGCTCGGCTCGTTCCTGAACCTGCCGACGGATGCGCTGTCGCAGCTCTATCTGACCGGCGTCGGCAATCGCAGCTTCTTCGACGCGCGCACGATGTACTGGACGAGCTTCTCGGGCAACCAGCAGCAGGTCCCGGTCGTCTATCCCGTGATCGACTACTCGAACGTGCTCAACTATCCGATCTTCGGCGGCGAGGTCTCCTACAAGACCAACTTCGTCAATCTGACGCGTAACGACGCGGCGTTCGATCCGATCACGACGGCGGCCAACACCAGCGGCCTGTGCACGACGACGTCAGCCGATCCGCTCGCGCGCACGCCGTCGCAGTGCCTGCTGCGCGGCTTCCCCGGCACCTACACCCGCCTGACGGCGGAGGCGCAGTGGCGCAAATCCTTCACCGATCCCTTCGGCGAGATCTGGACGCCGTTCGCGATCCTGCGCGCCGACGCGATCAATTCCGACGTCTCCAACCAGCCGGGCGTGTCGAACTACCTGCCCGTCGGCGACACCCAGGCGTTCCGCCTGATGCCGACCGTCGGCCTCGAATATCGCTATCCCTTCATCAACGTTCAGCCCTGGGGCTCGACCACCATCGAGCCGATCGCGCAGATCATCATCCGCCCGAACGAGACCTATGCCGGCAAGCTTCCGAACGAGGATGCGCAGAGCATGGTGTTCGACACCTCGAACCTGTTCAGCGTCGACAAGTTCTCCGGCTACGACCGCGTCGAGGGCGGCGGCCGCGCCAATGTCGGCGTGCAGGCGACCACGCAGTTCGACAAGGGCGGCGCCGTCAAGGTGCTGTTCGGCCAGTCCTACCAGCTGTTCGGCATGAACTCCTACGCGGTGCAGGACTCCATCAATACCGGCATCAATTCCGGCCTCGACAAGCCGCGTTCGGATTACGTGGCGAGCGCCGCCTACTCGCCGAACAGCACCTATACGTTCAGCGTTCGCTCCCGCATGGACGAGCAGACCTGGAACGTCCAGCGCTTCGAGGCGGAAGGCCGCGCCAACTTCAATCGCTGGGCGGTCAGCGTGATGTACGGCAACTATGCGGCGCAGCCGGAGCTCGGCTATTTGACCCGCCGCGAGGGCATTCTGACGACCGGCTCGATCAAGGTCGCGACCAATTGGGTGGTGACGGGCTCGGCGCGCTGGGACCTCGAGGCCAACAAGATCAACCAATACGTGCTCGGCGCCGGCTATGTCGACGATTGCTTCGTGCTGGCGGCGAACTATGTAACTTCGTATAGCTACTCCGCGGGCACAACACCGCCCGTGCTGAGCCACGCGTTCATGTTCCAGATCGGCCTGCGCACGCTGGCGACCTCGACCGGGTCCAGCGGTACCGCCGGTTACCAGTGAACCCCATCTAAAGTGCCGGCCGCCTGTTCCCTATCGCGGAATCATTGCGGCTGACATGCGAGCGACAACCATGACGACCCGATCATGACCATCCGATTGCCTGTCTTCCGCCTCCCCCTCCTCGTGCTGGGCGCCGTGCTGGCCTCCATACTGGTTCTCGCCGGCGCACCTGCGCGTGCGCAGAACATCGTGGTCATGGTCAACGGCGATCCCATCACCGATTTCGACATCGAGCAGCGCTCCAAGCTCGACCAGCTGACGACGCAGAAGGCCCCGAGCCGGCAGGACGTCATCAACGTGCTGATCGACGACAAGATCAAGCTCAAGGAAGGCAAGAAGTACGGCGTCGATCCCACCGCTTCCGACATCAACCAGTCCTACGAGGGCATGGCGCAGCGCATGCGCATCTCGCCCGATCAGCTCACCAAATCGCTCGAGGTCAAGGGCGTGCGCCCCGAAGCTCTCAAGAATCGCATGAAGTCCGAGATGGTCTGGACCAGCCTCGTGCGCGGCCGCTTCAAGGAGAAGTTGCTAGTCAGCGAGAAGGACGTCGCCGACAAGGTGCGGGAAGGCGGCGACGAGAAGCTTCAGATCGAGGGCACCGAATACAAGATGCAGCCGATCGTGCTGATCGTGCCGCGCGGCTCGTCCGCCGCCTTCCAGGAGACGCGGATGAAGGAAGCCGAGCAATATCGCTCGCGTGTCGGAAGCTGCGAGGAAGCCAATTCGCTGTTCCGTTCGACGCCGAACGCCACCATCCGCGACAGCGTCACCAAGACCACCGCCGACCTGCCGGAGGCGCTGCGCAAGGTTCTCGACGACACCGCGATCGGCCACCTCACGGCACCCGAAGTGACCAAGGCCGGCATCGAGATGGTCGTGCTTTGCTCGCGCAAGCCAACCACGATCGATACGCCGAAGAAGCGCGAGATCCGCGAGAAGATGTATACGGAGAAGTACGAGAAGACCCAGAGGGTCTATCTCGACGAGCTCCGTAAAGCGGCGATGATCGAATATCGCAACCACTGATGGCTGCTCCCGCAAAGCCCCTTGCACTGACGCTCGGAGAGCCCGCCGGCATCGGCCCCGACATCACCATCGCAGCCTGGCTCAGGCGCCGCGAGCTAGGCCTGCCCGCCTTCTATCTGCTCGGCGACGAGGCGCTGATCGCGCAGCGCGCCAAAGCACTCGGCGCCGAGATCAGGATCGCCGCAGTGAGCCCGGGCGACGCCGAGAGCGCCTTCGCCGACGCCCTGCCCGTGGTTGCGACCGGCGGGCGTGCGACCGCTGCGCCCGGTAAGCCCGACGCCTCGAGCGCACCGGCAGCCCTTGCCTCGATTCGCCAGGCCGTCAGCGACGTCCGTACCGGCCGCGCCAGCGCCGTCGTCACCAACCCGATCGCCAAGAGCGTGCTCTACCGCGCGGGCTTCCGTCATCCCGGCCACACCGAATTCCTCGCCGAGCTCGCAGCCACCGATGCCAGCGTGCCGCAGCCGGTGATGATGCTGTGGTCGCCGCGGCTCGCCGTGGTGCCGGTGACGATCCACGTTTCCTTGCGGGAGGCCCTCACTCAGCTCACGAGCGAGCTCATCATCTCGACCGTGCGCATCGTCGCGACCGAGCTCACATTACGCTTCGGCATTGCGCGGCCGCGGGTCGCGGTCTCCGGCCTCAACCCGCATGCCGGCGAGGACGGCTCGCTCGGACATGAGGAGCAGACCGTGATCGCGCCGGCGCTGAAAGCGCTGCGCCATGACGGCATCGACGCCAGGGGACCGCTGCCCGCCGACACCATGTTCCACGAAGCCGCGCGAAACACTTATGACTGCGCGGTCTGCATGTATCACGACCAGGCGCTGATCCCGATCAAGACGGTGGCGTTCGACGACGCCGTCAACGTCACGCTCGGCCTGCCCTTCATCCGCACCTCGCCCGATCACGGCACCGCCTTCGACATCGCCGGCACCGGCAAGGCCAATCCGGCGAGCCTGATCGCGGCGCTCAAGCTTGCGAGCCGCATGGCGGCTGCAAACAGCTGATGAGCGCGATCGACGACCTCCCGCCGCTTCGCGAGGTCATTCGCCAGCACGCTCTGTCGGCCCGCAAATCGCTGGGCCAGAACTTTCTGCTCGATCTCAATCTCACCGCGCGCATCGCGCGCGCGGCAACGCCGCTGGAAGAGAGCACCATCGTGGAGATCGGCCCGGGCCCGGGCGGACTGACGCGCGCACTGCTCGCGCTCGGCGCCAAACGCGTCATCGCGATCGAGCATGACGAGCGCGCGATCCCGGCGCTGGATGACATTTCCGCGCGCTATCCCGGCCGGCTCGAGATCGTGCATGGCGATGCCATGACCTTCGATCCGCGTCCGCTGCTTGGCGGAGAGCGCGCGAAGATCGTCGCCAATCTGCCCTACAACATCGCGACCCAGCTCCTGATCAACTGGCTCACCACCGAGCCCTGGCCGCCCTGGTTCGACATGATGGTGCTGATGTTTCAGCGCGAGGTCGGCGAGCGCATCGTCGCGCGCGAGGACGAGGAGGCCTATGGCCGGCTCGGCGTGCTCGCCAACTGGCGCTGCGAGACCAAAATCCTGTTCGACATCTCACCATCCGCCTTCGTGCCGCCGCCGAAGGTCACCTCCTCGGTCGTGCGCCTGGTGCCGCGCGCGGAGCCTCTGCCGTGCGATCGCAAGATGCTCGAGCAGGTCGCCGCCGCGGCCTTCGGCCAGCGCCGGAAAATGCTGCGCCAGAGCCTGAAATCGCTTCAAGCGGATCCCGCGCGGCTTGCGCAGGCGGCCGGCGTCGATGCGACGCGGCGTGCCGAGACCATTCCCATCTCCGGCTTTGTTGCCATGGCGCGTGAATTGGCGGATATACGAGCCGAAACGTGAGAATGGAAATTCCGGAGGAAAGAAAATGGCGGTGATGCGCCGGCAGTCGCTGGTCACGTTCGATGCACCCTTGTGCGAGACCATCGTCGATACGCCCAAGCCGCAAGGACGTGAGGTGCTGGTGCGCATCGAGCGCTGCGGCCTCTGCCATTCCGACCTGCACATCCAGGACGGCTATGCCGATCTCGGCGGCGGCAAGAAGCTCGACACCACGCGCGGCATGACGCTGCCCTTCACGCTCGGCCACGAGATCGCCGGCGTCGTCGACGAAGTCGGCCCCGACGTGGCGGCGGGTCTCGTCGGTTCGAAGAAGGCGGTGTTTCCCTGGATCGGCTGCGGCCAGTGCCGCGACTGCAAGAATGGCGACGAGAACCTCTGCGCCAGGCAGCGCTTCCTCGGCGTCTCCATCGACGGCGGCTTCGCCACCCACGTGCTGGTGCCCGACGCAAAGTATCTGCTCGATTACGATCCGCTGCCCGTCAACCAGGCCGCGACCTTGATGTGCTCCGGCGTCACCGCCTATGGCGCGCTCAAGCGCCTGGTCGACCGTCCGCGCCAGCGCAACCTCTTGCTGATTGGTCTGGGCGGCGTCGGCATGATGGGCCTGTCATTCGCGCAAGCCATGTTCAAGCAGCCGATCACGGTCGCCGATCTCTCGCCGGCCGCCCGCGAGACCGCGCTGAAGAACGGCGCGGCCAACGCCTACGATCCGTCCGAGCCCGACGCGATCAAGCGCATCCTGAAGGAGACCGATGGCGGTTTTGACGAGGTCGTCGATTTCGCCGGCAACGAGAAGTCGATGGCATTCGCGGTCGCGGTTGCCGCGCGCGGCGGCAAGGTCGTGGTCTCCGGCCTGATGGGCGGCCAGTTCACGCTGCCGATGGTGCAATGGGTCTACAAGCGCCTCACGGTCGAGGGTTTTATGGTCGGCACGCTTGCTGAGGCGCATGAACTGATGGCGCTCGCCCGCGCCGGCAAGATCAAGCCGACACCGATGCGCGAAGAGCCGATGGGCGATGTCCAGAAATGGATCGATGAGCTGCGCGCGGGCCACGTGGTCGGCCGCATCGTGCTGAAGAACTGAGTTTCGAACGGCGGCGGGATACGCGTCTCGCCCCCGCTTTCGTCTTGCTCGATTTCTCGGCTCGACGTTCGTCGCTGAAGGAGACACGCACGCCTTCGCACGAAGCCCGGCGCGTGGAACGGCTGCGGCTACACCGCGTTGGCAGCGCATGTCCATTCGCTGCACCATCGAAAGCGCGCCCTCGGTACGCCGAGGGTGCAGGCCGGCGGTCCATCGGGCACTCAATTTCGAAATTCCGTAGTTCTCCGGACGAGAACAAAGTTCGGGGCGTGGCCCTCGTGCAACGCAGCACGCTCTTCCGGATTCGGCGCCAATTTTTCGATTTCCCGGAAGCCGTTGGTCGGCCCTTCCGCCCGACGCGGCCCGTCGCTGGCAGCACGCCAACGCCTGCCGCCATCCCAGTTCCGCGGATGGATCCGGGCGCCCCGCCCCCAACTTGCCGAATTCCGATAGCCTATTCCCCCGAAACTTGCGTAGAACCAAAGCACAACTTGCATTGGAATGCGAACAGCCGTTCAATGGCAGCATAAGCCAACAGCACATTGCATCACCTGTGGTTTTGAGTGGAATGCAGACCTTTCTTGTCATTCTGGGCATCTGGCTCCTGATCAACGTACTCTTCGTCGTGATCATGATCCCCCCGCGCAAGCCGCGAAAATCTGACCAGCCGCGATCGTCGAGCACGCTTGCGCCTGTCCCGATCGGCCAAAATGCCTACGCGTTCGATGAGGACGAAAAGGTCTCGCTACGCCACACAATCATCGCCATTGCGATGGGTGCGCTGTTCTCCCTGACGCCGCCTCTTCTGCAAGCCGTCGACGACATCAAGCGGATGATCGGCAAATACCGCAAGCCGTTGCAGCACGCCGAGATGGAAGGCGACGGGCGATCCCTCGATACGGCCCTGAAACAGCTCCGCTCCCGCGAGACTCAGACACCGGCCGATGGATCGTCATCCGGCGAGCAGGACGGCTTGAAACATTAGAGCCGCGTCCTTCCATCACTTCGCTCTAAAAATTGGAACGCCGCGAACCGCCCGCGCGTTGGCTTCTCGTCAAGGCAACGACGGAATCTGAATCGCATGACGAAGCCGCTGACAAAGACGGTGCGGCCAGTTCCAGACGAAAACCAGAGTCACAAGGGCGCCGGCAGCGCGCCGACCGTTCCCGTCGACACCACCAAGGGCCACCGCGACGACGAGAAGCAGAACATCCGTGAGCAGGCAGCCCACGGCAACTTGACCCAGAATACCAGCAACCGGCGCATGGGATAGGCGCAGAAATCAGGGGGATCAAACAGGAGACACGAACTTGGTCAGTCCAGACAACAAATGGTACGATCCGATCTCAGAGCGCTGGATCGCGCCGCGCGAACTCCACGCCGCAGCACCATCTCCCCACGCCAGCGAGAACCACGTCCTCGAGCTTCAGAGGAACGTCGAAATCCAGCGCATCTGGCGCGCGTTGGTCGATTGCTGCGCAAGGAAGTGATGCTCTTGGACGAGCGTGGCGGAACGCACCACCTGCCGCGCCATTATCACCCCGCATGACCGATCCCGCATCATCAGCAAGGCCCGTCGCAACCGCGATCCGCTATCTCTCGATCATCGCCGGCTGCGCCTGCCTGCTGCTCGCCGCGATCTGCTTCGCCATCGCCTGCCAGGTCTTCATCCAGACCGGGGTGTTCGCGCAATCCTACGCAATGGTGGGATTGATCAGTACGGTGCTGGGGCTTCTCGTTCTAACGCTGGCCCGTGTCTGGAATGGGTTTCGCAAGGGCTCAATCCATCCTACGAGCTGAAGCTGGGGAGACGATCTTTGCTGCGCAGTGACGCTCGGGGTACCTGGACCGCGAGCAAGCAATAGCGCCGGCAAAAAGCCTGAATTCGCGGTGGAACCAACGCCGTGCGGGCCCGATTCAGGCCACATCCTCTCCGGATTTGCGGCTCATTGCCACCTAAGTCTTTGTTGAGAAAGGGAAGGTAACGAGTTGCATGATGCGTAACCGGGAGACCAGAATGGGCAACCGCACGGCAAAGTTTGTATCCGCGCTGATCGGCAGCATCATTGCCGGCGCGCCGTTGGCCGCTGTCTCACAGAACGCGCCAAGCGCCCCCAGTGCGGCGAGCACGGCGAATGCCGCGAGCGACTGTCTCGCCTCACCGAAGGGTGCCACGCCGCAGGGCCAGCACTGGTTCTATCGGCTCGAGCGCGCGACCAAGCGGCAATGCTGGTATCTGCGTGCCGAAGGCGCCAAGGCGACGCAGAGCGCGCAGGCGACGCAGGGCGCGCAGGAGGCGACGGCCGATACGCCGAATGCAGCTCCAGCCGCGCCGCAATCGGTGCAGAATGCGCATGCTGAATACATCGCGCCGCAAACCCGTGCCGCAGCAAGCGCGCCGGCGCCGGCCGCAGCCTCAACACAGCAGTCTCCCGGCACCGCTGATGCCAATGCAGCGCAGCCCGCCGTCGCCACGCGTTGGCCCGACGCCGCAGCCGCTTCGCCTGCACCGCAGCAGCCATCACCTGCGACGGCTGCCGCACCTGCAGCGGCGCCCGCACGGCCGAGCGCGACACCCGCCGCATCCCCTGCCCCGGTGACGCTCGCCGCGGCCGAAGCGCCCGCCGACAAGCCGACGGGCTCGCTCCAGATGCTCCTGCTCGTCATCGGGGGCGCGCTGGCGCTCGCCGGCCTCCTCGCCAGCATCATCTACCGCTTCGCCGGCGGACGCGTCCGCGTCCAGGCCGGCGACCATCGCCGCGTGAACTGGGACCAGCGGGATCACGGCGACAGCCGCGCGCCCTGGCTCAATGACGCGCCTGCCCCGGCGCCGCGCGCGCAACGGCCGCGACCGGTGGACTTCGACGCTGGGCGTCCCCAACAGGCGCAACTCGCCGCATTCACCAACGAGATCGGCAGGATCGCAGCACGGGGCCGCCCCGCCCCGCTCGCAGCAGCAGAACCTGACGAGACCGAGATCGAGATATTCGACGGGGAGCTCGAGATCGAGGCCCCGGCACCGCAGTTGGCTGCCGCCGCCCCCCATGACGCAGCGCCGGCTGGTCACGATGAAGCGACACCCGACGACGAGGATGCCGTCAACATCGACATCATCACGGCGATGCTGGAACGGCTGGCGCAGGAAGGGCCGCGGCTGCCGCAGCCTAGCCTTGAAGCTGACCTTGCAGACCTCGCACGAATCCAACGAGACCGGTCCGCCGCTCGCGCTTGAGTCGCTCGGCCTTCAGGATCGACTGCACCTCGGCGAAGGCGTCATCGACATTGTGGTTGATGACGATGTAGTCGTACTCGGCCCAGTGGCTCATCTCGTGGCTGGCACGGCTCATCCGATTGCGGATCACCTCGTCGGAATCCTGCGCACGCGAGTGTAGCCGCTTCTCGAGATCGCCGGCCGACGGCGGCAGGATGAAGACGCGAACCACGTCGACGCTTGCTTTCTGGTGCAGTTGCTGCGTGCCCTGCCAGTCGATGTCGAAAAGCACGTCCTGTCCGGCCGACAGTGCAGCCTCGACCGGCGCACGCGGCGTCCCGTAAAGATTGTCAAACACGGTGGCCCATTCGAGCAGTTCGCCCTGTTCCACCATCGTCTCGAACCTGGGCTTGCTGACGAAGAAATAATCGCGCCCCTCGACCTCTCCCGGCCGCTTCTGACGTGTGGTCGCCGACACTGACATCTTCAGGCCGGGCTCCCGCTCGAGCAACATCCGCGACAGCGTCGTCTTGCCCGCGCCCGATGGCGAGGACAGCACGAACATCAATCCGCGCCGCTCGACACCGTCAGTACCGCCCGTCGTCATCGATCACTCCAGATTCTGGACCTGCTCGCGAAATTGCTCGACCACGTTCTTCATGGCGAGCCCGGTATTGGTCAGCTCGATGTCGTTCGACTTCGAGCAGCAGGTGTTGACCTCGCGGTGAAACTCCTGCGCCAGGAAATCGAGCTTGCGCCCGACCGGGCCGCCCTTGCCGATCAGCTCGCGCGCCTGCGCGATGTGGGAGGCGATGCGGTCGAGCTCCTCGCGGATGTCGGCCCTGGTTGCGATCAGGATCGCTTCCTGCATCAGGCGCTCGGAATCGAAACGGTCGGAGGTGTCCAGCAGCGTTGCGATCTGCTCGGCGAGCCTGGCCCTGATCGCCTCCGGCTTGCGGCCCGGGGCGGCCTCGGCCTTCTTCGCCAGCACCTCGACCTCGTCCACGCGCTGGGTGAGGATCTGCCCGAGCGAGGTGCCCTCGCGCTTGCGCATCTCGACGAGTTCGGCGAGCGCCTTGTCGAAGGCGTCCGCTGCAGCTGCGCGCGCGGCCTTGTCCTCCTCCTCGTCCCCCTCGGGCTCGGCGACCTCGATCACGCCCTTGATGGCCAGGAGGCCGTCGACGCTCGGTGCGACCGCGTCGACCTTGCCGGCGATGACGGAGGCGGCCTTCAGAACGGCATTGAGCACGTCCTCATTGACGCGGACGGAGGTGGCGGCATTGGCGCGCTTGACGGTGAGATTGGCGTAGACGGTGCCGCGCGACAGCAGCTCGGCGGCGCGCTTCTTGGCATAAGCCTCGAGCTCGTCGAACCCCTGCGGCAGCCGCACCCGCAGGTCAAAGCCCTTGGCGTTGACCGACTTCAATTCCCATTCGAACGTATACGGCCCGCTCGCGCCGTGGCTTCGGGCAAAGCCGGTCATGGACGACAGCGCCATCAGGTCAAATTCTCCGGAAACATGGGATTCGCGAGGCCAACAGGCCAGGCGAATCTTAAGACTATTTTGCAGGAAAGTGGAATCCGCAAAGTCCCGTAGGCAGGTCTGCGCAAGGGCTGACGCCGGACCAAGGCCTAGCGCTGGATCACCGGCGGCGACGGCTGCACCGCGCCCTGCCGCGCGGGCGCCGGACCAGCGGGCCGCGCCGGCGGCTTCTTCTGCTGGGTCGGCTTGGGCGTGGTCGCGGTCGGCGCCGTATCGGCGGCCGCAGGCGCCGCGGCGGCCGGCGCCTGTACGTCGTCGGCCGGCTCGACCGTGTCGTTCTGGATCTGCTTCTCCATCGCGCGCAGCTTGGCGACGTTCTTCTGGTGCGCGTCGTAGGTCTCGGTGAAGGCATGCCCGCCCGACCCGTCGGCGACGAAAAAGAGGTCGCGGGTACGGGCCGGATTGGCCGCAGCCTCAAGCGAGGCGCGGCCGGGGTTGGCGATCGGGCCCGGAGGCAGGCCCTCGATCACATAAGTGTTGTAGGGCGAAGGCTGCGTGATCTCGCTGCGCTTGATCGGGCGTCCCAGCGTGCCCTTGCCGCCGACAAGGCCGTAGATGATGGTCGGATCGGACTGCAGCTTGATCTTCTGCTTGAGGCGATTGACGAACACGGCAGCGACCCGGCTGCGCTCGTCCGGCTTGCCGGTCTCCTTCTCGACGATCGAGGCGAGCGTCTCCAGCTGCTCCGGAGTCTTGACCGGAAGATCCTGGCTGCGGCGCTCCCAGATCTCCGCGAGCACGCGCTTGTGCGCCTGCTGCATGCGCTGGATCACCTGCTCGCGCGGGGTCCCGCGCGGGAACTTGTAGGTCTCGGGCAGCAGCGTGCCTTCACGCGGCAATTCGCGCACGCTGCCGGTGAAGATGTCATTGTCGGACAGCCGCGCCACGATCTGCTCGGAGGTCAGGCCTTCCGGAATCGTGACGGAATGCTGCACCACCTTGCCCTCGACGATGGTGGCGATGACATCACGCAGGGATGCGTTCTTCTGGAACGAATATTCCCCCGGCTTCAGGTCCGAGCTCGCCTTCAGCGCAGCCACCGCGGCGATGAACACCCACGGATTGACATCGGTCACGCTTTCCCTGTTCAGGGTCTCGGCGATGTCACGCTTTCCGGCGCGCTGCGGAATGTTGACGATCTTGTCGTCCTTCAGCGGCCCCGGCGCCTCGAGCACCTGCCGGCCGTAATAATAGACGCCGCCGGCGCCGAGCATGGCAATCAGCAGCAGAGTGATGATGGCGTTGCCGACCACGACAAAGGGATTACGCGCCCGCTCCGAACGCTTCGGCGGCGGCGGGACCTGCTCGGGCTCGAGCGCTGCCCGGGGACTCCGGGGCGAAATGGGCGGCCTTTCACTCATCGAAGCAACCTGAATCCTGCCGGTTCAATCGCAGCCTGACAATCGCTTGCCGAGCCAAATGCACGCGCCCACAGACATGACTATCGCCGAATACGGCAAAACGGTGGATTCGTCGCAAACACAAACTATTGGGCCAGACGCCGGATGATCACCGACGCATTGGTACCGCCGAAACCAAAAGAATTCGACAACGCGACGTTCACCTCACGCTGCTTCGCCTTATGCGGCACGAGATCGATCGCGGTCTCCACCGACGGGTTGTCCAGGTTGATGGTCGGCGGGACCACATTATCGCGAATCGCGAGGATGGCGAAGATCGCCTCGATCGCGCCGGCCGCACCGAGCAGATGGCCGGTCGACGATTTGGTCGAGGACATCGCGACTTTGGACGCGGCGTTGCCGAGCAGCCGCTCCACCGCGGCGAGCTCGATCTCGTCGCCGAGCGGCGTCGAGGTGCCGTGCGCGTTGATGTAGTCGAGATCGGACGCGGTGAGGCCGGCGCGCTTCAGCGCGGCCGACATGCTGCGGAAGCCGCCATTGCCATCGGGGGACGGCGACGTAATGTGATAGGCGTCACCCGATAGACCGTAGCCGATCACTTCGGCGTAGATCCTGGCGCCGCGGCGCCGGGCATGCTCGAGCTCCTCCAGGACGAGGACGCCGGCGCCCTCCCCCATGACGAAACCGTCGCGGTCCTTGTCGTAGGGACGCGAGGCCTTCTCCGGCGTCTCGTTGAAGCCGGTCGACAGCGCGCGCGCGGCGTTGAAGCCGGCAATGCCGATACGGCTGATCGGCGACTCCGCGCCACCGGCAACCATCACGTCGGCATCGCCAAGCGCAATCAGGCGCGCGGCGTCGCCGACCGCATGGGCGCCGGTCGAGCAGGCCGTGACCACCGAATGGTTCGGCCCCTTCAGCCCGTGCTTGATCGAGACATAGCCGGACGCGAGATTGATCAGGCGGCCCGGAATGAAGAACGGCGACACGCGGCGCGGGCCGCGCTCTTTCAGCAGGATCGCGGTATCGGCAATGCCGTTGAGGCCACCGATGCCCGAGCCGATCATGGTACCGGTCGCGCATTTGTCCTCTTCGGTCTCGGGATGCCAGTTGGCATCGTCGAGCGCCTGGCCGGCCGCGGCCATGCCGAAGATGATGAAGTCGTCGACCTTGCGCTGGTCCTTCGGCTCCATCCAGATATCGGGATTGAAGCTATCGTTCGACCCGTCGCCGCGCACGACGGTGCAGGCGTATTTGGTCTGCAGATCGGAGACATCGAAGCTCTCGATCCTGCGCGCACCGCTTTCGCCGTTGAGGATGCGTTTCCAGGTCGGCTCGACGCCGCAGCCGAGTGGCGACACCATGCCGAGACCAGTGACGACAACCCGCCTCATATCCGAAAACTCCGCATCGAAAGATTCACGGCCAATAACAAGAAACCGGCTGACCGCTGCGAAGCGGCCCGTCCGGTTTCAATGTTGTCCCCGCGAAAATGAAGAGCTTAGCTCTTCGCGTTCTTCTCGAGAAACTTCGTGGCGTCGCCGACGGTGAGAATCGTCTCCGCGGCGTCGTCCGGAATCTCGCAACCGAATTCTTCTTCGAACGCCATCACCAGTTCGACGGTGTCCAGACTGTCGGCGCCGAGGTCGTCGATGAAGCTCGCTGCGTCGACAACCTTCTCGGGTTCAACACCAAGGTGTTCGACCACGATCTTCTTAACCCGTTCGCCAATGTCACTCATTGCATAACCTCGCGTTGTTCCCTGTAGACCCGACCCCCCGGGACGATACGAGCCGTCGTGGTCGTTGACTGCCTTCGCTTACGAACTTTGAATTGGCCCCACCTTAATCGATGGAGGCCCGGCGAACGACGGCCAAGGCTCCGCATCGCCAATATACAGGGTTTCAAAAACCTGCAATGGCGTTCTTTGCCCATCCGTTGAAGGCCCGGTTATCATACTTCAACTGCCTTGACTACACGCCTCAATTCGCTCCGGAAACGGCCGTTTGCCGCATCCTGCCCATGTGGGCAGTGCGAAACGAATTGTCAGATCATCGCCATGCCGCCATTGACGTGGATAGTCTGGCCGGTGACATAGGCTGCTTCATTCGAACTCAGGTAGACCGCGGCCGCCGCAATGTCCTCGGGCGTCCCCAGGCGGTTAGCCGGAACCTTGGTCAGAATCGTCTCGCGCTGCTTGTCGTTGAGCGCATCCGTCATCGGCGTCTTGATGAAGCCGGGCGCGATGCAGTTCGCGGTCACGCCGCGCTTGGCGTATTCGGCGCCGAGCGTCTTGATCATGCCGATCAGGCCGGCCTTCGATGCGGTGTAATTGCCCTGCCCGGGATTACCGGTGACGCCGACGACCGAGGTGATGGCGATGATGCGGCCGAAGCGCTTGCGCATCATCAATTTGGTGGCGGCACGCGCCAAGCGGAAGGTCGCGGTCAGATTGACGTTGATGACCTCGTCCCAATCCTCGTCGCGAAGCTGCACGAACAGATTGTCACGCGTGATGCCGGCATTGGCAACGAGAATGTCGACCTGCCCCATCGCGGCTTCCGCGGCCGGCACCAGCGCCTCGACCTCGTCGGCCTTGGAGAGATTGCAGGGCAGCACATGGGTGCGCTCGCCAAGCTTGCCGGCCACCTCATCCAGCACTTCCTTGCGCGTTCCAGAGATCGCGACGGTGGCGCCCTGTGCGTGCAGCGCCTGTGCGATCGCGCCGCCGATGCCGCCGGTCGCGCCGGTGACGAGCGCCTTTTTGCCAGTCAGATCGAACATCGAATACTCCTCTAGCCCTGCTTCGCAGCGGCCATTGCATCCTTGGCGACGGCAATATCGTTCGGACCGCCCACGGCAACACCGACGGCGCCGTCAGCGATACGTTTGACGAGTCCCGTCAGGACCTTGCCTGCGCCGATCTCGAAGAAGCGGGTGACGCCCTGCCCCACCATGTAGGCAACCGACTCGCGCCAGCGCACCGTGCCGGTGACTTGCTCGACCAGGCGGCGGCGGATCTCGTCGGGATCGGTGATGGCGCTTGCCAGCACGTTCGACACCAGCGGCGCAGCCGGCGCCTTGATCGTGACCTTGGACAGCGCCTCGGCCATGGCGTCGGCGGCAGGCTGCATCAGCTTGCAATGGAACGGCGCGGACACCGGCAGCAGCATGGCGCGCTTGGCGCCCTTGGTCTTGGCGATCTCGACGGCGCGATCGACCGCGGCCTTGTCGCCGGAGACAACCACCTGGCCGCCACCATTGTCATTCGCAGCCTGGCAGATCTGGCCCTGAGCCGCCTCCTTGGCGACCGCCATGGCCGCGTCGTAATCAAGGCCGAGCAACGCGGCCATCGCGCCGGCGCCGACCGGCACGGCTTTTTGCATTGCGAGACCGCGGATGCGAAGCAGCCGCGCGGTGTCCGAGATCGTCAGACTGCCGGCAGCAGCCAGCGCCGAGTATTCGCCGAGCGAGTGGCCGGCGACGAACGCCGCATCCCGCCCCACGGAAAACCCGGCTTCAGCCTCCAGCACGCGCAGGGTGGCCACAGACACCGCCATCAGGGCGGGCTGGGCGTTCTCGGTGAGCTGGAGGGTTTCGGCCGGGCCATCCCAGATGGTGGCCGTCAGCTTCTCTCCAAGCGCGGCATCGACCTCATCGAACACGGCGCGCGCCGCCGGAAAGGCGTCGGCCAAGGCCTTGCCCATGCCAACCGCCTGGGAACCCTGCCCCGGAAATGTGAATGCTGCCGTCATCGGCGCTCCCTGGATCGCTCGAGCCGCGTGCTTCGAGAACCCGGCAGCCGATGACGCCCGGCCCGAGCCTTGGTTCCCGACCGTGCTCCGAAAGGGGCCGTAGACACTGTCCGGGGCTGGAATGTCAAGCCAAGATAGGAACTTCGGCCTGCATTCGACTGGGGATGCGGCCCCTAGAATCCACCATTGGTCTGGTTGGAATCGACCGCTGCCCCTGCTTGCGCGCGGCGTGCATTGTTGACCAACTGCCCCGGCCGGTCGTCGCAGTTCGGCTTGGCCGTGGCGAGCCGCAGCACTGCGGCGTAGTTCGGCTGCACCTCCATCCGCTCGGCATGCCGGCTCTCGCTCAACAGGCGATGCACCTTCGGCAGATTGTAGCAGGGCACATAGAACAGCAGATGATGCTCGAGGTGGTAGTTCACGTAGTATGGCGCAATGAACAGGCGCTCGAGAAAATTCGCATGCGTGGTGCGGGTGTTGCGCAGGGGATCGCTGCTGTCGGGCACCACGGCGTGCTCGGCGATGTTACGGATACGGGTGATGACCATCATCCAGGTCACCAGCGGCACCAGCCATAGCAGCGGGTAGGCCCACCACACGCCGGCCGCCGCGCACGCTGCGAACATCGCAGCGTTGACCAGGCATTGCGGGCCGAGCTTGTCCCGGAAATGCGCGGTGCGCTGCCGCCATTGCCAGTCCTTCGGACCGAGCGCGTTGAGCAATTGCGCCTTGCGCTGCTGGTAGCCGGTCTGCCCGGTGATGTCGCGAATGAACTTGCGGCGATAGCTCAGCCCGGTGATTGGAAACGGCGCCGACAGCACCAGATCAGGATCGTCCTCCTGCTGGGTGCGTGCATGATGCTGCAAGTGATAGCGCCGATAGCTGCGCGTCTCGGCAAAGAGCGGATAGGCGCAGAGCCACTGGCTCAGGGCCAGATTGGTCTTCTCGTCAGCGGACAGGCAACCATGCGCACCGTCATGCATGAGGATCGCGAGCCCGAGCTGGCGCGAGCCGATGATGGCGACGGCGAGAACATAAGTGATCGGATTGGGCCACCACGCGACCAAGGCGATCGCGGCAATGATGAGCGCCCAGGCGTGTGCGATCATCGCAACGCCCTTCCAGGTCACGCGCCGGCGCACCTCGGCCAGTTGATCGTCGGTCAGGAAATCGCGGGCACGCATGCGAAGCGCGGTCATGACCTGCCCTCCTCGTTCGAATGGCTTGATGTGTCGCGCTCGTCGACGAGACGCGGGCGCGCTGTCTCGCCGGTGGATTTCGCCTGCTCGCCGAGGACGCGCAGCATCTCCTCGCAGAGTGCCTCCGGCGAGCGGCCCATGGCGTAGCCCTCGAGAATGATTCCGATGGCGACGGCCCAGAAACGCCGCGAGCTTTCGTCGGGCGCGCGCAGCGAGCGCCAGCCATGGCGGGCGACCTGGCCCGCATAAGCACGTGCGCCTTCGCTGTGCAGGCGTTCGATGGTGCGCTCGACCAGCGGCGCCAGATCCTGTCGCCGCCGCGTCAGCGTCAACGCCTCCGCGAAGAAGGCGATCGAATCGCTCGCCGTCACGGTCTCGGCCAGCGCGTGGGTGTATTCCCGCGGTGTGCGCGCCTTCAGCGCCGCCTGCTCGGTCGCGCGCGCCAGATACAGGAGATCGCGGCAGGCGCATTCGACGAACAGCGCCTCCTTGGTGCGGAAGTAATAGGTGATCTGGCTCGGGAACGCGTCCGCTGCGGCGGCGATATCGGTGATTGCGGTGCCCGACAGCCCCCGCTCCCGAAACAGCGGGCTGGCGGCGTCCAGCAGCAGGGAACGCGTCTTGCGCCCGGCCGAACGCGTCGCCCGCGTGGCATGTTTGGGATCGCCAGCCGCCTCAAACGGCTCCTGGGCCGACTTTTCCACCATCGGATCCTCTTGCTCAGATATTTGTATGACATACAAACAAAGAAATCAAGCCGGATGCGGCGTGGGAGGACCAGTCCCACTACCCTCACCGGGACGATCCGGGCCGAAAACACGGCCGCAAACCTTGCCAAGCCGGCCAAAATCCGTATAACGCCCGCATCCGCAGACCCCGGCCGGGAGCTGAACGGACGGTCTCAGCAAATCATTCGTGATTTTGGTGTGGCAGGGCCAGTCGGCCCGTCGTCCCGTGTTTCCGCCTTCTGAGCTTAATCCCAGAGTCCTTTCCGAAGGTCTCTTAAGGGCTTGACGCCGGGCGATGCGCTAACACGAGGAAAGGACGACTATGGCTCTCTATGAGCATGTTTTTCTCGCGCGCCAAGACGCGAGCACGCAGCAGGTCGAAGAGCTGACTGCGCAAATGACCGGCATCGTCGAGGGTCTCGGCGGCAAGGTCACCAAGACCGAGAATTGGGGCGTTCGCTCCCTCACTTACCGCATGAACAAGAACCGCAAGGCGCATTTCGTGCTGCTCAATATCGACGCGCCCTCCGCGGCGATCGCCGAGATCGAGCGCCAGGAGCGTATCAGCGAAGACGTGATCCGCTATCTCAGCGTCCGCGTCGAAGAGCTCGAGGAAGGCCCGTCCGCGATGATGCGCAAGGCTGACCGCGATCGCGAGCGTGACGACCGTGGCGGCGGCTTCCGCGATCGTGAAGGTGGCGGCTTCCGTGGCGACCGCGAAGGCGGTTTCCGTGGTGGCGATCGTGATGGCGGCGGCTTCCGCGGCGATCGCGGCCCGCGCCGTCCACGCGACGAAGCTGAAACCACGACGGGTGGGGAGTAAGACCAATGGCTGAAGCTGGTGCACGCCGTCCGTTTTTCCGCCGCCGCAAGAGCTGCCCGTTCACGGGAGCCAATGCGCCGAAGATCGACTACAAGGACTCCAAGCTGCTGATGCGTTACGTCTCCGAGCGCGGCAAGATCGTGCCGAGCCGCATCACCGCGGTGTCCGCGAAGAAGCAGCGTGAGCTCGCCCGCGCCATCAAGCGCGCGCGGTTCCTGGGTCTGCTGCCCTACGTCATTCGCTAAGACGAATTCGACCGGCGGCGATCGCGCCGCCGGTCGTGACCTTCTGAACTCATAAGGCTTCCGGGTCGTCCGGTCGCCGATGGTTGGGGCAAAACGCCTCTAACCGCTCGAAGGGAGCGGGACAGCTGATGATGGTATTTGGACTGATAGCCCTGATCGCCGGCGCTGCGTCGGCCCTGATGTTCGCCTCGATTGTGTCGGGCGCACTGATCTCGCTTGTCCTGGTTTACCTCGCTCCGCTGCCGCTCATGCTCGCCGCGATCGCCTGGGGACCGCTCTGCGGTGCACTTGGTGGCATCGTCGCGACGCTCGTCATCGCTGGCGCGCTCAGCCCGCCCCTCGCCCTCGGTTACGGTTTCGCGTTCGCGCTGCCGGCCTGGTGGCTTGGCCATCTCGCCATGCTGGGAAGACCCGTGACGCCGGGAAGACCGGCAAGCGGCACCGCGGGCTCGGATGCGGCTTCGGTCCAGGTTGAATGGTATCCGCTTGGACGCATCCTGCTCTGGATTGCGGCGCTGGCGACGCTGCTGACCGCGGGATCGCTGTATTCGCTGGGCAGCGATGCATCGGCCATCAGCGATGCGATGCGCCGCGGCTTCGCCAAAATTCTTTCAATGGTGAGCGAGACGACCGTTACGGAGAGTGATCCTCGCGTCGGCCTGATGGTCGCAGTCATTCCGGTTCTGGTCGCGGCATCGCAGATGGCGACGCTGACCTTGAATCTCTGGCTTGCCGCCAAGGTCGCGGCTGTTTCAGGTCGGCTGCATCGGCCCTGGCCGGACCTCAGCAGCACGAGCTTGCCGCCGATGACGCTGGTGGCACTCTGTGTCGCGCTTGCGTTCAGCTTCTTCAGCGGGATGACCGGCATTCTCGCCGTCGTCGTCACGACCGTCGTGATGATGGCCTATGCGCTGGTCGGCCTTGCCGTTCTGCACACCATCACGCGCGACCTCGCCAATCGCGGAATTTGGCTCGCCTCCGCCTACGCCATCCTCTTCATGTTCAGCGTGAGCCTCATCCTGCTGACCGCCCTCGGGCTTGCGGACGCCGTGTTCGGCTTCCGCGAGCGCTTCCTGCGCAACCGGCAACCGCCGCCATTGCCGACGACTTAAGTCCAACCTGAAAACTGAAAACCCAGAGCACTTCAAAGGAGAACGAATATGGAAGTCATTTTGCTGGAACGCGTGAACAAGCTCGGCCAGATGGGCGAAGTCGTGAAGGTTCGCGACGGCTATGCCCGCAATTTCCTGCTCAAGCGCGGCAAGGCGCTGCGCGCCACCGCCGACAACCGCGCCAAGTACGACGGCATGAAGGCCGACCTCGAAGCTCGCAACCTTGCCTCGAAGGGCGAGGCGTCCAAGATTGCCGAGAAGGTCCAGGGCAAGAACATCATCGTGATCCGTCAGGCCTCCGAAGCCGGCCAGCTGTTCGGCTCGGTGACGGTGCGTGACGTCGTCACGGCGTTCGAAGCCGATGGCGTTTCGCTCGACCGTCCGCAGGTGCAGCTCGACGCGCCGATCAAGACCATCGGCAAGCACACCATCACCGTCGCCATTCATCCCGAGGTCGAGGTTGAGGTTTCCGTCACGGTTGCGCGCAGCCAGGACGAGGCTGAGCGCATCAACCGCGGCGAGGACATCTCGACCCGCAACGAGGACCGCGACGCGGCCGCCGAGGCGATTGCCGCCGCCGGCGAGTTCTTCGATCCGGAAGCTCAGCACGACGACGCCGAGCCCGCTCCGGCTGCAGAAGAGACCGAGAAGTAAGCTTCGCGCTCGCGCTAGCTTACGAAGCCCGGCTGCCTCAGGCAGCCGGGCTTTTCGTTTTGGGCGCGACATCCTCGCTCAGGATGGCGATCGAGGCGAGTGCCGTTGCCGTGTGCTTCTCGACACCATCGCTGACGCAGAACACGTCGGCCGCGACCACGGAGACCTGACGGCCCGGTTTGATCACCCTCGCACGACAGATCAGCTTGTCGCCGAGCGCCGGCGACAGCAGATTGAGCTTGTATTCCGCGGTCAGGGCCGCTTGCCCACGCGAGGTCGCGGCCGCGATGGTCGTGGCATTGTCGACCAGAAAGGCGGTGACGCCGCCGTGGAAGAAACCATGCTGCTGCAACAGCTCCGGCCGACGCTCGACCGCAATCGTGCAAGCGCCCCGCGACAATTCGGAGAGCTCGGCGCCGACCAGTTTCATAAAGCCCTGCCGGCCGACATTGGCGTGGATGCGCTCGGCAATCGGAGTGAACTCGGGATCAGCTTCTTTGCTCATGTCGCCACTCCTTGCCTGGTGTTGAGGCGGCCGGGCGGCACCAGCGCACGGATGGCGCAGGCGATCAGCGTGTCGGCCTCACCGCGCGGATCGGCGCGATCGCGTCCGGACAGAAAGGCACGGCAGAAGATCTGTGCCGGGCCGATCAGCTGGCTGACGAACATCACCGGTGTCATTGGCAGAAGCTCGCCGCTTGCGACCAGCGGCGCGCGCCAGCGCCCGATGCCTTCCGCGAGCCGCGCATTCTGCGCGCGCTGGGCGTCGCGGACGTCCTCACCCCACTCGTTGCGCGAGATCTCGAAGAGATAGCGCGCCTCGCGGCGGCTCAGCACGACCCAGTCGAGATGGGCGCGGATCAGGCGATCGATGCCCTGCTCCGCATCGGCGCTTTGATCCAGTGCGGCAAGCATCGCGGCGTGATAGTGCCCCAGCACCTCCAGAAACAGCGCGCCGGCGAGCTCCTTCTTGGAGCCGAAGACATGAAAGAAGCTGCCGTTGGAGGCATGGGCCTTGGCGCGGATCGCGGCCACCGTCGCGCCCTCGAAGCCCGACCGGTCGAACACCGCGAGCCCCGCAGCCAATAGATCGTCGCGAACGCCGGATGACATCGCCACCTCCTAGAGTGATACTCTAGAGCACGGCTCTAATCGCGGTCAAGACGACGTAAAGCCGGCGCTGGGCGCGGCCTTCGCAGATCGACGGGATGGGCTTATCGGGAGATCGGGGGCGCGGGCGGACTGGAGGACTCGGCGGGTGCAGGTGACGGCGCCGCAGCGGGCGCAGACGATGCCGGCTCGGCCGGCTTCGCCGCCGGTTCGGAGCTGGGCGCGGGTTCGGCCGGCCTGGAGACGGCCGCTTCCGCAGGCTTGGGCGCCGCCGGTTCAGCCGGCTTGGCGGCCGCCGGCGGGGCCGGCGTCACCTGCGGCACCGGATCGGGGCGCAGAGCCGGCGTCTCGCCGGCGCGCGGCTCGACCTTGGCGCTCTCCGGCTTGGCCTCTGTCGGCTTCTCGGCCGGCTTGGCGCTCTCGGACTTGGACTCGTCGGGCCCGGAATCGACCTTGGCGCTCTCGCTCTTTGGTTCAGTCGGGGGTTCGGTCTTGGATTCAGCCTTGGGCTCAGTTTTGGGCTCAGCTTTGGAATCGACCTTCGGCTCAACCTTCTGCGCGGCTGCGTCGTCGTTCTGCGGCTTGCCGCGTTTGCCCATGCGCTTGCCTTTCCGGCCCTCGGGCGGTTGTTCGGTGGTGGCCTCGGGCTTGGCGCCTTCCTTAGCACCCTCCTCGCTCGGCCGCGCCGCGCGCTTCTGACGGCCCTCAGGCGCCGGGCTAGCGCCCTCGCCCTCCGGCTTGGCGGCCTCTTGCGAGCGCTGGCGGCGGCCCTGATGATCGGGCGCCTGGGCCGGGTTGGTGTTGGCGTCCTTCTCCTTGGCGCCGTCCTTCTTGTCCTTGCCGTCCTTGCCATCCTTGGATTGGTAGCGGGCGTCGGTCGCGCCGTTGGACACGAGGTAGGAGGCCAGCACGCCGGCCATGTCGGGGCTGGTCGTGTAGTGCTGGCGCAGGAAACCCGGTAGCGACCCTGGCGAAACCGTCTTCAAAAGACCCCTCGGGCTCTTGTGGCAGGCATTGCAGGTCTGCGCGAAGATCTGGGATGGGGCCTTGCCGGCCTCGAGGTTCGTCGCCTGCGCCAAGATGGCATCGGAGGCGCCGAAGCCGATCAGAAACAGCACCGTGGCGAGGCTGAGCGCTCGGCTCGACATTCCCATCATCTCCATTGAAATCCGATAGATACGGCCGGCGTGCGGGCGCGGCGGCGGTCACCTTTTAGCCGATTGCGCTGCGAATGGAAGCGCGCTCATCAAGCATGCAATTACGCGTTTTTCGAATATCGGGTTTGAACACAACGCATTAGTGGGACGGTCGCAGGCTGCCTAGGTTTAGATGCGAACGCATTGGAACCGCACCGGGTCCCTAAGCGTCAGTATGGGTGCCGGGCTAGTCGCATCTTTTCGGGTTCGCTCGATAGGTGGGGTGTTGATGGACCGCTTGTTGCGTAGATTCTTGTCTCAGTTCATCCGCCGCGGGTCGATGACAGTGACCACGGCCGGTGGGATGAAGTTCAGCGTCGGCGACGGTTCCGGCGAGCCGGTTGAAATCCGCTTCGTCACTGCCGACGCACAAAGGAGAGTCCTCATCAATCCCGAGCTCGGGCTTGGCGAGGCCTTTATGAACGGCGAGTTCGTCGTCGAGCGCGGCAGCATAGCCGATGCCCTCGCGATCCTGCTCGGTCAAGCCGACCTGTTGCCGCACTGGGCAAAACCCTGGTGGCACCTGCGTTATCTCGTCCGACATCTGAGACAGTTCAATCCGCGGGCACGCGCGCGCAGGAATGTCGCGCATCACTACGATCTCGATGCGCGGCTCTATTCGCTCTTCCTCGACGCCGACAAGCAATATAGCTGCGCCTATTTCGAGACGCCGGACGCCACGCTCGACGACGCACAACTCGCCAAGAAGCGGCACGTCACCGCAAAGCTGCTGGTCAGTCCCGGCCAGCGCGTGCTCGATATCGGCTCTGGCTGGGGCGGACTTGGCCTCTATCTTGCCGAGATCGCAGGCGCCGAGGTGACCGGAGTGACGCTATCGACAGAGCAGTTGCAGATTGCCAACACGCGCGCCGCCGAAAAAGGTCTGACGCGACAGGCGCGCTTCCTGCTTCAGGACTATCGCGACGTCGATGGCCCGTTCGACCGCATCGTCTCGGTCGGCATGTTCGAACACGTCGGAGCTGGATTCTACGACATGTATTTCCGGCGCTGCGCCGAATTGCTCAGCGAGGACGGCGTCATGCTGTTGCACTCGATCGGCCGTTCGCAAGGGCCGGATTCGACCAATCCCTGGATCGCCAAATACATCTTCCCCGGCGGTTACATCCCGTCGCTCTCGGAAGCGCTGCCCGCAATCGAGGCCGCCGGGCTCCTGGTCTGCGACATCGAGATCCTGCGCCTGCACTACGCCGAGACGCTGAAGGCCTGGCGGGAACGTTTCATGGCGCGGCGCGAGGAAGCCGTGCAGCTCTACGACGAGCGCTTCGCGCTGATGTGGGAGTTTTATCTTGCGGCCTCCGAGATGACCTTCCGCAAGCAGGGCATGATGAACTTCCAGATCCAGCTTACCAGGCGCCAGGGTGTGGTCCCCATGACCCGCGACTATATCGCGCACGAGGAAGCCCGGCTCCGCGCCCTTGAGGGCGGCGCCAGACCGAAGCTGAAGCTCGCCGGTGAATGAATTCTAATGACGTAAGGTCGAACTCGGGAAGAGCCGCAAAGACGCCGGCAACGCCAGCTGGGCGCGCAATGCCGCGAGAGTTTCGGGTGCGACCGGCAAGCGCCGCTGGTCCGGCTGCGCGGCACGCTCCATGGCGGCGATGAGCCCGGACAGCCAGAGCCGGCTGCCTGCCTCGCTTCGCCAAACCTTTAGCTGCCGTTCTGGCCGCATCGCTTGCCTCGTCTCCCTGATGGCAGGTTACGGGAGACAATTCCCTACCCGCCAGTCCTGTTCCGGAGGTACCCCGAAAGAACCCGGGGAGATGTGATCTGCTTCACATAAGTCCGGTCGGTCCTTGGGTTAGATCGTCGCCATGAGCAAAGAGACCCAAACCTCATTCGACGTGCAGGACGACCTCCGAACCGATTATGCCCTGATCGCCACCGGCGTCGGCGCAGCCCTGGTGGCGCTGGTCTACCTCCTGCTGGTCTGAACCTGCGCTGGAAGCGCCAGCGCGCCCTGTCGCGCGCTCTTCAATACGTGTGCACCTCAATCCATTAGGTTCACGAATTCCGGATATTTCCGTGGCGCGGCCATGACCCCCTCCGGACGCGGCGAGTTCCGCAAAAATCCGTCAAGCGCGGCGCGTGCCGGGGCTGCCAGTCATCCACCATTTTAACTGAGCGGTTGATAGCGACCAGCTTTTGCTTCCGCTTTCAGCTGAGGCGGCGCTTTATCCCGGCCCCGCATCCGCCCCAGAAAATTGCTATCGCTCGACCATGGCCCTGACTGATTCGAACGTCCTCAAACTCGCGCCCGAACCCGGAACTCCCGCTTATCGGAGTGCGCCGCATAATATCGAGGCGGAACAGAGCCTTCTGGGCGCGATTCTGGTCAACAATGACGCCTTCTATCGTGTCTCCGACTTCCTGGAGCCGAAGCACTATTTCGAGCCGCTGCACCAGACCATCTTCGAGACCGCCGGCAGCCTGATCCGGATGGGCAAGATCGCCACGCCCGTGACGCTGAAGACGTTCCTGCCCGCCGACACCGATGTCGGCGGCATGACCATCGGACAATATCTGGCGCGGCTCGCGGCCGAGGCGACCACCATCATCAACGCCCAGGACTATGGGCGTACCATCTATGATCTTGCGCTGCGCCGCGATCTCATCGGCATCGGCGAAGACATGGTCAATGTCGCCTATGACGCACCGGTCGATTTCGCGCCGCGGGCGCAGATCGAGGACGCCGAGCGCCGGCTCTACGAGCTCGCCGAGTCCGGCCGGTATGACGGCGGCTTCCAGAAATTCTCGCAGGCGTTGGCGGTCGCGGTCGATCTCGCGGCAAAGGCGTTCCAGCGCGACGGAAAGCTGTCCGGCATCTCCACGGGTATGCGCGACCTCGACACCAAGATGGGCGGCCTGCAGCACTCCGACCTCATCATCGTGGCCGGACGCCCGGGCATGGGCAAGACGTCGCTGGCGACCAACATCGCCTACAACGTCGCCAAGGCCTATGTCGGCGAGCTCCAGGCCGACGGCACCATGAAGGCCGCCAATGGCGGCGTGATCGGCTTCTTCTCCTGCGAAATGTCAGCCGACCAGCTCGCCACGCGTATCGTGGCCGAGCGCACCGGCATTCCCTCCTCCCACATCCGCCGCGGCGGCATCTCGGAAGCCGATTTCGACAAGATCAGGGAGGTCTCGATCGAGCTGCAGTCGCTGCCCTTCTATGTCGACGCGACCGGCGGCCTGTCGATCGCGCAGCTAATGGCGCGCGCGCGTCGGCTGAAGCGCCAGAAAGGCCTCGATCTGCTCGTGATCGACTACATCCAGCTGCTGTCCGGAAGCGGCAAGCGGAGCGAAAACCGCGTGCAGGAAATCACGGAGATCACGACAAGCCTGAAGGCGCTGGCGAAGGAACTCAACGTCCCCGTGATTGCACTGTCGCAGCTGTCGCGTCAGGTCGAATCCCGCGAGGACAAGCGGCCGCAGCTCTCCGACTTGCGTGAATCCGGATCAATCGAGCAGGACGCCGACGTCGTGCTGTTCGTTTATCGCGAGGAATATTACCTCGCGATGAAGGAGCCACGCCCGGGCACGCCCGAACACGAGAAATGGCGCCTGGACATGGACCTTGCGTACGGCAAGGCCGAAGTCATCATCGGCAAGCAGCGCCACGGCCCGACCGGCACTGTCGATTTGGCGTTCGAAGCCTCGGTCACGCGGTTCAGCGACCTCGCGCCTGACAGCCAGATGCCGGCTCGCAGCGGCAACGACTACTGAGTTCCTTGAACCCGACCTGCCTCTTGCGTAAAACGGCGCCATGACAATGGCGTCCGACCCTAACATGATCCCGCAATCCGGCCTTCTCTCCGCGGAGGCCAATCAGGCTGCCGCGCTCGCAGCCCACGGCGGCGTGCTCACCGTCGATCTCGACGCCATCATCGCGAACTGGCGCAAGCTCGAGAAGACGGCCGTGCCGGCCGAGTGCTCGGCGGTGATCAAGGCCGACGCTTACGGCTGCGGCACCGCGCAGGTCGCGCAGGCGCTGAACAAGGCCGGCTGCAAGACCTTCTTCGTCGCCACCATCGAGGAGGCGCGCACGGCCCGCGCGGCACTACCGGACGCCACGATCTATGTGCTCGGCGGCTATTTCCAGAACACCGGCGAGCACTACGCCAAGATCAACTGCCGTCCCGTGATCGGCGACCTCAACGAGCTCGCCGAATGGGACGTGTTCTGCCGCCGTACCGGCTGGTCCGGCGGCGCCGCGATCCATATCGACACCGGCATGAACCGGCTCGGGCTGACGCTTGCGGAGGCGCAGGCCATCATCCCCCGCATTAATGCCGGCGATCATGGCATCACGCTGGTGATGAGCCATCTGGTCTCGGCCGAGCAGCTCAACAGCCCCGTCAATGCCAAGCAGCTCGCGGCGTTCCGCAGCATCGCCAGCGAATTCTCCGGCGTGCCGGCGGCGCTTGCGAATTCGTCAGGCATTTTCCTTGGGGCGCCTTTCCAGTTCGATCTGGTTCGGCCGGGCGCCGCGCTCTACGGCGTCAATCCGACGCCGGAGGCCGACAATCCGATGCAGCCGGTCGTCGACCTCAAGGCGCGCATCGTGCAGATCCGCACTATCGAACGCGGCGAAAGCGTCGGCTATGGCGGCACCTGGACCGCGCGGCGACCGACCAAGCTCGCGATCATTGCGGTCGGCTATGCCGACGGCTATTTCCGCGCGGCCAGCTCCAATGACGGCACCCGCGGCGCCGAAGTAATCGTTGCCGGCAAGCGCTGCCCGGTGGCGGGTCGCATCTCCATGGATCTGATCGCGATCGACATCACCGACCTCCCGCCGAACGCGGCACGGCGCGGCCACATGGTGACGCTGCTCGGCGACGGCATCACCGTCGACGAGCTCGCCCATCATTTCGGCACGATCGGCTATGAGGTGCTGACCAGCCTCGGCCACCGCTACGCCCGCGTCTACAAGGGCGGCAATGTCGTGGAGCCGCTGGCAAAGCCCGAGCCCGCGCAGGCGGCCGAACAGCCGTCCTCCCCGCCATCGGTCGAGCAGCGGGCAAGCCCGCCGCCGCTGCCGAGCTAGAGCACACGTCCGTGCCCCGGACGCAGCGCAGCGCTCCTTCGGCGGTGCGCTGCAGAGCCGGGGCCCATCTCTCAACAGCATACCGTGTCGCTTTCTGGGTCCCGGCTCTGCGGAGCAGCGTTGCACGCTGCACCGCGTCCGGGACACGAGAGTGGGTGCTTACTTCTTCTTCCTGCTGTCCAGCGCTGCCTTGCAGGTCGTGCTGAGCTGATCGCGCTTGCCGTTGAGGCAGGCCACGATGCCGCCGCCGGGCGCGATGCCGGAGCAGAATTTGTCGTAGTCCGCCTTGCATGCGCCGCGCGGATCGGCCGATTGTGCGGAAGCGGCCCCGGAGAGTGCGACGACGAATGCGATAGCGGCAAAGCTCAACTTGGACATGGTATCTCCGGTGTCGGGACGTGCGAGGCGATCAGCTCTACATGAAGATTGCGACATTCAACATCAACAACATCAACCGCCGCCTGCCCAATCTGCTCGCATGGATGCGCGCGGCGAAGCCGGATGTCGTCGCACTCCAGGAGTTGAAGGCAAGTGATGGCGAATTTCCGGCAGCGGCAATCGAAAAGGCCGGCTACGGCGCAGTCTGGCGCGGACAGAAGACCTGGAACGGTGTCGCTATCCTCGCCCGCAACGCCCAGCCGGTGCTGACGCGCGACCGGCTGTCGGGACGGCCCGACGACCAAGAGGCGCGCTACATCGAAGCTGCCGTGCGCGGCGTCATCGTCACCAGCATCTACTTGCCGAACGGCAATCCCCAGCCCGGGCCGAAGTTCGACTACAAGCTGGACTGGCTTGCGCGGCTGAGACGCCACGCCAAGACCTTCATCAAGCAGGACCTGCCCGTCGTGCTCGCCGGCGACTTCAACGTTGCGCCTGATGAGATCGACATCTATCCGACCCGGTCATGGGACAAGGATGCGCTGATCCAGCCGAAAAGCCGTGCGGCGTTCGCCTCGCTTGTCGAGCAAGGCTGGTGCGATGCGATCCGTGAGCTGCACGGAGACAAGCGCATCTACACCTTCTGGGACTACAAGCGAAACCGCTGGCCGCGCGACGCGGGCCTCAGGCTCGACCATCTGCTGCTCAGCCCTACCCTCGTCTCACGCCTGGCAAAGGCCGGCGTCGACAAGAAGGTTCGTGGCGAGGATGGTGCGAGCGATCATGCTCCGGCCTGGGTGGTGCTGAAATAAGCGAGGTGCTGTAGGGTGGGCAAAGGCGCGCTTGCGCCGTGCCCACCATCCCATATCGATAAAATATTGGTGGGCACGCTTCGCTTTGCCCATCCTACGAACGAGCGCCGTGGATCACCGCCCGTAATAATCCTGCACCGTGTCCCACGCCGCCTTCTGCAGCAATTGCACCGTCTCCTGATCGATCCCCATCGTGTAGGAATTGCCGACCGGCGAGCGGCCGGTCAGCGCGGCCAGCGTCACGCAGGCCGCGAGATAGGTGCCGGCGGGACTCGGATGCCGCTTGTCCGGCGCATAGAGATTGAGCTCCGGCTGCAGCTTGCGCACGCGCGCAAACGCGAGGCCCGCGGGGATGACCAGCATATCATTGGCATTGCCGGCGATCGTATAGGCCTCGGCCAGCCCTTCCGTCATTTCCGGCTTGTCGAGATAGGCCCAGGACATGAACAGCACCGGCCGCATGCCGTGGCCGCGAACAATCTCGCTGTCCTTCCTGGCGAAGGTCGTGAACGCGTCCTTCAGTTGCGGATGGATCGGACATTGGCTGCAATCCATCATCACGACGGCATCGAACTGTTTGCCCGGCTTGTTGAAGACGACAACGTTCTGGTCGTCGAAGGAATAAGCACCGAGACCGCCCGGCCGCAGCAGATTGTCCATGTCATGCCAGTCGAGGCCGGAGCCGCCGATCGTGGCCATGGTGTTGCGATAGGCACCCTTGTTGGCATCATCCGCAGCCCGCTCCATGAAGGAGAGATGCCCGGGCATGCCGTTGTTGTAATAGAAGAAGCTGTTGCCGACGAACAGCGCGGCCTTTGGAAAGTCCGGTCCGAGGGTCGTGACCTTCGGCTTCGTCTGCGCTTGCGCATCGAAGCCGGCTGCAAAGGCCAGACAAATCGCGAGCATCACTCGCGCAAAGAGACGCATGATAGCTTCCTCCCCTTTTTCTTGGGCCGGAAACAAATCAGCTTTCCTGGACGGCCTCAAGAGGACGATCGTGCAGGAGCTATGCGCGGGACTGCGCCCTTACCACAGGTTCTTGCCGTCGATCACATTCACCGGCACCGCTTCGAGATCGAAATCGTCGAACAGGCGCGCATTGACGCCGACCTTGGGATTGTCGAAATCGGGCTTGCCCGTCGACCAATCCGGCGATTCCGAGTAAGTGCCGCAGCCACAGTTTGCGCAGAAATGATGTTTGACGGTGCGGCTGCCCCAGAGGTAGGTCGCCACGTTCTCCGGCGGTGACAGCAGTCGGAATTGCGCCGGCTTGTAATAGGCCCACAGCGCCCCGCGCTTGGCGCAGAGGGAACAGGTGCAACGCGTCACGCTCGATGGCGCCTCTGTCACCTCGAACACCGTCTCGCCGCAATGACAGCTTGCCTCGATCGGCATGTCCCGCATCCTCCCTTTGTCAGGAGGTGGTCATAGCCCGCCACTGCTGCCAACATGCTGTCAGCAGCGAGCCGCTCGGTCGAAGGGTCTAGTTTGCGGACAGCCGCTTGGCGTTCGCGGCCACGTGCTCGCGATAGCGCTGGACGACCGAGGCCGGCGTCGCGCCCGCAAGCAGGCTCGCAAACGCTTCGAAAGCGGCAGCGATTTTCTCGCTCACCATCAGCACGGCCTCCTGCCCGGCCGCCTCGTCGCCATGACTGAGCCTCTCGCAGCGCAGCCGCACCACCTCGCTGGCCTCGACCGCAAGCATCGCGCCGGCATACCAGGGAAAGCCGTTGTCGGATCCGCCGAGCACCGCATGGCGGTCGAGGGCGGAGAAGCAATGGTGATCGGGCATCGCGGACCTCAAATTCTTTGAGCGAGCACTCCGATCAATACGCTTCAAATTCTAAGGATCAGGCCGGCGACCCGCTCGCATTGTGGATGCCTGCAACACGCGCGATTAACCAATACCCTTGACGTCGCGATCTGGTCATCCTACTGGTCTAACCAAGGTCAGCTCAAGACGAGACGGGAATGGAACTCAAGCGGGCCGCCGAAGGCGAAAAGGGCTTCGAGAAGGTGTTTGCCTTCTTGCGGGAGCAACTGCTCGCAGGCTCGCTAAAGCCCGGCGACCGCCTGATCTCCGAACGCGAGCTCGCCAGCCTCCTCGGCGTCAGCCGCCCCATCGTCCGCGAGGCGCTGCGCGCTCTCACCGTGCTCGGCATCGTCGAAATCCGCGACCGCATCGGCACCGTGGTGACGCGGCCTGACGTCTCGGTGCTCAACGACTTCTTCACCTTCGCCCTCGCCCAGCAGGCGGACATGGTCGACGACGTCATGCAGGCGCGCGTCGCGATCGAGTGTCAGGCGATCCGGCTCGCCTGCGAGCGCGCCAACATTGCCGATTTCGAGCGCCTCCAGCGCTCGCTTGCGAAGATCGAGGAGACCATCGACGAGGCGGACGCCGGCGGCATGGCCGACTTCGAATTCCATCGTTCCATCGTCCTGTCCTCGCACTCGGAAACGCTGACCGTCTTGCACAATTCGATGGCCGGTCTGCTGACGCATTCGCATCGCAGCCGCCGCGAGCTGGTGCAGGCCTTCCCGTCGATGAAGACTTATCTGATCGACGACCACCGCCGCATCTTCGAAGCAGTCATCGCGCGCGATCCCGAGCGCGCAGATGCAACGCTGCGCAAGCATTTTGCCATCGGCGACGAATACCGGCGGCGCGCCGTCGTCGGCGACATGGACAAGACCAGCGCCTCGCGCTGACCGCGAACAGACCAATCAAGAAACGGACGGGCAACATGGGACGGGATGACAAGGGCAACGTCGGCTTCATCGGCGTTGGGACGATGGGCCTTGAGATGGTGCGCAACCTGTTGAAGGCCGGCCACACGGTCAGCGCCTTCGATCTCAACGAAGCCGCTGTGGCCGATATGGTCAAGGAAGGCGCGAGCCGCGCGAGAACTCCGGCAGACGCCGCGCAGCGCGCCGACGTCGTCATAACGATGCTGCCCGACACGCCTCACGTCGAAGCGACCGTTTACGGCGAGAACGGTCTTTTGAAATCACCACCGCCCGGCAAACTGATCGTCGACATGAGCACGATCTCACCGGTCGCCGTGCGCCGCATCCATGCCGACCTGCAAAAGGTTGGCGTGAGCTTCATCGACGCGCCCGTCTCCGGCGGGCCGCTGGGCGCCAAGAACGCCGCGCTCTCCATCATGGCCGGCGGCGAGGCTGACGCCTTTGCCAAGGCCGAACCGTTCTTCCGCGCGATGGGCACCACCATCACGCATGCCGGCGACAGCGGCGCCGGCCAGACCGTCAAACTCTGCAATCAGCTCATCTGCGGCATCAACATCCAGGCGATCTGCGAAGCGCTCGCGCTCGGGCGCGCCTCGGGCGTCGATCTCGATCTGCTGCGCCGGGTGCTGCTCGGTGGCTCCGCCGCATCCTGGATGCTCGACAAGCTCGGCCCGTCCATGATCGCGGGCGATACCGGCGCCGGCTTTCGCATCGACCTGATGCTGAAGGACCTCCGCCTGGTGCAGGAGCATGCGCAGGCGCTGAACGTCCCCCTGCCCGGCACCGCCCTCATCACCAGCCAATATGTCGATGCACGCGCGCACGGCGAAGGAAGCAACGGCAACCAGGCGCTGTTTCGCGTCTACGACCGCATGACCAACCAGGTGACGGGTTGACCCGACGACGATGAGCCTCCAACTCGACTTCCCCGCAGTGCTGGAGCGATGGCCGAGCTTGCTCGGCGGTGCCGCGTTGACGCTGGAGTTGGCTTTCTTTGCGACTGTGCTCGGCGCCCTGTTCGGCACGCTCGCAGCCGTCGGCCGCAGCTCGCAGAGCTCGCTGATCGCGGGCGCCTGCAAGGTCTATGTCGAGTCCATCCGCAACACGCCACTGCTGGTGCAGATCTTCCTGGTCTATTTCGGCCTTGCTAGCTTGGGGTTGAAACTTTCGGCCTTCACGGTGGCAGTCGCGGCGCTGACCATCAACGTCGGCGCCTATACCGCCGAGATCATGCGCGCCGGCTTCGAGGCCATCCCGCGCGGGCAGATCGAGGCGGCCGAGGGGCTGGCGCTATCGCGCCTCCAGATCTACTGGCACATCATCCTGCTGCCGGCGATCGAGAAGGTTTATCCGGCCCTCACCAGCCAGTTCGTGCTGTTGATGCTGGCCTCCTCGGTCTGTTCGCAGATCTCGGCCGAAGAACTCACCGCGGTCGCCAACTACATCCAGTCCGACACCTACCGCGCTTTCGAGACCTACATCATCGTCGCCGTGCTCTACATCGCCCTGTCGCTGGTCATGCGCGCGGGTTTCTGGGGTCTCGGGCTTGTGCTGTTTCCGCGCCGGCGCCGGCTCGGCACGCCGCTGTGAGATGACCATGGGCGGACATCTCAACATCAATCATCTGACGTTCCTCGGCCAAGGCGCGCTGTGGACGATTGGTCTATCTGTGATCGCGCTGATCGGCGGCGGCATCGTCGGCTTTGCAATCGCGCTCGCGCGGATATCGCCGCTCAAATCCGTGCGGCTCGCCAGCGCCGTCTATGTCCAGCTGATCCAGGGCACGCCGCTGCTGGTCATCCTGTTCCTCGGCTATTTTGGCCTCGCCGCGATCGGCCTCAAGGTCTCGTCACTCACCGCCGCCGGCGCCTCGCTGACGCTGTATGTCGCCGCCTATCTCGGCGAGATCTGGCGCGGCTGCATCCAGTCCGTGCCGAAGCCGCAATGGGAGGCGGCTGAAGGCCTGGCGCTGAGCCGGACCCAGCGCATGATGAAGGTGATCCTGCCGCAGGCCATCCGCATCGCGACGCCTCCGACCGTCGGATTCATGGTGCAAATCATCAAGAACACCTCGCTCGCCTCCGTCGTCGGCTTCGTCGAGCTGATGCGCTCCGGCCAGATCGTCAACAACTCGCTGTTCGAACCGTTCGCCATCTACGCAATCATCGCCGTCGTCTATTTCGCCATGTGTTATCCCCTGTCGCTGTTCAGCCAGAAGCTCGAACGGCGCATGGGACGTGGCAGATCCAACCTCGCGTCAGCCTGACATGCAACAAAGCACCCCCTCGCCCGAACCCATCGTGTCGCTCCGCGACGTGCAGAAGAGCTTTGGCCCGCTCCGGGTGCTCGATGGCGTCAGCTTCGCCGTCGAGCGCGGCGAGGTGCTGGCGCTGATCGGCCGCTCCGGCTCCGGCAAGAGCACGGCGCTGCGCTGCATTGATCGCTTTGAAAAGGTCGGCGGCGAGATCGTGGTCTGCGGACACCGGGTCGACCGGCCCGACGTCGACCTCCGCGCGCTGCGACAGGACGTCGGCATCGTGTTCCAGAGCTACAATCTGTTTCCGCACCTGACGATCGAGCAGAACATCACGCTTGCGCCTTGCGCGGTAAAGGGCATGGCAACATCGCAAGCGAAGGACCTCGCGCGCAAGGTGCTGGCGCAGGTCGGACTCGAAGAGAAGCTGCTCGCTTATCCCGAGCAGCTCTCGGGCGGCCAGCAGCAGCGCGCCGCGATCGCCCGCTCGCTGGCGATGCAGCCGAAGGTCATGCTGTTCGACGAAGTCACCTCGGCGCTCGATCCGGAGCTCACCGCCGAAGTGCTGAGGGTGATCGAGCAGCTCGCGGCTGACGGCATGACCATGGTGATGGTCACCCACGAGATGGGGTTTGCCAAAGGCATCGCCGACCGGATCGTGTTCATGCATCGCGGCAAGGTCCACGAGACCGGACCCGCCTCGATCCTGACGTCGCCGACGACCCCCGAGCTCACGCAATTCGTGGGCACGGGAAATTTAAAATCATAACAGGGAGAGGAGAACTAGGGATGACCAACAAGACATTGCTGGCCGCTGCCGCCGCGCTATGCGGCCTCGTCATGATATCAGCAACGCCCGCATCAGCCGACCTGCTCGACGACATCATGCAGGCCAAGAAGATCCGCATTTCGACGGACGTCGCCATTCCGCCGTCGGGCATGATGGATTCCAGCATGAAGCCGACCGGCTCCGATGTCGAAGTGGCGCAGCTGCTTGCCAAGGACTGGGGGCTCGAGCTCGAATTTGTCCAGACCACGGGCGCGACGCGTATTCCGAACGTCCTGACCGGCAAGGCCGACATCATCATCTCGATCCTGTCGGTGACACCCGAGCGTGCCAAGGTCATCGATTTCACCAAGCGTTACGCCACGCTGCAGTCCGACATTGGCTGCCTGAAGTCGCTGAATATCAAGGACTGGCCCGACCTCAAGAACAAGTCGATCGGCGTTTCGCGCGGCACCACGCAGGACACCACCCTGTCCAACATGAAGGACAAGGACCTCAAAATCGCCCGCTACGACGACGACGCCACCATGGTGACGGCCGCCGTCTCGGGCCAGGTCGACTGCGTCGCCTCGTCCGCGACGATCATCAACCAGATCGGCGTGAAGAACCCCGCGCGCGTGTTCGAGTCCAGGATTCCGCTGGCAACCTTCGATCTCGCCATCGGCCTGAAGAAGGGCGAGCAGCGCCTGATGGACAAGCTCAACGTCTGGATCACCGAGAACGTCAAGAACGGCAAGCTCAACGCGATCTACAAGAAATTCCACGGCGTCGAACTGCCGCCCGACATGCGTAGCTAGGACCAGAAATAGTCGTGACGGCCACTCGCGGCTGTCACGACCTATGCAAAATCAAGAAGGACATCACATGCGTCTCGTCATCGGATCCGACCACGCCGGCTGGCCGCTCAAGCAGACCGTCATCGACCATATCCGCAAGCTTGGCCACGACATCGTCGACATCGGCTCCTACGACGACAAGCCGGTCGACTTCCCCGACATCGCACGCGCCGTGGCGCAGAAGGTGACGTCGGGCGAAGCCGCGCGCGGCATCATGGTCTGCGGCACCGGCGTCGGCGCCTCGATCGCAGCCAACAAGATGAAGGGCATCCGCGCCGCGGTCTGCCATGATATCCACTCCGCCCATCAGAGCGTCGAGCACGACGACGTAAACGTGATGTGCATCGGCGCGCAGATCGTCGGGGCATGGCTCGCCGTCGATCTCGTCTCCTCCTACCTGTCCGCGGAATTCTCCACCGACGAGGATTTCCGCCGCCGCGTCGAGAAGCTGCGCGTCATGGACGAACAAGGCTGACGGCCTGCCTGCCATGCGCAAAGCGATCGGTTCCCCCGCCTGACATGGATCGCCCACATCGCTGGCCGCGGCTAAACTCCTCCGATTCGTGGAGAGTCATTTGGCCTTTCTTTTCGTCCTCGCCGTCGGCCTCGTCGCCGGCACCATCTCAGGCATCGTCGGCACGGGCTCGTCGATCATGCTGATGCCTGTGCTGGTCTATGCCTATGGGCCGAAGGAAGCCGTGCCGATCATGGCGGTCGCCTCCGTGATGGCGAATTTTTCGCGGATCCTGGCGTGGTGGCGCGAGGTCGACTGGCGGGCCTGTCTGGCCTATTCGGTCACGGGCATTCCGGCTGCGGTGCTGGGCGCACGGACGCTGCTCGCCCTGCCCTCGCATGCCGTCGATCTCGCCATCGGCATGTTCCTGATCGCGATGGTGCCGGTGCGGCACTGGCTGGCGCGGCACGACCTCAAGGCCAACCTCTGGCATCTCGCGATCGGCGGCGCGATCATCGGCTATCTCACCGGCATCGTGGTCTCGACCGGTCCGCTCAGCGTACCGCTGTTCCTGTTCTACGGTCTTTCCAAAGGCGCCTTTCTCGCGACCGAGGCCGCCGCCTCGCTTGGTCTCTACTTCGCCAAATCCGTGACGTTCGAACGTTTCGGCGCCCTCACGCAGGAGGTCTTCATCAAGGGCCTGATCGCAGGTTCCTCGCTCATGGCCGGCGCTTTCATCGCAAAACGCTTCGTGCTGCACCTGAAGCCCGAGATGTTCCGCCTGGTGATGGACGCGATCATGATCGCAGCCGGCCTCTCGATGCTCTGGACCGCTATTCAAACGTGAGGGTCACGCACGAGCCTCCCGTGCCGGAACGAACAGCGTCGCATTGGAGTTTCGGCCCGACATGTCGTTAAGGATCGGAGTGATCTCAGACACGCACGGTCTCCTGAGGCCGGAGGTAGAACAATGCCTTGCCGGAGTGTCGCACATCATCCACGCCGGCGATATCGGCGCGCCGGAAGTTCTGGAGCGGCTCCGGCGAATTGCGCCCGTCACCGCGATCAGAGGAAATGTCGATGTCGGCGATTGGGCGAAGCACTATCCTGAAACCGAAACGCTCCTCCTCGGCGGCCGCTGCTTCTATCTCTTGCACGATCTCAAGGCTCTACAGATCGACCCGGCGGCTCACGACATTGACGCCGTGATTTCCGGTCACTCGCATCGGGTGCAGATCAACAGGATCAACGGAATGCTGTTCTTGAACCCGGGAAGCGCCGGCCCGAGGCGCTTCAAATTGCCGGTCACATTGGCAACGCTCGATCTGGATGACGCCGGCGTTCTGCGGCCTGAGATTCATGACCTCGACAGGTGAGAGCGATGGGGTATAGCCGATGCAAGCTTGGATCATCACCGCGTGGAGCCGCCCAATGAAAGGCAGAAATCCTCGATAATCGAGACCAGCGCATCAGGCGATTCCAGCATCGACAAGTGCCCCGTGCCGGGCAGCTCACGCATGACGGCTCGCGGAACTCGGGAGAGCAATTCTGCTCTTAGCAAGTCGGGGCTATCCACACGGTCCAATTCACCAGCAACCACAATCGTGGGAACGCTGATCGCGCCGACCTGAGCCGTGATGTCTTCCAGGCTGGTGGCTCTCGGCCAGGCAATCTTCGCCGGAGCCGCGCCGCGCAGACTGTCCGTTATCACCTGTTCGCGATCCGCGGCGGAGAGCGGTTTGGCTGTCAACACATTGTCTATGGCCGCCTCCACGGCTTGGCGCGAGGCGTACGACCCAGCCACCATCTCGCGCGCGTCCGCCGGCATCGTCATGGGTTGAGGCGGAGACGGCGCTACGAGAATGAGGCCGGCCAGCCCAGCGGGCCGACGGGATGCCATGAGCTGGGCAACCTTGCCGCCCATGGAATGCCCGATGAGCACATAGCGCTTCAGCTGGAGTGCCTGGATCACTCCTTCGGCATCAGCCGCAAGATCGGCCAAAGCATATCCATCGCTTGGCGCATCGGACTCGCCCCAGCCGCGATGATCGATAGCGACGGTGCGAAAGTGCGGCGCCAGCTTGGCAGTGACGTGCTTCCAGGTGCGGGATGAGCCGCCCCAGTAATGCAAAAACACAAGTGACAGATTGCCGCCGCCGCGCTCTTCAACGTTCAGTTCCAAGCCATTCGAGGCGACTTTCATCGTGATCTCCTTTTTTCCGAGCCAACCGGGGATCGGTCGGACGACGAACGGAGATAGTTGCCGTTGGATCGATCGATAATCGGCCTAATTTTATCGGCACCTGATAATGGGATTATCAGATCGGAGCTTTCATGGATCGGTTCATCAGCATGGCGGTATTCGTCGCCGCGGTCGAAGAGGGCAGTCTTGTAGGTGCTGCCGGGCGCTTCGGCCTGTCGCCTTCAATGGCAGGTAAGCATGTTTCTGCGATCGAGGAGCAATTGAAGGTGCGGCTGCTTCAGCGGAGCACGCGCATGCTGACGCTGACCGACGTGGGACGGTCCTATTACGCACGGTGCAAGCACATACTCGAAGAATACGAGGATGCGAATAGGGAGGCTCGGGATGCGCAGCAGACAGTGCGCGGAATGCTGCGCGTTGCCGCACCGACCACCTTCGGAACCATGCATCTCGGCAGCGTTGTGGCGAGCTATCTGGCCGCATATCCCGACGTCGCGGTTGAGACCGTGCTTAGCGACCGCTATGTCGACTTGCTGGCGGATCGTATCGATGTGGCCATTCGCATCGGGCTGTTGGAAGATTCCGATCTTGTGGCCCGACGGCTTGCCCCATGCCGCATGGTATTCTGCGCAGCGCCATCTTTTGTGTCGTGGCACGGCGCGCCGAAAGACGTTGAGCAACTCCGCCAAGCTCCACGACTCGCATTCACTGAAGCTGTTTCAGCCGGCGATTGGACGGTTACAGATCCTTGCGGCAACACTCATGTCATCAACGGCCCGGTGCGGCTGGCCGCGAACAACATGCAAATGCTACTGGCTGCGGCATTGGCGGGAACGGGCGTGGCCTACGGACCCAGCTTCGTGTTCGGAGAGTCTGTCGCCGCGGGAACCCTGCAAGTCTTGATGTCAGACCACAAGACGCCGGAACTGGCGATACATGCCGTCTACCCAACCAAACGGCACGTGTCCTTGAAACTTCGTCGGTTTATCGAGCATCTGAGCGCCAGTTTGGGAGACATGCCACCCTGGGATCTCATGCTTTAGGACCGGAGGTTTCAGACAATCCGATAGGCTCTCCCCAGAGACGCTGTACGCGTAACTGGGTCGAAAGCTGCCCGCCCGGCCTCCCCGCCCCAATGGCCGTCAGAGATTGATCGTCGGCCATATTCGCCCCGGCTCCGGTGTTGCATGAGTTGCGTCGAGGACGGACCACCGATCAGCGGCGAGCTCTCCCGCGCCGTGCATTGGCATTGCAAACCTGGACTCCGGATTTGAAGCGGCGTTTCCTAACGCAGAGGGTCCGCAACGCGGATGTCGCAATGAATTGCCCCCTCGCGGCCGGCCGTTCCGTGCTATCAGCAGCCCCGACACCCTCGACTCACCAATCCCATGGCCAAGAACACGCTTTCCTTTGTCTGCCAGAACTGCGGCGCGGCCTATAACCGCTGGCAGGGCAAGTGCGAGTCCTGCGGCGAGTGGAATACGCTGGCCGAGGAGGACGCGACCGGCAGCGTGCCGGTCTCGATCCGCTCCAAGCGCAAGGGTCGCACGTTTGCGCTGGAGAGCCTTGCGGGAAAAAGCCCAGACGCACCGCGCCTGTCCTCGGGTATGACCGAGCTCGACCGCGTCACCGGCGGCGGCTTCGTTCGCGGCTCGGTGCTGCTTGTCGGCGGCGATCCCGGCATCGGCAAGTCGACTTTGCTGACACAGGCGACCAGCCTGATGGCGCGCACCGGTCACCGCATCGTCTACATCTCCGGCGAAGAAGCCATCGCCCAGGTGCGGCTGCGCGCCGAACGGCTCGGACTGTCGGATGCGCCCGTGCAGCTCGCGGCCGAGACCTCGGTCGAGGACATCGTCTCGACCTTGTCGGAAGGCGCCGTCCCCCGGCTGATCGTGATCGACTCGATCCAGACGATGTGGACCGACACGGTGGAATCGGCGCCCGGCACGGTCACGCAAGTGCGCGCCTCGGCGCAGGCGCTGATTCGGTTCGCCAAGAAAACCGGCGCGGCCATCATCCTGGTCGGCCACGTCACCAAGGACGGCCAGATCGCCGGCCCCCGCGTCGTCGAGCACATGGTCGATGCCGTGATGTCGTTCGAAGGCGAAGGCTCGCAGCAGTTCCGAATCTTGCGCGCCGTCAAGAACCGCTTCGGCCCGACCGACGAGATCGGCGTGTTCGAGATGACCGGGCTCGGCCTGCGCGAGGTCACCGACCCCTCCGAGCTGTTCCTGTCCGAGCGTGACCTCGGCACGCCCGGCACCGCAGTCTTCGCGGGCATCGAGGGCACGCGGCCCGTTCTGGTCGAATTGCAGGCGCTGGTGGCGCCGACCTCGCTCGGCACCCCGCGGCGTGCCGTGGTCGGCTGGGATCAGAGCCGGCTTTCGATGGTGCTGGCGGTGCTGGAAGCGCATTGCGGGGTCAAGCTGTCCGGCCACGACGTCTATCTGAACGTCGCGGGCGGCCTGCGCATTCACGAGCCGGCGGCTGATATGGCCGCCGCGGCTGCGCTGGTTTCGTCCCTGGTTAATGCACAGTTACCCACCGATGCCGTTTATTTCGGCGAGATTTCACTCTCCGGCGTCATCCGCCCGGTGGCGCAGACCCCGGCCCGGCTCAAGGAAGCGGTCAAGCTCGGCTTCAAACGCGCCGTGCTGCCCGAATCGGCCCGGGGCGCCGAGGCCAGCGGTGACGCGGGGTTGACCCTGAACGCGGTCAACAGCCTGACCACGCTGGTCGCCGAAATCGCCGCCAAGGGCTCCCGCCGCGGCGACTCGAGCCCGCCGGCGGAGAAAAATGCCACACCGGCAAGATTCCGCCGTGGAGAGGGGTAGCTAGAGGTGACGTCAAGCGCCCCCACAGCTATACAGCCGTCACAAAAGCAGCATGGGATTGCGTGGTTGCGGCCTTGCCGGAAGCGCCGTCTGCCCCTCTTTTAGGGCGGCGGCCAAACACCGATTCGCTGAGCATCCTTTGAGAGTACGAGCGGACCAGACCAGCCGATGCCAGTTACACTCCTCGACCTGATCCTGCTCGGTGTGATGCTGATCTCGGGCCTGCTCGCGATGGTTCGCGGCTTCATGCGCGAAATCCTCTCGATCGCAGCCTGGGGCACGGCGGCAATCGTGACTCTGTACTCTTTCTCCAAGCTGCTGCCGACCGCCAAGACCTATTTCAACAACGACACCGTCGCGAGCGTGGTCGTGGTCGCCGGTGTGTTCGTCGGTACCCTGGTCGTCGTCTCCGTGATCACGGTCCGGATCTCCGACATGATCCTGGATTCGCGCATTGGCGCGCTGGATCGCACCCTCGGCTTCCTGTTCGGCCTGGCTCGCGGGCTCTTAATTGTCGTGGTGGCCTTCCTGTTCTTCACCTGGCTGGTGCCGGACAAGCAGCGCCCGGATTGGGTCACAGGGGCCAAGTCCCGCGTGGTGCTCCAGGGAACCGGGGATTGGCTGATGTCCCTCTTGCCTGACGACCCCGAGAACACCATCTTGAAGAGATTCAAGAAAAACAAACCAGATGATGATCAAGCTGATACCGAGCAGCAGCCTTCGGGCAGTGGCGACGGGTACAGTAAACCTGCTCGTGACAGCATGAAGAAGCTGATCGAGAAACCTGCGGCGCGTTGATTGAGCCAACAGAGAGGCGCGGACGAGATGCGACACCCTGACCAGGACGCCCAACTTGATCTCGATACCGGCCCGGCCGCGCTAGAGCTTCAGGGCGACCTGGAGGGAGATACGCTGCGCGAGGAATGCGGCGTCTTCGGCATCTACGGACACCCGGACGCCGCCGCCATCACGGCGCTCGGCCTTCACGCCCTTCAGCACCGCGGCCAGGAAGCCGCCGGCATCGTCTCCTACGACGGCAGCCGCTTTCACTCGGAACGCCGCCTTGGCCTGGTGGGCGACACCTTCTCCCGCCGCGAGGTGATCGACCGCCTGCCCGGCAACATGGCGGTCGGCCATGTCCGTTATTCCACAACGGGCGCAACCATCCTGCGCAACGTGCAGCCGCTGTTCGCCGAGCTTAATGCCGGCGGCCTCGCGGTCGCTCACAACGGCAATCTCACCAACGGCCTGACGCTGCGCCGCGAGCTCGTGGAGCACGGCGCGATGATGCAGTCGACCACCGACACCGAGGTGATCCTGCATCTGGTCGCACGCTCCAGGCGCAGCCGCTTCATCGAGCGCTATATCGAGGCGCTGCGCGAGATCGAGGGCGCCTACGCGCTGGTTTCGCTCACCAACAAGAAGCTGGTCGGCGCGCGCGACCCGCGCGGCATACGGCCGCTGGTGCTTGGCGACCTCGACGGCTGCCCGATCCTGACGTCCGAGACCTGCGCACTCGACATCATCGGCGCCCGCTTCGTCCGCGACATCGAGGCCGGCGAAGTCATCGTGTTCGACGAGAACGGCCAGGACATCCACAAGCCGTTCCCGCCGATCGCGCCTCGTCCCTGCATCTTCGAATACATCTATTTCTCGCGTCCGGATTCCATCGTCCACGGCCGCTCGGTCTACGAGGTGCGCAAGGCCTTTGGCGCGCAGCTCGCGCGCGAAAGCCATGTGCCGATCGACGTCGTCGTGCCGGTGCCGGATTCCGGCGTGCCCGCTGCGATCGGCTACAGCCAGCATTCCGGCGTGCCGTTCGAGCTCGGCATCATCCGCAACCACTATGTCGGCCGCACCTTCATCCAGCCGACGCAGGCGATCCGCGAATCCGGCGTGCGCATGAAGCATTCGGCCAACCGCGCCGCGATCGAGGGCAAGCGCATCATCCTGATCGACGACTCGCTGGTGCGCGGCACCACGTCGAAGAAGATCGTGCGCATGATGCGCGATGCGGGCGCCAAGGAAGTACATTTCCGCCTCGCCTCGCCGCCGATCCTCTATCCCGATTATTACGGCATCGATCTGCCCGACCGTGGCGGCCTGCTGGCCGCGACGCACTCGCTGGAGGAGATGCGCGAGATCATCGGAGCCGACTCGCTCGCGTTCCTGTCGATCGACGGCATGTACCGCGCCATGGGCGAGCCAGGCCGCGATCCCGCCAATCCGAAGTTCTCGGATCACTGCTTTACCGGCGCCTATCCGACCCACCTCACCGACCAGACCCAGACCGAGCCGCAACCGCGGCAGCTGTCGTTGCTGGCGGAGGCGAGCTGACGGTCCAACCGTCATCCCGGGGCGATGCGCAGCATCGAACTATGGTGCGCAATTGCGCACCTGAGGATCTCGAGATTCCGGGTTCGGTCCTGCGGACCGCCCCGGAATGACGTCGTGGTGGGGGCTTGTCGCGGCCACCCACGCCTGTAAAACCCCCGCCATGACACTTCCCCTCGCCAACCGCATCGCTCTCGTCACCGGCGCCTCGCGCGGCATCGGTTTTGCCACGGCGCTCGCGCTGGCGAAGGCCGGTGCGCATATCGTTGCAACCGCACGCACGCAGGGCGGGCTCGAGGAGCTCGACGACGAGATCCGCAAGGCAGGCGGCAACGGCGCCACGCTGGTTCCGCTCAACCTCACCGATTCCGACGGCATCGCGCGGCTGGGGGCAGGCCTGCACGAGCGCTATGGCAAGCTCGACATCCTCGTCGGCAATGCCGGCGTGCTCGGTCCCTCCTCGCCGGTCGGCCATATCGAGCTCAAGACGTTCAACGACGTCATGGCCATCAACGTCTCCGCGAACTTCCAGCTGATCCGCTGCATGGAGCCGCTGCTGAGGCGGTCCGATGCCGGCCGCGCCGTATTCATCACCTCGGGCGCCGCCAACAAGGCGACCGCCTATGTCAGCCCCTACGCCGCCTCCAAGGCCGCGCTGGAGACGCTGGCGCGCGCCTGGGCGCAGGAGACCGCAAACACGCCGCTGCGCGTCAACCTGTTCAACCCGGGCCCGATCCGCACCCGCATGCGCGCAACCCTGATGCCGGGCGAAGATCCCACGACGCTTGAGACCCCCGAGCAGGTCGCCGCGTTCATCGTCCCGCTGTGCGTGCCCGGCTGGACCGAGACCGGCAAATTCTACGACTACAAGACGCGCAGCCTGATGAGCTTCCGTGCACCGGCCTGATTGACTTGATCACCTCCCCGCGATTGACTGCCCGCGCTCAAGCGGCAGCAAGCCGCAAGCCAAAAAAGGGAGGTTGCCATGGCGCCATGGCATGATCGCGCAGGGCTTCATCGCACGGGGCTTGATCGTGCAGGCCTCAACCATGCGGTTGCACGCGTCTCTCACGCTTTCTCCATCCTGATTGCAGCCATCGCATTGGCGTTTCCGAACGTTGCCAAAGCCGGCGACGTGCCGACCTTCGCGGTCGATGCGTCCTGGCCGAAGCAACTCCCGAACAACTGGATCCTCGGCCAGGTCGGCGGCATTACCGTCGACTGGCAGGGCCATATCTGGATGATCCATCGCCCGCGCTCGCTCACTGACGACGAGAAAGGCGCAAGCCTCAACCCACCTCGTTCGAAGTGCTGCGTCTCGGCGCCGCCCGTGCTCGAATTTGATGCCGACGGCAATCTGCTGCGGTCCTGGGGCGGGCCCGGCACCGGCTATGAATGGGTCGGCCGCGAGCACGGCATCGAGGTCGATCCGGCAGGCTTCGTCTGGATCGGCGGCAATGCCGACAACGACAACGCGATCCTGAAATTCACGCTCGACGGCAAGTTCGTGGCCCAGATCGGCAAGATCGCGCCGAGCCTCGGAAGTAACGACACGACGCAGCTCGGTAAGCCCGCCGAAACCGCGCTCGACAAGGACGCCAACGAGATCTACGTCGCCGACGGCTATGGCAACCGCCGCGTCATCGTGTTCGATGCAACCACGCTCGCCTACAAGCGGCACTGGGGCGCCTACGGCAACAAGCCCGACGACAGCAAGCAGGCAGCCTATGATCCCAAGGCCCCGATCTCGCAACAATTCGGCAATCCCGTGCACTGCGTGAAGATTGCCAATGACGGCCTCGTCTACATCTGCGATCGCATCAACAACCGCATCCAGGTGTTCAAAAAGGACGGTACTTTCGTCAAGGAGTTCTTCTTCGAGAAGAACACGCTCGGCAACGGCGCGGTGTGGGACATCGCGATCTGGCCCGATCCGAAGCAGACCTGGCTGCTCAGCGCCGATGGCGAGAACAACGAGATCAGGGTGCTCAAGCGCGAGGACGGCAGCGTCGTCGGCAGCTTCGGCCACAATGGGCGCAATGCCGGGCAATTCCACTGGGTGCATGCCATGGCGGTCGATGCCGGGGGTAACGTCTATACCGCCGAGGTCGACACCGGAAAGCGCATCCAGAAATTCAAGCTGACCTCGGACGCGCTCAAATAGCAACTCAACGCATTTTGCCCAAAGGTTAACCGACGGATGACGCCACGACACGGCGTCATCCGGCTTTAGGCGCATTGCCGCCGTCCCCGGGACAGGCTACGGAATCGGCCGGACCAAGGCTTCATCCAAGAGAGCCGTCCGCATATTTGACAATGGAGGAAACCTTTTATGACGACGACGTTCGCGCGCCGCTCTGCGGCCCTTCTTGCCTGCGCCGCTTTCGGTTTTGCCACATCCGCCTACGCCCAGGAAAAAGGACAAGACAAGACCGTCACGATCGGCGTGCTCAACGACATGTCCAGTCTCTATGCCGACATCGGCGGTCCGGGCTCCGTGGTGGCCGTCAACATGGCGGTGGAGGATTCCGGTCTCCGCGCCAAAGGCTGGAAGATCGAGGTCCTCAGCGGCGATCACCAGAACAAGCCGGACATCGGGGTCAACATCGCGCGGCAGTGGATCGACACCCAGAAGGTCGACATGATCACCGACACGCCGAACTCCGGCGTGGCGCTGGCAGTCAGCAACGTCGCCAAGGAAAAGAACGCGGTCCTGCTCAACAATGGCGGCGCCAGCGCCGACCTCACCGGCAAGGCCTGCAACGCCAACACCATCTCCTACACCTACGACACCTACATGCTCGCCAACGGCACCGGCAAGGCGCTGACCAAGGCCGGCGGCGACAGCTGGTTCTTCCTGACCGCCGACTATGCCTTCGGTGCGGCGCTCGAGCGTGACACCAGCGCGGTCGTCACAGCCAACGGCGGCAAGGTGCTGGGCGGCGTCAAGCATCCGCTCAACACGTCCGACTTCTCCTCTTTCCTGCTTCAAGCGCAGAACTCCAAGGCAAAGATCGTCGGGCTTGCCAATGCCGGCGGCGACACCACCAACGCGATCAAGCAGGCGGCGGAGTTCGGCATCGTCGAAGGCGGCCAGAAGCTCGCAGCGCTGCTGCTCTTCATCAACGACGTCCACTCGCTCGGCCTCAAGACCGCGCACGGCCTGACCTTCACCGAATCCTTCTACTGGGATCTGAATGACAACACCCGTGCCTGGTCCAAGCGCTTCCAGGAAAAGACCGCCAACAAGGCGATGCCGTCGATGACGCAGGCGGGCAACTATGCCGGCGTGATACATTACCTCAAGGCGCTCGAGGCGCTCGGCGGCAATCCGCACGACGGCGTCAAGGTCGTCGCCAAGATGAAGGAAATCCCGACCGACGATCCGCTATTCGGCAAGGGCCCGCTGCGCGAGGACGGCCGCCGTATCATCCCGGCCTATCTGTTCGAGGTGAAGAAGCCCGAGGAGTCGAAGGGACCGTGGGACTATTACAAGTTGGTCGCGAACATCCCGGCCGAAGATGCCGCCAGGCCGCTCAAGGACAGCGAGTGTCCGCTGGTGAAGAAGTGACCGCGTAGCGGTCATCCCGGGGCGATGCGCAGCAGCGAACCCGGGATCTCGCACGGCATCTGATGCTATCGTAGGGTGGGCAAAGGCGCTCTTGCGCCGTGCCCACCATCTCTCCGAGACTGCAAGACACGGTGGGCACGCTTCGCTTTGCCCACCCTACGAAAACCTGTTTTGTCGCCGGCCTCTCGCTCACGAGGGCCGCTTGCGCTTGTGGGCGAACGGATTGGCCTTCTCGCGCAAGGTGATGCGCACTGGCGTACCCGGCAGCTCGAAGGCCTCACGCATCGAGTTGATGAGGTAGCGCAGATAAGACTGCGGCACGGCATCCGCGCGCGAGCAGAACAAGACGAAGCTCGGCGGGCGCGCCTTGGTCTGGGTGATGTAGTTCAGCTTCAGCCGGCGGCCGGACACGGCTGGCGGCGGATTGGCTTGAACCGCCTCCTCGAACCAGCGGTTCAATGCCGAGGTCGAGACGCGCCTGTTCCAGAGCGCATAGGCGTCCTGGATCGCCTGCATCAGGCGATCGATGCCCTCGCCCATCAGGCCGGAGACGGCGACGATCGGCACGCCCTTGATCTGCGGCAGCCAATGGTCGGCGTCGCGGCGCAACGTCGAGATCGCGCCGCCGCCCTTGGTCTCCATCAGGTCCCATTTGTTGACGGCGAGGACGACCGCGCGTCCCTCGCGCTCGATCAGATCGGCGATGCGCAGATCCTGCTCTTCGAAGCGATTCTGCGAATCCATCATCATCACGACGACTTCGGCAAAGCGCACCGCGCGCAACGCATCAGCAACCGAGAGCTTTTCCAGCTTCTCCTCGATGCGCGAACGCCGGCGCAGGCCGGCGGTGTCGAACACGCGGAATTCGCGGCCTCTCCAGTTGAGCTCGACCGCGATCGAATCGCGCGTGGTGCCGGCCTCCGGGCTCGTCAGCAGGCGTTCCTCGCCGAGCAGATGGTTGATCATGGTCGACTTGCCGGCATTGGGCCGGCCGACGATGGCAACCCGGATCGGGCGCGTCGCGGCCTCTTCCTCGGTGAGCGGCTCGTCGTCCTCGGCCTCATCCTCGTCGACGGGCTCCGGCATCAGCTTGGCGAGCTCGTCGTAGAGCTCGCCCATACCCTCGCCGTGCTCGGCCGAGATCTGGATGGGATCACCGAGGCCGAGCGCAAAGGATTCCATTGCGCCGGCGTCACCGTGCTTGCCCTCGCTCTTGTTGGCGACCAGCAGCACCGGCTTGTTGGCCTTGCGGGCGAAATCGGCGAAGGCACGGTCGGTGGGTGTGAGGCCTATGCGGGCATCGATCACGAAGAACAGCGCGTCGGCCAGCGCGATCGCGGTCTCGGTCTGCTCCTGCATGCGCGCCGTCAGCGAGCCCTTGGCGCCCTCGTCGAGGCCCGCGGTGTCGATGATGGTGAATTCGAGATCGCCGAGCCTGGCCTCGCCTTCGCGGCGGTCGCGGGTGACGCCGGGCAAATCATCGACAAGCGCGAGCTTCTGTCCAACCAGGCGGTTGAAAAGCGTCGACTTGCCGACATTGGGTCGGCCGATAATGGCAATCGTAAAGGACATCAGTCATTCGTGCGCCGTGGAGGTAGCGCCTGTCAATTCGGTGAAAAATATCAGCGCGAGAAACTGCCGCTGGGCATCGGCGCCGGGAACGCCCCCTGCGACTGCTGTTGCTGGGTGGTCTGTGCCGATTGTGCCGGCTGCTGTGCGGGTTGCTGGTCCGGCGGCGGCGCGGTGGTGCGCTTGCGGACGATCTTCTGCTTGGGCGGCGGCGCGGCAGCCGCCGGCGCCGCCTCGGGCTGGACCTCGCCATCGACCTCGCCGGCCGGCGCTTCGGCCGGTGCGGCTGCGGTCGCGGCCGGCTGCCTGGTCTTCTTGCCCTTGGCGGATTTCGACGGTTTCGCGGGCTCGGCGGGCGGCGGCTCGGCCGGCAGTGCCGCGACGGCAGGCGCGTTGGGATCCTGCTGTTGCTGCGCGCCCTTGTACATGTCCTTCGGTACGCCCTGCTCGAGACCCGGAACGCCCTCGGGGAATACCGGCTTGCGGTCGCCCGGCAGCTTCTTCTTGGTATCGAGGAAGTCGAGCAGATCGCTCGGATCGAAGCTGGAGCAACCGCCCAAAACACCTGTGAAGGCGATCAGGACGGCGGCTGCGATCAAGCGGGGCATGCTGCGCATATTACTATCTCGTCTCAGCTCTCGGGGCCGTCAGCTCTTGGCGACGGGCGGCAGCAAGGCCTGGAGCGCCTCGGCGCGCGAACGCAGGCCCGGCGGCGTTTCGCCGTCCTCGGCGATCGCATCGAGCCATTTGCGGGCCGCGGTCATGTCGTTGTTACGCCAGGCCGACAGCGCCAGCATCTCGCGAGCGCTGTGGCGGAAGGTCGATTTAGGCTCGGCAGAGGTCTCCAGCCGCTGCTGGATGTCGGCGTAGCTCGCGCTGTCTACCAGCAGGCCGGCGGCGCGGACCTTTGCAAGATCCCGCCACTCGCTGCCGACACCGGAGTCGGCGGCGATGTCGTCGTACATCTTGGCCGCAGCCTTGGGATCGCGGGCCGATGCCTCGGCTGCAGCGCGAAGCCGCGCCAGGGTGCGGTAGCCGGACGGCGCCTTGGCGGCGAGATCGGCAAAGGCCGTCTCGGCCTCCGCGTGCTTGCCCTGCTCCGACAGCTCAACGGCCTTCTCGAAGATCGCGCCGGCCTCGGCGGCCTTCTTGGCCTCCAGATACTGGTAGCCGCGCCAGCCGCCCACGGCCGCCACGACCAGCACCATGAGAGCGATGAAGTAGAGCGAATAGTTGTCCCACAGCTTCTTGAGCTGTTCGCGACGTACTTCCTCGTCGACTTCGTCAAATAATTCAGACACTTATGCTAATCCCATGCCCGGCCGGGAGCGCGCGCCAGATTGTGCGCGTCTAAAGCCCGTCCCCACGTCGCGGCGGCGATACCCTATCGATATGGCGGTGGCAAGGCAAAGCAAGGCCGATCAAGGCGTTAACGCGCGATCCGGGACATCCCGGTGCCCCTACCCCAGCCCGGTCAGGCCCCGACCAGCAGCTCCCGCAGCTGGCGCTTCACCACCTTGCCATTGGCGTTGCGCGGCAGGGGCTCCGCCGTGACTGTCATGGTCTCCGGCACCTTGTAATCGGACAGCCGCTCGGCGCACCAGGCCCGTAGGTCGTCGCTGCCGACCTGGATACGTGTGACCACGACCGCATGGACGCGCTCGCCCAGCACCGGGCATGGCTTTGCAATGATCGCGCTCTCGACCACGGCGGGGTGGCCGGCCAACACGGATTCGACCTCGGCCGAATAGATCTTCAACCCGCCGCGGTTGATCATGTCCTTCTGGCGGTCGAACACACGGACGAATCCTTCGGCATCGACCGAGCCGAGGTCGCCCGAATGCCAGAAGCCGCCGGAGAAGCTCTCGGCCGTGGCCTTCGGGTTGTTCCAGTAACCCTTGATGACGGAGGAGCTCTGGATCCAGAGCTCGCCGATCTCGCCGGGCGGCAGCTCGCGCCCGTCCGTCCCCATCACGATGATGCGCGCGCCCGGACACGACAGGCCGACGCTGTCGATATGGCTCGCCGTCAGCTCGCCCGGCATGATGGTGGACGGCGACGTCGTCTCGGTCGAGCCATAGCAATTTGCAAGCTTCAGGCCCGGAATTGTCGCCTTGAGCTTCTCGATGGTCGCGACCGGCATCGGGGCGCCGCCAAAACCGCCGACGCGCCAGCTCGAGAGATCGTAGCTGCCGAAATCCGGCTGCAGCAGGCAGAGATTGTACATCGCCGGCACCATCACCGTGTAGGTGACACGCTCGCGCGCCGCGAGCTTGAGATAATCCGCCGCCTTGAACTCCGGCATGATGATCAGCGCGCCGCCGCAGCGGATCATGGTGGTGATGTTGGCGACGACGCCCGTGACGTGCCCGAGCGGCACGGCCGCGATCGAGCGGTCGGCTGCCGTCAATTGCAGGCAGGACACGAACACCATCGAGGAATGCACGATGTTGCAATGGGCGAGCATCGCGCCCTTCGGCTTGCCTGTCGTGCCCGAGGTGTAGAGGATCATCGCGGTATCTTCCTCGTTGACTTCGACCGGTGCCGCGGCCCGTGCGTTGTCGGCGAGCACCGCGAAGCGCGACAGAGCCGGATCGCCGTCGATGGCGACGCGATGGATCACATCGGGCACATCCTGCGCATCGGGCAGCCGCTCGGCGAGACCCGCTTCGTGGATCAGGATTTTGGCGCCGCAATCGGTCAGGACATAGGCGATCTCCGGCTTCTGCTGGCGCGTGCTGAGCAGCACGGTGACCAGCCCCTCATGCGCTGCGGCAAACAGCAACAGTGGGAATTCGATGCGGTTACCGAGCAGGATCGCAACGCGGTCGCCGCGCCGCAGGCCAAGCTTGCGAAAGCCCGATGCAATCCGCGCGGCCTGCTCCACCGCCTGCCGCCAACTGAGCCGGACATTGCCGCAGACCAGCGCTTCGCCATCGCCGTTGCGCGCGGAAGCCTCGGCAATCATCGCCCAGAGACTGGCCGGTCGATCGGTGAAGGCCGGGATCACCCGATCGCCAAACCGCGCCTCGAACCGCATCGGCGGAATCTGAGATTGCGACCAGTCCATCAGAGGGCCCTCGGCTTGTTGTTTTTGTCACCTTCCGCGCATGGGCACGCGGTGCTGTCTTGCGCCGATCGGCTAGCCACCCATGACGGGAACACCTATCACGACAGGATGGAATGCAAACGCCAGCGCCAGATAGGCAACGACGCCGACGGCAATCGCAATCAGGTCGTTGGTGACGCCCCCTACCGGAATCGACGGGCCGCCGCTATCGGTGCGATGCTTGAATGAAATGCGGTCATAGACCCCCCAACCCAAAAACGAGCCGAACAGGATGATGGAGCCGAGATCGCCATTGGCGAGCAAATGCGCCGCCGCCCACAGCTTGATGCCGGCGAGCATCGGATGCTTCAGCGTCGCATAGATGCGCCCGCGCAAATATGACGCCACCACCAGGATGACAGCAGGCAGCATCAGCGCGACCGTGATGTGCTTCATCGCCTTCGGCGGGTACCAGACATCGATCCAGCCGGTCGCGCGATAATGGCCAAAGCCCCAGACGATCAGCGCCAGTCCCGCGAGCGATACGACCGAATAGAGGATCTTGTAGGTCCCCTCGCCCAGTCGTTCGATCGCTTGTGCGCGCGCGTCTCGTTTCGTTGTGAAAACATGGGCGGCGAAAAACAGCACCAGCCCCAGGATCATGACCAGCAGACCCACGACATCCTCCCCTCAACCAGCGCCCCCGCCCATGGCGTATCATTGATTGGCCGCCGGTCGCAACTGATGCGCTACTTGCCGGTCTCGCGATTATCGACGTAGCGGATCGCGATCGGACGCCCGGCCAGGGCACCGCCGAGACCGTTGGTGAATTTCAGCGGCAGGCAGGCGTTCAGCGACGAACTGATCGCATTGAGATAGGTCGTCCTTGTATCAGCCGGGACGCCTGCGGTCGCGTATGTCAGGCGCGGCGGGCCGATCAGGCCGCCGGCCTTGTTGAAGCTGAAGCGCACCGACATCTGCATCCCCATCCGCGCATTGTCCGACGGCGGCGACCAGCAGGTACGCAGCTCGGCGAAGAGGTCACCGATCGTATCGAGATCGTGATCCGGCTTCTGGTATTTGGCGCGGTCGGCGTCTGACGGGACGCTCTCGATCGTGAGCTGGAGGTTCTCGCCGTAGGGATAATCGATCTCGGGAATGCAGGGCCCGTGATCGAGTACGCTGCAATAAGACGGCGTGCAGGGCCGATTGTCGAGCACGCTGCACGGCGAATGCGAGAACGGGATCGGATTGATCTGCCGACGCCGCGCGTCCGCGGCGACCGTCGATAGCGCCAGCAGAATAAGAACGAGGATAGCGCGCCACATGCCTTGAGCTCGCGAAATCACGTAATGAGAAGTCACGTGATGAAACGTGGCACCGCCTGTGAAGGCGTCAAGCCCACGGGCGTTCACATGGTCGCGCTTAAGTGGCGGGGCTTCGCTTACCCCTTCTTCTTGACGTCCTTGACGTTGGTGAACTCGATGCCCTCGGCGCGTTCCCTGGTGTAGCTGAGATAGAACTCGTTCCGGGCGAGGTACACGGGATCGCCGTCGACATCGTCGGCGATGCTGGAGGTGTTGGCCGCGAGGAACGTGTCGAGCTTCTTGCGGTCCTCCGAGGAGACCCAGCGCGCGAGCTGGAACTCGCTCACCTCGAACTCGACCGGCAGCGAATATTCCGCCTCGAGCCGCGCCTTGAGCACGTCGAGCTGCAGCGCGCCCACCACGCCGACCAGCGCCGGTGCGCCGTCGCGCGGACGGAACACCTGCACAACGCCCTCTTCCGACATCTGCTGAAGCGCTTCCTTCAGCTTCTTCGCCTTCATCGCGTCGGTGAGACGGACCCGGCGGACGATTTCAGGCGCGAAGCTCGGCACGCCAACGAAATTGAAATCCTCGCCCTCGGTCAGGGTATCGCCGATGCGCAGCGTGCCGTGATTGGGAATGCCGACGACGTCGCCGGCAAAAGCCTCGTCCGCAACCGAACGGTCCTGGGCAAAGAAGAATTGCGGGCTCGACAGCGGCATGCTCTTGCCGGTGCGCACCAGCTTCGCCTTCATGCCGCGGCTGAGCTTGCCGGAGCAGAGCCGCGCAAAGGCGATGCGGTCCCGATGGTTCGGATCCATGTTCGCCTGGATCTTGAACACGAAGGCGCTCATGCGCGGATCGGTCGCCTCGACCTTGCGCTGGTCGCTGTCCTGCGCGCGCGGCTCGGGAGCGAACTTGCCGAGGCCTTCCAGCAAGTCACCGACGCCGAAATTGCGAAGCGCGCTGCCGAAATAGACCGGCGTCAGATGGCCCTCGCGGAACGCGTCGAGCTCGAACGGCTTCGAGGCTTCCGTCACGAGTTCGAGCTCGTCCTTCACCGCCGAGATGTCGAGATTGGCATTGAGCTTGGCAAGTTCCGCGATCTCGATCTGCTGCGCGGCGCCCGTCTTGGCGCCTCCACCTTCGAGCAGGCGCACGCCGCCATTAGCGACGTCATAGGTGCCGAGAAAGTCGCGGCCGCGGCCGACCGGCCAGGTCATCGGCGTCGTGTCGAGCGCCAGTGTCTTCTCGATCTCGTCGAGCAGCTCGAAAACATCGCGGCTCTCGCGATCCATTTTATTGATGAAGGTAATGATCGGGATATCTCGAAGACGACACACCTCGAACAGCTTTCGCGTCCGCGCCTCGATGCCTTTGGCGGCATCGATCACCATGACAGCAGAGTCGACGGCCGTCAGCGTGCGGTAGGTGTCTTCCGAAAAGTCTTCGTGGCCCGGCGTGTCCAGGAGGTTGAAGACGAGGCCTTCGAACTCGAAGGTCATCACCGAGGTCACAACCGAGATGCCGCGCTCGCGCTCGATCTTCATCCAGTCCGAGCGGGTGTTGCGCCGTTCGCCCTTGGCCTTGACCTGGCCGGCCAGATTGATGGCGCCGCCGAACAGCAGCAGCTTTTCGGTCAGCGTGGTCTTGCCGGCGTCCGGGTGCGAAATGATCGCAAAAGTGCGCCGCCGCGACACCTCTGCGGTAAGCGGCGAACGGGCCGGCGATTCGGCTGTGGTGGCGATGTCGGACATTGCGGGAGCGTTTGGCAGGGAAAATGGGCCTGAGCAAGCCTCATTTGGTGATTGCGGAGCCCTTTGGCCAGCCCCATATCGGCTTCGATCAGACAGATCTTTGCGGGAGGACGACCTTCCTGCTCATCAGCCTATCAGCCTGCGGGGACGACCCTGCCATGAATGGAGGGTCGTCATGGCCTGGAGCATCCTGTTCGTCGCCGGTCTTCTCGAGATCACCTGGGCGATTGGCCTGAAATATACCGAAGGTTTCAGCAGGGCGGTTCCTTCCGTCATCACGCTCGCGGCGATGGCGGGCAGCGTGATCCTGCTCGGGCTCGCGCTCAAGTCACTGCCCGTCGGAACCGCCTATGCGGTATGGACCGGCATCGGGGCGGTCGGCACCGCGACGCTGGGCATCATCCTGTTCGGCGAACCCGCGACCGCGCTTCGCCTCGCCAGCATCGGGCTGATCGTCGCCGGCATTGTCGGGCTGAAGCTCGTTACTTGAAGATCTGGACCGCCCACCAGCTCAGCGCCGCGACGATGGCCGAGGCCGGGATCGTGATCACCCAGGCATAGACGATCGAGCTCGCCACGTTCCAGCGCACCGCCGAGACGCGGCGGGCCGCGCCGACGCCGACGATGGCGCCGGTGATGGTGTGGGTGGTCGAGACGGGGACGCCGAGGAAGGTGGCCATGAACAGGGTCGCCGCCCCGCCGGTCTCGGCGCAGAAACCCTGCATCGGCGTCAGCTTGGTAATGCGCAAGCCCATGGTGCGGACGATCCGCCAGCCGCCCATCAGCGTGCCCAGCGCCATCGCCGCCTGGCACGACAGCACCACCCAGAACGGCACGGTGAATTCGCCGCCGAGATGGCCCTGCGAATAGAGCAGCACGGCGATGATGCCCATCGTCTTCTGCGCATCATTGCCGCCATGGCCAAGCGAATAGAGCGAGGCGGAGGCGAATTGCAGGATGCGGAAGGCGCGGTCGACCGCGAACGGCGTCGAACGCACCGAGAGCCAGGACACGATGGCGACCAGCATCATTGCAAGCAGGAAGCCGACCAGCGGCGACAGCACGATCGCCAGTACGGCCTTAGTCAGCCCACTCCAGACCGCGGCCGATAGTCCGGCCTTGGCCATGCCGCCGCCGACGAGGCCGCCGATCAGCGCATGCGAGGAGGAAGACGGGATGCCTAACGCCCAGGTCACGAGATTCCAGACGATGGCGCCGACAAGCGCTGCGAAGATCACCTGGGCATCGACAATCGCGGGATCGATGATGCCGGTGCCGATGGTCTGGGCGACGTGAAGGCCGAACACCATGAAGGCGACGAAATTGAAGAACGCGGCCCAGATCACCGCGAATTGCGGCCGCAGCACGCGGGTCGAGACGATGGTCGCGATCGAATTGGCGGCGTCGTGCAGGCCGTTCAGGAAGTCGAACAGCAGCGCGACGGCGATCAATCCGACCAGGACGGGAAGACCCAACGCAGCATCCACGGCGCGGCCCTGCCCTAAACTTGCTCGATGACGATGCTGTTGATCTCGTTCGCGACGTCGTCGAAGCGATCGGCCACCTTCTCGAGATGGTCGTAGATTTCGACGCCGACGATGAAGTCCATCGCGCTGCCGTTGCGGTGCTTGAGGAACAGCTCCTTCAGGCCGATGTCGTGGAGATCATCGACGCGGCCCTCGAGCTTGCCCAATTCCTCCGTGATCGCGGTCAGCATTGCGACGTTGGGCCCGATTGACTGCATCAGCGGCAGCGCGCGTCCAACCAGATTGGCGCACTCGATCAGGAGCGCGCCGATCTCGCGCATTGGCGGCTCGAAGGTGCGGACCTCGAACAGCATCACCGCCTTGGCGGTCTGCTGCATCTGGTCGATGGCATCGTCCATCGAGGTAATGAGGTTCTTGATGTCGCCGCGGTCGAACGGCGTGATGAAGGTGCGGCGCACCGCCGTCAGCACCTCACGGGTGATGTTGTCGGCATCGTTCTCGAACTGATTGACCCGCTGACAGTAGACCGGCGTCTCCTCCCCCCCGTTCAGCATGCCCTGCAACGCGACGGAGCCCTGGATCACGGTCTGGGCGTGGCGGTCGAACAGGTCGAAGAACCGTTCTTCCTTGGGCAGGAAAGCGCGAAACCAACGCATCATGGGAATAGTCTACCGGTTGGACATGGCCCGGCCCGAACGGACCGTCGTAAAACCGTCATAGACCATTTTCGCTTCGCGCGCGTGTCATCTCGCGCCCGCGGAGCCGGATCATCCACCGGATTCGCGCACCAATGAAACTGGTGCGATATCAATTATTTAGAGCGACCGCCGAAAGTAGTGCGCAACTTCACCAACGACGCCACGGCGGAAGGTGAGCACGCAGATCACGAAGATCGAGCCCTGGATCACCGTCACCCATTGGCCGAAACCGGCCAGATATTGCTGCATGGCGATGATCGCGAAGGCGCCGACCACGGGACCGAAAACGGTGCCGAGACCGCCGACCAGCGTCATCAGCACGACTTCGCCCGACATCGACCAGTGCACATCGGTGAGCGAGGCGTTCTGCGCCACGAACACTTTCAGCGCGCCGGCAAAGCCCGCCAGCGTTCCCGACAGGACAAACGCCAGGAACTTGTACTGGTCGGTCCGGTAGCCGAGCGAGATGGCGCGCGGCTCGTTCTCGCGGATCGACTTCAGGACCTCGCCGAACGGCGAGTTGATGATGCGATAGATCAGCAGGAAGCCCGCGAGGAAGCCGACCAGCACGACGTAATAGAGCACCGTCGGCTTCGACAGGTCGAGCACGCCGAACATGTGCCCCTGCGGAATGCCCTGGATGCCGTCCTCACCGTGGGTGAACGGCGCCTGGAGGTAGATGAAGTACAGCAGCTGCGACAGCGCCAGCGTGATCATCGAGAAATAGATGCCCTGGCGGCGGATCGAGATGTAGCCGGTGATGAGCGACAACCCGAACGCCGCAGCGATGCCGACGAGAATGCCGAGCTCAGGCGGCAGCGCCCACACCTTCAGCGCGTGCGCGCTGCAATAGCCGGCTGTGCCCATGAACATCGCATGGCCGAACGACAGCAGCCCGCCATAGCCGATCAGAAGGTTGAAGGCGCAGGCGAGCAGAGCGAAGCACAACGCCTGCATCACGAAGAACGGATAGATGCCGCTGAACGGCACCGAGGCCAGCAGCAGCGCCATCACCGCGAATACGATCATCTCGTCACGCATCGCGCGGGGGCTCATCGGCAGCGTGTCGTCCGTCAAGGCTGTCATATCAGGCTGCCCTTCCCGTCAATCCGGTTGGCTTCACCAAGAGCACCAGCACCATCAGCACGAACACGACGGTGTTGGAGGCCTCGGGGTAGAAATATTTGGTCAGGCCCTCGATCACGCCGAGCGCGAAGCCGGTGATGATGGAGCCCATGATCGATCCCATGCCGCCGATCACCACCACCGCGAAAACCACGATGATGAGGTCGGCGCCCATCAGCGGCCGGACCTGGTTGATCGGCGCCGAGAGCACGCCGGCGAGCGCCGCCAGGCCGACGCCGAGACCGTAGGTCAACGTGATCATGCGGGGCACGTTGATGCCGAAGGCCCGCACCAGCGTCGGATTTTCAGTGGCGGCGCGCAAGTTGGCCCCAAGCCGCGTCTTCTCGATCAGGAACCAGGTCGCAAGGCACACCACCAGCGAGAAGATGACGACCCAGCCGCGATAGATCGGCAGGAACATGAAGCCGAGATTCATGCCGCCCTTGAGCTGGTCCGGAATAGAGTAAGGCAGGCCTGACGAACCGAAATAGTTCTGGAACACGCCCTGGACGATCAGCGCGATGCCGAAGGTCAGCAGCAGACCGTAGAGATGGTCGAGCCCGGTCAGGAATTTCAGCATGGTCCGTTCCAGGATCATGCCGAAGATGCCGACGATGATCGGCGCAAACAGCAGCGCCCACCAGTAATTGATGCCGCCGAGGTTCAGCAGGAAATAGGCGACGAAGGCGCCCATCATGTAGAGTGCGCCATGGGCGAAATTGATGATGTTGAGCATGCCGAAAATGACGGCGAGCCCGAGACTGAGCAGCGCATAGAATGAGCCGTTGATCAGTCCCACCAGTAGCTGTGCGTAGAGAGCCTGCATCGATCCAGCACCCAGTCCCTTCGGCGTTCCCAAAGTAGCGCCCGCCGGCTCGTCGCCGGCGGGCTTCGGTCTTATTTCTTAAGCAGCGCGCACTTGCTCTCGGAGAGCGGCGTGAAGGCCTGATCGCCCGGCACGGTGCCGACGAGCTTGTAGAAGTCCCACGGTCCCTTGGACTCGGAGGGCTTCTTCACCTCGAACAGATAGGCGTTGTGGATGGTGCGGCCGTTGGGCTGGATCTCGCCCTTGCCGAACAGTTCGTCTTCCGTCGGCATCGACTTCATCTTCTCGACGACTTTGACGCCGTCATGAGGATTGCCGCCGAGCGCGTCCAGCGCCTTGAGATAGTGGCGCACGCCCGCATAGACACCCGCCTGCACCATGGTCGGCATCGCGCCGCTCTTCATCTTCTCCGAGAACCGCTTGGAGAAAGCCCGGGTCTGATCGTTCATGTCCCAGTAGAAGGTCTCGGTGAAGTTCAGGCCCTGCGCGGTTTCCAGACCGATCGCCTTGACGTCGGTGAGGAACAAGAGCAGCGCCGCGAGCTTCTGGCCGCCCTTGACGATGCCGAACTCGGCGGCCTGCTTGATCGTGTTGGTGGTGTCGCCGCCGGCATTGGCAAGGCCGATGATCTTGGCCTTGGAGGCTTGCGCCTGGAGCAGGAAGGACGAGAAGTCCGGCGTGTTGAGCGGATGCTTGACGCCGCCGACGACCTTGCCGCCGTTGGCGGTGATAACGGCGGTGGTATCGCGCTCGAGCGCCGCACCGAAGGCGTAGTCCGCGGTCAGGAAGAACCAGGTGTCACCACCGGCCTTCACCAGCGCCTGGCCAGTGGTGTGGGCCAGCATGTAGGTGTCGTAGGTCCAGTGCACGGTGTTGGGCGAGCACTGCGCGTTGGTGAGGTCGGAGGTCGCCGCACCCGAGTTGATGTAGACGCCGTTCTTTTCCTTCACGACGTTGTTGACCGCGAGCGCTACGCCGGAATTCGGCACGTCGACGATGATGTCGACCTTGTCGACGTCGAACCACTGCCGCGCGATCGCGGTGCCGATATCCGGCTTGTTCTGGTGATCGCCGGAGATGATGTCGATCTTCCAGCCCTTCGCAGCGAGGCCGGAATCTTCCACCGCCATCTGCGCGGCAAGCGTCGAGCCGGGCCCACCGAGGTCGGCATAGAGACCGGACTGATCGGACAGCGCACCGATCTTGACCGTCTTGTCCTGCGCGAAGGCTGCGCCGGCAGCGGTCACGGCCAACGCCGTGCCAAGCAACAACGATGCAATCGACTTTTTCATGCTACTTCCCTCGTGAATCTTCTCGCGACCGTCCGACCCTTTGGCCGTACTAGACGCCGAGATAGGTGTGGAGCTTGTCCATGTTGGCGGCAAGCTCCGCATTGGAAAATCCGTCAATGATCTTGCCGTGCTCGACGACGTAATAGCGGTCGGCGACGGTCGATGCGAACCGGAAGTTCTGCTCGACCAGAAGGATCGTGAAACCTTCCTTCTTCAGCCGCGCAATGGTGTGACCGATCTGCTGAATGATGACAGGCGCAAGACCTTCGGTCGGCTCGTCCAGCATCAGGAACCTGGCGCCGGTGCGCAGGATGCGCGCGATCGCAAGCATCTGCTGCTCGCCGCCGGAAAGCTTGGTGCCCTGGCTGTTGAGCCGCTCCTTCAGGTTCGGAAACAGATCGAATATCTGTTCGAGCGGCAGTCCGCCCGGGCGCACCACCGGCGGCAGCAACAAATTCTCGCGCACGTCGAGACTGGAGAAAATCCCCCGCTCCTCCGGGCAGAACGCGATGCCCATGCGCGCGATCTTGTCGGAGGTCGCGCGGATGATGTCCTGGTTGTTGAATTTGATCGAGCCGGCACGCTTGCCGATGATGCCCATGATCGACTTCAGCGTGGTCGTCTTGCCGGCTCCGTTGCGCCCGAGCAGCGTGACGACCTCGCCCGCGTTCACGTCGAAGTCGATCCCGTGCAGGATGTGGGACTCGCCGTACCAGGCTTCGAGGTTGCGGACCTGGAGGATGGTGCCGCCGGTTGCGGCCTTCGCCGGAGCGTCGGCCATTGCAGTCTCAGGCATGACCGGCTCCCAGATAGGCTTCCTTGACGCGCTCGTCCTTGGTCAGATCGGCGTAATTGCCCTGCGCGAGCACCTGCCCGCGCGTCAGCACGGTGATGATGTCAGAGAGATTGGCCACGACGCTCAAATTGTGCTCGACCATCAGGATGGTGTATTTCGCCGAGATGCGCTTGATCAGCGCTGCGATCTTATCGATGTCCTCGTGGCCCATGCCGGCCATCGGCTCGTCCAGCAACATCATCTCCGGATCGAGCGCCAGCGTGGTCGCGATCTCGAGCGCGCGCTTGCGCCCATAAGGCATTTCGACCGCCGGCGTATTGGCAAACTCGCTGAGGCCGACATCGTTCAACAATTCGAGCGCGCGGTTGTTGAAACGGTTGAGCGTCGATTTCGAACGCCAGAAATCAAAGGAGCTGCCGTGCTGACGCTGGAGCGCAACACGGACGTTTTCCAGAGCGGTCATGTGCGGAAACACCGCCGAGATCTGGAAAGAACGTACCAGCCCCATGCGCGCCACGTCGGCGGGCGCCATGGCGGTGATGTCCTGTCCCTTGTACAGGATTTTTCCGGCAGACGGTTTGAGGAACTTGGTCAGAAGATTGAAGCACGTCGTCTTGCCGGCCCCGTTCGGGCCGATCAACGCGTGAATACTCCCACGGCGAACCCTAAGCGCAACGTCGCGGACGGCAAAGAAGCCCGCGAACTCCTTGGTCAAGCCTTCCGTTTCGAGAATGAACTCATCGGCCAAACAGATTTCCCCCTGCCCGCGCAATGCGCGTGGCTGTCCTTGTTGCTTCGGCTTTCCGGAGGCCTTGGAGCCTTCCCGGAACGCTGCCTCCGGGCGCGGAATATGCCGGAGGTGACGGGGGTTAGGCAAGGCGGAAAGCTGAGCAGGTCAGACCTCCGGCCGGGAGTCTTATGCTCCCTTAGTTGGAGGTTTGTGATGTCGCGCCCGCCGGCCTTCCGGTTCGCAAGGCACCGGTCGTCAAGCCGTCGTTAACGGTCTTTGGTCCCGCGCGCCAGCCTTCATCAAAAATTTTCCCGCCGCGGCGATCATGGGCGGGTTTCATTCGCCGGGAATATTGCTTTGGATTTCGCCAGCGCCGCTCCCTCCGTCGTCAAGTCGATCAAGCAGCGTGACCTTCTCAACACGTGGCTGCGGCTTTATGCGCGCCACCAGACGGCGCCGGCGATCTGGGAGTACCAGCCCGCGCGACTCGAGGAGGAGCTGTCCGATCTCATCTACTACACGGTGGACAATTCGACGTCGACGCCGGGCCTGACCATTCAGAGCGAGGGCACACGGATATCGCGCGCCTACGGCCATACCGGTAAGGGAATCCTGCTGGAGGATTATGTCGGGCCGCGGCTCGCGCCCTTTGTCATGCCGGTCTATCGCGAATGCATCGCGCGCGCGCTTCCGGTCTACAGCGTTGCCGACGTCGACGACATCTATGGCCGCGTCGTTGCCTATGAACGGCTGCTGCTGCCTTTCCTGACCGACGACAAGGTCAGCCACGTCATCGCTTCGCTCAAGACCTTCTGCGAGGACGGCGGCTTCGAGATCAAGAATCTGCTGCGCGGAAATGACGCGCTGCCGCGGCCGAAACTGCGCACGGTGATCGACCGCGATCTGTTTCACCGCGCCCCAGGACGCATTGCGGCCGCCGACGTCGTCGAATTCGCCGATCAGCCCGGCGATCCGAGCGTCACCGCCGAGATCATCGAGCTGAACTGACACTTAGCGCGATTTGGCCCTGACTTCCTTGTCGTAGATATCCGGCTTGAAGCCGACCAGGAGCTTGCCGCCGATTTCGAGCACCGGCCGCTTGATCATCGATGGTTGCGCTAGCATCAGGGCTAGCGCCTTCTTCTCGGTCAGGCCTTCCTTGTCGGTGTCCGGCAGCTTCTTGAAGGTGGTGCCGGCGCGATTGAGCAGCGTTTCCCAGCCGAGCTTGTCGCTCCATTGCTTGAGCTTGTCCTTCTCGACGCCGGCGGCCTTGTAATCGTGGAACTCGTAGGTGACGCCATGGGTGTCAAGCCAGGCGCGCGCCTTCTTCATGGTGTCGCAGTTCTTGATGCCGTAGATGATGTTGGGCAAGACGGTCCTCGCGCATGCGTCGTGACGTGCCGTGGTCATGGCCTTGGCGTTGTACGAAACTCCGCTTCGCGCGACAATATTGCCAACGACGCTTTCGACCTCTACCGAACGGACACACCATGCACGTCACCCACGATCCAGTCGCGTCCGCCTCGCCGACCATCGACTTCAACACGTTCCTCGCGGTCGATATCCGCGTGGGCACCATCGTCGACGCAAAACCGTTTCCCGAGGCGCGCAAGCCGGCCTGGCGGTTGTGGATCGACTTCGGCCCGGCCATCGGCGTGCGCAAGAGCTCGGCGCAGATCACCGAGAACCATCCGCTCGAGACGCTGGTCGGACAGCAGGTCGCGGCCGTCGTCAATTTCCCCCCGCGCCAGATCGGACCTGTCGTCTCGGAGGTGCTGACGCTCGGCTTCCCCGATGCCGACGGCAAGGTCGTGCTGATGCAACCGAGCAAGCCGGTGCCGAACGGCGGGCGCCTGTTCTAGCGTGGGGGAGCGGCAACCGCAGCTCCTTGCCATGGATCCTCAGGATCGGCATCGGATTTCTTGCCCGCGGCGCGGGCGGCGCTACAAAGCTCTGAGCCAGTTTCACGGCCGCTTCGGGATGTTGAGCCCGCGCTCCACGGCAGGACGCGCCAGTCCGCGTTCGAGCCAGGCGGCAACCGACTTGAACTGGCTGAATGCGACGAGATCGCCGGCGCCGTAGAAGCCGATGAGGTTGCGCACCCAGCCGAACATGGAGATGTCGGCGATGGTGTAGTCGTCATCCATGAACCATTGCCGGCTCGCGAGATGCGTCTCCATCACGCCGAGCAGGCGCCTGGACTCGCCCACGTAACGCTCGAGCGGCCGCTTGTCCTCAAAATCCTTGCCGGCGAATTTGTGGAAGAAGCCGACCTGGCCGAACATCGGCCCGATGCCGCCCATCTGGAAGTGCACCCACTGGATGGTCTGGTAGCGCCGCGCGGCGTCCTGCGGCAACAGCTTGCCGGTCTTCTCCGCGAGATATTGCAGGATCGCACCGGACTCGAACAGCGGCAGCGGCTTGCCGCCGGGGCCATTGGGATCGAGGATCGCCGGGATCTTGCCGTTGGGATTGAGCGAGAGGAATTCCGGCGTCTTTTGGTCGTCCTTGCCGAAATCGACGAGATGGACTTCGTAAGGCAGCCCGATCTCCTCCAGCATGATCGAAACCTTGACGCCGTTCGGCGTCGGCAGCGAATAGAGCTGAAGCAACTCCGGATGTCTGGCAGGCCAGCGCTTGGTGATCGGAAAGGCGGACAAATCAGACATCGAGACCCCGGCTTCGTTCGCGAGCTGCCGCTTAATCTAGGCGAGCCATCGAACGGCGCAAGGCCGAGCTACCATCTCAACTGTCTCGGTGCCGAGACTCGATCACAATGGCCGCAGCAAATGACTTGTGGCGTACACTGCGTCGCGCTGTGCGCGTTGCTCGATGAAGAGCTGCCCGGTCACGAGCAGCGCTCCGACGAAAAAAAGTGCGAGCATTGCGGTCGCAAACTGACTGACATCATTCATCGCAAGCGTTTCCCTGTATTTGGTTCGCACAGGGAACGCAGGGTTGCCGTTGGCAGTTCCTCCACACTTCAAATAAATTGCCGCTTTTTCCCGATCCAGCGAGCTGGCTCAATAATTGATCTCCATCCGCAGACCACGCGGATCGATCTCATCCCCACCGACGCGCTGCTTGCTGTCCCGCGCCGCGACTGCACATGCGCAGGCATCGATCAGATCGTCGCGGTCGATGCCGGTGCCGTGGCGCTGCGTCAGCCATTTCGGAAGCTTCGTGAAGCCGCGCTGCGCCAGCAGTGCAATGCGCAGCTCGCGACCTTCCGCCGATGTCTTCTTCGCAAGCCGAACTCCCCTCACAAGATTACACAAGATCAGTTCCGGATGCGCTTCGCCGATCGTCGCCTGCCGCACCGGTGTCATGATCTCGTCGACCTCCCTGATCTTGTCCCTGATATTCCAGAGCTGCGCCGAGACGCCCCTCCCCTTGCCTTCGTGCTCCCAATAGTGCCGGTTGGCTGCGGCCATATCGGGAAACCTCCAGAGATCGCGGCGGGCCCCGAGAAACACGGCGGGGCCCACTATTTCACGCGCACGCAAGTCGCATGTTCGATAACCTTCTGTCTTCAACCCAATCGGCATGTCGATCATCGCGCGCGCATGCGGCGTCGCGAGCAGCCGCGTGAGGCCCGGCGAATAGTCGAAGCCGTGCTGGCCACACTCGTCGATCCACGCGGCGACCCAGCCGAAACGAAATCCGTCGAGACCAAGATAGGTTTTCACGCGTCCGGTTGCGCCTCCTACCAACGTTTGTTCATCCTCCGCCCCGATGACCCTCGAACAGCCGTTGCGCCAGCAGCGCATCGCCGAGCGTGCCGCCGGCGGGCGCGATCGCGCAAAAGGGTTCGCAGGCGTCTGCAATTTTTTCGCGGTCAGCCTCCAACGGCCTGGTAGGCCAGGCGCTTGAACTCGAAGAAAAACGGATTCCAGAAGCCCATGTGGCGCTGGGTCATCAGGACGCCGGCGGTATTGGCCTCAGGGCAAATCCACCAATGGGTGCCGGCGAGCCCGCCCCACTGGAATTCGCCGGTGGAATTCGGGGGATCGAACTGCGTCGGCGCGAAGGTGACGGCGCCGCCAAGGCCAAAACCCTTGCCAGGCATCGGCCCGAGATTGGCGAAGCGAATCGTCTCGCCCGCCGGCAATTGGTTGGTCATCATCTGCCGCAGCGTCTCCGGCTTCAGCAGCGCCTCCGGCCCGGGCACCAGGGCACGCACCAGCGCGAGCATGTCCGGTAGCGTCGAGACCAGCCCGCCACCGCCCGACAGCCGCGGGAACGGCCGTCGATAGGCCTGCGGGTAAGGCAGATTGTCGGCGCGGGTGAGGCCCGGCTTGGTCGGATCAAGCACGTCGGCGCCGGTATAGTGCGCAACCAGCCTGCCCTGCAGCGCTTCAGGCACGGAGAAGCCGGTATCGGTCATGCCGAGCGGATCGAAGATGCGCGCCTTGAGGAAGGCATCGAGCGGCTTGCCCGAGACGACCTCGACGACGCGACCGAGCACGTCGGTCGCCACCGAATATTCCCAGCTGGTGCCGGGATGATAGGACAGCGGCAGATCGGCCAGCTTGTCGATCAAGTCCGTCAGCGGCGTCAGCGGATTGAGCACGCGCGCCTCGTTGTAGCCTTTGAACAGCACCGTACCGGGATCGAAGATGCCGTAGCTGAGGCCCGAGGTGTGGGTCAGAAGCTGCCGGATCGTGATCGGGCTTTTCGCCGGCTCGACATCAGCAAGATTTGCCGCGCCCTGCTTCAGTACCTTGCGATTGGCAAGCTGCGGCAGCAATTTTTCGATCGCGTCATCGAGCCCGATGCGGCCCTCCTCGACCAGCAGCATGATCGCAGAGGTGACGAAAATCTTGGTATTGGAGAACGCGCGGAAGATATGGTCCGGCCGCAGCGCCGTCTGTGCCTCGCGATCGGCAAACCCGACGCATTGCTGGTCGACCAGCTCGCGTCCGCGCAGCACCGCCCAGGACGCGCCGGGGACGATCTCCTGATCGACATAGCGCTGCATCGCCGTCCGCACAGCGGAATAATCTGGATTTGTTGTCCTGGCGTCCATAGATGGGCTCCCCCCGAATTGATTGCGATGGATATAGCGAAGAATCGGCCGCGGGGAAGCCCGTTCGCGCGAGGCGCGGACGGCGCCGGCAACACCCGCATTTTTGTTTCACCGCGTGTTCGCACCCGCGCGAGCAACACAACGAAAACGCCAGCAATCCTTGCGGCAAGACCTCATTAAGCGCGCGACCTTTAGCCTCTCGGTCATGTTCAGCGTATCTTCAATTCCATCAAGGGTGACCGTCAATGACCTCGATCTCCGCAACGACCACCAATTCCTACTCCCCACTCGACCGCCTCAAGAGCGAGCTCACCAAGGAAGTCTCGGCGGGCATCATCAGCTCGAGCGATGAGTCCGCGCTCTCGTCCGCGCTCGACGACATCGATTCATCGCTCAAGAGCGGCGCATCGAGCGCGAGCTCCTCGTCGCCGCCTTCGGCTGACGAGATGCAGTCCAAGATCGACGACCTCATCCAGAACGAGGTATCGAGCGGCAAGCTGACCAGCGACCAGGCCAGCGAACTGAAAAACGTGTTCGCCAACACCTTCTCCGGCAGCGCCGGCGGACCGCCGCCGCCCGATGGCAGCAGCGACTCATCGAGCACGAGCAGCACGGATTCGACCTCCTCGTCCGATTCCTCGTCCAGCTCGTCTTCGGCCACCACCGCAGAGCTGATGAAGGAGTTGATCTCGCTGCTCCAGAACGCGACCAGCCAGTCGACCTCCTATAGCTCCAGCGGCAACTCGGCGTCCTCCAACGCATCGAGCGCGCTGCTCGTCGACTATTCGACATAAGAGCTGCGGCCCGGCGCACTCCGCCGGGCCGTCACCCCTGCTTCATCAACGCCGTCACGTGCAGACGACGGCGGATGCGCATGCCCTGGCGCTGATAGAGCGCGATAGCGGATGTGTTGTTCGAAAACACGTGCAGGAACGGAATCTCGCCGCGCGCCTCGATCTGGCGCGCGACCGCGGCGAGCAGCGCCTGCGCGTAGCCGCGCCCGCGATAGTCGGGATGGACGCAGACGGCCGTCATCTCGACGAACTTGCCCGGCTTCATGCGCTCGCCGGTCATCGCGACCAGCTCGCTGCCGGCGCGAATGCCGAGGAACGTGCCGAGCTCATGCGTTCGCAACGCGAACGGTCCGGGCTTGGTCAGCGCCGTCAGCGCCATCATGGCAGGCACATCAGCCTCGCCGAGCCTCACGATCTCGGCGTCGCGAAGCGGACTATCGGCGGGCGATCCAATCATCTGCTCGCCGGACTCCGTCAGCACGACCTTGAAGCCCGAGGGAACATCGACCGGCTCCGGCGTGAACAGCGCGGCGACCTGCGAGCCGGACATGAGATCACCGAGCGCGGCAAAGCTTGCTGCCGACATGTCGACCATGTCGGCGAACGGCGTCATGTCCAAGGGATAGCGCAGCGCGCGCGGGCCCCCTTCGGCCAGATGCTTATGGCTCGTCGTCAGCGCGCTCCAGATCGGACGATCCAGTAGCCGCACATCGTTGTCGGACACCGGCTCAATCCTTGTCGAAGCTAACGATCACGGCCGCATTGGCAATGAGGATGGGGTCGTTGGCCTGCTCGGTGGCCGACGCAATCTCCAGCCCGCCCTTGACCGCGTTGACGGTCACGGTGCCATAGGGAAGCTCCTTCGCAACCGCCTCCTTGTCGACGGCCTCGGGATTGGGCACGCCGATCGTGACGTCGACGAACATGTCGTTCGCGGTCTTGCCGATCATCCGAAAGAAACCGAGGCTCGAATGCCGGATCGCATCCGACACCGCCCGCTTCGCCGCCTTGGTGGCGTCCCTGCCGTGAACGTCGACGCCCATGCCCATCTCGGTGATACAGCGAACGCGAGTCATGTCTTGTTCCTGTGGCTGATTGGATGATTGGGAGTGTCGGCGATCGGTGGTCGCGACACAAGTGCGGTTGTCGTATTCAGGCGTGATCTCCGCCACAAGCTCCATCATTGCGAGCGCAGCGACGCAATCCGGAATCTTTCCACGGAGGGACTCTGGATTGCTTCGCTGCGCTCGCAATGACGACGTGGAAATAGCTTCGCCCCATCACATCAGGCCTTCGATTTCTCATGGGCCCGCAGCTCGTCGACGAGCACCCGCACGTTCTCCGAATAATCGATCGGGATCGAGATCAAGTGTACGCCGCCTTCCTTGAAGGCAGCATCCAGCGTCGGGCCAAAGCTGTCGATGCTTGCGATGCGGTGGCCCTTGGCGCCGTAAGCCTTGGCGTACATGGCAAAGTCGGGATTGCCGAAGGTCATGCCATAATCGGCAAAGTGATCGACGGCCTGCTTCCAGCGGATCATGCCGTAGGCGTGGTCCTCCAGCACCAGCACGACGAGGTTGAGCTTGAGCCGGACGGCGGTCTCCATCTCCTGGCTGTTCATCATGAAGCCGCCGTCGCCGGCGACCGCGAGCACGCGGCGATCGGGATAGAGCATCGCAGCCATCATCGCCGACGGCAGGCCGGCGCCCATCGTTGCCAGCGCATTGTCGAGCAGCAGCGTGTTGGCGACGCGGGTGCGGTAGTTGCGCGCGAACCAGATCTTGTACATGCCGTTGTCGAGCGCGACGATGCCGTTCTCCGGGATAACCTGGCGGATGTCGTGCACGATGCGCTGCGGCGTCGGCGGCCAACGCGCCTCGGTGGCGCGGTCGGCGATGTGGTTGAGTATCTCTTCGCGCAACGGCAGCAGCGCCGCCGCCTGCGGCAGCTTGCCTTCGAGCCGGTCAGCCAGAAGCTCCAGGCTCGGGCCGACATCGCCGACGACCTCGGCGTCAGGAAAATAGACCAGCTCGACACTCGCCGAGGTGTAGCTGACGTGAATTACCTTCGGCCCCGACGGCCCCATGATGAAGGGCGGCTTCTCGATCGGATCATGGCCGATCGCCACGATCAGGTCGGCGGCGTCGATGGCGTCGTGGACATAATCGCGCTCCGACAGCGCCGCGGTGCCCATGTAGAGATTGGTGCCGCCGGGAACGGTGCCCTTGCCCATCTGCGTGGTGAAGAACGGAATGCCGGTCCGGCGCACGAAGCTCGCGATGCCGTGCGTCGAGCGCGGCCGGCTGGTCGCCGCGCCCATCATCACCAGCGGGCGCTTCGCGGCCAAAATCATCCCGGCGGCTCGGTCGAGCGCGGCGCGGTGCGCAACGGGAATCTCGATCGGATGGATCGGGATCACGGGGACGGCCGGCACCTCATCGCCCGCGATGTCTTCGGGCAGCTCCAGATGCACCGGACCCGGCCGCTCCTCCGTCGCCACCCGGAAGGCGTCGCGCACCACGGTCGGAATCGAGGAGGCGCTGATGATCTGCCGCGAGAGCTTGGTCAGCGGCTTCATGGTCGCGACCACGTCCACGATCTGGAAGCGCGCCTGCCGGCTGCTCATGATCGGCTTCTGCCCCGTGATGAGGATCATCGGCATCGCGCCGAGATGTGCGTAAGCCGCGCCGGTCGACAGATTGAGCGCGCCCGGGCCAAGCGTGGAGAGGCAGACGCCGGGCTTGCCTGTCAACCGGCCGTGGGTCGCTGCCATGAAGGCGGCCGCCTGCTCGTGGCGGGTCAGGACCAGCTCGATCCTGGAGGTCCGCAGCGATTCGACGAGGTCGAGGTTTTCCTCGCCGGGCACGCCAAAAATGCGATCGACGCCTTCGTTCTCAAGCGCCGCGACGAACAGGTCCGATCCCTTCGCTTTGCGTTCCTGCTCGCTCATGTCGCCTCCGCTTGTTGCCGGCTCCCATGTTCCGGGAGCAGGCGCATGGTAGCGGCTGGCGCCGCGGGCACAACTCACAAAGAGGCGCACAGCTCCATCAACTCCGTTATTGCGAGCGCAATGATGGCGTATGGAGAGACGACATTCGCCCCCCTCGTGTCCCGGACGCGCTGCAGCGTTCGTACGCTGCTGCGCAGAGCCGGGACCCAGCAGGCCGCGTACTCGCTGATGCATGGGCCCCGGCTCTGCAGCGCACCGCTGAAGGAGCGCTGCGCAG
>NZ_JBEPOS010000019.1:0-153257 GCF_040546885.1 Bradyrhizobium sp. S3.2.6 | reverse complement strand
CTATTGGTCGCATCGTCGACACCTACACGCCCGCAGAATCCACAAACTACTTCGTGGCCGCAGGGTACTTGCAACCTGATCGGCTAACGCTCTAGCGCCAACGGCACCAGCCTACCGCGCAGCTTGACGGCTCCACAACTTCGTCGGCAAATGCGGGCATGCAAAACTCCGAGATTCAGCGCATCACCAACTGGCTGATCGACGGCGCAAGGTCATCCGGAACCCCTTCCGAGATGATCGCCGAGGTCTGCGAGCATCTGGTCGAGGCCGGGCTGCCGCTGTGGCGGTTCGGCATCTTCATCCGCACGCTGCATCCGGAAATCTTCGGCCGCAATTTCATCTGGCGGGAAGGCCAGAAGGTCGAGATCGGCACCGTCGATTTCAAGATCCTGGACACGCCCGAATTCGCCAGGAGCCCGCTCCGGATCGTGTTCGAGGAGGGGCTGGAGGTCCGGGGACGGATGGACGATCCGGACAGCAAGCGGTTTCCGTTCCTGGACGACATGCGCGCCGAAGGCGTGACCGACTATTTCGCGATGCCGATGCCATATCTCGACGGTTCGATCCACGCGACGAGCTGGGTCACGCGACGTCCCGGCGGTTTCAGCGAAGACGACATCGCCGCGATCCGGACCCTCGTGGCGCCGCTCGCGCGCGTCAGCGAGATCATCAGCTTGCGCCGCACCGCCGAGATGCTGCTCGACACCTATGTCGGCAACCGCGCCGGCGCACGTATCCTGGGCGGCCAGATCCGCCGCGGTCACAACGACACCATGCAGGCTGCGATCTGGCTGTCGGATCTGCGCGGCTTCACCGCGCTGTCGGACCGGCTGCCGGCCGAGACGGTGGTCGAGATCCTCAACCATTATTTTGATTGTCAGGTCGCGGCGATCCGCGGCCACGGCGGCGAAGTCTTGAAGTTCATGGGCGACGGCCTGCTCGCGGTGTTTCCGATCGACGAATATGTCGGCGATGCCGCACATGTCTGCGCGCGCGTGCTCGAAGCCGCACGCGAATCCCGCGCCAGCGTCGAGGCGCTCGCTTTCCCGGTCGGCGACGTCATCGAACGCTTCCGTTTCGGCGTCGCACTGCATGTCGGCAACATCCTCTATGGCAATATCGGCGGCGGCAACCGGCTCGACTTCACCTGCATTGGCCCCGCCGTCAATCTCGCGGCAAGAATGGAGAAAATCGCCGGCCGCTTGGGACGCACCGTCGTGGCGTCAGAGGGCTTCGCCAATGTCTGCCAGCATGACTGGCGCGATCTCGGCGATTTTCCGATCGCAGGATTTTCCAAGGCGCAGCGGGTATACGGGCTCGCCGAGGAGACGCCGGTGGTGATGGCGTGAGGCACCGAAGCCGCCCATGAATGTCGAATTCCGCCAGATCGAGATCGCTGACACCGACGCCTTTCGTGCGGCCGTCGACATTGTCGCCCGCGAGCGCAAATACATCGCGCTGGTGGAGGCGCCGCCGATCGAGCAGGTCCGCGCCTTCGTCGCACGCAATGTCGAGCGCGGCTATCCGCAAATCGTCGCCGTCGTCGACGGCGCCGTGGTCGGATGGTGCAACGTGCCGCCGGCCAGTCGTGCGGTCTCGGCGCATGTCGGCGATCTCTTCATGGGGCTTGTACCGGAGTTCCGTGGCAAAGGCTTTGGCGAACGGCTGTTGCGGCAAGCCATTGAGGCGGCAGATGTGTTCGGCTTCAGGCGTATCGAGCTCGGCGTCTTCGCGACCAACACCGCCGCTGCCGCCCTCTATCGCAAGGTTGGGTTCGTCGAGGAGGGCATCAAGCGGATGGCGATCGTGATCGACGGCACCTATCACGACGAAATCATCATGGCGCGCCTCAAGGGCTAGCCGGCGTTGCGCGGCAATGCCGGCCGTCGCGTGAAGACCCTAGTACGCGATCTTCATCGCCAGCGTTGCGATCACGATCATGATGGCGCCGCCGACGCGGGTTGCGATCTGGGCAAAGGCCATCAGTCCCATGCGGTCCGCGGCGCCGAGAATGGCGACGTCGCCGGTGCCGCCGAGCCCGGAATGACAGGCCGTCACGATCGCCGCCTCGACCGGATACATGTTCAGCCATTTTCCGACGAAGAAGCCGGATGCGACCATCGCCAGCACCGTCGTCGTGCAGATCGCGATGTAGCCGGGATTGAACGACGCCACGAGCTGCTGCCACGACACCAGCAGCGTTCCCATCGCCACCAGGATCGCGAAGGTGAGGCTGGTCGACATGAACTTGTTGATCTGGTAGGCGCCGAGCTCCATCTCGGCCGGCAACAGCTTTGTCAGCTTGAGCGCGACCGCGGCGATGATCATGAGGATCGGGCCGGGAATGCCGGTATAGGGCGCGAGCACCATGCCGAGCACGAACAGTACGCAGGACAGCACAATGCCGGCACCTAACAGGCTGAGATCGATCGGGTGGTCGGATCGCGCCGGGCCCAGAATGTCGTCATCGCCTGTTTTCACCAGCATGCCCTGGCCGTTGAGGTCGCGCCGTTTTTCGCCGAGACGGGCGAGAAGTCCGGCCGCGACGATGGCGACGACGTTGCCGAGCAGCGCCGCAGGCACCATCTGCGCCACGAGCTCGGCCTGCGGCCGGTGCAGCATTTCAGAATAGGCAATGGATAGCGGCAGCACACCTTCGGCGAGGCCGCCGCCGATGATCGGCATGATCACGAAGAAGAACGTCTCCCTCGGGCTATGACCGAACAGCAGTCCGACCGTGATGCCGATGGTGATGGCGCTGATTGTGCCGACCAGCAGCGGAACGAACATCCGGAGAAACCCCTGCACCAGGACGCGATGCGGCATGCCGAGGATCGAGCCGGCGACGAGGCAGGCAATGAAGAAATACTGCAAGTTGGCGGTGCGGAACGTCGTGGTGATCGCCTTGAGCGCCGTCTCCGGCATCAAGCCGTAGGCAACCATCGCGGCCGGCACGAACAGGCACATGATCGCGGTGCCGCCGATCCGCTTCACGACGGGAATGGTCTGGCCGAGCTTGCCGAGCAGGAAGCCGAGCAGCATCAGCACCGAGAGCCCGCCGATCACATCATTTGGCAGTTTTCCGGAATAGACCGCGGCGGCGCAGACGAGCGCTGCGGGAAAATAGACGGTGATCGGGAGCGGACCGATTTTCAACGCGGTGAGCGCGGATGGTTGCGTCGTCTCCGTGAGCTTGATGGTGGTGTCGGTCAACAATGCCTCCCTCTGTCGTTTTATGTTTGTTTGGTTGCCGGTCTGCGCGCTCCGCTCGCGCTCAGAACCAGGGATTGTCCGCCCGGTGCCGCGCCTCGAAGGCGCGGATGTCATCGGAAAAGACCAACGTCGAGCTGATCGCATCGCGCCCCGTGAGGAACGCCTCCTTCCGCGCCGACTCGATCGCGAAGAAAATGGTGCCGCCGTCGCTGCGGATGGTCTGCTGCTCGAGGTCGACAGTGAGCCTGTTGCTCGCAGGGCTCGCGACGATGCCGGCGAGGGTGCCGACCGTGGCGGCATCGAGGCTGATCGTCAGCAGGCCGTTATTGGCGCAATTGTCGTTGAAGATGCCGGCGAAGGTGGTGCCGATCAGGGCGCGAATGCCGAGTTGCTGGAGGCCCCATACGGCGTGCTCGCGGCTCGACCCGCAGCCGAAATTCGATCCGACGATCAGGAAGCTGGCGTCACGATAGCCGTCCCTATTCAGCACGAAATCTGGATTGGGCTTTCCCGCGATGAACCGAAGCAGGTTGAAGGCGCCGTCGCCGAGACCGCTGCGGTCGACACCCTTCAGGAACATCTTTGGCATGATCACGTCGGTGTCGATATTGGGCGTCGTCATCGGTGCAGCAGCGCCGGAGACGCGATGGAACGGCGTCATTGCAAATCTCCTCCGATCAGGTCGCGCACATCGGTGATGCGGCCGGTGACCGCGGCGGCCGCGACCATCGCCGGACTCATCAGGTGCGTGCGCGCGCCGGGCCCCTGGCGGCCCTCGAAATTGCGGTTGGTCGAGGAGGCCGAGCGCTGCCCCGGCGCGAGAATGTCGTCGTTCATCGCAAGGCACATCGAGCAGCCCGATTGCCGCCACTCCACGCCCGCATCGATCAGGATCTGCGCGATCCCCTCCGCTTCGGCTTGCGCGCGGACTTGTGTCGATCCGGGAACGACGATGGCGCGGACGCCGGTTGCGACGTGACGGCCCCTGAAGATGCGCGCCGCATCGCGCAGATCCTCGATGCGCGAATTGGTGCATGAGCCGATGAAGGCGAAATCGATCGGCACCGACTGGATCGGCGTTCCCGCCGTCAGGCCCATATAGGCGAGCGCACGTGTGTCCGCCGTCTTGCGCTCCGCCGTGACATTGCTGTCGGGATCCGGCACGCGATCGGTCACGGCGATCGCCTGGTCCGGGCTGGTGCCCCATGTCACCAGCGGTGCGACAGCGCCGGCATCTATCGTCATCTCCCGGTCGAAGCGGGCGTCGGAATCGGAGCGAAGCTGCAACCAGGTCTTTGCGGCGCGGTCCCACATCTCGCCCTTCGGCGCACGTGGCCGCCCCTTGAGATAATCGAGCACCTTCTGGTCGGGCGCGATGACGACGCCGCGTGCGCCGGCTTCGACGATCATGATCGACATCACGATGCGTCCCTCGACGCTCATCTCTGTCACGGCAGGGCCGGCGAATTCCACCGCATAGCCGGTGGCTCCATCGGCGCCGATGCGGCGGATGATCTCCATGACGATGTCCTTCGGCGTCACCCCGAGCGGTGGATGCCCGGTCACATGGATGCGCATCGTCTTCAGTCGGCGGTAGCACACCGTCGACGTCGCCAGATAATGCTCGATGTCGGAGGTGCCGATGCCGTAGCCGAGCGCGCCGAAGGCGCCGTACGCGGTGGTGTGGCTGTCTCCGGCGGCGATGACCATGCCCGGCATGACCAACCCTTGCTCGGGGGCGACGACATGCTCGATGCCCTGGCGCGGATCGAGGATGTCGAAATATTCGATGCCGAAGTCGCGGGCGTTGTCGGCGAAATAATCGACCTGACGCGCGGCGTCGGCATCCGGCATCTGTCGTGTGCGGCGAGCCGCGGTCGGATTGACGTGATCGACCACCATCAGCGCTGCGGACGGATTCCAGACCTTGCGTCCGGCGGCGCGCAGGCCGGCAAAGGCCTGCGGGCTGGTATATTCGTTGAGCACGGTACGATCGACATAGGGCAGCACCAGCCCGTCATCGTCGAGGCGCCGAACCATATGCGTATCGATCAGCTTGTCGTAGAGCGTGCGCCCGGACATTCGGCCTCTCCAGAGAAATCTGACTTTCTTCGAGGGTGCAGGACGGCCTTCTGGAAATCCAATGTCACCTCGTGATATGATTATGCGGTATTTGCATAAGCAAGGCGGTGCCATGGAGATCAACTGGCTGCACGATTTCATCGCGGTGGCATCGGCCCGCAGCTTTTCGCGCGCGGCCGAGCAGCGGAATTCGTCGCAGCCGGCTCTGAGCCGCAGGATCAAGGCGCTGGAAGTGTGGGCCGGGGCGGCGCTGTTCGAGCGCACGACCCACGCGGTCAGCCTCACGCCCGCCGGTGATGCATTCCGCCTGACCGCCGAGGACATCGTCCGCCGCCTGTCCGCCGGCCGCCTGGAGGCACAGGAGCTCGCGCGCGGCGCTTCCGACGTGTTGAAATTCGCATCGACCAATGCGCTGTCGCTGACGTTCTTTCCGGACTGGCTGCGCGGAATCGAAACGATGCTGTCATTCGTGCCGAACGTCCAGCTGGTCGCCAACCACATGGAGGCGTGCGAGCGCATGCTGCTTGCGGGCGAGGTGCACTTTTTGCTTTGCCACCATCATCCCGCCGTCGTCACAGCGCTGACGACCTCGCAATTCCGCTCGGCTCATGTCGGCGACGACTGCCTGATCCCGGCATCCGTGCCGGCATCGCGATCAGGCAGGGCCGCGCGCTTCAGGCTTCCTGGAACGGAAGCCGCACCGGTGCAGGTCCTGAGCTACCGTCAGGAGTCCGGAATGGGAAAAATCCTCGACGCGGTACGTTCGACCTCGCCGCTTGGCGCGCATCTGAAACCGGCGTTCACGTCGCATCTTGCAAAGCTTCTCGTCACCATGGTCCAGGCCGGCCGCGGCATGGCCTGGCTTCCCGAGAGCCTCATCGTTGATCAGCTTGCATCGGGCGCGCTGGTGAAGGCCGGCGGACAGGAGTGGGAGATACCGATCGAGATCCGCGTGTTCCGCCCGCGATCGCGACTGACGCCGGCGGCCGAAGCGTTCTGGACGCACGTTCAGGAGCATCCGCCCCCGAGCAGCCCGCGCAAGGCGCCTCGTGTGCGTCGGAGCCGGGGCTAAAGCCCTATTCCTCCGGCTCCGTCGTGAACAGCAGCGGATAGCCTTTGGTGCGGGCGGCGTCGGTGGCGCGGGTGGCCTTGGTTTCAGCGACGTCCTTGGTGAACACGGCGACCACACAGGCGCCCAACTTGTGCGCGGTGATCATGACCTTGTAGGCCTGATCCTCGGTCATGCGGAATTCGGCCTTCAGGATCATGGTTACGAACTCACGCGGGGTGTAGTCGTCGTTGATCAGGATGACCTTGTGCAGCTTTGGCCGCTCGACCTTGGTCCTGGTCCTGGTTTTCGGCGTGGTGACAGTGTCGTTCATTCCGCCTCCCGGAAACGGCGGGCTTGGGTTCCTGCCGGCGATCAGCTCGCGGCCTTCTTACCATATTGCAGGACCTGCACCTTCTCCAAGGTGATCAGCCCGCTCGACATCATGCCATCCAGGATGGGCAGGAATGCGTTGATGTTGTCCTCGCTGTCGACGATCTCGATCAGCAACGGCAGATCCTCCGACAGCCGCAGGATCTTCGAGGTGTGTAGCCGGCTCGACTTGCCGAAGCCCATGGGGCCGCGCAGCACTGTGGCACCGGCAAGGTGCAGCTCGCGCGCCTTTAGCACGATTGCTTCATAGAGCGGCTTGCCCTCGCAATAGTCGCTCTCGCCGATGAAAATGCGGAGTGAAACAGCCTGATTGGGGATCTGCATGGTCAACTCCTTTTCAAGCGGTTGTAGCGGCTCGCCATCATATGGCCGAGCCAGACCGACACCAGCCAGCAGACGATGGACGCGGCGACATAGGCGAGCGCGGTCAATTTCATGCCGCCATGGAACAGGCGGAAGGTTTCCAGGCTGAAGGCCGAGAACGTGGTGTAGCCGCCGCAGAACCCGGTCATGACGAGCTGCCGGTGCTCGGGCCGCGCCAGCACGCGGCCGTCAGGACCTGTCAATGTCGCATAAAAGCCAATGATCATGGATCCCGTGGCGTTGATGAACAGCGTAGCAAACGGAAAACCCGGGCCGGTCTCGAGCACGAGCGAGACGAAATAGCGCGCCAGCCCGCCAAGGATGCTCCCGAAGGAAACCCAGGCATAAAGCATCGCGCTGGGCCAGCGGTCGGTGAAAGAGGGCAATTTCATCCGCCTCTAGCCCCAAAGCCGTCGGCGAGGAAGAAGCCGCAACTGACGGCGAGGAGGCACAGTCCAACCGAGAACACGACATTGCCGAGTGCGTGCGCCGGCTCACCGTTACGGGCGAGTGTCAGCGTTTGCAGGCTGAACGAAGACACCGTGGTGTAGCAGCCGAGGAACCCCGTCACTGCAAACAGCCACGGGTTGGGCGCGGCGAACACCGAGCCGGGATGGGTCGCGAGCGCGCCGAAGATGCCGATCAGGAAGGCGCCAGTGACGTTGATCGTCATGGTGCCCCAGGGAAAGGTCTCGCCCAGCCGCCGCGCGATCACGCCGGAAACGAAATAGCGGGCGCAGCCGCCCAGCACGCAGCCGACCACGATTGCGATCACTCCGCTCAGCACGATGAACCGTCTCCCGTCATTCCTAGCTCTCCGCCCTCAAGTCGTTGCCGACGGCAAGCAGTCCCGCGAGCGCGGCCAGCGCGAAGCCAAGCCCTGCGAAGAAGGTGCCGACCGGACCATAGGCGTCCCACAGCGCGCCGGCGATCACGCTCGCCGCCAGCAAGGCAAGCCCCGTGAACAGGTTGAAATAGCCGAAGGCGGTGCCGCGCAGCGCTGATGGTGCAGTATCGGCGACGAGGGCCGAGAGCAAGCCTTGCGTCAGTCCCATGTGCAGACCCCAGAGCACGACGCCAAGTGCGAGGCCGGGGAGGCTCGGCAGCAGTGCGAGTGCGAGGTCGGCGCCGGCGAGAAAAACGAGGCCGAGCGCGAGCAGGGCAGTCCGGTTGATCCGGTCCGACAGCACACCGGCCGGATAGGCCGAGAGCGCGTAGGTGATGTTCATGAGCACCAGCACCGCCGGCACCCACATCGCATTGAGGCCGATGTTCTGCGCACGCAGGATCAGGAAGGCCTCGCTGAAGCGGGCGAGCGTGAAGACGACGCCGACCGCGACGACGCGCCAGTATACGGGCCCCAGCTGCCGCATGGCGGCGGTGTTGAGAGGGTTCTTGGCAGGCTTTCGACTTGCGTCCGGCTCCGGCTCATTGACCGCGAATGCGATCAGGCCAAAGGACAAAAACGCCGGTACGACGGCCACCCAGAACACCGCGGCAAAATGATCCGCCGTCCACCACATCAGGCCGATCGCGGCGAGTGGTCCTACGAAGGCGCCGACCGTATCGAGCGATTGTCGCAGGCCGAAGCTCGCGCCGCGCAGGCCCGCTGGCGAGATATCGGCGATCAGCGCATCGCGGGGGGCGCCGCGGATGCCCTTGCCGACGCGGTCGATGAAGCGCGCCGCGACCAGCCAGCCGACGCTGGGGGCAAGGGGGAACAGCGGCTTGGTCAGGGCGGCCAGGCCATAGCCGAGGGCGGCGAGCAGCTTGCGCCGGCCGAGCCAGTCCGACAACGCGCCGGAGAAGATTTTCGTGATCGAAGCGGTTGCCTCCGCGATACCCTCGATGAAGCCGACGGTGAGCGTGGAGGCGCCGAGCACGGTGACGAGATAGACCGGCAGCAGCGCGTGGATCATCTCGGAGGAGATGTCCATCAGCATCGAGACGAAGCCGAGCACCCAGATTCCCCTGGGCAGCCTGGTGCGCGCAGCATTCGGTGTGGTCGTCGTCACGTCCTGACCTTCGTATTCAGACAACAAAAAACCCGCCAGCGGCGGGCTTGTCCATGCTCCCGCCTAAGGCAGAGGCTCATGAATGCCTCACCTCAAGCAGGAGTCATCAGCCCACTACGGTCGTTCGGCCGCCGGGCGGTTGTCGGGGGACTCCATCCCCATCTGCATGGTCAGCCTAGCATGGAAATCACAGGGAACAAGTAGGCGGGCGCTCTGTCCCATGGCGGCGCCAGCGTGGCTATATGGCGGTGGTTTCGCACAACGCACGAAAATCCCAACGCGCAAATCTCTAACCTGGCAAATATCTAACCTGCAAATCTCTAACCTGAATGTGAAGCACAAGCGATCTTCGCACTTTGCGGCAAGCCGTTTGCATGTCACCATCGCGTCATACGACGGGAGGCTGCGATGCGCTTGCTGTTCTCGATCGGGGCTGTGCTGGTGGCCGGCGTGCTTGCCGGAGGGGATGTCGCGGGCATCGCGGCACCAAGTCCTAAATTTGAACCGCCGAAATTTGAACCGTCAAGACATCAGCGACAGGCGGCCGACGGTGACGCGCAGTCGGTCGATGTCGAGCTGATCCTCGCGGTCGACGTCTCCTACTCCATGGACATGGACGAACTCGCGATTCAGCGCGAGGGTTATGCGCAGGCGATCCAGTCCAAGGAGTTTTTGCAGGCGCTGAAGGTCGGCCCCAACGGCAGGATCGCGGTGACCTATTTCGAATGGGCCGCGTCCTCCGATCAGAAGATCATCATCCCGTGGCGTCTCATCGACGGACCGGAGACGGCGGACGCGGTCGCAACCGAGATCATGAAGACGCCAATCCGGCGCGCCTCACGCACCTCGATCTCCGGCGCGATCGGATTTGCGATGCCGCTGTTCGATGAGGATCCCTATCGCGGAATTCGCCGCGTCATCGACATCTCCGGCGACGGCCCCAACAACAATGGCAGCCCGGTCACCTTGGCGCGGGATGCTGCGCTCGAGAAAGGCATCATCATCAACGGCCTGCCGATCATGGTGAAGGAGCCATCCTATTCGACCATGGATATCGACAACCTCGATTACTATTACGAGGATTGCGTCATCGGCGGTCCCGGCTCCTTCGTGATCTCGATCAAGGATCGCGAAAAGTTCAAGGAAGCGATCCGCACCAAGCTGCTGATGGAAGTTGCAGGCCGCACACCCGAGCATCCGGTCGTGCACGTTGCGGAGAAGGACAAGGAGCCGCGCGTGAACTGCCTGATCGGCGAGAAAATCTGGTCGGACCGCTGGGGCCGCTAAAGTCCCACCCCCGGTGAGGCCAATTGTCTCGCCGCGCGCGACGGTTGGATTAACCGTTGGTTGACTGCGGCGTGGCCTATTCGATGTGTTTCTGAATGTTTCTGACGCTGCTTCCGAGCAGATTCATGGCCATCGTCACGCAAAGCACCAGCCAGATTTCGCCCGCCAATGAGCGGATGTATCACCAGAGCGCTCTGCTCGGTGAATGGAAGGGCAATTGGGCAGGCAATAACCAGCCCGTCGGCTTCAAGGTCGTGAACATCCGCGGCAGCCGTGCACAGGTCGAGTACACCCATAACGGGCACACCGAGCGTGGTTTTGCACAGATTACCGGCTCGCTCATCACCTTCGGTGACGGTCGGCACCAAGGACGGCAAGAACCTCGTGCTGTTGTTCTCGGCGGGAGGCGCCGGCAAGCAGACCGCGACGCTGGCGAAACAGGCGCCACCGGCCTCCGACAGCCGTCTTATGGGAAGCTGGGGGGCTATTCCAGTGACAACGGCAAGAGCGCGAGCTTTCGCGTGCTGTCCGTCAACGGCAACGAAGCGCAGGTCAGCGTCACCACCGACGGCATCACCCGCCAGGGCACCGGCATCGTCTACAAGAACGTCATCATGTTCGGGCAATCCCAGATCGCGACGGATGACGGGCAGAACGGCAAGATCATCTATCAGGTCGGCACGAGGTCCTTCATGGTGCCCGTGACGAAATATCCGCCGGCGGATTCATCGTCCTCGGTCGACGTGACGGCGTAGCCGCTTACGGCTGCTTCCTGTTGGGCTGCATTGTCTCCGCATCGTCTTTGCGAGCGCAGCGAAGCAATCCAGAATCTCTCCTCAGTGACAGTCTGGATTGCGGCGCCCGGTGAAGATCAGATCCGTGCCTCCAGGATCAGGTTGAAGGGTGTTTCGGCGGCGCGACGGAAGCGCGACAGGCCGCCTTCGCTGGCGACCTTGCGCAGCCTTGCCTCGCCGGCTTGCGCGCCAAGCGCGAGGCCCACCTCCTGATCGAGCGAGGCCGGCGTGCAGATCATGGTCGACGCCGCATAGTAGACGCGCCCGACCGGGTTGAGATTATCCTCGAGGCGGTCGCCCGCGAACGGCTCGACCAGCATGCAGGTGCCGTCCTTCGCCATGGTTTGACGCACGTGGCTGATGGCGCCGACGGGATCGCCCATGTCGTGCAGGCAATCGAAGAAGCAGACGAGATCGTAGCCCTCGGCCGGATAGGTCTTGGCCGAGTGAACCGCGAAGTTGACGCGATCGCCGAGCTTGGCCTCGGCTGCCGCCTTGCGCGCCGCCTCGATCGAGCCCTCGTGATAGTCGAAGCCATAGAAGCGCGAGTTCGGAAAGGCTTCCGCCATCAGCCGCGTCGAGACGCCGTGGCCGCAGCCGACATCGGCGACCTTGGCGCCGCGCTTCAGTTTGTCCACGACACCGTCGAGCGCGGGCAACCATTCTTGCACCAGATGATGCATGTAGCCGGTGCGGAAGAAGCGGGCGGTGCCGCAGAACAGGCACTCGCTGCGCCGGTTCCAGCCGACGCCCTTACCGGACTTGAATGCATCCGTAATCTTCGGCTCGTCGAGAAACGCCGCGGCGATGACATTGCCGACTGCGCCGAGAAACACCGGGCTGTCCTCGTCGGCAAGCGCCATTGCTTGTTCCGGCAGCATCGAGAACTTGCCGGAAACGGAGTCGTATTCCACGTAACCGGAAGCCGCCTGGCTCGCCAGCCACTCGCGGACGTAGCGTTCGTTCGTTCCGGTGGCTCTTGCCAGCTCAGCGGAATTCATGGGTCCCTTGGCGGCGAGGACGCGGTAGAGACCGAGCTTGTCGCCCAGCAGGACCAGCGACGCGTTGATCGCGGCCCCAACCTCGGTGATCATCTTTCCCATAAAGGCATTCAACCTGTCGGAATTGACCTCCATGACAGCCTCCATACAAACGCTGGGCATTTTCAAGGGTCTGCGCAATTGCGCGGTGCAGGACTGCGCAGGCTTTCGCGGTCAAAGCCGCGGCCTGAGCATGTGCGTCCTCTATGTGGGTCAATCTGGCGAGGGCGAGGTTCAACGTGTCGGCAAGACGTAATCCCGGAACTTGATGACGCGCCAGCCGGCGCTGCTCCGCTGGCATTCGCGATGTTCGGAGGGTATAATCGGAGCACTTTTGACGGTAGCCGGAATGTCCAGCCTCGCACGCTCTTGTGGTTTTGCAGCTTTGCTCGCCGTGCTTTGCCTCGGCGGGGCGCCCATTCATGCGCAGGTCGCACCCCTGCAGTATTGGATCCCGGGCGGGGCTTTCGGTCTTGGCAGCAGCGCCGACAGCTACGGCAACTTTCCAAGCTTCAATGCCGGCGATGCCCGCGACGGTTACGGCTTTCGCCCCGGTTTCTTTGTCGGAAGCCAGAGCGGCAATCTCGGTCTGAGCGGTTTCAGCCAGGCAGGTCTGGCCGGCAATCTCAGCGCGCTGTCCTACGACAGCACTCAGTTCGGCTACAACATGAAGAGCGCGGGCGGCATGCCCGTGACGTTCTTTGCCGGTTTCGACACACTGAAATATGGCAACGGCATTGGCAGTTCGGTTGCGCCGCTGACCTCCGGCGCTGCACCCGGCTATGGCGCATTTGGCGGTGTCGAATTCAGGCCGACATCTAACCTCAGCCTGTCGTTCGGAGCCGGGTTCACCCAGCGGGACTCGGGCCGTATGGACAGCGACATCAGGTCGAACATGCTGCCGGGCGAGTCGCCGGCGTTGGGCGCGCTTCGGCGCTAACGCGTAAACTTTGCCACCAGCTCCACATGTGGCGTGTGGCGGAATTGGTCGACGGGCACTACCGCGTCGATCTTGTAGCCGCCGTCGATCAAGAGCCGCGCGTCGCGGCCAAAGGTTGCGACGTTGCAGGATACCGCAATCACGACAGGCACCTTGCTCGCGGCAAGCTTGAGCGCCTGCGCCTGTGCGCCCTGGCGCGGCGGATCGAACACCACGGCATCGAAATCGCGCAGCTCCGGCGGCACCAGCGGACGGCGGAACAGGTCGCGTGGCTCGGCCTTGATCGGCTTGAGCCCCGGCGTGCGCGCGGCCTTCGCGAGCGCGGCAATCGCGCCGGCGTCGTTGTCGTAAGCCGCGACACGCGCCTTCTCGGCGAGCCTCAGAGCGAACGGGCCGACGCCGCAGAAGAGGTCGAGAACCTCCTTTGCCTTGCCAACGCGCTCGGCAACGAGTGCAGCGAGGGTCTCTTCCCCCGCCACCGTCGCCTGCAGGAACGAGCCCGGCGGCAGCGTCACCTCGGCGCGGCCCATCTGCAATGTCGGCGGCACGCGTTGCAGCACCAGCTCGCCATGCCGCGTCAGCCGCGCCAGGCGATGCTGCTCGGCGACGCGCGACAGCGCCGTGACCAGCGGCGTCGGCAGCGGGCCGGAGCCGCGCACGTCGACATCGAGGCCGCTGGCGGTCGCGGTGACCTGGATATCGAGCGGCTTCGTCACTGGCATTTTTGACGTCAGCGGTTCCGCGAGCGCCCAGGCGGCATCGAGCGCGCCATCGAGCGCGGGATCGAGGATCGGGCAGCGATGGATCGGGATCACGTCGTGCGAGCTTGCCGCCGAGAACCCGACCTTCAGCACGTCATGCGTGCCGAACCTTCCGTGCAGCGTCACGCGCCGGCGGCCAACGCCATGGGCATCGACCAGCGGCGCCACCTCGCAATCGATGCCGGCCTGCGCCAGCGTCTCGATCACGATGTTGCGCTTCCAGGCATGATAGGGCTCGGCCGCCCAATGCTGGATCGCGCAGCCGCCGCAGATGCCGAAATGCGGGCAGAACGGCTCAACACGCTCGGGACTTGCGACGTCGACCGCGAGCAGCTTGCGGCGGTCAGGATGGCCCGCGACATGGTCTGCCTCGACACTCTCGCCGCCAAGCGTGTAGGGCACGTAGACCGCATCGCCGGTCGTCAGCGAGACGCCATCGCCGCGATGGCCGACATGATCGATCGTGACGCGTTCAACCACGGCGCGCGCCCAGGAAGAATTCGATGTTGCCGTCCCCGCCCGCAATCGGGGAGGGAAACACCTCGATGTCGGTGCAGCCGAGCGACGCGGCAAAGGCCGCGATGTCGTCGCAGATCTCCTGATGCACCGCGGCGTGGCGGATGATGCCTTTCTTGTTGTGCTTCCGATCCGCCTCGAACTGCGGCTTGATCAGGGCGAGCAGGCTCATCGGCGCAGCCGCGAGCGACAGCGCCACGGGCAGCACCGCCTTGAGCGAAATAAAGCTGACGTCGATGACGACGACATCGGGCCGCGCCGGTAGTCGCTTGCCTTCATAGCTGCGGATATCGGTCTCCTCTATCGACACGATCTTGGGATGATCGCGCAGCGAAGCATGCAGCTGGCTGGTGCCGACGTCGATGGCGAACACCAGGCTCGCGCCGTTAGCCAGTAGCACCTCGGTAAAGCCGCCGGTGGAGGCGCCGACGTCGAGGCAGACATGGTCCTCGATGTCGATTGGGTAGCGCTCCAGTGCGCCCGCGAGCTTGACGCCGCCGCGCGAGACGTAAGGGTGCGCAGGCTCGGCCTGGATCACCGCGTCCTCGGCGATCGTCTCCGAGGGCTTTGCGACCTGCTTGTCGTTAGCCCTGACGAGGCCGGCCTCGATCGCCGCGCGCGCCCGCGCCCGGCTCTCGAACAGGCCGCGCTCGACCAGCAGAACATCCGCGCGCTTGCGGGCAGGGGACATCGGTTCTCCAAAGACGACTGAAGCGCTTATCTAGCGATCAATCGCGCGGCTGCCATCCGGACGCAAGTCTCGAACGTGGCGAGATCGTGCCAAACGTCGACGGGCTGCTTGGCCGGCGTCACCAGCGGGCAGCCGTGCAGCTCCAGCGCATGGATCATCATGAGATTGTCGACGAGGCCAAAATCCTCGACCGTCAGCCCCTGTGCGTCGACCAGCCGCCCGTCCTCGGAGGCGACGTGCATGAAGCGGCCGACACGGTCGGCGTAGGTGGTGCCATCGTTGGAATAGGCCATGCAAAACTTGCGGCGGCCGGCCATGTAGCCGAGCTCGTAGACAGTGCCCGGATCGGCGCCGGCGCCGCGGAACGGCGTCAGATTGGCAATGATGGCGTCGGCATCGTCCATCATGGCCTCGTTGCCGGCAAAGATCTGCCGCGAAGCGTCAGGCGCGGCGAGGTCGATGGCGTTGTCGAGCGGATACAGGCCGGTGAGGCCATGGGCAGCGCAGATCGCGGCCTTCTGCCGGCCGATCTCGACCGCATCCGGCAGGAACACGTCGGGACCTGCCAGATAGATTTTCATGAACGTCGCGCTGCTTCGCGTCAGGCCGAAGCTCGCCCTCAGGCGAGCTTGACCGTCTCGGTCTTGACGTCCTTGCCGAGCGCCTCGAACACCTTGGCGACGATGCCCTTGGCGTCGAGACCGGCGCGGGCGTACATCGCGTTCGGCGTGTCGTGGTCCAGGAACACGTCGGGCAGGACCATCGTGCGGAACTTGACCATCCCGGTGTCGAGCACGCCCTGGTCGGTCAGGAACTGCGCGACATGCGAGCCGAAGCCGCCGACCGAGCCTTCCTCGACCGTGATCAGGACGTCGTGGTCACGGGCGAGCTTGAGCACCAGCTCGGTGTCGAGCGGCTTCATGAAGCGCGCATCCGCGATCGAGGTCGAGAGGCCATGGGCGGCGAGCTCGTCGGCTGCCTTCTCGCACTCGGCCAGACGCGTGCCGAAGGAGAGCAGGGCGATCTTGCTGCCCTGGCGGATCATGCGGCCCTTGCCGATCTCGAGGGGAACGCCAACCTCGGGCATCTCGATGCCGCGGCCTTCACCGCGCGGATAGCGCAGCGCGCTCGGGCGGTCGTTGATCGCAACCTGAGTGGCGACCATGTGCACCAGCTCGGCTTCATCTGCCGCCGCCATGATCACCATGTTCGGCAGACAGCCTAGATAGGCATTGTCGAACGAGCCGGCATGCGTTGCGCCGTCGGCGCCGACGAGGCCCGCACGGTCGATGGCGAAGCGGACCGGCAGGTTCTGGATCGCGACGTCATGCACGATCTGATCATAGCCGCGCTGCAGGAAGGTCGAGTAGATCGCGCAGAACGGCTTGTAGCCTTCGGTCGCGAGACCGGCGGCAAACGTCACCGCGTGCTGCTCGGCGATGCCGACGTCGAAGGTGCGGTCGGGGAAGGCCTTGTTGAAGATGTCGACGCCGGTGCCGGACGGCATCGCCGCGGTGATGGCGACGATCTTGTCGTCCTTCTCGGCTTCCTTGACGAGGCTCTGGCCGAACACGTTCTGGTAGGCCGGCGCGTTCGGCTTGGCTTTCGCCTGGGTGCCAGTCGCGACGTCGAACTTGACGACGGCGTGGTACTTGTCGGCGGAAGCTTCCGCCGGGCCGTAGCCCTTGCCCTTTTGCGTCACGACGTGGACCAGGATCGGGCCGGTCTCCATGTCGCGCACGTTCTTCAGTACGGGCAGCAGGTGATCGAGGTTATGACCGTCGATCGGGCCGACGTAATAGAAGCCGAGCTCCTCGAAAAGCGTGCCGCCATCCATCATGAAGCCACGGGAATATTCCTCGACGCGGTTGGCGCGGTTGGCGAGGATCTTCGGCAGGCGCTTGTTGATCTGCTTGGCCGCCTCGCGCAGCGTGCGATAGGTCTTGCCGGAGTAGAGCCGCGACAGATAGGCGCTCATGGCGCCGACCGGCGGGGCAATCGACATGTCGTTGTCGTTGAGGATGACGATCAGGCGCGAGTTCATGGCGCCTGCGTTGTTCATGGCCTCGTAGGCCATGCCCGCCGACATCGCGCCGTCACCGATCACTGCGATGACGTTGTTCTTGCCGCCGGCGAGGTCGCGTGCGACGGCCATGCCGAGGCCGGCGGAAATCGAGGTCGAGGAATGCGCGGCGCCGAACGGATCGTAATCGCTCTCGCTGCGCTTGGTGAAGCCGGAGAGGCCGCCGCCGGTGCGCAGCGTGCGGATGCGGTCGCGGCGTCCGGTGAGGATCTTGTGCGGATAGGCCTGATGGCCGACGTCCCAGATCAGCCGATCGCGCGGCGTGTCGAAGACGTAGTGGATCGCGGTGGTGAGCTCGACCACGCCGAGGCCCGCGCCGAAGTGACCGCCGGTCACCGAGACGGCGTCGATGGTCTCCTGACGCAGCTCGTCGGCAACCTGGCGAACCTGTTCCACCTTGAGCTTGCGAAGGTCGTCCGGCGTCCGGATGGTGTCGAGAAGCGGCGTTTTACTATATGCGTTCACGGCGATTTCCAATTTGTCAGCGCCGGAAGATCGTTCCGGTGCGCGATGGGTTTGCACAATGTCGGCGCAGCGCGAGTCCTTAAACCGTCGGAGCCACCTGCATGGGGCAAAAGCCCCGTCTTCAAGCTTAGGTGAGCTTAAGTGCGCTCCGGTTCAGTCTCTGTGATCCTTGTCACGTAGATCGGCTTCGTCCGTCCCAGCCAATTTCATTAGCGATTTGAAGCGCTTGTCGTCGGAAATCGGTCCCCACGTCAAAGCTAACAAAAAGCCACACTCTGCGCAGCTTTACACCAAAGCTTGGGCCAAAGCCAACCCGGCCCGACCGATTACGGGCATGCCCGTGCAACCCGTGGGCCAGGGTGGTTAATCCTGGCGCCGGCGGACGGTTCCAGCCTTGCCCAGTTCCTTGGCAGGATTTTGGGCAAGCGCGAGGCTTTTTCGGATGGATTCGAGAGGCCGGAGGTTCCCTCGCGGGGCAGTTCCCCAATCTTCATGGGCCCAGCCATTTAGCCCTTGAAGGGAAGGGCAGCGTGCGATCATGAAAAATTGCAGGCGGCCATTGCCCAAAACGGGCGGCTTTTGTGCGACGGCGTTTACTGCACGTCGAGCGGTGCAGTGCCGTTGGCTTGGCCGCTCGCATCGATGGTGATCTTGTCGACGCGCGCCTCCGCCTGGCGCAACAGCTCCTCGCAGCGGCGCTTCAGGGCTTCGCCGCGCTCGTAGATCGTGACGGATTCCTCGAGCGGCACCTTGCCGTCCTCAAGCCGCTTCACGATCGTTTCGAGTTCCTCGATCGCGCGCTCGAAGGTGAGCCGGGAGACGTCGACTTGGGTATTTTCGGCCATATCCGTTTCCGATTGCCCGATTCGCTTCTCGTGTAAAACAGCAGAGTTTTGCGGGCTTAATGTGGCGGGTCTGTCTAGGCGCCCATCAGGGCGCCGACATGCGCCGTAACAGATTCTTTCAGTCCTTGCAGGTCGTAGCCGCCTTCGAGCACAGAAACAACGCGCCCGCCAGCGGACTTGTCGGCAAGGTCCATCAGCTTGCGCGTGACCCAGCTGTAGTCCTCAGCACGCAAATTCAGCGAGGCCAGCGGATCGCGGTAATGCGCGTCGAAGCCCGCGGAGATGATGAGCAATTCGGGGCTGAATTTTTCGAGTTGCGGCAGGATCAAATTCTCGAACGCACTGCGGAATTCGGGCCCGCCGTCTTCCGAAGCGAGCGGTGCGTTGACGATGGTGTCGTGATCGCCGCGTTCGCCCTTGGCGCCGGTGCCCGGAAACAGCGGCATTTGATGCGTCGAGCAGTACATCACGGTCGGGTCCGACCAGAAGATGTCCTGGGTGCCGTTGCCGTGATGCACGTCGAAATCGACGATGGCCGCGCGCTTGATGCCATATTTGCGCTGCGCATGGCGCGCGGCGATCGCGGCATTGTCGAAGAAGCAGAAGCCCATCGGCTTGCCGATCTCGGCGTGATGGCCGGGCGGGCGCACGGCGACGAAGGCGTTGCGGTGCTCGCCGTTCATCACCGCTTGGGTCGCAGCCACGGCGCCGCCGACGCCGCGCATCACCGCTTCCCACGTGCCGGGGGACATCGAGGTATCGCCGTCGATATAGACCTGGCCGCTGGCCGGCGCGATGTGACGCAGCTCGGTGACGTAATCTTCGTTGTGGCACAGTGTGACGAGGTCGAGATCGCCCTCCGGCGCCAGGTCGCGGGCCAGGAACTGGAAGCGCTCAACCGACAGCGCCTCCTCCACCGCGCGCAGGCGGTCGGGTCTTTCAGGGTGTCCCGGCGGCGTGACGTGGTCGAGGCAGGCCTTGTGGGAAAGGAGAAGAGTGCTCATCAGGTCGGCCTCACTGGGAACGAACTCTCGACGTCGCTTGGCGCATCCAACGACAAAACGCAATGCAAAACCCAATCTATGCGTTCCATCGCGAATGGCAAAGGGCGTCCCGTTCCACCCAGGTTTGATCCGGATCAATTCACCCGCAGGATGCGGGTCGGCGGCAGCGGGCCGATCGGACCATGTGCTTTAAAGAAGGCAAACAGCGCATCGGCGTCATAGCCGCCATATTGCGGCGAAGCGCCCTGTCTCGCGACCGTAAAACCATCGCCACCGACGGCGAGGTAATCGTTGACGGTCACACGGTAGCCGGTACCCGGCTCGATCGGCTTGCCATTGAGCGTCATCTTGTCGGCTATCACGCGCTCGCCGAGCGGCTTTGATGCGTCCCAGCTGTAGCTGAACCCGATCGACACCTGGAGAATCCGAGGCCGCTTCGGATCGAGCCATTGCTGCTCCAGCATGTCCTTGAGCTGGCTGCCTGACAGCGTCATGGTGACAAGGCGGTTGCGGAACGGCTGGCTCGCGAACAGCTCGCCGTAGGACACAGCGCCGTTCTCTTTCGGGATGATGTCGGTGCGGATGCCGCCGGGATTGGTGAACGCGATGACAGCGCTGCCATCCTTGGCGTCCCTGGTTGCGGCAAGCTGCGCATCGGCGATGACGTCGCCGAGTGCGCTTTCGCCAGCCTCGTTCGGCACGCGCGACAGCGTCTGCGTCACCGATCCGGCCGGCCGGTTGGCAATCGGCGCCGAGAGGTTGTCGTAGGCGTCGATCAGAGCGGTCTGCTCGGGATCCTTGGCGAGCGAAGCGTTGGCGACGATGACGTTCTCGGCCCTGGCGCTGACGATGTCGCGTGTTGCGGGATCGAGCTTGAGGTCGATCGCGGTGACGAGCGTGCCGTATTTGTCGCCGCTCGTCACCAGCCGGCCGTCGATTTGGCAAACATAGGCACGATGGGTGTGGCCGCTGACCACGACGTCGACGGCGCGGTCGAACTTCTTGACGATGTCGACGATCGGCCCCGCAATCGCCGGGCATTCGTTGTAATCGCCGCTTGGCTCGCCGCCCTGGTGGATCAACACCACGATCGCCTCGACGCCCCGCGCCTTCAATTGCGGCACCAGCGCGTTCACGGTCTCGGCCTCGTCGCGGAATTCGAGCCCGGCAATGCCTGACGGAGAGACGATGCCGGCGGTGTCCTTCAAGGTCAGCCCGATGAAGGCGACCGGGACGCCCTCGAACTCCCTGATCTCGTAAGGCGGCAACACGCTCTTGCCGGTCGCAGTCTCGATGGTGGAGGCCGCAAGATAATGAAATTTTGCGCCGGTGAAAGGATGCGGTCCCTGGCATCCGTCCTCCGGATGGCAGCCGCCGTTCTGCATCCTGAGCAACTCGGTCTTGCCTTCGTCGAATTCGTGATTGCCGACAGAGGTGATCGCAAGCCCCATCATCGAGAGCGACTCGACCGACGGCTCGTCGTGAAACATCGCCGACAGGAACGGGCTCGCCCCGATCAGGTCGCCGGCGGCGACGAAGATGGTGTTCTTGTGCCCCTCGCGCAATTGCTTGACCAGCGTTGCCATGTACTCGGCGCCGCCGGCGGCGACCATCACTTTCTTGCTCTTGTCTTCGGGATCATTGATGCGGATGCCGCCCGGCGGCGGACGGAGATTGCCGTGGAAATCGTTGATCGCGAGAATGCGCAGCTCGACGGGCGCCGCGGTCTGGGCCGCGGCGGGCAGGGCGGCGAGCGCGAGGGCGAAGCTGGTCAGGCGGAGAAGATGTCGCATGGAACAAGATTAGTCATTCCGCGCGAAGATTTCACGAAAGTTCTCTTGCCTACCTCTTCTTCCTGTTCGCAAACGCATTGAACGCGGCCGTGGCCTCGTCCGATTTCAACCGTTCGCCGAATAAATGGGCTTCCTGGTCGATGCGGCGGGTGAGCTCTTCCGGGGCTGGGCGCAGCAATTTGCGCGAGATTGCGACCGCCTCCGCCGGCAGCCGGCAGATCTCGCGCGCCACCTTGCGGGCCTCGACCTCGGTATGTCCCGGCGACACCACGGTGTTGACGAAGCCGGCGGCATGGGCCTCCGCGGCGGTGAAGCTGCGTCCCATCACCAGCATGCCGAAGGCGCGCTGGTAACCCATGGTGCTCGGCATCAGCAGGCTGGCGGCGCCGACCGGCACGAGCCCGAGATTGATGTAAGGCGCCGAGAAGGTCGCGGCGTTGGAGGCGAGCACGTAGTCGCAGTGAAACAGCATCACGGTGCCCATGCCGATCGAGGCGCCGTCCACGGCTGCGATGATCGGCTTGACGTTGAGGGCCAGCGAATACAGGAATTTGGCGCCGTCCGACAGCGTCTCGGGCCGCGACGCGTCGGCCTTGATGAAATCGTCGATGTCGTCGCCGGCCGTGAACACGCCGGAGCCGCCCGTGATGATCATGCAGCGGATGTCGGGATTGTTCTGCGCGGTGTCGATCGCGCGGCTCATTTCGCGATACATGTCCTGGGTGATCGCGTTCTTCTTGCCCGGGCGGCGCAGGGTGATCACGCGCGTTCCACGCTCTTCGGTGACGACGATATTGCCGTTCGGCATGAGGACTCCCTCCGGCCGCCGCGGCGCCTGCCATCGGCGACTCTTGCGAGGCGCAGCCTACATGATCGGGCAGGCGTGCCAATCCTGCGGCTCAACCATTTCGGTGGTGATACCCGCGAGCGGTCGCATGACACCCGTCCGATGATGGCGCTCGTCCGGGAACCGTGGCGCGAAAAGCTGGATCACATGTGCTGCGGAGTTTTGCGCATTGCAACAATCGGCTACAATGTTTCGATTGAAAAACCGGTGGTTGTGCGTCACGATCAGCCGTCTCGTTCCATGAGGTCGATACTTGATCGATGATTGCCGCAACGGGCGTTGACGAATCCTCGCTTCACTACCGCGGCTGGCGCGTGGTGCTGGCTTGCTTCCTGATGGCCTTCTTCATGTTCGGCTTTGGTCTTTACGGCCAGGGTGTCTATCTCGCCGAGCTCCAGCGCGCCCATGGCTGGCCCGGTACGCTGGTGTCCGCGGCCAGCACCTTCTCGTTCCTGCTGACCTCCGTCCTCGTCATCTTCACCGATGATCTGCTCGCCCGCATCGGGTTGCGGGCGCTGATCCTGTGCGGGCTGACGGCGCTTGGCGCATCGACGGCGCTGCTGGGACTGATGCAGGCGCCCTGGCAGCTCTATCTTGCCTATGCGCTGATGTCGGTCGGCTGGACCGGCATGGGATCGGTGGTGATCGCGACGGTGCTGAACGCTTGGTTCGCGCGGCGCCGCGGGCTCGCGCTCAGCCTCGCCTTCAACGGCGCCACCTTCGGCGGCATCATCCTCGTTCCGGTTTTGCTGGCGCTGAGCAGCAGTATCGGTTTCCGTTCAGCCATGCTGGCGGCCACCATCGTGATGGTGGTGCTGGTGCTGCCGGTGGTCATCGTCTTCACCGGTTGGCCGGTCGACGCGTCGCCGAATGGAGCAGGTGTCTCTGGGGGCAAGGCCGCGCGTCATTCGCGGAAGGAGCTGCTCGCCAACGCGTCATTCTGGACCATGGTGCTGCCGATCGCGATCGCGCTGTTGGCGCAGATGGGATTCATCATCCACCAGGTGACGTTTCTCGAGCCGCTGATCGGCCGCGCCAGTGCAGGCCTCGCGGTCACCATCATGGCGGCGATGGCGGTGGTCGGCCGGCTGTCGCTCGGCCTGTTCGTCGACCGGCTCGATCCGCGGCTTGCCTGCGCGGCGTCGATGACGAGCCAGGCGGCGGCGCTGCTCGTTCTCCTGCAAAGCCAGAGCCCGACCGTGCTGCTCATGTGCTGCGCCGTCTATGGCTTCTCGATCGGCAACATGATCACGTTCCCCCCCTTGATCATCCAGCGCGAGATCGGCAGCACGGCTTTCGCGGCCGCGATGGGGTTGGGGACGTCGATCAGCGGCGTCGTCAGCGCCTTCGGCCCGGGCATCGTCGGCCTCGTGCGCAGCGCGAGTGGTGACTACACCATGGCGTTCGCGATGTGCGTTGTGCTCGATGTCGTCGCAGCCGGCATCGTGCTGTGGCGGCCGGGAAAAAGAGCCGAGGTCGCAGCTTCGTAGGACGGATAAGCGTGGCACGCGCGTCCTACACATTCGGTGTCATCGTCCGACTTGATCGGGCGACCCAGTACTCCGAGACGTCCGTCGTTGATCGAGAAGCAGCGGCGTACTGGATTCCCCGCTTTCGCGGGGAATGACAGCAAGGAGGAGGGAGGCTTCTTTACCCCAGCAGCACCGCATCCGCCGCCGCAACCGACTCCGCGCTTTCCGTCACGGTGCGCTCGAGCGCGGGCGCCTGCACGGTGATGTTCTCGGCGAAGAAGCGCGCGAGCGAGACGTAGCGCGCGGCCTCGGTATTGCCGCCGGCCTTGGCGGCGAGCGCTTCGGAGGCCAGCATGCAGCCGCCGAGCGTCGAGCCAAACTGCTGCAGATACGGCGTCGCGCCGGCGAGCGCCTCGTTCGGCGCGGATGTGACGCGCTCCAGCAGCCACTTGCTCGTTCGCGTCAGCGCCTCCAGCGCCTCGCGCAACTTCACGCCCGTGGTGCCGAAAGCGGGATCGTTCGAGGCTTCGACCTGCTTGACGGTGGCCGCGAGATCGTCGAGCAGCGCCCACACCGATGCCCCGCCGTTCGCCGCAAGCTTGCGCGTGACGAGGTCGATCGCTTGGATGCCGTTGGTGCCTTCATAGATCGCGGTGATGCGGGCATCGCGATAATGCTGCGCGGCGCCGGTCTCCTCGATGAAGCCCATGCCGCCATGCACCTGCACGCCAAGATAGGCGACCTCGTTGCCGATATCGGTGGAATAGCCTTTTGCCATCGGTGTCAGCAGCGCGGCGCGAGCGGCCGCATCGGCGCGTACCTTCGGATCCCTGGCACGCGTCGAGACGTCGATCGCGACTGCTGTGGCATAGCAGATGGTGCGCGCGGCCGCCGTCTGCGCCCGCATCCGCATCAGCATGCGCTTGACATCGGGGTGCACGAAAATCGCATCCGACCCGTCGCCCTTCTTGCCGATCGCGCGGCCCTGCTTGCGCTCCTGCGCATAGGCCAGTGCCTGCTGATAGGCGCGATCCGCGACGCCGACGCCTTCGAGGCCGACGCCGAGACGGGCCTGATTCATCATCGTGAACATGCAGCGCATGCCCTGGTTCTCTTCGCCGATCAGGAAACCAATCGCCCCGCCATGATCGCCCATGGTCATGGTGCAGGTCGGCGAGGCATGCATGCCGAGCTTGTGCTCGACGCCGCTGGCAAAAATGTCGTTGCGCGCGCCGAGCGAGCCGTCGGCATTGACCATGAACTTGGGAACAAGAAAGAGCGAAATCCCCTTGGTGCCGGCGGGTGCGTCCGGCAGGCGCGCCAGCACGAAATGCACGATGTTGTCGGTCATGTCGTGCTCGCCATAGGTGATGAAGATCTTCGTCCCCTTGATGCGATAGGTGCCATCGGCCTGCTTCTCGGCGCGGGTGCGCAGCGCGCCGACGTCGGAGCCGGCCTGCGCCTCGGTGAGCTGCATCGTGCCGGTCCATTCGCCGGTGACGAGCTTCTCGAGATAGATCGTCTTGAGCTCGTCGCTGCCATGCGCATCGAGCGCCTCGATCGCGGAGGCCGTGAGCAGCGGGCAGAGGCCGAAGGCAACGTTCGACGCGCTCCAGATCTCGGTGCAGGCGGCGTTGATCGCGGTCGGCAGGCCCTGACCGCCGAAACCTTCCGGTCCGGACACTGCGTTCCAGCCGCCGGCGGTCCAGCGCTTGTAGGCATCCGGCCAGCCCGGCGCGGTGGTGACCTTGCCGTCGCTAAGCTTGATGCCGTGCTCGTCGCCGACGCGGTTGAGCGGCGCCAGCACATCGGTTGCGAACTTGCCGGCCTCTTCCAGCACCGCGGCGACGATATCGGTGTCGAAATCGCCGTAATGGCCGGCCTCGATGGCGGCCTTCAGGCCGGCGCCATGGTTGAGCGACAGCAGCATGTCAGAGATCGGCGCGCGGTAGGTCATGGCTCACTCCCGAGGACAGGTTTGGCGCCGTATTCCCATGAAACGCCTGTCGTCTCAATGGCCTGAGGGACGGGAAGGGCGCGGACCGCATTTATTATAGAGTGTGGCCCGGGCGGCCCCCGGACCTGTGGTATTTTGCCTCTCCAGGCGATTGAAATGCCGCGCCGCACCCTATAGACCGGCTGCGACCAGAGGGAATCTGCGGGTGCCAATTTTCCGCCGTTCCCTTCGTCGCCTGATGGGGCGTAGCCAAGCGGTAAGGCAGCGGATTTTGATTCCGCCATTCGGAGGTTCGATCCCTCCCGCCCCAGCCAGCACTTAAAGCTGCTAAGTTCGTTATGTAACAGCTCTATTCCCGCCGAATTTTTGGGCGGGTCTGGAAATGGAGCTTCTGATGCTCGTTCCAGAATCGAACTAAACGGTGTGGTGTGCACTACAGCGACCATACTGGCCTATCTGCGTGGCTTTCATCCGCAACATATACCGCGGGGAGGCCACGCCGACAGATCTGTGATGCGCTCATCGTAGAATAGCTCATTACGGCGCACAAATCGGACAACCTGTCGTGTCCACGATGATGGTGTAGCTCGGTGAAGCAAGGTCGCCAGCACACATTCAGTGCCAAGTGCCGTATCGAGTCCAAAAGCAGCTCAGACAAGCGGCGTTCGTTTGGTGGCCGCCGCGTTAAGCAGAGTAGTTCAAACAAAAGATTTCTTCACAAGTTCATGATGGTTGAGAAAATCCGAAGGTTTCTGTCACGCAGGTTGGGCGCGGGATCCATCAAGGATGCTGCTTGATCGACCTTGTTGCATCAATGAATGAACTGGCGGCCTCGAGGACTGCATGGGGGCGGCCGATGATCCGATGTCGGTCGTCTCGGAGGATCTGAGGGGTCGAAGGCCTCCGGATCGCCGACGCGTCGATCATGCCGCGTCTCGTTTCCGGCAACACCAACGCTCCGACGATGATGATAAAAGAACTAAGATGAGCTTGCGACCCGCGACAGCATCGCAACGAATGCCGTGACCTTGGGCGCGCGAAAACGGGCGGCGGGATAGACGACATGAATACCGCCTGATGGCAGGGCCCAGGACGGCAGGACATGGACAAGCCGTCCGGCTTTCAGATGCTCCGAAACAAGGAAGTCGGGCAGCACGGACAGGCCTCCGCCGGCAAGTGCCGCCGCAAGCACTGCTGGCGTCGTGTTGATCGCGATCGCTTGTCGCATGCGAACTGTGCAGACTTCGATATCGTTTCTCGTGAAGCGCCAGACCAGCGGCTCACCGAGCGCCCCATTGGCGATGAACGGCAAAGCCGCAAGGTCATCGGGCTTGTCCACGCGAACCGCCACGGCGATCTCCGGCGGGGCTACCAATAACTGGCGGAACGTCCCGAGCCGTCGGGCTTGAAGACTTGAGTCATTCAGCCAGCCGACGCGAATCGACAGATCGATCTGGTTGGCGATGAGATCCGTCCTGGTATCCGAGAGAACCAGATCGACGCCGCATGCCGGGTACTTCCGCGCAAATTTGGCCGCGACCGGCGCAATGGTCGATGCACCGTAGTCGTTCGGCGCGGCGATCCGCAGTACCCCCATGGGCTCGGCGTTCGTCTGGGCAAGCTCGTCTATGGCATACTCGGCCTCGCGCAGGATCATGACGCAGCGGGCGTGCAGCAGGCGTCCGGCCTCGGTCGGCCCCACTCTTCTGGTCGTCCGCAGCAGGAGCGCCGTCTTCAGTTCGGCCTCGAGCCGCGCGACCTGCTGGCTGACGACCGTCTTGGTGATGCCGAGCCGCTCGGCCGCGCGGGTAAAGGAGCCCGCGTCAACCACTGCCGCGAAATAGGCCAGGCGATTGAGGTTGATCGTTTCCATTGGACTCAGTGATTGTAAGCCAATAGCTAACAATATGTATCATTATATTGCGTTTATCAATCAATTGGCGTCGGCTAATTCTGCGGCACATGGAATCGCAGCGGCTTGAAATCATGCGGATCACCTATCTCTTCGACCCTCTGTGTGGCTGGTGCTACGGCGCTGGACCGGTTTTGGACCGGCTTGCGCGGCTGGCCGACACGAGGCTGGAGCTCGCACCGACCGGCATGTTTGCAGGTGAGGCCGCCCGACCAATGGACCAGCATTTTGCGGCCTATGCCTGGCAGAACGATCAGCGCATTGCGCGACTCACGGGCCAAGCTTTCACTGAGCCTTATCGCAACCAGATCCTCAGCAATATCGGCGACATGTTCGACTCCGCCCCCGCAACCCTTGGCCTGGTCGCAGTCGGCCTCGCGGAGCCCGCTCGCGAATTGGAGGCGCTAAAACTGCTGCAGCGCGCTCGCTATGTCGACGGTCGGGACAATTCCAGTCTTCAGGTCGTCGCCGACCTGCTCGACGAAGCGCAATTCACCGATGCGGCTGGCCGCGTTCGGGCGCCAGACAATGCCCTTCTCGCGGCTTACCGGGGACGGGTCGAAGCTGCCCGTTCCGAGATGGCGCGATTTGCCGTCGATGGCGTGCCGGCGCTGGTGGCCGGCGAAGGTGCCGGGCGCCGGTTGCTGAGCAGCAGCTTGTTGTTCGGGCGCTTCGATCTGCTGGCTGCCCAGTTGCGCGCGGCTTGATGCTCAAGACCGACTTATCCCACTGACGAAGTTTGATGGAGAGACCGATGTTCTCAAGGAGACAGATCGTGAAAACGATCCTTGCTGCCAGCGCCGCCGCCGTATTTGCTCCCGCTGATGTTGGGTATTCCGCTGAGTCCAAGCTGAGCTGGAAGCATTTTCCCGCCGGCCCCAACGGGTTTTTTCGTGCTCCGGTGCTGCTCGAAGGTCCCACCGAGGCGGTCCTGATCGACGGCGGATTCTCCTATCCCGACGGACGTGCGCTGGCCGAGGCGATCAAGGCGACCGGCAAGAAGCTGACGACCATCTACATCAGCCAATCTGATCCCGACTACTATTTCAGCCTGAAGCCCGTGCGCGAAGCCTTTCCGAATGCCAAGGTGCTGGCGGCATCCGCGACGCTTGCGGCCATCAAGGGAAATGTGGAGAAAAAGCTCGCCGTCTGGGGCCCGCAGTTGAAGGAGAACGGTCCGCAGACCCTGGCAGACATCGTGTTGCCGGAAGCTTTCGATGAAACCTCTTTCGCGGTTGACGGCGAGACGATCGAAATCGTCAATGCCGACGGCCTTGCCAACCGCCGCTATCTCTTCGTTCCCTCCCTGAACGCCGTGTTCGGCGGTGTGATGATCTTCTCCGGTGTTCACGTTTGGACCGCCGATACGCCGACCAAGGAGCAGCGCGCGGCCTGGGTCGCGAACCTCGACAAGATCGCCGCCCGCAGGCCGTCTATCGTCGTGGCGGGTCACATGGCGCCGAGCGTTGCCGTCGATCTCTCCGCCGTCGAGCACACCAAAAAATATCTGCTCGCGTTCGATGAAGAGTTCGCCAAGGCAGCTGACGGTGCCGCGCTCAAGGCGGCTATGGAAGCCCGCTTCCCGAATGTCGGAATGGGCGTGGCACTCGATATCGGCTCCAAGGTCGCCAAGGGCGAGATGAAGTGGGGCTAAGAAAGGGAGGGCGGATCGGGCTGATCCGCCTCTCAGCCACAGGTCAAATGAGCTCGATGTCGGCAGGATAGCCCGCGTCCTTGAGCTTCTCAAAGAAGGCTCCCGTCAGGATATGTCGGGGCTCCGGCGATCCGCCCGGCGTTCCCCAAGCGCAGCCGGTGCTCCGACGGGCCTTCATGTCGTAGACGAAAGTGGCGGCGAGATCGATCAGGATCTCCCGCCAGGTGACGACATAGATGTCATCCCGGATCTTCCAATAACTCGCTTCGTCCGTGCCGCAATCGCCCCGGCGTACGCCCTTCAGGCACTGATATGAGTACCAGTGCGTGTTCAGATATAGGTGCTCGTAAACAGTGTCCTCGCTGTAGCGGTAGATCGCCCGCGTTCCGATGAGGTCGCGTGTAGGCTCGGGGGCAGAGGATTGCAACGAAGGTCGAGAGCTGCGAATTTGTCCCTTCGTGAATCTTTGCGTCACTCTGGTCTTTCTTTCGAACGGGCGCCGACCGTCGGCAAGCTGCGATGCGACGAACAACACGTGATGCGTGCTGAGGTCGAGCACGATGGCCATGGTCTCGCGGCCCTGTGCCGGCAGCATCGCCACGATGAGCAGCACGTCTGGAGCCGCCTCCACCACGTCGACCGGACAGAACCCGCTTTGATCCAGCGCGAGACCAGGCAGGCCGCGCCAGCGCAGCACGCCATCTGGTAGAAATTCCAGGATTATCTTGCTGTCTGCTTCGAGTGCGACTTCCAATGTCCGGCCTTGCAGCCGGTTCGTGCTGGGCTGCCGGTTCACGGACAGCCCGCTGGCAACAGCAGCCGACGAGGGAAGAGCCGTCGCGGACGTCTTGACGCCCGAATCTGCAGTTCTTGCAAAGAACTCGCCGACGAGGCGCTCCGACAAGCCCCAGACCGCTTCGGCATGAGCCTGATCGAGGGCCCATGGCATGATCCCGTTGGGCAGGCGTGGATCCGGGTTCACCTCGGAGAAGCCGCAGTCTTCGAGAAAGCGGCCGCCCAGGCCATCGAGCTCGGGATGAACGAGCGCCCAGAGCATCGTTGCAGCTCCGGCGGCCAGAGTTTTTCGCGGAAGATTGGCGACCTCCGGCTGACGGCGGCGCAGCGGCGCGAAATCATCCTGGGTCAGATGGTGGTGGAGGTTGGTATCGGTGATGATTCCTGGGGCAACTGTGAACGCGCGCACGCCTGCGTCGCGGTGATGCGCGTCGAACGCCAATGCGAACAGAGCATTGGCCGATTTCGACTGGCCATAGGCGTCCCAGCGGTCATACGGCTTGTGATGGAAGTTCGGATCTTCAAGGTCGACATTGTGCAAGCGGTGGGCGCCCGATGTCATCACGACGAGCCGCGAGGGCGCGCGCGCCTCGAGAAGCGGCGCCAGCCGATTGACGAGCAGGAAGTGCCCGAGGTGATTGGCCCCGAACTGCATCTCGAAACCGTCCGCGGTGATGGCATGGTCGATCGCCATCACGCCGGCATTGGCCACAATGCCGTCGAGGCCGCCGTACGAACCTGCAAGGGTCGCCGTGAACGCGCGCACGCTGGCAAGCGAGGCGAGATCGACCAGGCGGACGTCCAGCGCAGCGCCCGGCACGACCGTCCTGATCGCTGTGGCGGCTGCTTCGCCCTTGTCGCGCGATCGGACGGCCATGATGACCTTTGCGCCGCGCGACGCGAGCACGCGAGCGGTCTCCTGGCCCAGGCCAGACGATGCGCCCGTCACGAGGTAGACCTTGCCGGACAGATCGATGCCCGCGAGTACCTCGTCTGCGGTCGTGTCGCGATTGAAGCCAGCCATCTCATTCATCGGCGAAGTCCTTCCAAGAGAGATTCATAAAGATCAGGCTCGAGCCCTACGCCACGGCGTGAGCGCGCGTTCGACAAGTCCAAGTAGCGCGTTGTTGGCTGCACCCACCGCTCCGAGCAGGACGATCCCGCCATAGAGGTCGGTGCTGCGGAACGAGCGCGCCGCCATGATGATGGTGGAGCCGAGCCCCTGCTGCGCCGTGATCATTTCACCGACCACCGTGATGATCAGGCAGGCGGTCAGCGATAGCCGCATCCCCGCGGTCACGTCCGGCAGCGCGTTCGGCAGTCCGAACTTGAGCGCAAATGCCAGCGGGCCGATGCCGAGATTCTTCGCAACTTCGCGCAGCCGTGGGTCGATCGCGCTGAAGCCGTGAATGGTCGGCAGAAGCACGGGCCAGATTGCGCCAAAGGCGATGATACCCAGCAGCATGTTCGGATGTAGTCCGAACAGCGCAATGCCCACGGGTAGGAGCGTCGATGCAGGCAGTGGACGCAGGAGCTCGAGCGTTGGCGTCAGCCAATAGCGCGCGCGCGGCGACAGGCCGATCAGGGCACCCAGCAGGATGCCGCCGAGCGATGCCAGCGTCCAGCCATAGATCATGCGCTCCATGGTCGAGATGGTGAGCGCGAGCAGGTCGCCACGGGTCAGGCCCCGCAAGAGGTTGGCGAATGTCGAGGAGGGCGAAGGCAGGAAAATCGGCTGAACCAACCCGGTGGTCGTCACCAACTGCCAGAGCAGAAGGATCGACAAGGTGACGAGGACGGAGCCTGCCCGCAGGGACCAGTTGCTCATGTCGCCGCGTCCCCGTACGCCGCGCCGAACAGGCGCCGGTGCATGGCAATCAGGCTCTCATTGAGCAGCCATCCGAGGATTGCGAGCCAGACCAGGAAGGCATACATGACCTCGGGACGGAGACTGAGCCCGGAGGAGATGATTGCGTAGCCGATGCCGATCGGGTTGGCCGCAATTTCGGTCGTGACTGCGACGATCAGAGCGATGCCGAGGGTCAATCGCAGCGCCGTGAAGATTCGCGGAACCGCTGCTGGCAGCGCGATCTTTGTGATCTGCTTGCGGCGCGGCAGGCCGAGCATGCGGGCGACTTCGATCAATCGCGGCTCGACGCCGAGCACGGCGTCGCGAGTCAGCAGCAGCATCGGCCAGAAGCATGCAAAGGCGATGATCGCCGCTTCCATTCTGATGCCGAGACCGTAGATCAGCATCATCAAGGGAATGACTGCAACCGGTGGGATCGGACGAAACAATTCGATCGACAGCGAGGCGAGGCGTGCGGCTGTGGGGGAAAGGCCCAGCCACACGCCAAGCAGCAAGCCGAGCGTGCCCCCGATGGGAACACCGACCGCGATTGCGCCGATCGTCTCCGCCGTTCGCAGGAAGATCTCGCCATCGGTGATCAGGCCGAGCAGGGCGGCCGCGGTCTGGCTCGGTAGTGCGAGCCCATCGCTCTCGATGCCTGAGGCGCGCATGGCGAGTTCGATGATGCCGAGAAATGCGAGCGGGACCAGCCACGCTGGCAAGGCGCGCAGCACGATATCAATGTGTCTTCTGGACATGGTCGAACAGCACGTGGCGAAGCCGAAGGAATTCCGGATGCTCGCGGGTCCGGAGTTGGTCGCGGGGCCGCGGCAATCCGACTTCGATCACTTCCGCCAATCGGCCGGGATTGGCTTGCAGTGCGAACACCCGATCGCCAAGATAGATGGCTTCATCGAGATCATGGGTGACGAAGAGGACGGTTGCTCCGCTGTCCCTCACAAGCCTCGCGATCTCGTCCTGGAGAGCCTGGCGGGTGAGTGCATCGAGGGCACCGAACGGCTCGTCCATGAGAAGAACGCGCGGCCCCTGGGCCAGGCAGCGGGCGATCTGCACACGTTGCTGCATGCCGCCGGACAGTTGCGCCGGATACTTGTCGCCATGTCCGGCGAGACCGACCTTGTCGAGCAGGGCGGTAACGCGCTCGGTGCGCGCCAGGCGCGGCACGCCCATTGCTTCCAACGCGAGGGCAATGTTGCCTGCTGCGGTCCGCCAAGGCAGCAAAGCCCGCCCATAATCCTGAAACACGATCGCCACGTCACGCGACGGGCCGTCGACGGTTACCCCGAGGCGACGCACTTCGCCCCGGCTCGGCGACAGCAAACCTGTCACGAGCCGCAGCAAGGTCGTCTTGCCACAGCCGGAAGGGCCGACGACGCACGCGAACTCACCGGGAGCGACCGTGAACGAAAGGCCGTCCACGACGCACTTGCCGCCGAAATCGAGCCGGACGCCGTCGAACGCAATAGCAGGCTGCGCGCAAGCCTCGGCGGCGGGCGCGAGCCGGGAGCTGATTTTGTTCATTTCGCGAAGAGCTTTTCGGGTGACTTGAAGTTCCGCAGCATGTCCTGCTTGTCCATCATGTCGACCCAGAGCTGGACCTGCTGCGGCGTCACATCTGTGTCCAGCTTGTTTATCGTCAGCGTCTTCAGCACCTCGGGCGGCATCTTCACGTATTTGCCGAAGATTTCGAGCGTCGCCGGCAAGTCGCTCTGCTCAAAGGCAATCGCCTTGTCCAGGGCGAGCTTGAATCCGGCGGCTGCCTCGCGATGCGCGTCAGTCCAGGCTCTGCTGCTGGCATAGACGAATGGGGGCAGGCGGTCGGGGAGGTTGGCGGCAATGTAGAAGATCTTCCCGCCGATCCCCGGTGCGGCAGCTCGCTGTAGAAAGGGGTTTGTCGAGAGTACGGCGTCCACCGTACGGGCCTTCAAGAGATCGGCGAGCTGCGGAAAGGTGCTTTCGACGAAGGTGATCCTCTGCCAGTCGACGCCGCTCCGCCGAAACCATTCGCGTGCCATGATGTGGAAGAAGCTGCCCAGACCCGGCGTTCCGATCTTCTTGCCGACGAAGTCTTCCGGTTTCTCGATGCCCGAGTTAGCACCGGCGACGATCCCGTAGTTGGTGTCGTTGACCGACGCGATGGCGCCTCCCGAAACAATGACGAGATCGAGACCGCTGTCTGTTACCTGGATCAGGGACGCCGTACTCAGCGCGGCGATCTGAAGCGAGTCGGACTGCAGAGCCGCGGGCATCGACTGACCGCCGGGAATGATCTTGATCGTCGCGTCGATGCCGTGATCCCGGAAATAGCCCTGCTCGACCGCGATCATCGGCAGCACGAATTCGGGTACCGGCGGCACCCCGATGGTGATCTTGGTTTGAGCTGTGGCGAAGCTGATCAGCGCAAGCTGAACGATGAGAGCCGCCAGCGCGGTCCTGAGAAGAGTTGAGAGGGCGTTTCGCATGATGGCGTCTGCTTATCCGAAATGGCTCGGTGAGGATAACAGCGCGCGCGAGTGAGACCATCTCCCCAAGATTGGGGAGGTGCAGGCTTGAGGGAGGTCAACAGGCTGGATCGAGCTGCAAAGCGCCGGAGCGTCCGATCCGTTCAGTGCTTGGTGCGGCTCTGCGTGCCTTGCGTTACGTCGGCAGCGTGCAGGAGAGAAGCAAGCTGGGTGCGGTTTCGAACCCCGAGCTTGGCGAATGCGCTGTCGAGATGAGCCCTGACCGTTGCAAAGGTCACGGCGAGGCGTCGGGCGATTTCCTTGTCGGCGAGGCCTTTCGCGGCCAGGCCGGCAACGGCCGCCTCGCGCGGCGACAATTTGGCCTGCAGGCCTGGCAGCAGCCTGGGTGCGCATGAGAGCGCAGTGCGCTTCAGCGCCTGCGTAAATCCGGGCTCAATCAGCTTAAGCAGCTCGATTTCGTTGTCGTCGAAATCGGGCCGTCCGTTTCTCCGCCAGATTCTGACGTCGCCGATGCTTTCACGCCCATCGAACGCAAACAGGTTGATGCCGTAGTAGTGGCCAAAGGGACGCAAGAACTCGTTGTAGATCTCCGTTCGCATCAAGTCGCGGTGCGAAATCAGCGCGCTGACGGGATTGACGCCTTGGCGTAACCAGCGGGACAGTCCCGCCTTGTGCCGGTGCTGGAAATAGCGCTCGTAATTCGGGACGCAGGCGTCGTCCAGATTGACGGAGACCCCGAGCTCGAACGCTTGTTTGCGTGAGTTCCAGGTGTAGGACGCATAGAAATCGGCATCGAGCAGGTCGAGCAACAACGGTCCAATGATGGTTCTGAGTTCCTGATTGCTTGCATGCTGCGCGGAAAGCAGCCCGATAACGCGGGACAGAACACGCTGCTTCTTTGTGCTTATGTTCATCGCCGTCCTCCCCTTTGGGAGCATAATTCAAGGGGAGTTCGACTGTCCAGCTGGAGGTCGTCCGCGCTCGCCTCAGAACTCTTCAGCAGCTCGACAGTATGAGGAGGAAAGCATGAATACCTGCGTCCAAATCCGATGAAACGGGATCCAGGACCGTCGATGACGTTGAGCAAAGCCGACGGAAGCGCGCCGGGTTGCTGCTGCGGTCAATGTCTCTTTCGTTTGCCTAGCGCTGCCCATCGTGCACAGAGATGTCCGATACGGCGAGCCCGCCGATCCTCGCATGCGGTCTGCCGCCGGTCGCCATCACCAGGCCGAAACAGATCTCGTCACGCCTGGGCGCGTCCCAGAGCGTCATCTCCGCGGTGCCGAAATGACTGCGCACATAGCACGCATGGATGTGTCCAAGCGGGACCATCAGGCGCGTGCCGGGACCGCCGATGGTCTTCGCCGCCGGGACGATCGCCTTGGGCTGAGCGAGCACTTCGCGCATACCCTGGCCGCCGGCTTCATGCCAGACGGCGCCGTGCTCGAGCTCGCCGTCCTCGCCGACGATGATGCCCTTGCCATAGGCTTCGATATGCGCAGCGCCCCCGAGCTGCGCGATCAGGCGCGTTGCGAGCTCGCGCCCGAGCTCTCGCAACGAAGCTTGAAACGGCATCAGGTTCGGCTCGTAGCGTCCCGCGAAGGGATTGGCGACGACCGCAACGGCCGTCCCGATCAGGAGCGGCTTTTCCAGCCGGGGGCCGCGTTCGTGCCAGACCGTCTCGACGCTGAGCGCGGTCTTGCGAATGTCATAGGAGGACATGCGAGCCTATGCCTCATCCACGACCGGATTGCGCAGCACGCCGATGTTCTCGATCTCGACCTCGACCACGTCGCCGGGCTTGAGGAAGATCGGCGGCTTGCGGGTGAAGCCGACGCCGGCCGGCGTGCCGGTAGCGATGACGTCGCCGGAGACGAGGTCGAAAATGGTCGAGCAGTATTCGATCAGCCGCGGGATCGAGAAGATCAGCATCGAGGTGTCGGAGGATTGCACCACCGCGCCGTTGACGCGTGTTTCGAGCTTCAATTTGGTGGGATCGCCGATCTCGTCCGGCGTGACCAGCCAGGGTCCGAACGGGCCGGTGCCGACGAAGTTCTTGCCGGAGGCGATCTGCTGGGCATGGCGTTGCCAGTCGCGGACGCTGACGTCATTGTAGATCGAGTAGCCCGCCACGTGATCCCAGGCGTCGGCCTGGCTGATGTGACGGCCGCCCTTGCCGATGACGACGGCGAGTTCGCCCTCCCAGTCGAAATTGTCCGAGACCTTCGGTCGGATCACGGGGGCGTTGTGGCCGACCTGGGAACGCCAGACTCGCAGGAAGATGGGCGGGAATTCGGTGATCTCGCGCTTCATGCCGAAGGCGACCGCTTCATTGTGGTGGTCGAGATAGTTGCGCACGGCGCAGACGATCTTCTCCGGGCGCGGGATCACGGGGAGATATTCGACGTCGCTGAGCGCCATCGTGGGCTTGTGCCCGGCGACGATGGCCTCGCGGCGCGCGTAGTCGTCGCTGCCGACGAAGTCTGCGAGGATCGGATACTGGGGCAGGGCGCGGCCCAGATCCACGACACCGTTTTCGACAATGGCTCCCCAGCTTTCCCGATTTCCGTCCAGGAACGACAGCAGCTTCATGATTGTGATCCACCAGTGAGAATTTTCGATGATTTATAGTATTTTCGAAAATTGTCCGGAGCGCAAGCCCGCGGGACCTGAAAAAGCGCCGTCTATTCGGCGTCCAACAGGTGCCCGGCGTATTTCGCGACATTGTCGGCGGTAGTGCGGATATGTGTCTCGATCAGTTGCACGGCCTGATCAGCGTTGCGGGAGATGGCGGCCTGCATGATCGCCTGGTGCTCGCCAGCCTTGTCGCGCGGGCGCGGCCGGAAATTGGCCGACAGATGCCGGTAGCGCTCGGCGCGATCGAACAGCTCGGCTCTAATCGAGAGCAGCGTCGCCGAGCCGCAGGCGGAGACCAGCGCCTGATGGAACTGGCGATGGGCGATCTTCCATTCGGGATCGCGCAGCGGATGCTCGGGATCGCGTTGCTCGATCCGCTTCAGCCTGTGCAGGGTCGAGATGACGGCAATCTCCCAGTCGTCATCGCCCTTCTCAATCGAGCGGCGGATCAACTCCACCTCGATCAGCACCCTGGCATCGGTGACCTCCACCAGATCCTGGTGGCTGACCGGCGCCACGCGAAATCCGCGCTGCTCCTGGGCGTCGACAAGTCCCTCGGCGGTAAGGGCGGTCAGCGCTTCCCGCAATGTGGTGAAGCTCGCGCCGAAGCGCTCGCGCAACACGTCGAACCGCAACGGCTCGCCGGGGGGCAGACCGCAGGTCACGATCTCCTCGCGCAGCCGATGAGTAATATCGGCGGCAATCGTCTTGCCGAATTCCTTGCGGGAGCGAATGGCGGTCTCAGGCATGGTTCTGCCGATCAATTGATGCCCCAAGATGCCGCGCCAACGACCATCTTGCAATAATTTTCGTAACAGCTAGTATTTTCGAAAATATGGTCCGAGGGAGAGGGGATGAGCTCATGAGAGCGGTTCTGGTACGTCAGCCGGGCGGGTCGGATGCCCTCGAGCTGGTCGAAGTGCCGGTGCCAGCGCCCGGTGCCGGTCAGGTTCAGATCCGCGCCGAAGCATTCGGCGTGGGGCAGCCCGACGTGCTGATCCGCCGCGGCGTCTACAAATGGATGCCGCCGCTGCCGGCCAATCCCGGCAATGATGTCGCTGGCCGTATTTCCGCGCTCGGGTCGAGCGTTGAAGGCTTGCAGGTCGGCCAGAAGGTCCTGCTGAGCGCGCGTGACCTGTCGCAGCGCGGCGGCTGCTACGCCGAATACGTCGTCGCCCCCGCCGATGCCGTTCATGCACTTCCCGACAATGTCGATCTGAAAGCCGCAGTGTGCCTGTCGAATTATCAGGTGGCTTACGCACTGCTGCACGAGTGCCGCCATCCGCGCGCGCCCGCAAGTGTGCTGGTGATCGGCGCGGCCGGCGGTGTCGGCACCGCGCTGGTGCAGCTGGCCAAGCTCGCACAAATGACCGTGATCGGCACGGTCTCCACCGACGGGAAGGCCGCCTTCGCGCGAAGCAACGGTGCCGATCACGTCATCTTCTATCGCCGCGAGGATGTCGTGGCGCGGACCCGCGAACTGAGCAAAGGCGAGGGCGTCGGCCTCGTGCTCGACCACGTTTGCGGACCGGAGTTTACCTCCTATCTCGGCGCGCTCGGCAAATGGGGCACGCTGCTGTCGTACAACGCCTTCGCCGGGCTGCCGGAAGAGAATCTGATGGCGGCGATGCGCAATCATCTCGACATTTGCCCGGCCGTGCGCTGCTTCTCCTTCCACATCTATGACCATGATCGCGAGGGCCGTCGCGCCCTGATGCGCAACGTGATCGACGCCTTGAGCCGCAACGCGATCAAGCCGGCCATCTCGGCGACACTGAAGCTCGACCAGGTCAGGGAAGCTCACACCTTGCTCGAGCAGGGCTCCGCGCTCGGCAAGATCATCATGACGCCATGAGAGAGTGAACCAGTACAATGACGACCCAGGCACCGATTGCCCGATTCACACGGCTGAGACACGCCACTTTCACCTTGCCGGATTCCGAGCGATTGCTCGATTACTACCGCGGCGTGATCGGTCTTGGCCTGGTCGGTCGCGATGGAGATCGCATTTTTCTCGCCAGCGATTCCGAGCAGCTTTCGCTCGTGATCGAGCCCGGCGCGGCGGCGTTGACGAGTATCGCGTTCGAGATCTCTCCGAATGTCGAGATGGACGCGCTGGGGGCTGCTCTGAAACGCGCGGATTTGCATCCCGAATTGCGGAGTGATCCTCTGCCCGGGATCTCCAGGCTGTTATCGTTCACCGATCCCGAAGGAACGCGGTTCGAACTGATCCAGGGCTGGACGCCGACACCGGCGCAGGAGCGGATCAGTGCGCTCGCCGTCACCAAGCTCGGCCATGTCGCGCTTCGTACGCCAGATCCGCTTGCGGCGTCGGAGTTCTATGCGAACGTCATGGGCCTGCGGGTCTCCGACTGGGTCGAGGACCGCTTCGTCTTCATGCGCAGCGGTTACGAACATCATACGCTGAACTTCGCCCGTGCGCCCGTGCGCAGCCTGCATCATCTCGCATTCGAGTTGCGCGGCCCTTCTCACATGCAGCAGGCTTGCGATCATCTCGCCCGCCACAAGCTCAATATCCTTTGGGGACCGGTCCGTCACGGCCCCGGCCACAACACTGCGGTCTACCACCGCAATCCGGATGGCCATCTCGTCGAGCTGTTCCACGATCTCGATCGCATGATCGATGAGGAGCTTGGCTATTTCGATCCGCGTCCCTGGCATCGCGATCGTCCGCAGCGGCCGAAAGTCTGGGTCGGGCTGCCGCGCGACGTCTGGGGTCTGCCGCCATCACCGGAATGCGTCGAGTTCGCCCGCTAGGAGGCCCGGCACTCGTTTGAAGACCGCCGCTTCGCCGCGGCCAACGAGACAACAGTCAAAGGGAGGATGCATCCATGAGGTGGATGAAGCGGTTTGCTGCGACCGGATTTCTGCTCGGCAGCTTTATGGCGGCCGGCCCTGCCCAGTCGGCGGACAACTATCCTTCGCGCCCCATACGCTTGATTCACGGCTTTGCCGCCGGCGGCGCGGCCGACACGCTGTCGCGCATTATCGCCGACGGGCTCTCCAGGAAGCTCGGGCAACCGATCGTCGTCGAAGCCAAGCCCGGTGCCGGCGGCAACATTGGGGCGGACGCGATCGCCAAGGCTGAGCCCGACGGCTACACGATCGGACTCGTCACAGGCGCCCACGCCATATCGCCCGCGACGTACAAGAGCCTGAGCTACCAGCCGGCCGACAGTTTCGACATGATCTCGACGCTGGTCTACTACGCGCTGGTCATTGCGGTGCGCAACGACTACCCGGCCAAATCGCTGGGCGAACTGATCGCGATGGCAAAGCAGAAGCCCGGCGCGCTCAGCTTCGGCTCGGTCGGCTTCGGCAGCACGCATCATCTCGCGGGAGAGCTGCTCGATGCGATGGCCGGCATCGACATGGTCCATGTACCCTATCGCGGGGATTCTCAATCCGTCACCGCGCTGCTTGGCGGAGAGGTTCCGGTCATCGTCGGCACGCCCGTGCTGCTCGCAGCGCAAATCCAGAGCGGTGCCATTCGCGGGTTGGCGGTGACTTCGTCAACGCGGACTGCGCTGTTGCCGGATGTTCCAACGGTCGAGGAAGCCGGCGTCAAGGGATATGACGTGCGGACCTGGGCGGGCGTTCTCGCTCCCAAGGGCACCCCGTCTGCCGTCATCGCCGCACTCAATTCGGCGACACTCGACATCCTCAACGAGCCCGAGATCAGGCAGCGCCTGGAAACGGCCGTCGGCGGCGAAGTCCGTGGCAGCTCTCCGGAAGAGATGAAGAAGCTGATCCAGTCCGAAATCGTGAAGTGGTCGGGTGTGGTTGAGCGGGCGAAGATCCCGAAGATCTGATCCGCGCGTCCGCCGCGGAAGATGAAAAGAGGCTTACACGGGGAGGGAGTGTCGGTGGATGCGATCGTCGGCGCGGCGGATGCCGGTTGCATCGAGGCGGCTTTCGTCGCCGACAGGCCCATGAAAGTTTGGCGGCCGGATTCTCGGCGATGCTCTCGTTGTACGAGCGAAGCGCCTCGCGTCCGAATCCCGCGATTACTTGTTCCAGAAGATCGGGTTCGTGCGCACCTGACCAGCAACCCTTCTGCTGAACGTCATTGATTAATGCGACTTCGGGAGTTCGTTCAATGCGTTCACGACAGCTGAAGAGCGGGCGTTTAAATTGGCGCAACGCGGAGCAGCGCGCTATCCTCATCGACTCGAGTCTTCGTTGGCACAAGAAACGAAAAAATGGGGATCAGATGAACTACCGCTCACCACTCCGACTGGCATTGCTCGTGCTTTCGATCCTCCTGGGTAGTGAGACGATCTGTGCCAAGAAAGCCCTTGCGGCCTTGCCAAGTGCCGAGCAACTCAAGGCAATCTGTTCGACGCTCGCCGGCCGTGTGATTCCCGCAGCGTCGATTGGACTGCCGAGCGGGGAAGCTACCATTGCTTCCGGGACGATTGTTGCCGCTAACGCCACTGCCACGCCGGCCACGCCCGAGTTTTGCAGGGTAAATGGCAGCATCGCGCCGGTCGATCCCGCGGCGCAATTGATCAATTTCCAGATCAATCTGCCGATCGCGTGGAACGGCAAGGCAGTGCAGTACGGCGGTGGCGGCTACAACGGCACGCTTATCACCGGACTTGCGCCGTTGCGCGATGCTGCATCGGACGATCCATTGCCGCTGACGCGCGGCTACGTGACCTTCGGAACCGATTCGGGCCATCAGGCGTCAGCGTTTGCGCCAAATAGCGTTGGACAGTTCGGCCTCAATGACGAGATGGTGGTGAATTACGCCTATGCGTCCTACAAGAAGGTCAGGGACGTCAGCGTGAACATGATAGGCATGTTCTACGGACAGCCGCCGTCGCGGGTGTATTATTTCGGCGGCTCGGAGGGTGGGCGCGAAGGCCTGACGATGGCGCAGCGATTCCCGGCCGACTACGACGGCATCGTCAGCGTGGTGCCCGCCATTCAGCTGTCAATGATTGGCGGAGCCTTCTTGCATCACGAGATCCCGCAGGTCCACGGCGGATGGATACCGCCTGCCAAGCTCGGCATGTTTGCGAAATTCGTCGCCGATCGTTGTGACGCCTTGGACGGGCTGGTCGACGGCGTCGTCAATAATTATCTCGCTTGTCCCTCGCATGTTGATCTGAAGGAACTGCGCTGTGCGAACGGCGCTGACAGCGGTGAATCCTGCCTGTCCGATGCACAAATCGCGACCGTCGTGGCGCTTCATTCGCCCTATGAACTGCCGTTCGCGGTACCAAACGGGCTCGCTGCCTATCCGCAATGGCTTTACGGCAACGAGATTACGCCGGATGGCCGCAGCTCGCACATGATGCGCTGGATCACAGGGACGGCGGCGCCGAACGCGGCCGTCGACATCGATACGTCCTCGATCCATTGGCTCTATGCCGCGAATTTTGTTCGATTCTTTGTGGCGAAGGACGCGCTCTTCGATCCGAGCACGTTCGATCCGAACAAGTTTCGCGACCGCCTTCGCGAGCTATCGGAACTGCTCGACTCCACCAATCCCGATCTGTCGGCGTTTTTCGCACGCGGCGGCAAGCTGATCATGCGCTCCAACACCGGCGACCTTGCCTTGAGTCCCCTGGCCGCGATCAACTACTTCAATTCGGTGTCTGCAAGGGTTGGGCAGGCGACGGTCGATCGCTCGGCGCGCCTGTTTATTTCACCTGCCTCGACCCATAGCGGTCCAGCGGCCAGCGTGACCGACGGCAGCCCGGTGCCAACCATGGTCGATCTGCTAGATCCATTGGATCGCTGGGTGAGTGATGGCGCGCCGCCGCCTGATGCCCTGATTCAGACAGTCAAGGAGAACTCGCCGCCGTTCAAGCTGTTGGGCTCACGTCCGATGTGCCGCTATCCGGACTATCCGCGCTACACGTCCGGTGATCGCCTGCGAGCGGAAAGCTATCGGTGCACGCCGTCGGCGCCGTGAGTATCAGGGAACCGTTAACGTGGCGACATGAAGAAAACTTCCGAACAGGTTGGGCACGATGCAATGCGTGCGTGCGGGTACTGTGCTGTCGTTAGCCCAGCCGCTCGGCGCGGAGGGCAGAGTCGTCTCCGCTCGCTCCTTAGTCCGCCACCACCAGCGGCACCGGCAGCGCCGTGATCGACTTGATCTTCTCCATCGCGAAGCGCGAGGTGACGTTTTTGAGCGGCACGGCGTTGATCAGCTTCTTGTAGAACACGTCGTAGCTCTGCATGTCCGGAATCACGACGCGAAGCATATAGTCGACATCGCCGGCCATCCGGTAGAATTCCATCACTTCGGGCATGGCGCTGACAGCCTCGGCGAAGCGCTTCAGCCAGGCATCCGAATGGTCGGAGCTCTCCACGGAGACGAATACCGAGAGCCCAAGCCCGATCTTGTTCGGATCGACCAGTGCAACCCGTCTCAGGATCACGCCGTCGGCTTCCAGCCTCTGGATGCGCTTCCAGCACGGTGTCGAGGACAAGCCGACACGGTCCCCGATTTCCGCAACCGAGAGCGAAGCGTCCTCCTGGAGGACGGCCAGGATCTTGCGGTCGATGGCGTCGAGACGGCGGCCGGTCTCGACGAGCTGCAGCGCAGCGTCGGTCATGTCTGAAACCTCAGTGTGATGAAAGTTGGACGGCGTTGCCTGGCGTCAGCCGTGAGGCCCGAACAGGAAGATCTCGTAGAGATCGTCCTGTGTGTTGTCCGGGCCGCCTGTCCGCGGCTGCAGCGAGCGCTGGAACCATCCGCGTGCCTGTTCGATCAAACGAGCGCAGCCTGACTGCAGCGAGATGAGATAGCTCATGTTCACTCCGGACAACGGTGTAGGGCGAGAACGCGGGAACGCTATCACGGCAGGGATGGCGTTGGACATTGCTACATACTCGTCGGGATCAGTTTGGTTGAATCATGCTGACGTCGTCGCGGGCGCGGATGGAAAATTCCACGGCGCTTGTCGGAGATGGGTGGTTTTGATGCCATCGCCGCGCCGAACGCATGGAAGGCGTCGCCTTGCCGCTAGTCAGCCGTCAGTAGCGCGAGCACTTCGGCCTGCCTGAGCCGGGGCACGGAACCGAGGTTCGATGGCCTGCGACAGGACCCCGATGCAGCATAGAGCATCGGCATGCCCATGCCTCCTGACACGAGATACGGCAAGGCGTCGTTGCCTCGTCCGTGCAAATGCGCGTCGGTGACGATGCCCAGCGCGAACAGGCAGGTGATCAGCAGGACCGGCGGGAAGATGAAAGCCTCGCGGAACCGGAGCTGATCAGTCACCGCTCGCGCGTCGGTCGCGCGCTCGGCGACGGAGCGGCGGCTGGCCCATTCAAGCGTGAATTCGAACATGCGCTCCGCTCACTTCATGTAATCAGGCAAAGTGAACCCGTCATAGAACCGGTCGGCCTGAATCGCTGCCTTGAACGCAGGCGATTTGTAGCCGGCGACGATGTCCTGAGCCCATCCGGCGGTGGCATTGGCCTTCTTTACGGCCAGCACGTTGATATAGGGTGTCGTCATCTTCTCGAGCGCGAAGGCGTTGGTCAGCTTTAGCCCGCTGAAGATCGCGAAATTGCCCTGGACGGCCGCGAAGTCGACGTCGTCGAGCGCCCGTGGCGCCTGTGCGGCCTCGAGCGGCACAATCTTGATGCCGCCGGGATTTTTGATGACATCGAGCTCGGTGACGTCGACCGGCTTGCTGTCGCGAATCTCGATGAGGCCGAGATCGCGCAGCACCCACAGCGCGCGCTGCAGATTGACCGGATCGTTCGGCACCGCGACGCTGGAGCCCGGCTTGATCGGCGTCCCCAGCGGGTGCTTCTTCGAATAGAGGCCCATCGGTGGCGTCGGGACGTGGACGACGCCGACAAGATCGGTCTTCTGGCGCTCGTTGTAGGAGTCGAGGAAGATCGTGTGCTGCATCACGTTGGCGTCGATCTCGGACTTGAACACAGCGTTGTTGGCTTCAAGGCCGGTCGAGAATTCGACATAGCGGATCTTGTAGCCCTTCTTCTTCAGCTCTGGTTCGACGCCGACCTTGAACTCATCGATATATGGCCCCGGCACGAAGCCGACCCGCAGCTCCGGCTTTGCGGGTTGCTGTGCCGAGGCATCTCCCGCGGCTAAGGGGGAGAGAGCCAAAAGGCCCGAGAGGAGAAAAAACGCTGTCTTCATGTCTTCTTGCTGGTCTCGAGTTGGGATGTCAGTACGGAAGCGGTGTCAGGCGATCGCCTTGACCGCGTTGGAGTAGATGCTGGCGGGACGGGCGAGGCCGTAATGCTCGCGCAGCGTCGTGCCGGTGTAGTCCTCGCGGAACAGGCCGCGCTTGCGCAGGATCGGGACGACTTGCTCGGCGAAGACATCGAAGCCGCCGGGCAGCCAGGGCGGCATCACGTTGAAGCCGTCCGCCGCGCCGTTCTCGAACCAGGTCTGGATGTTGTCGGCGATCTTTTCCGGCGTTCCGGCAATGACCCAGTGGCCGCGCGCGCCGGCAAGGCGCTGCACCAGCTGTCGAATGGTCGGCTTCTCGCGATCGACGATGTCGACCACGAGCTTGAAGCGGCTGGCGGCGCCGCGCGCGCTCGCGGTGTCGATGAGGTGGCGCGGGACGGGACCGTCGAGATCGTAGCCGGTGAGATCGAGCCCGATCATCTGGCGGAGCTGCGTGAGGGAATACTCCGGCTGGATCAGCGCGTTGAACTCGTCCTGAAGCCGATCGGCTTCAGCCTGCGTGCTGCCGATGAAGGGGCTGATGCCGGGCAGGATCTTGATCTCGTCGGGACCGCGATCGAAGCTGCGGGCCTGGCGCTTGATGTCCGCATAGAAGGCCTTGGCCGAGTCCGGGGTCTGGTGCGCGGTGAAGATCGCCTCGGCGTATCGGGCGGCGAAGGCACGGCCGTCGTCGGAGGAGCCGGCCTGCACATAGACCGGCCGGCCCTGTGGCGTGCGCGAAATGTTCAGCGGGCCGCGCACACGAAAATGCTTCCCGACGTGGTCGAGCGTGTGGATCTTGCTGGTATCGGCGAAGATGCCGGATTCGGGGTCGTTGACGAGCGCGTCGTCCTCCCAGCTATCCCAGAGTCGCGAGATGACATCGAGATACTCGCGGGCGCGTTCGTAGCGTTCGTGGTGAGGAGGGTGCTCTGGCAATCCAAAATTCTGTGCGGCCTGCGGTGCGCTGGTGGTCACGATGTTCCAGCCGGCGCGCCCCCGGCTCAGATGATCCAGTGAAGCGAACAGGCGTGCGAGATTGTAGGGCTCGGTATAGGTGGTCGATGCGGTTGCGATCAGGCCGATGCGCTGGGTCACCGCGGCGATCGCCGCGAGCCAGGTGATCGGCTCGAAACGAAAGCGCTGGGCGTAGCGGACGTTGTCGGCCAGTGCTGGCCCATCGGCAAAGAAGATGGCGTCGAACTTGCTCGCCTCGGCGCGTTGCGCCAGCTCCTGATAATGAGTGATGTCGAGAATGCGGTCTGGTTCAGATCCCCTGTAGCGCCACGCGGCTTCGTGGTGGCCGCCGGGGTAGATGAAGAGATTGAGTACAAGCTGCCGTTGGTTGCTCATGGTTCGAGTGCCCAGATTCGATGGCGCCTGGTGTCGACATCGTTCTATCCAAAATGTCCTACGCGCCGTAGAGACGGCGTGATCGCGACCAACTCTATGTTGCCGGAACGAGAAATGTCGATGAAATGGATTTGCGTTGTTCGGCGTGATGCGAGCATGAATCTAGCGGCGGCAGCGAGCGAAAGAGATGATGTTGCGGGTTCATGATCTCGATTAGAAGGCGCTGCGCCGGGGCAAATGTCCGGTGCTCTCCAGGGCTCATTCCACGCGGTCAATGCAAATAACGAACGGACACGCCGTCACCGCAGGTGCATCTGTTTCCTGCTTGCCTTCAACTTTGGAAGCTATTTCCGAAGCCCTTGCGTTAGCATCCTGTAACTGAACACAGGCTGCACTGATGCAGCCTCCACGGAAGATCCCGCAAGATGCGATTGTCGTCAGAGCAGACGGCAGTCCCGCAAGAGGATCGATCGCAACATTACTGTCTTTCACTCCGCCGTCGCATCAGCGATCGGCGAACGGCGGAGCCTTGTCCAAATGGATCGCGGTCTCGGGGAAGATGACATGACTGACGGAATCACCATCGACAACGTCATTCCGCGTTCGGATATCGTCAAGCGGTCGGCCCGCATCGGCGCCGAAATCAGGAACATCGAGCTCTCGGGCGATCTGCCGGACCAGACGATCGCGGCGATCAACCGGGTGCTGCTCGAACACAAGGTCATCTTCTTCCGCGATCAGAATCATCTGGATGACGCCGAGCAAGAGCGCTTTGCCCATCGGCTCGGCAAGTTGGTGCCGCATCCGACGGTTGGCGCGACAAAAGGAACGGCATCGATCCTGGAGCTCGATTCTGGACGCGGCGGTGGTCGCGCCGACCAGTGGCATACCGATGTCACCTTCGTCGACGCCTATCCCAAGATCTCGGTTCTGCGCGGCGTCGTGATCCCCGAGGTCGGTGGCGATACGATCTGGTCGAACACGGCCGCGTCCTATCTCGATCTGCCGGCGCCGCTGCGAAAGCTCGCGGACGAGCTCTGGGCGGTGCACAGCAATGCCTACGACTACGCGGTCAAGACCCGCGCAAGCGAAGCCGATCGGAAGCAATTCGAGGAGGTCTTCACGGCGACGGTCTACGAGACTGAGCATCCCGTTGTCCGCGTCCATCCCGAAACCGGAGAGCGCACGCTGGTGCTCGGCAATTTCGTGCAGCGCTTCGTCGGCCTGTCGAAATACGACAGCCAGAAATTATTCGACCTGTTCCAATCCCACATCACCGCACCCGAGAACACGGTGCGCTGGAGCTGGCGTCAAGGCGATGTGGTGATCTGGGATAATCGTGCCACCCAACACTACGCCGTGAACGATTACGGCGACCAGCACCGCGTGGTCCGGCGGGCCACCATCGATGGCGAGGTGCCGGTCAGCACCGACGGTCGCAACAGCGTCACCCGCATCAAGGCGGCGAAGCCGCAGGCGAGAGCCGCCTGAACGAGTTGGAGTTATGAGAATGATAATCGCTATCTCCACATTGCGCCGTCTGGTTGCGGGCCTGCGCGCAAGAGGCCGCCAGCTTGCTCTCGCTAGCATCGCGCTGGCCGGCCTGGTTGGCCAAGCCATGGCCGAGCCGCAGCTCGAAAAGACCGAAATCCGCTACCAGGGCTGGGCTGGCCAGGTGACGTTCATCGAGCTGGCCGATGACCTCGGCTATCTCGCGCCGCTGAAGCTGAAATGGGTCGGCAGCACCATCAGCGGTCCGCAGGACATCCAGACTGTCGTCACCGGTGACATCGACATCGGCGGCGCTTTCTATGGCGCGATCATCAAGCTGATCGCGGCCAAGGCGCCGATCAAGGCCGTGGTCGGCTACTACGGATCGGACGACAACACCTATAACGGCTATTACGTGAAGGAGGACAGCCCGATCAGGACCGCTCGGGACCTGATCGGCAAGAAGGTCGCTGTCAACACGTTAGGGGCGCATCTCGAGTTCGTGCTGCGCGAATATCTCTCCCGCAACGGTTTGACGCCGGCGGAGGCAAAGCAGGTGACGCTGGTCGCGATTCCGCCCGTCACCGGCGAGCAGGCATTGCGACAGGGACAGGTCGAGGTCAGCACGCTCAATGGCGTGTTGCGCGACAAGGCACTCGAACGCGGCGGCATCCGCAGGCTGTTTGCGGATACGGACATCTTCGGAAACTTCACCGGGGGATCTTACGTGCTCCGGGACAAATTCATCAAGGACAATCCCAACACCTCCCGGGCGTTGATCGAAGGCGTCTCGCGGGCCATTGCCTGGGCGCAGACCACCCCGCCTGAGGAGGTCCGGGCCCGCTTCGAACGCATCATCGCCGAGCGAAAGCGCAACGAGGACGCCACGCCGATCAAATACTGGAAGAGCACGGGCATAGCGACCAGAGGCGGAGTGATCAGCGACGCCGAGCTGCAGGTGTGGATCGACTGGCTGGTCAAGGATGGCTTGTTGAAGCAGGACCAGTTCAAGCCGTCGGACCTCTATACCAACGAGTTCAATTATTTCCGCCCGGGCAAGACCGCGGAGGCCAAATGACGAGGGCCAAGATCCGCTTCGAGCACGTCTGCAAGGAGTTTTTGGTGCGCGGCAAGGATGGTGGGCCAGCGCAACGCTTCACCGCGCTGGACGACATTACGCTGGATGTTCGGACCGGCGAATTCCTTGCCCTGGTGGGGCCGAGCGGGTGCGGCAAGTCAACCCTGTTGGACCTGCTCGGTGGCCTGACGGCGCCGAGTAGCGGGCGTATCCTCCTCGACGGCAAGGTCATCGAAGGAGCTGCGCGCGATCGCGGTATTGTATTCCAGCAATACGCGCTGTTCCCCTGGCGCACGGCCGCGCAGAACGTCGAATTCGGGCTCGACATTGCCGGCCTGAAAGCCAGGGAGCGGCGGGAGAAGGCGTTGCACTACCTCGATCTGGTCGGACTGTCCGGCTTTGCCGACCGTTATCCGCACGAGCTCTCCGGCGGCATGAAGCAACGCGTCGCGATCGCGCGCAGTCTCGCCTACGACCCCGAGGTGCTGCTGATGGACGAGCCCTTTGCGGCGCTGGACGCACAGACGCGCGAGACGCTTCAGGGCGAGCTGCTGCGGATCTGGCGCAGCACCGGGAAGACCATCCTGTTCATCACGCACGGCATCGATGAGGCCGTCGTGCTCGGCCAGCGCGTGGCGGTGATGACCTCGCGTCCCGGCCGCATCAAGCAGATCGTCGACATTCCCGATGAGCTGCACAGCGAGACCGAAGACGTCCGGTCACTGCCGCAGTTCGGGCATGTCAGGCACGCGGTGTGGTCCTTGCTGCGCGACGAGGTGCTGAAGGCGCAAGGGGCTCAGGTAATTGCAGCTGAAGGCGAGCTTGCCGCAAAGACGAAGGAGGTGGCTCATGTCTAATCTGGAGATCCTGACGCTGCTGGAGCTCGCCGAGGGGAGCCCGAAGGATCGGGCTAGGCAACGCGCTGGCGCGCTCTCCGCGGCGACGGGGAGCCTCGTGAAAGGGTTCGGCGCCATTGGGCAGCGCTCTCTGTTGGTGCTGTTGTTTTTGGCGACATGGGAGATCGTTCCGCGGCTCGGGCTGGTGGATGTGACGTTCCTGCCCCCGTTCTCGGAGGTGATCGCGGCCGGCTGGCAGCTTGCTCAGACGGGAGAGCTTTACGACGATGTTGCCGCAAGCATGCTACGAGCGCTCAGCGGCTTCCTGATCGCAGTCGTCCTGGTCGTGCCGCTCGGGTTGGTCACCGGGTGGTACGCCCGGCTCGGCGACTTCCTGAACCAGATCATCGAGATTGCGCGCAACACGGCCCCGCTGGCGTTGCTGCCGGTCTTCATCCTGCTGCTCGGGATTGGCGAGCTCTCGAAGGTCACCATGGTGGTCTATAGCTGCGCATGGCCGCTGCTGCTCAATACAATCGCGGCCGTGCGTCAGGTTGATCCGCTCTTGATTAAGTCCGCACGGACGATGGGGGCTACGCCAAGCCAGCTGTTTCGCAAAGTGATCCTGCCGGCGTCGCTGCCGACGATCTTCGTCGGTATACGGTTGGCGAGCGCCTCCGCGATGCTGGTGCTGGTCGCATCCGAGATGGTCGGCGCGAAATCCGGGCTCGGCTATCTCATCATCAACAGCCAGTACAGCTTTCTGATCCCACAGATGTATTTTGGCATCCTGGGGATTACCGTGATCGGCCTCGTCTTCAACGCGATCATCGAGGCGCTGGAACGCCGCCTGATGCGCTGGAAGGCGCCGGCCGCCTAACCCTGCTTGTTGCGGGCGGTGGCCTGCGTCACGATGCTGTTCGGCGGCACGTCCTGGGTGACCCAGACGTTGCCGCCGATCGTCGCGCCCCGGCCGATCGTGATCCGGCCGAGGATGGTTGCACCGGCATAAATCACGACGTCGTCCTCGACGATCGGATGCCGTGCATCGCCCTTGATCAGATGGCCATCATCGTTGGTCGGAAAGTGGCGCGCGCCGAGCGTCACGGCCTGATAGATACGGACATTGTCGCCGATGATCGCGGTCTCACCGATCACCACGCCGGTGCCGTGATCGATGAAGAAGCCGGATCCGATGCTGGCGCCGGGATGAATGTCGATCCCGGTTCTGGTATGAGCGATCTCCGCGACAAGCCGGGCGATCAAGCGCGCATTGAGCCCATCAAGGATATGTGCCAGCCGGTGATGGATGATCGCCGTCATGCCCGGATATCCGATCAGGATCTCCGGAAAATTCCTGGCTGCGGGATCGCCGACGAAGGCGGCTCTCAAATCGGAGATCAGCAGGCCGCGCACCACGGGCAGGCGCTCGCCGAACTGCCGCGTCAGCGCGACCGCGTCCTCGCGCCGGTAGCCCGGGATCAGCTCGTCGCCGACGAATCGCGCGCCGCGGTGGATCTGGTCGCAAAGCCCGTCGAGGGCGATACTCAGGCGATTGCCGACGAAGTAGTCGATATTCTCGCCGTCGAGGTCGAACTGACCGTAATGCCTCGGAAACAGCGCCTCGGTGAGGCCATCCAGAATGGCCTGAAGCGCCTCGCGCGAGGGCGCGCGCCGCGCCTCTCCGTCGCGCCTGATGCTGTGCGTTTCTTCGCGCGAGAGGCGAAGCTCGGCGACAATCCTGTCAAGCTGCCAGCGCCCGCCGCTGGGCGATTCCGGAGGGTTATCTGACATGGGCCAACGGAATGCTGATTTCGGCGAGGAGGTCAAGGTCGAAATCATGTGTGATCCTGATGTACTGGCCGTTCCAGTACACCAGGCCCGACAGCTCGCGGGATAGCTCGAAGCTCAACAGACTGCCGATAATGATGCCATGCGAGTGCCGCTCGATGATTTCCTCGACCTTGCATTCGATGGTTGCGAGGGTGTCGCCAAGCAGCGGCACGCCGGCCGCCCCCGCGGACCATCGGATCCCGTCGAAGCGCTCGTGGCCCTTCAAGCTGCCGTCGCTGAAACGCCCGGCAAGAGCCTGCTGGTCAGATCCAAGAACGTTGACGCCGAATACGCCGTAACGCGCTATTCGAGCGAAGGACGAGGCCTGCTGGTTGACGCTGACCAGCAGCCGCGGCGGACTGGCGCTGAGCGACGTCAGGGACGTCACCGTCATGCCGGTGATGTCCTCGTCGCAGCCGGCCGTGATGATGGTGACGCCGCCGGCCAGGCGCCGCATCACGGCTCGAAACTGGTTCTCGACCTCGTCATCGCCGCTGACCAGATGAATGTCGGACTTTCCCATCTGTCGCTCCTCGCATCGGACGCCGTGGATCGGCCTGTTCGCTCTCAGAAGAAGCTCTTCGCGGGCAGCGGCGTGCCGTTGATCTCGTGCTCGCCGCGCGGATGAGACCATAGGCCGGCCCAGTTGTGGCTCGGCGCAGTCATGTTGAAAGCGTTGACGCGCAGCTCGCGCGGTCTCGTCATGGTCTAGTCCGATCGTCAATTGCGAAGAACATCTCGTGCGCCCGACCATTTTTAGCATTTTGCGTGGGCGAGTTTTTTTCCAATTCAGCGGAGGCGTGGAAAGAAACGCGTTACGAAGCGGCGTTGATACAGGACGCGCATCGCTATTTTTCTGACACGCTCGACAGCCGAAGAATCCAACCGCATCATCTTCGTCGACAAGCACGGCTTGCCGCGCGCGACGCGCGCTCTGGAGATCGAAAGGGAATTGCAGATGGCGTTGGAGACCCGGAACTTCGAGACGCTGGCGTTGCATGGCGGATCGTACCGCACCGACCCCGCCACCGGTGCGGTGGCGGTTCCGATCTACCAGACCACATCATTCCAGTTCGAAAGCACGGATCACGCCTCGCGCCTGTTTGCGCTCGAGCAGCTTGGTCCGATCTACACCCGTATAGGAAATCCGACCCAGCAGGCCTTTGAGGATCGGCTTGCCGCACTTGAGGGCGGGGCGGCCGCCCTCGCAGTTGCCTCCGGGCAGACGGCTTCCGCCTTCGCGATCTTCAACATTGCCCAGGCCGGCGACAACATCGTGTCCTCCACTGATCTTTACGGCGGTACCTGGACGTTGCTGTCGCAGACTTTGAAGCAGTTCGGCATCGAGGTCCGCTTTGTCGATCCTTCCGATCCCGAGAATTTTCGTCGGGCCACGGACGCAAAGACGCGAGCCTATTTCGGCGAGACGCTCCCAAACCCGAAGCTGAATGTCTTTCCGATCAAGGAAGTCGCGGATATCGGCCGCTCGCTCGGCGTTTCGCTCATCCTGGACAACACGGCGTCGCCCCTGATCGCGCGACCGTTTGAGCACGGCGCTGCCGTGATTGTCTATTCCACGACCAAATATATCGGTGGCCATGGCACCGCGATCGGTGGCGCCATCGTCGATGGCGGCAATTTCGACTGGGCGGCACATGCGGACCGCTTCCCGCTTCTGAATAAGCCCGACGAGGCCTATCACGGCGCGATCTGGACTGAGGCCGCGAAGCCGCTCGGTCCGATCGCCTACATCCTGCGGGCTCGCGTCAAGCTGTTGCGGGATCTGGGCGCGTCGATCGCGCCACAAAATGCTTTTCAGTTCATTCAGGGTCTCGAAACCCTGCCGCTGCGCATCCGGCAGCACAACGAGAATGCGGTCAAGGTCGCGAACTTCCTCGCCAGGCACGCCTTGGTTTCGAACGTGATCTTCCCCGGACTGCAAAGCGGGGAGAACCGGCGCAGGGCGGACGCCTATCTGAAGGGCGGCTTTGGCGGGCTGGTCGGCTTCGAGCTGAAAGGGGGCGTCGAAGCCGGCCGGCGATTCATCGATGCGCTCAAGCTATTCTATCACGTTGCCAATATCGGCGACGCCCGCTCGCTGGCCATTCATCCGGCCTCAACGACGCATCAGCAGCTGACTGCCGCTGAGCAACTCGCCGCCGGCGTCACGCCCGGCTACGTCCGCCTGTCGGTCGGGATTGAGCATCCCGACGATATCCTCGCGGATCTCGGTCAGGCGCTGGCACAGGCCGACGCCGGCGCTGGTACACGCAAGGCGGCGTGAAACCCGGACCCGGTTGAGCAAATTGGCCGCTTTTCCAGAACAGTTGTCGATAACGGCCGACGTGTTGGTTGTCGGTGGCGGCATGGCGGGGGCCTGGGCCGCGACATCCGCCGCGCAGGCCGGGGCGAAAGTCGTGCTGGCCGACAAGGGTTATTGCGGCACCAGCGGCGTCACGGCTGCCGCGGGGCCCGGCCATTGGTGGGTGCCGCCGGATCCTGCCGCGGCGCGAGACGCGGCCGTCGCGAATCGTATCGCCGCCGGCCTCGGTCTTGGCGAAGCAGACTGGATGTATCGCATCCTCGACCAGACTTGGCGCACGCTGCCGACCCTCGCGCGCTATTATAAGTTCGGGACCGATGACGAAGGGCGGGTGAACTACCGCGCCGTGCGCGGGCCCGAATACATGCGCGCCCTGCGGCAGCAGGTGCTGAGCTACGGCGTCACGATCCTCGATCAATCGCCCGTTCTTGAACTTTTGGCACGATGCGACGGCTCGATCGGCGGTGCCCGTGGCCAGCGTCGGCAGGATGGCAGCCGCGCTTATCGGGTCGAGGCAGGGGCTGTGGTGCTCGCGGCCGGCGGGACCAGCTTCCTGTCCCATCTGCTGGGATCGCGAACCAACACGGGCGACGGCTATCTCATCGCGGCGGAGGCCGGCGCCGAGATGTCCGGCATGGAGTTCACTGCGGCCTACACCATTGCGCCGGCGCATTCGACGATGACGCGAAGCATGGCCTATGCGTTCGCGACTTATTACGACGCCGACGGGGGCGAGCTCGATCTTCCCTTCGGCCCCGACCAGACCGTCCGCCTGGCCCGCGCGCTCCAGCGCGGCCCGGTCTATTGCACGCTGCAGCGTCTGCCTGATGACGTCAAGGCGCGGTTGCATACGATCTCGCCGAACGTGCCGCTGGTGTTCGACCGCTGGGGCATCGATCCCTACCGCGACCGGTTCGAAGTCACCCTGCACAACGACGGCACAATCCGCGGTATTGGCGGTGTGCGCGTCCATGATGTGAACGGCGCTACGTCGGTGCCGGGACTGTTCGTCGCAGGCGACAATGCATCGCGCGAAAAGGTCGCGGGCGCGATTTCCGGCGGCGGCAATGTCAACTCGGCGTGGGCGCTGTCGTCCGGCGTATTCGCAGGAACCGCGGCCGCGCGCGTCGCGCGCAGCATGAAGAGTCGTTCTGCGGAGCTCACCCCGCTTGGACGTGCCGGGCTACGTCCGCATGGCCGGCCACAGGACATTGACGTGGCCGCAACCAGGGACCGCGTGCGCGCCGAGATGCATCCGTTCGACAAGAACTTGTTCCGCACCGGGGCAGGGCTCGCGGCCTCTTCGCAAACACTCGAAGATTTATGGAGTGAGGTGGCCAATCACGGACAGGCGGGCTCGATCGCCTTGCGCGAGACAGCGGCGTTGCTGGCCACGGCGCGGTGGTCCGTTGCGACCGCGGCAGCGCGTGATGAGAGCAGGGGACTTCACCGTCGTGAGGATTATCCCGCACGAGATCCGCGATTGGCCGCGCGCCTGCTCAGCGGCGGACTGGACCAGGTCTGGGTCGCGCTGGATCGTCCATCTGCAAGCGCCCAACCTGGTCAACTCGAGGCGACGTCATGATCGAGCTCATCGTCGCGGAGCGCTGCACGGATTGCGGGGGCTGCATCGAGGTGTGCCCGGCCAATGTGCTCGATCCCGGCACCGACGGCTTGCCGGTTCTCGCGCGCGTCGAGGATTGCCAGACCTGCTTCATGTGCGAGCTCTATTGCCGTGCAGATGCGATCTACGTCGCACCCGATTGCGACCGCCGCGTCTCGGTCAGCAGGGAGGATGTGCTGGCGTCCGGACGTCTCGGACAATATCGCAGGCACTCCGGCTGGGATGAATGGGCGGAGCACTTTCCCAACGAGCAATGGCTGATGGAGACCGTCTTCCGCCGCGCCGGCGAGGCAGCGGCTCAATCGCGGGCTGAGCGGCCTGAGGGCCTCGGCGGCAAGAAATAGAGGCAGTCAGATCAGCGGGAGGCCGACGACGGCACGTCTGCCGGATGCTTGTCGTTGTGCTCGACATATTCGACCAGCGTCTGGTCGGGGTGCCGCACCAGCATGTTGCGGCCTGTCGGGACCGGCTTCGGCGCTTCCAGAATCGTCGCGCCGACCGTCGGAAGATACGCGGCAAAAGCCTCGATGCCCTCCACCATGAAAGTCATGTGCGTCGCGGCGAACCGCTTCAGGCTATGCTCGGTTCCGGCGATGAGCAGGATCGATGCGACCTGCGCCAGTCTCAGGTCGTACTCGGGGTAGTCAAAGCGAAGGCGCGCTTTCTGGCCGATCAGCGTTTCGTAAAAGGCGACGGCCGCATCCAGTTCTTCGAGCGGCAGGCAGCGCCGCGTCAGAATGTTGAGGATTTTCATGAGCCAGGTCCTTGATCTCCACTCAAGATTGGATCGCTAGCGGCGATGTCAAGGCGTGAGCGCCGGGGCGCCGTCGGCGGGCCGCGTGCAGAAGACGAATTCTTATGCCTCGATCGGAAGCGTCATCCTGTTGTTGCCCGATGCCGATGATCTTTGAAAAGACTATCTTGCGCCGAGCGCCTAGCATGTCCGCATCAAAGCCATCATGAACGCGTGACATGAACAGCCCCCGAATTGAAAGCCGGCGCGCCTCCACCAGCGTGCGATCTCCGATCATCGTCAATCAGCTTGGTCCGGACATTCGTGCCGCGTTGGCCGATCACTGGTCGCGTCCGCTGATCATCGATCATCCTGCCGATCGCGCGCCGTGGGAGGTGGCTCCGGAGGCGGACGTGCTGCTGACGCGGCCGCTGGCGGGCTGGCACAAGGCGCCTGCGGAGAAGCCTGCCGGCTGGCCGTTCGGCCTGCGCTGGATCCAGACCGCATCGACGGGCGTCGATTTCTTCCCGACCTGGCTGCTCGACGGTCCCGTGGTCACGGTCGGCCGTGGCATCTCGGCCGATCCGATCGCGGAATATGTGCTTGCAGCGATCCTCGGCTTCGAGAAACGTATCCATGACATCCGGCCGCGCAGTCGCGAGCAATGGAAGATCACCCCGCTGGGCTCGCTCAGCGGCAAGACGATCGGCATCGCGGGCTTCGGTGCGATCGGCCGCGCCGTCGTGGAGCGGCTCAAGCCGTTCGGCGTCAACATCAGGGTTTTGCGGCGCTCGGCCTGGCCATATGTCATTCCCGGCATCGAGCCCGCCGATAGCATCGAGAAACTCGTCGAGGTCTCCGATCATCTCGTTCTCGCGCTGCCGGCGACGACCAGGACGGCGCGTCTGATCAACGCCGCCGTGCTCGCGCGCGCCAAGAGATCGCTGCACCTGATCAATGTCGCGCGCGGCCGCATCGTCGATCAGAACGCCCTGTTGCAGGCGCTGGACGAGGGGCGAATTTCCGGTGCCACGCTCGATGTCACCGATCCGGAGCCTCCGCCGGACAACGACCCGATCTATGACCATCCCAAGATCGTCCTGACCCCGCACGTGTCGTGGACGGGAGGAGGGGACGTCAAGCGGCTGGCCGACAAGACGCTGGTCAACCTCGATGCCTATGCGCATGGCGTGCCGCTGGCCGACGTCTTCGACAGGAATCTCGAATACTAGAAAAGGAGCCGCTGCAATGAACAAGGTCGTCGAGAAGCCCAGGAAATACTCGCTGATCGAGCGCACGCCCGCGGCGTCGTTCGAGGAGGAACGTCTGCATCGCAAGCAGCGGCTCGCGGCAACGTTCCGCCTGTTCTCGCGCTACGGCTTCGATCAGGGTCTGGCGGGTCACGTCACCGTGCGCGATCCGGAATTCCCTGAACGCTTCTGGATCAATCCGCTGTCGAGGCATTTCAGCCAGATCAAGGTCTCGGACCTCCAACTCGTCGACCACGACGGCAACATCCTGATCGGCGACAAGCCGATCAACCAGGCCGGCTTCGTGATTCACTCTGCGATCCACGCCGCGCATCCGGAGGTGATCGCGGCGGCCCACACCCATTCGACCTACGGCAAGGCTTGGTCGGCGCTCGGCCGTCTGCTCGATCCGCTGACGCAGGATTCCTGCGCCTTTTACGAGGATCACGTGCTGTTCGATCCGTTCTCGGGTGTCGTGCTGGAGGCGGAAGAGGGCCGCAAGATCGCGCAAGCGCTGGGGTCCAAGAAGGCCGCCATCTTGCAGAACCACGGCCTGCTCACGGTCGGACCGACGATCGAGGCGGCCGCCTGGTGGTACATCGCGATGGACAATGCCGCGCGCGCCCAGTTGCTCGCCGAGGCCGCCGGCACGCCAAAGCCGGTCCCTCACGAGATCGCCAGCCTGACCTCGCGACAGGTCGGCACGCACAAGGGCGGCTATTTCAGCTTTCAACCGTTGTGGGACTGGATCACCGAGGCCGAGCCGGATTTGTTCAACTAGGGCTCGAGGCTTCTGGGCCGGGCCGATGGTCCGCCGGAATTGCGCCGCGCCCTGACATCGTGAAATATGATGGCCGGCGGCTTGCCTTGTTCACGCAAGTCGACACTGCAACGGCGAGGAGCAGAGCGACATGGCCATTGGTTTACCAAGCGAGGTCGAAGTCATCACATTGTTCGTCGATGACATCGCGTCATCACGGGCCTTCTACACGAGGGTTTTCGCATGTGAGACCATCTGGGAGGATAAGGTCTCATCCGTGCTCAGATTTGGTGGGCTGTTGGTCAACCTTCTCGACGTTTCGCAGGCGTCTCCGCTCGTTGAGCCGCTGCGCGTCGGGGGGTCCTCCGCCGGCCCGCGCGTGCTCCTGACGATCAGGGTTGTCGACGTCGACCAAGTGTGCACGGCCCTTCGGGAGATCGGCGTCGATCTGCTCAATGGACCGATCGATCGCCCTTGGGGAAGGCGAACCGCGTCCTTTGCCGATCCTTCAGGTCATGTCTGGGAGATCGCACAGGTGCTCGAACGGGGATAGAGAAACATTACATGGGAGAGCACTGGCTCGCGAGCTTCGCCGTTCTCGCGCTGGATGATGAGAAGTGAGCAAGCAGAAGTTTACTGCGGTCACTCAATCCGCAGTCGCCATCAGCCGAAGGCGCGCCTGCGGTAGGTGTGCGGCGCCGGCGATACCCGACGGGATCGATGCCAGCAGCGACCTCGTATAGGGCTGCTGCGGATTGTCGAAGATCTCGGCGACGGTCCCATGTTCGACGATGCGTCCGCGGTGCATCACCGAAACGGTGTGAGCGAGCTGGCGCACCAGGGCGAGGTCGTGAGAGAGGAACACATAGGTCAGGCCCAAATTGGCCTGTAGCGAGAGCAGGACTTCGACGATGTCGGCCTGGACGCTGACGTCGAGGGCGGATGTGGGCTCGTCGAGCACGATCACATCAGGCTTGAGAACCAGCGCCCGGGCGATAGCCACGCGCTGGCGCTGGCCGCCTGACAGGGTTCCAGGCTTGCGCGAAAGCAGGTGCCCGCCGAGCCCGACATCGGCCAGCGCCTCGCGCACGCGCGCGACCCGCTCCTTGCTGGTTCCGACCCTGAAACGGTCGAGCGGCTCGCGCACGAGCCGCTCGATTGTCCAGGTCGGATCGAGCGAGGTGAACGGATTTTGATAGACGAGTTGAAGGTGGCGCCACGCCGCGCGCAGCGCCTCCGGCGAGCGGCCGGTGATCTGCTCGCCGGCGACCGAGATGGTCCCGGTGTCGGGTTGCTCGAGGCCCAGCAGCAGCCGGACCGCCGTCGTCTTGCCCGAGCCGGACTCGCCGACCAGTGCGTGCGTGGTGCCGGCCGGGACGGTGAATGAGACGTCGTCGACGGCCGTCAGCGTCTTGCCGTCGACGATGAAGGTCTTCGTGACGGCGCCAACGTCGATCTTCGGTGTGTCGCCGAAGCCGGTCTTGATGGCATGAAAACCCCTATCGCGCAACGCTGCGTAACGGTCAGGGTTGAGCGCCGGGACATCCGCGTGCAGCTTTCTGGCGTAGGCCGACTCAGGCGAGGAGAAGACGGAAGCGGTCCGGCCGGCTTCGTGAATGACGCCGTCCTTGAGCACCACCAGCGCGTTCGCACGCTCGGCCGCGATCGCCAGATCGTGGGTGATGAGAAGCAAGCTGATCTTGAGGTCGTGCTGCAGCCGCGTGAGCAGGTCGAGAATCCGCTTCTGGATCGTGACGTCCAGCGCGGAGGTCGGCTCGTCCGCGACCAGCAATGCTGGCCGTGGCAGGATCGCAAGGCCGATCAGCACGCGCTGGAGCATGCCGCCGGACAGCTGGTGTGGGTAGGAGTCGTAGACCCGCCGGGGATTGTCGAGACCGACCTCGGCGAACGTCTCCAGGATGAGCTGCTTACGGATCGCCTTGTCGGCCTCGTCGAGCAGCGCGGCCGCCTCCTGCGCCTGGGCGCCGATCGCACGCACCGGGTTGAGTGAGTTGGCGGGATCCTGCGGCACGAAACCGATGGCTCGTCCCCGCAGCGGCCGGAAGCCGCGCTCGGAAATCCCCAGCACCTCCTGACCGTCGAAGGCCACGCGGCCGGTGGCGTGCCCGCCGCTGGGGAGCAGCCGCAGTACCGCGCGGGCGATCGTCGACTTGCCCGAGCCCGACTCTCCGATGAGAGCAAGGCTCTCGCCGCGGCCGAGCTCGAACCCCACATTGGTCACGACCTCGTGCGGCCCGTAGCAGACCGACAGGCCATCGACCCGGAGCAGCGGAAGCGGGCGCAACGGCACCGGCGCGATGAGCTCGGCGCGCGTCAGTGTATCGGCGGTCAGTCTGTCTTGCGCAGCCATCGGCTGATCCTGTTCACGGAGAGGACGGTCGCGATCGTCACGAAGGCGGGCGCATACACCAGCCACGGCCATTTGAGGTAGTCCTTGCCGATCGAGATCAGCAGGCCCCAGTCGGAAGCGGGCGGCCGATCGCCGTAACCGAGGAAAGCGAGGCTCGCGATCACCAGGATCGAAAGGCCGAATTGCAGCACCGCGAGCGGGAGTACAGAGCGCGACGCGTTCGGCAACACATGTCGTAACAGGATGTGCCAGCGTGAGCCGCCCAACAGGAACGCCGCCTCGACGAAAATCGCTTGTCGGGTCTTGATCACTTCCGCGCGCATCACCCGCGCGAACACGGCCACCGCCGAGACGCCGGTCGCAATGGCAGCGTTCGTCGTGTCGAAACCGAGCGCGGTGACGACGATGACTGCCAGCAGGAAATTCGGGATCGCCAGCAGCACGTCGACCAGGCGGGCGAGCACGATGTCAACCCGGCCGCCGAGAAAGCCCGCCAGGAGGCCTATGAGTCCGCCTGCTACGGCGGCAATGACGACGGCGATGAGCGCGCTCGTCACCGAGGACGCTGTGCCGTAGACGACGCGGGTATAGAGATCCCGGCCGAGGTGATCGGTGCCGAACCAGTGCGCCGTGCTGGGGCTGAGCAGCTTGTCGGCGGGGACGCCGACGATCGGGCTATGGCCCGTGAACAAGCTTGGTGCCACAGACCAGGCAATCACAATCGCGATGACCGCAAAGGAAAGCGCTACGGTCGGCGCTACCCGAAGAGCTGTCTGCCGGCCGATCGACGTGACACGCGAAGCAGAGGAGAAGGAGGCGAGGGTCATGATGTCACCGCCGCGGATTTCGCAGTCGCGCTGTCGTCAGCGGTGGTCGGACGCACCCCGGGACCGTCGACCAGCTTCACGCGCGGGTCGAGCAGCGGATAGACGAGATCCGCGATCAAATTGACGAGCACGAACACGACTGCCGCGAGCGAAACGACCGCCTGCAGGACAGGCAAATCCTGCGTGCTCACCGAGCGTTGCACCAGGCTGCCGATGCCGGTGCGCCCGAACACCGTCTCGGTGATCAGCGAGCCGCCGAGAAGTTCGCCGATGGCGAGTGCGATCACGGTGACGACCGGGAGCGAAGACGGCTTGAGCAAATGTTTCGCAAAGAGACGCATCTGCGTCAGACCGCGGCCGCGCGCGACCGCCGCGTATTCCTGCTCGGACTCCTTGTCGAGGTTCGCGATCAGCACCTCGGCGATCCGCGCGGAGACGGGGATGCCCAGCGCGACCGCGGCGAAGAAGGTCGCCCAGAAGCTGTTGGGTGCGATCACGCGGAACAGGCCGAGCTGGAAGCCGAACACGTGGATCAGCATCAGGCCGATGACGAAATTGGGCACCGACAGGAAAAACGACGGGAAGCCGCGCAGCAAACCCTGGCCCAATTGCTTCGGAATGAATTGCGTACCATAGGCGATCGTCATCGCCAGCAGCAGCGCGATCGCGAACGCGGCGGATGCGAGGATCAGGGTTGAAGGAAGAACCTCGGCGATCAGGGTTGCGACGGGCCGGCTGGACCGCATCGACAGGCCGAAGTCGCCGATGACGAAGTGGGACAGCGATGTCCAGAGCTGAACCGGAATCGGCTGGTCCAGGCCCTGCGCGGCGATGATCGCCTTGATCTCGTCCTCGCTGAACCCGTTTTGGGGATCACGCAGGACGTTCGTGATGGGGTCGCCCGGCAAAATGCTGACGACGACGAACGTAAGGACGTAAGCGAGCAGGATCACGATGAAGGCCTGCGCGAGGCGCCTTGCGGCGTCGGCAAGGTAAGCATTGCTCATGCCGGCGCCCTCGTCGCGTTATTCGCTCGCATGGTGCCTCACTCGCCCTTCGTGGCCGTGTAATAGCTGGCGTACGCGATGCCGTTGTAGACCTCACCCTTGAGCCTCGGGGACTGCACGTAGATCCGCTGGACGATCTGCGTGCGCGGGATGAAGTAGCCCTGCTCCAGGACGTAGGTCTGCAACTCATCGAGCAGCGGATTGCGAACGTCGAGAGAGGCGGCGCCGGCAATCTTGTCGCGTAGCTCGTTGAGCTTCTTGTCGCTGTCGCCGAGATTGAACCAGTTCTCGCCATTGTTCGCGTCGGTGAGGATGCTGGCGACCGTGCCGGCATCGATGAAGCTGCGGGTCACCTCGTAGGCCGGCACGGCTGGCCCGCCGAACCGCACCTTCTCGCCGAACGTCACGACGTCATAGGCGCGGATGGTGACTTTCCAGCCGATCCTGCCGAGCTGCTGGGCGATGAGCTCGTCGATCGACTTCGCCGTCGCAAGGTAGGGGTTGGAGTGAAGCGTGAGCGACAGCTGCTTGCCGTCCTTGGTGCGGATGCCATTGGCCCCTTTGACCCAGCCAGCTTCGTCGAGCAGCTTCTCGGCCTTGCCTGGGTTGTAGGCCAGGAGGTCGCTGTGGTCGGTCGCACCGGGCACGTTGCTCTGGATGAAGGACGTCGCCAGCTTCCAGTCGGGCGTATAGATGGTGTCGATGATCTCCTTCCGGTCGATCCCGGCCTGGAGCGCTTGTCGTACCTTCACATCGTTATACGGCTCCAGCCTGGTGTTGACCGCAAGGCCGTTGACGAAGCCGAGATAGCGTGGGGTTGCGGTGGTGAAGCCGGCATCCTTGAGCGATTTCAATTCCTGCGGTGAGGGGCTGTAGGCGACATCGGCCTGGCCGGACTGGACGGCGGCGACCCGCAACGATGGTTCGGAGACGATCTTGTATGTGATCGAGTCAAGATAGGCCGGGCCGGTGTGGCCGACGGCTGCGGGACCCCAATTGTAGTCCTTGCGCTTGACCAGCTTTACGAAGTCGCCCTCCTTCCAGGAGGCGACCACATACGGCCCGCTGCCGGATGTCTTGCCAAGGTCGGCCTGCTGGGCGGCCGGCTGCGCGAGCGTCTTTGGGGAGATGAGAATCGAGCCGTGATAGCCGAGGGTCGGAATGAAGCCGAGTGTCGGCGCCTTGAAGAAGACCTTCACGGTGGTTGCATCGACGGCCTCGGCGCGGTCGTAGGTCTTCGGGAAGAGGCCAACCGGGTTGATGCCCTCGCTCTTCCGTCCGGCGTACCAGATGTCGAGATTGGCGACGACAGCCGATGCGTCGAGTGCGGTGCCATCGGAGAACGTCACAGCTTTCTTGAGGTGTAGGGTGAACTGGGTGGCGTCGCTGCTCTGCTCCCAGCTCTCGGCGATCCAGGGACTGACCTTGCCGTCGGCATCGACATAGACGAGCTTGTCGGTCACGTGGCCCCAGATGTGGCCCTGGAAGCTGGAGATGGAGCTGTTGTTCGGAATCCAGGTGCCGCCGAGCGAGTCGATAAGGAAGGTGATGTCACCGCCGTTCGATGAGACGCCGGCACTTCGAACCGATGACAGACCCGCCATTCCCGTCAGGGCAGCGGCCGCCATCACGGACGTCGCGATCAATAGGCGACGCCGGGAGGTCAAAAACGAAGGAAGGCGTTCGGTCACGAATAGCTCCTGTTGCACCAGGCGGATGGCGAGATGCGTAGGAGAAGCGAAATGGAGCGGCCTGGCCATTCCAAATTTCGTTTAAGGCGGGCAACAAATGCCTCTGAATCAAGATGAGGACCACCGCTCCCTCCCGCCGCGTGCGCGGACAAAGCTGTGCATTTGCCGCATGCGGCTCTGGATCAGATGCCGAAGGTCAGTTGCGGCTCCGCATCGTCTGCGAGCTGGAGGGTGGACAGCGCTACACCCAGGAGCCTGACGCGTTTGGGCAGCGGCATCTCGACGTCGAGCAGGCCGCAGGCGAGGCGCTCCAGCTCGTCCCGGCCTGCGACCGGCGCGAGCAGAGACCTGCTGCGCGTGATGATCTCGAAGTCGGCAAACTTGATCTTCAAGGTGACGGTGCGGCCCCGGCTGCCGGTCGTCTCGCAATGGCGCCAGACCTTGTCGACGAGGGGGCGAAGCTCGGCGACCAGCGCGTCGAATTCGGCAAGGTCGGTCGAGAACGTGGTCTCCGCACCGATGGATTTGCGGATCCGGTTGGCCCGCACAGGCCGTTCGTCGACGCCGCGCGAGATCCAGTAATAATAGGCGCCCGACTTGCCGAAGTTCGCGTTCATGAACTCGAGCGTCTGATTGCGGATGTCGAGACCGGTAAAAAGGCCGAGGGCGTTCATCTTCGCAGCTGTTGCCGGCCCGATCCCGTGGAACTTGCCGACGGGCAGCGTCTCCACGAAGGCGGGTCCCATCTCCGGGGAGATCACGAACTGGCCGTTGGGCTTGCGGTGATCGGAGGCGAGCTTGGCCAGGAACTTGTTGTAGGAAATGCCCGCCGAAGCGTTGAGGCCGGTCTCCGCCTTGATCTTCTCGCGGATCCGCAGCGCGATGTCGCGCGCGAGCGGGATGCCTTGCAGGTTCTCCGTCACGTCGAGATAGGCCTCGTCGAGGGACAAGGGCTCGATGATCTCGGTGTGCTCGGCAAAAATCTCGCGGATCTGCCGGCTGATCGCCTTGTAGACCTCGAAGCGAGGCTTCACGAAGATCAGGTCGGGACATTGCCGCTTCGCGGTCACCGACGCCATCGCGGACCGAACGCCGAATTTACGCGCTTCATAGCTCGCCGCGGCAACCACGCCGCGCTCGGCCGAGCCGCCGACAGCGACGGGCTTGCCGCGCAGTTCCGGATTGTCGCGCTGTTCCACCGATGCGTAGAAGGCATCCATGTCGATATGGATGATCTTGCGAACGCGCCTTGCGTCGCCTTCCACGGTGCCGGATTCGCTCATGCGCGGATAATACAATCGGGCCGTGGGAATCGCGAGATGATCGCGGGCTGCCGCAGTTCGCCCTCAACTTCGCCGGATCGCCTTCATGGTCGGCGCCGGGCCGTTGCCTATTCGGTTGTCTCCATGTGGTTGCGGTCCACGACCCGCAGCGTCCGTTGCATCATGCCATCGACGATGGCCGCCGAATCGCTTGGCCGCAGATGGATCGTCGTGGACTTGAGCAACCAAGGCAACACCGCCTGCTCGAGCCGCTCCTCATAGGCGTGGCGCATCATGTCAAATGCCTGCAGGCCGCGACCTGCCAGGACGACATGGTGCGGGCGCAGCACGGATATCGTTGCCGCGACCGCCTCGGCAAGCGCGCGACCTGCCTGCTGGAAGACGTGCTCGAGACGGGGATCACCGCTCCGTGCCCGCTCATGCAGGAGGGTCATCTGCGCCTCGGAAGGCTGCTGCGACGCCGCCGGCGGCAAGTCGAGAAAGGTGCGGGCGTCGCGGTAGAGCGCGTAGTCGGCGAGATGGGCCTCGATGCAGCCGCGCTGGCCGCAGCGGCATTGCGGCCCGTTCGATCCCAGCTTGGTATGGCCGATCTCGCTGCCGGCGCCGGCGCCCAGCCGCGCTTCACCGTCGACCACGACGCCCATGCCGACGCCGTGACCGATCAGGATCGTGGCCATCAGGCCCTGCGCCAGTGACGGCTCCGCGGCGGCGAGAGCGAGCGCAACCGCGACAGCATCATTCGCCATCACGACTTCGGTGCCGAAAGCCTCGCGCACCGGCTTCGCCAGATCGATGTCGGTGACGGACAACACCGGGCTCCACAGATGCCGGCCAGTATCCGCGTCCACGATACCCTGAAGCGCAATCCCTATTCCCAGCAGCCGATGGCGCGGTGTGGCCGTCGCCGCCAGCATCGCATTGATTTGCGTGATCACGAGGTCGCACAATGCGCCCGCATCGAGAGCCCGGGTCGCGATTTCGAGTCGTGATTGGGCCAGGCTGAAGCCGCTGAAATCCGCAATCAGTGTCTCGATCAGATTCATGCGCAGCGAGACCGCGATGACGCGGCCGAACTTCGGGTTCAGGGTCAGCAGCACGGCCGGCCGGCCACGGCGGCGGCCATTCAGCCCATCCGGATCCTCTTCGTCGGGATCGTCGGACCATGGGGGGGCCGCGGTCTCGGTCTCGCACAGCAGCTCTTCCGCGATCAGCCTGGAGGTCAGGCCGGAAACGGCGGGGAAGCTCAGTCCCGTGCTCCGGGCCAGTTCCACACGCGGCAACGGCCCGTGGCGTCGCAGGACTTCCACCAGGCGGCCCCGGTTCGAGCCACGGGTCATGCCTAAAATTCGTCTCGGCAACTCAGTCTGGTCAGTCATGCTGTCCTATTTAATTCAGAGCATGAATTTAATGGGCGCGTATTGGGGCGGTGTGATTGGAAAAGCACAGCGCGGAGCGCGACGAGGCGGCCATATTTACTAATATCATGCCTCATGTACTATTTCCGCTTGAAGAAGTGGCCAGCGCATCCTGATTTTGATGTTCTGCTCTGCAACATTTCTTCGCTGCGTGAATAAAATAGAGCGCAAAAGCGCTGTAAAGCCCCGCATCTGGGGGGACCAAAGGGAGGTACACATGAACGGATCAATGAAGACATTGCTAGTGCCGTTGCTCGCGACCGCCGCTGCGTTCGCGCTGGCCACGGGTGCGGCGCAGGCCCAGCAGAAGAAGACCATCGCGCTGGTGACCAATGCAGCGGCCGATTTCTGGGTCATCGCCGGCCGCGGGCTCGAGAAGGCTCAGAAGGAGCACCCGGAATACGATATCCAGTTGATCGTCACCAATGATGCGACCGCGGCGGGCCAGCGGCGCGAGCTGGACGACCTGCTGGTGCGCGGCGTCGCCGGCATCTCGATCTCGGTCGACGATGCGCCGCATGCAACCGAAGAGCTCAACAAGGTCGCCTCCCAGACCATCTTGATCACGACGGACAGCGACGCGCCGCAGAGCAAGCGTCTCGCCTATATCGGCACCGACAACGTCGCGGCCGGGCGGCAAGCGGGCGAGGAGTTCAAGAAGGCGTTGCCGAACGGCGGCAAGATCGCGCTGTTCGTCGGCACGATGGACGCGGACAACGCCCGCGAGCGGGTGCAGGGTATCAAGGAAGCGATCGCCGGCACCAAGATCGAGCTGGTCGACGTGTTCACCGATCAGGTCGACTCCGCCAAGGCCAAGGCGAACATGGAGAACGTGCTCGTCAAATATCCCGACATTGCGCTGTTGTCCGGCCTTTGGAGCTACGAGACCCCGCTGATCTATGATGCGGTCAAGGCGGCGGGCAAGGCCGGCAAGGTGAAGATCGTCGGCTTCGACGAGGATCAGCGCACGCTGCGGGGAATTTCCGACGGCACGATCGAGTCGACGGTGGTGCAGCAGCCGTTCGAATTCGGCTATCTCTCCGCCACCAACATCATCAAGACGCTGAACGGCGACAAGTCCTGGATTCCGGCCGACAGCAAGCTGATCGTGCCGACCCAGGTGATCAGCAAGACCAACGTCGCGGATTTCACCGCTCACATGAAGGATCTGCTGAAGAAGTGACTTTGAGTGCCTTTCGACGCCCGGCGGCCATAGCCGTCGGGCGTCGAGCAGGAGGAAGTGAATGGCGGAAATCCTGTTCGAACTTGTCGGGATCAGCAAGTCCTATCCCGGGGTCATGGCCCTCAACGATGTCAGCCTGCGCGTGCACCACGGCGAGGTGTTGGGCCTGATCGGCGAGAACGGCGCCGGCAAGTCGACATTGATGCGCGTGCTCGGCGGCGTGATTGAGCCGAGCGCGGGCGTGATCCGCATCGGCGGCACTGACCATGCCCAAATGACGGTGAACGAGGCGACGCAGACCGGCATCGCCTTTGTGCATCAGGAGCTGAACCTGTTCGAGAATCTCGACGTCGCCGCGAACGTCTTCATCGGACGCGAGAAGCTCGTCGGCGGCCCGCTGAAGCTGGTGGACAGCGCGCAGATGCGCGCCCGCGTGACGCCGCTGCTGCAGCGGCTGGGCGCCGATTTCGGCCCTGACACGCTGGTCGAAAATCTCTCGATCGCCGAACGTCAGATGGTGGAGATCGCCAAGGCGCTCTCGATCGACGCCCGCGTGATCATCATGGACGAGCCGACCTCGAGCCTGACGATTTCGGAGACCGAGCGGCTGCTGGCGGTGATTGCCGATCTGAAGGCGCACGGCATCGCCGTGATCTACATCTCCCACCGGCTCGGCGAGATCATGACCTGCGCTGACCGCGTCGTGGTGCTGCGCGACGGGCGCACGGTGGGAGAGCTGGCGCGGGACCAGCTCAGCCATGCCACAATGATCCGGCTGATGATCGGCCGCGACCTGAAAGCGCTGCATACGCCGCCGAAACGGCCGCCGCAGCCGGGCGGCTGCGACATCGTCGGCCTCGTGACGTCAGCCTTCCCCGACCGGCAGATCGATCTTTCCGTGCGGCATGGCGAGATCCTCGGACTGGCAGGACTGGTGGGCGCTGGTCGTACCTCGCTGGCCCGCGCGGCCTTCGGCATCGATCCGGTGCTGGGTGGCGAGATCAGGATCGACAACGCGCCGGTCGATGTCGCATCGCCCCGGGATGCGATCAGGCAAGGCATCTATCTGGTGCCGGAGGACCGCAAGAAAACCGGGCTGGTGCTGGAGCTGCCGATCCGCGAGAATGTGACGCTGGCGAGCCTGCGCAATTACGCGCGGATGTGGCTGGTCAACGGCGCGGCCGAGCACAATGTCGCGAAGGAGCAGGTCAGGCGGCTCTCCATCAAGGTGCCGAGCGTCGATATGGAGGCCGTGACCCTCTCCGGCGGTAACCAGCAGAAAGTCGTGCTGGGCAAGTGGCTCTCCATGCAGCCGCGCGTGATGTTCTTCGACGAGCCCACCCGCGGCATCGATGTCGGTGCCAAGAGCGAGATTTACGCGCTGATGCGCGAGCTCGCCGACCAGGGCGTCGCGATCGTGATGATCTCCTCGGACATGGAGGAGGTCATCGGTGTCTCAGACCGGGTCGCGGTGATGCATGAAGGCAGCGTCAGCGGTGTGCTGGAGCGACCGCAATTCAGTGAATACAACGTGCTGCGGCTTGCGATGGGCCAGGCGCTGGAAACCGTGGAAGCCGCTGCCCCATGAACAAGAAAGAACTCGGTCTCGGCCTGCTGCTCGTGGTGATTTCCGTCATCACGGGCATGATCAATCCGGCCTTCCTGTCGGTGGTGAATCTGCTCAACATGGCCAATCTGATCGGCCTGTTCGGCGTGTTTGCGCTTGGCGAAGGGCTCGTGATCATCACCGGCGGCATCGACCTTTCGCTCGGCTCGATGTTCGCGCTGCTCGGTGTCGTCTTCGTCGACCTTCTGACGACGTACCAGGTTCCCTGGCCCTTGGCGCTGCTGGCCGTATTGCTGGGTGGACTGGTGCTGGGGGCCATTCAGGGGGTCCTGATCACCCGGCTGAAGATGCAGCCCTTCATCGTGACGCTGTGCGGGTTGCTGATCTATCGCGGCGCCGCCCGCTACTACACGACCGACTCGACACGCGGCTTCGGCTACGGCGACGAGGCAGCGACACTGAGCAACATTGCCTCCGGCCATGTGGCGGGCATCCCGAACACCTTCATCCTCCTGATCGTCCTTGCGTTCGTCCTCAGCGTGGTGCTGCACCGCTCGGTCTACGGACGCTGGCTTTATGCCGTCGGCAAGAACGAGGAGGCGGCGCGCTTCTCCGGCATCAACACCAACATGGTGATCGCAACCGCCTATATCATCAGCGGTGGGCTCGCCGGAGTTGCGACGGTCCTGTTCGTGTTCTACACGAACTCGGTGTCTCCGAGCTCCTTCGGCAATTTCTATGAACTCTACGCGATCGCGGCTGCCGTGCTGGGCGGCTGCAGCCTGCGCGGCGGCGAGGGTTCTATTCTCGGTATCGTGCTGGGGACTGCGCTGCTGCAGGTGCTCCAGAACCTCGTGAATATCCTCGGCATCCCCAATTCGCTGAACTTCGCGGTGATGGGGACGGTGATTCTGATCGGCGTGTTGGCAGACCAGCAATTGCAGGAACGACGCCGGCGCAAGCAGGCGCTGGCCGGCATCGCCCGTACGGCGCCGAGATCGACACCTGTGCAAGGACAGCCGGGCGCACCGCCGCGCGGCGTGGACGCGGTGCCGGCGAGGACGGGCGACCAGGTGTGACGGATCCAGGCTCGAGCTGACAAAGCCGCTTCGTCGGCGGCTTTGTCGCGGGAGCCCTATCCCTCATATTGATCCGGCCCCATCGCCCAGGATGCCTGATCGTGGCCGTAGGCGTAGTTGCGGTTGTTGACGACAGGATTGCGATTGACCATCGGCCGCATGAACATCGGATGCGTCGCGCTGCGTACCTCGTGCTCGACCGTGAACAGATGCTTGCCGCTGTCGAGATCGACGATGTCGCAGAACCGGTACTGATACTGGTTGTCCTCGCGGGAGATCAGGTCGCGCGCCAGCAGCTTGCGATAAGGGCCGGAGAAATCGGTGATGTACATCTGCACATGGTGGCCGTCATAGGCGGGCTGCGGCCGATCGGTCTCCCGGAACAGCAGATGCTGGTCGCGGCCGGTCTTCACCGCGGCAACCTTGCCGCCGCGGTTGCGCAAGCTCGCCGGCATGCCCATGATCTCGGGATAGAAGGCGCAGATTGCCTGTGCCGATCCGGCCGGCACCTCGAACTCGACATAGGGGATGCCGAGCGTGATGCGCCCGAAGCGTGCCGCGTCCGGCTCGTGGATGCGCAGGCGGTTGCCCCAGGGGCAGGTCGCTTCGACATAATCGTTGTGCTCGGCGTATGCGAAGGCGGTGCCTTCGAGCTTCCCGGCGACCGAGGCCAATCGCGCCAGCAGCGCCTCGCGGCCCTCGATGACGAGCCCGGTATGGCCGCGCAGCACCTGCGCCTTGCCGCTCGGCAGATGAAACTGGCTCCTTCCGGCATTGATCCACATGTTGGTGTCGGACACCATCAGATAGGGATCGCGGGTCAGTCCAAGCCCCGTGACGTAGAACAGGGTGGCGAGGCGCTGGTCCGGAACCTGGATGTTGACGTGCTCGAAATGAATGGCGTTGCCGAGATCTTCTGCGGATCGATCGAATTGTTGCGGCATGGATGTGCGCTTCTGGCTGGAGGGACCGACAGGCCTATACTAGAGCAGAATTTCCGCCGGCCGAAACGGCTGGATGATGACATCTTGAAGGCAGCATCTTGCGACAAGGCATCGTGTGCGCTGCACCTTGCCGTGGCACCCATTCCCTGTAATCTGACCGGAAGTAGTGAAGGAAAGAAGAGGTCGATGGGGGGAGTTCTGGAAGGCGTGCGCGTCCTTGATTTCGGGCGCTACATCGCGGGGCCGTATTGCGCGACATTGCTGGCCGAGTTCGGCGCCGAGGTCATTCGCGTCGAGAAGCGTGACGGCAGCGAGGATCGCTTCGTGGCGCCGGTCGGCGAAGGCGGCGAGGGCGCGCTGTTCCTCCAGGTCAACCGCAACAAGAAGTGCATCACGCTCGATCCGATGACGCCTGATGGGCAGGAGGTGATGCGCCGGCTGGTCAAGACCGCTGATGTCGTCGTCGCCAATCTGCCACCACAGACCTTGCGCGCCATGAAGCTCGATTACGACTCGTTGAAGGCGATCAAATCGGACATCATCCTCACCACGGCCACTGCGTTCGGCGGGCCGGGGCCGTGGTCCGACCGCGTCGGTTTCGATGGCGTAGGCCAGGTCATGTCGGGCTCGGTCTACATGACCGGCGCGGGCAATCCGCCTTACCGCGCGGCGGTGAACTGGGTCGATTTCGGCACCGCGCTGCATTGCGCCTTCGGGACGCTCGCCGCACTGATCGAGCGCGGCAAATCCGGGCGCGGGCAGATCGTCGAGGGCGCGCTGCTGGCGACCGCGCTGTCCTTCACCAATGCGACGCTGATCGAGCAGGCCGTCATCAACGTCAATCGCGTCCCATCAGGCAATCTCGGCCAGACTGCCGCGCCCGCAGACATCTACCGCACCCGGGACGGCTGGGTGCTGTGCCAGGTCACCGGTCATCCGCTGTTCAAGCGCTGGGCCAGGCTGATGGGCGAGGAGGAGCAGTGGCTGAACGATCCGCGCTTTGCCGACGACATCAGCCGCGGCAACAACGGACCCGTCATCAGCGAGCGGATGGCGCGCTGGTGCGCCGAGCGTACCACGCAGGAGGCGGTCGACACCCTCGGCAAGGCGATGATTCCGACCGGGCCGGTCCTGAGCCCGCAGCAGGCGCTGGACCATCCCCACATCCGCGCCGCCGGCTTCTTGCAAGACGTCGACTATCCCGGCTTGCCGAGGCAGGCTCCGGTTGCCCGCGCCGCGATTCGACTCTCGGAAACGCCGGGCGAAATCGCGACGCGCCCGCCGACGCTCGGCGAGCATACCGATGCCGTGCTGGCGGAACTCGGCTACGACACGGCTGCGATTGCAGCGCTTCGGCAGAGCGGCATCATTTAGCCGCTGCCTGATCACAAGAGTGGAAATGCGCCGGCGCGTCTGCTAGACGACTGGCGGCAAGAGCATGATCCGGAAAAGTGCGTAGCGGTTTTCCGAAGAAGATCATGCTCAAACAACCAATTAAAGTGCGATGACGATTCGTCCGAATCTCATCGCGCTTGAGGCCTCGCGCTTTTGCGTGTGCCGGCGACTTCTATGTCGCGCGAGATGTTTTGGGAGGCGCGCGTTCGCACGCCCCGTCCCATATGCATGACCATTCGCAACCGAATCGGGACGAACTCGGCTGCGCGTGCCATTAGCGACTGCCTACGACGAGAAACGGATTAACGTGCGTCATTCCAAAAAACTGCGGCCAGCCAAGGGCTCACTAAGCAAGAGTTCTCTAAAGAAGGGCTCGCAAGTCAAAAGCTCGCCCAAAAAGCGTTCGCCCGCCAAAAGTTCGACAAGCAGGCGCCCGCTAAGCAAAAGTTCTCCGACGACGAGCAAGGGCTCGCAGCGCGCCACGATCTCGTCGTCGTCGCCGCTCGGCATGATGGCGCTGCATCTGCTGGCGCAGTGGAAGGAATCCGGGCGCAGCGGTCTCGTGTTCCTCGCCGAGAGCGAGAACAGGGCAGAACGGCTCGGCAGCGTCATTCATGCACTCGATCCGTCCTGCGAAGTGCTGGTGTTTCCGCGGCTGAACACCCTGCCGTTCGATCAACTGGAGCCATCGCGCGAGATCGCCGGCCGTCGCGCCTCGGTGCTGCGGCGCCTCGCAAAATCCAAGCAGCCGATCTTTCTCATCTCGACGGCGGAAGCGGTGATGGAGCGCCTGCCGACGCCGGCGAGCCTGTTGCGCTTGAACACGGGCTTGAAGGTCGGCGGCCATTTCTCCGAGAGCGAGCTTCGCGTCCGTCTCGAAGAGCTGGGCTATGACCTCGATGACGAGCCGGATTATCCGGGCGGCGTGCTGTTTCACGGCCAGACCTTCGAGATATTTCCCGCAGGCGCGCTGGGTCCGTTCCGGGTGGAGCATTCCGCGCGCGCCATCCGCCGCATCGTGGCATTCGATCCGAAAGAGCATGACATCATCTTCGAGACCAGGGAGCTTCTCGTCGATCCCATGTCGGAGCGGCTCGCCATCGCTGGCGCTCGGGCCAAGCGCGCGACGCTGTTCGACTATTGCGGTAAGGCCAGGTGGATCGCGGATGCCGGCGTTTCGGTGCATGCCGATGCCTGGCTGAGCACGATCGAGGAGGGCGCGGGTCGCGCGGACAGGGAGCGCGAATATCTGGGACGCCCCGACTGGAAGCAGGCAACCCGTGGCATGAAGGTGCTGCCGCGTAGCGCGCCGTTTCAGCCGACGCCGGAATTCTCCAAGCTGACATCCGCCAGGAAAGCCCTGCGCGCCTTTGTCGAGGACACCAGGCGCGCCGGTTCGCGCCTGATCCTCGTCGCGGCCCAGGAGGAAGATCTGCGCGCGATGGAGCGGATGAGCGGCGTGCGCGCGGAGCGCGTCGCGGATTGGGACGAGGCCGCGAGTGCGCGCCATCGCGACGTGGCGCTGATCGCCGATCTCGACGCCGGCTTCGTCATTCCAGGCAAGAAAGCTGCCGTCGTGCTGACGGCGAGTGACGTGCTCGGCAGCCGTGCGCATCATCCGCAGCCGATGGCGCGAAGCTGGATCGCGGCCTTCGATCATGCCGACGTGCCGGAACAGGGCACGGTGGTCGTGCATCTTCAGCGCGGCCTTGCCGTGCTCGATGGCCTGCAGACCGTGAACACCGGCGGCGGCGCCTTGCGCGAGATGGTCAGGTTGTCCTTCGCCGGCGACAACGCGGTGCTGGTGCCGCCGCCCGATCTGGCGCAGATGTGGCCTTATTCAGCGGAGCGCGGCAAGCTCGCGCTCGACAAGGCGGATGGCAGCACATGGTGGGCCCGCCGCACCGCCGCCGAGCAGGAGATCCAGCTCGCCGGCAAGGCCCTCGCCAAGCACATCAGCCAGCGCAAGCGGCGGAAGGCGGCCAAGCTGGTCCCGCCGGGATCGGCCTACGAAAAATTCGTCGCGCGCTTTCCGTATTTCACGACGATCGATCAGGCCAAGGCGATCAACGACGTGCTGGATGATCTCGCGTCGGGGCATCCCATGGACCGGGTGATTTGCGGCGATGTCGGCTTCGGCAAGACCGAGGTGGCGCTGCGGGCGGCGGCCGCCGTGGTGCTGTCGGGAAAGCAGGTGGCGATCGCGGTGCCGACGACGGTGCTGGCGCGGCAGCACGTTGCGACCTTCCGCAAGCGGTTTGCGCCTTTTGACATCGAGGTCGGCAACCTGTCGCGCGCCACCTCCGGTGCCGAGACGCGGGAGACCAGGGAGGGCTTGCGCAGCGGCCGGGTGAAGGTCGTGGTCGGAACGCAGGCGCTCACCTCGAAGGACGTGAAATTCGATGACCTCGGTCTCGTCATCATCGACGAGGAGCAGCATTTTGGCGCCGCCGAGAAGGCAAAGCTTTCCGGGCTTGCCAGGAATGCGCATACGCTCTGGATGAGCGCCACGCCGATCCCGCGCACGCTCGCCGCGGGTCTTGCCGGCTTCAGGGACCTGAGTGTCATCGCTTCGCCGCCGGTGCACCGGCTTCCGGTCGCGACCAAGATCGCGCCGTTGTCGGATGCCGCCATCGCCTCGGCCTTGCTGCGCGAGCAGCGGCGGCACGGGCAAAGCTTCCTGATCTGCCCGCGCATCCAGGATCTCGAGCCCATGCTGGCGCGCGTGCAGGCGGTGGCGCCCGATCTCAAGATCGTCTGCCTGCACGGCAGATTGCCGGCCGACGAGATCGACGACCGGATGATGACCTTCGTCGAAGGCAACGCCGACGTCCTGCTCGCCACCAACATCGTCGAGAGTGGCCTCGATATCCCGCGCGCCAACACCATCGTGGTGTGCTGGCCCGAAAAGTTTGGCCTCGCTCAGCTGCATCAGCTGCGCGGACGCGTCGGGCGCGGCGGCATCCGCGCCTTCGCATTTCTGCTGACCGAGTCGGCCTCGGGACAGTCCGAGAAGCGGCTGGCCGTGCTGGAGGAGTTCAGCCGGCCGGGCGCAGGTTTTGCGATCAGCGAGCGCGACCTGGATCTCCGGGGCGCAGGCGATCTGTTCTCGGAGCAGCAATCCGGCCACGTCCAGGTCTTCGGCCCCGTGCTCTACAGTCATCTTCTGAAAATGGCCTCGGAGAAGGTCGATGACGGCAGGTCCGTGGTGTGGGTGCCCGACCTCAACCTGCCGGTCGCGGACATGCTACCCGAGAGCTATGTGCAATCCGCGCCGGTGCGGCTGGAGCTCTATGCCCGCGCCGCGCGCTGCGCCAGCGAGGACGACCTCGACGATCTCGAGGAGGAAACCTCGCGCCGCTTCGGACCATTGCCGCTGGCTGCGCGCGACGTCTTTGCAGCCGCGCGGCTGAGGCTCGACTGCAAGCGCAGAGGCATCGTCCGCCTCGACGTCGGGCAAAGCGCCGTGGCCGCGACGTTCCTGCCGGGACGGTTGCGGAAGTCGAAAGGAAAATCGCTGCAACGCGACGGCGATCGCGTCGTCTACCACAGCCAGACGCGCGATGCCCCGTTCGACATGGTCGAGGAATTGTTCGAGCTGCTCGACGAGGCGTGACGGGAGAGCTGCCGCCTCAGAGCGAGCTGCCGCCGCAAATGACGAGCTGCTGTCCGGTGATGGCGGCAGCTTCGCCTGAGAGCAGGAATGCCACGGCGGCTGCGACTTCGTCAGGTCTAATGAAGCGGCCAATCGGCGGCAGTTTTGGTGTGACATTGGCACGCGCCGGGTCGTTGAGCATCGGCGTCTCGGTCGCGGCGGGCGCAACGACATTGACCGTGATGCCGCGCGGCGCGAGCTCGCTCGCCCACGACCGCGCCATCGCGACCAGCGCAGCTTTCGTCGCCGCATATTGGCCGCGGCCGGCCACGCCCGATGCGGTGCGGCTGCCGATGAAGATCATGCGCCCGCCCTGCGGCAGGCGCGGCGCCAGCGCGTCGGCGAGGCGTGCGGCGACATCGACATGCAGCCGCCACATCGCAGCACCGTCGTCATGGTCAAGCGATCCCAGCGGAGCGACCTTCAGCATGCCCGCGGCATGAACGAGCGCCGTCGGTGTGAGGCCCGAGACGGCGTTCGCAATGCCGCCGAGGTCGTTCAGGTCAAGCGATAGATGATCGAACGCCGGATGGTCGAACGTTACAGGGCGCCGGCTAATCCCGGTGACGCGCCAGCCGTCGCGCAACAGGCGCTCGACGATCGCAGCGCCAATGCCCGAACTGGCGCCCGTGACGAGTGCGTGCCTCTTGTCCATCCTCTCAGCCCCGCTTCACCCATGGCTCGGTCACGCGCACATATTTGATCGCGCGGCGATGGAAGGTGAAGGCCGTGTGGATCGCGCCGTCGGCAGTCTGCTTGACGGAGGGGTAGGACAGCTCGCGATTGGTCTGGTCGCGCGAATTGTTGGTCATGCAATAGCCGTCGCCGGTCTCGACGTTGCGCTTGGCCCACGAGCGTCCGCCGTCGGTCGAGATCGCCAGCGTCATCGGCGCCCGCGGCGCGCCCCAGAATGCGGTGCGTCCATCCGACTTGCCGCCATCGCCGGCGAGCACGGGCGGAAGGTCGTCCTCGATCTCGTCATAGAGCGACAGGCGGCGCCCGCTCGCATCCCTGGCGCTGGAATCGTTGAAGACCAGCGCGAGATGACCGTTGCCGAGCCGCGTGAGCTGGATCGAGGAGTTGTTGTTGGGCAGCGCGGTCGCAACCGGCGCCGACCAGCTGCGGCCGTGATCGGTCGAGCGGCTCTGATAGATGTTGTCGGCCCAGCGACTGCGATAGACCGCAATCAGCGAGCCGTCGTCGAGGCGTTCGATGCACATATGCACGCAGCCGCGGCTGCCGGGGACGTCGACATCGTGCCAGGTTGCGCCGGCATCGGTCGAGATCTTCACCGCGCTGGTGTCCTCGTCACCGTTCCATTTCTTGCCCGGCGTGCTGTGGCAATAGAACACCGGCAACAGCCAGTCGCCATTGTCGAGCACGACGATTGGCTGCCGGATGAAGGTGCCGCGGCCGCGATGCTCCGGAAACAGCGTCTCGATCGGGCCCCAGCTCTTGCCATGGTCGCGCGAGAGGCGGCGGCGGATCAGCGCGGTGTCCTGGTTGCCCGCCAGCTGCGCCGTCCACATCAGCCACAGCGTGCCGTCGGGGGCCGGGAACAGCACCGGGTTCTGCTCGGAACGGCCGGAATCGTCGGACAGCTTTTCGGCCGCCGACCATTGCGTCGCGCCGCGCGGAAGCCGCGAGAAATACACCGAGATATCCGACATGCCCTCCTGCGTGCCGCCGAACCAGACGCAGGCGAGATCGCCATTGGCGAGCGGCATCAGGTTGGCGGCGTGGTTTTGCACGCAAGGCGAAGGAATGAACGCGTCGAACCGGTCGGGATCGCCGGCCACTGGGCGAACGGTGCCGTCGGCGGTGATCTCGATGTCGGCGATCGCGACCTCGGCACCGATGGTCATGTCGAAGTCCTTTCCACGAAAGCATTGGGTTGCGCCGCCTGCGGCGTGGCCGCGGGCGCCTGGCCCATCACCATGCGCTCGATCGCCATCACCACCAGCGGCGACGCGGCGGCGATGTACATGTTGTCGATGCCGAAGGGGTTACCGAGCAGGTACCAGACCGTGGTCGCGACGGCAGCGCCGATCAGGCCGGCGGTGGCGCCGCGGTTGCTGGCGAACAGCGGCAGATAGAAGCCCATCATCGCCACCATCGTCACCGACAGGCGCAGCGCGCGCGTGAAGAACGACAGCTTCAGGATCTCCGGAATAAAGAACACGAAGATGAGCGGCACGATCGCGATCACGATCGAGAACACGCGAGTCATCTTCAGCTCGCGCTCCGGCGTCGGCTTCCAGTAAGGCACGTAGAAGTCGCGCACCACGAGCGAGGCGATCGCGAGCGCGACCGTGCAGACGCTGACGAAGATCGAGGCGACCAGCGAGGTCGTCACGAAGGCGGAGGCCAGCGGCGGCATCTTCTCCAGAAACACCGGCAGCGCGTAGAGGCTGTTCATGTCGGGGTAGAGATATTTTGCGGAAACCCCGATCAGCGCGAGCAGGAAGCCGAGCGGAAGGCAGAACGCTGCGGCATAGTACGTCGCCTTGCGGGCCTCGGCGGCGCTTGGCGTCGAGGAGATCGCCTGGACGATGAATTGGGTCGAGAAGATCGCGCCGACGGTGCCGAAGGTCCAGGCGAAGATCGTCGTGAAGCCGATCTTGCCGTCCCACGAGAAGTAATACGCCGGCAGCTTGGCCTTGATCGGCGCGATGCCGCCGGTCAGCGACATCGCGACCGCGACGATGATGATGATGCCGACGACCTTGAAGGCGCTGTGCAGGATCGTCACCCAGGCGACGCCCTTCAACCCGCCGAACACATAGTAGAAGGTCGAAACCGCAGCGATGATGCACATCGCAACGGGGAGGCTGACATGCAGCGCGGTGGCGATCGCGGCTGCGCCGCTGACATAGTTGCCGACATTCACCAGCAGCAGCGCATAGATCATGATCACGGAGACGGTGAGCATGGTCGACTTGCCGTATTTCTGCGCGATCGCGGCCGAGATGGTGTATTCGCCGGAATTGTAGAGCTTCTTCACCATCAACAGGCCGAACAGCAGGAAGCCGAGCGAGGCGCCGAGCACGGCCCATCCCGCAGCCATGCCGGACTGGAACGCTTCCTGCGCCGTGCCGACGGTGGATTTGGCGCCGACGAATTCGGACATCATCAGCACGCCGACGACGACGGCCGGCATCGCGCGGGACGCGGTCATGAACTGATCGCTGGTCCGGCTGCGCAGCTTCAGCGTGAGCCAGGAGGTGAAGGCGATATAGGCGACGATCATCGTGACGACGAGCGTGCTTTCGCCGGAGAGGAGGGCTTGCATCGGTGACGTTTCCTCTGGTGGTGCGGGACGCGGTGTTGTGAGCCCGCTTTTTGCCCGACGGCAGAATGTTCGGAATGCGAACAAATGTTCTTGTAATCCATTAAAGCTGCCCGGGCGCGGTGCGTCAAGCGCACGCGTCAAGGCGCCGGGGACATCCGGGTTCCAGCGAGCAGGGTGGCAGCCATGACGCGGCCCTTCGGGTCGCATCATCGCGCGCAGGAGCATCTACTCGGCGCTGCGCTTCCAGGCGCCGGTGCCCAGCTTGCCTGTGATGACAGCCAGCGCATTGCGGATCTCGTAGGCGCCGCCGTCGCTGTAGCCCGACAGGCCTCTGAGGGCGTGCAGCGTCCAGTGGCCGTTCGCGGCCGTGATCGTGCCTTCGTGCGGACGAGCCGAGCGCTGCGGCTCGGCGTGGAATCTGTAGGTGCCGTCGCCCATGATCTGCCAGATCCAGCGCGACTGCCCGCGGCCGCTCGGCACCATGATCTCCCAGGTGCCGACCAGCGCGGGATCGATCGTTGGCGAGGTCGGCGTGTGCTGTGGAGCAGGCAAGGCGACGGCCGGAAGCGGGTTCGGCGCTCCATCGGCACCGGCCGTTGGCCGGCCGGCAAGGTAGATCGCCTGGCGCGACAGCGAACCGTAGACGAACGGCTGCTGCGCGTTGCGGGTCGCCTCCATCACGTCGTCGCGGACGTTGCGGAACATGAACGTCACCTCAACACCGGGCAGCTCGATGTTGCGCAGGAGCGCCGCTGCAAACGGGCTGTTGCGCGCGTCGCCGTCAAGCGCCGTGGTGCCGTCGCGTGCGGCATAGGCGACGAGAACGTTACCGACCGGCTCGATGCGGCCGAGCCCGCTCATGGTGGCTGCCCGCGTGGCAATCGAGCGATTCATCCTGGCGGCAAACGGATTGTTGCGGCAGGCGTCGAGGATGACGAGGCCAAGGCTCGTGGTGTTCGACACCTGCAGCATCACGCTTTGCAGGTTGATGGCTTCATTCGCCGCGTCGGTGTCGCGCTTCAGTTCTGCGTCAACAGGGATCAGCCAGTTCTCGCCATTGATCTCCATGCCATGGCCGGCGAAATACACAGCCGCCATGTCGGCGCCGGCGGCGTCACGCCCTAATGCGATCAGGCCGCGGCGCATCTCGTCGAAGCCGGCGTTCGCAGCCAGGGAGACGGTGAAGCCAAGCCGCTTCAGCGCCGCGGCGATGTCGCTCGCGTCGTTCGGCGGATTGAGCAGCGCGGGCACGTTGCTGTAGGCACCGTTGCCGATGACCAGCGCGACCCGCCTGCCTTCCGCTGCTGCCGCCGGCGACGCCACGCCCGCAAACGCGGTTGCCGCCGTCAACCTTGACACGAATTCGCGCCGGTTCATCCGGATCTCGCTGGTTCGAAGGAGCTTTGATCCTAGCGCAACCGATCCGGGGGAGCCACGGGGCCCGCCTCAGTTCGCCGACAGCGCTGTCCTGGCGACTTCGGCCATCCAGGTCGATGCCACCGGGAGGATCGCGTCGTTGAAATCGTAGCGCGGGCCGTGCAGCTCGGCGCCGTCGCGCAAGGGTCCGTTGCCGATCCAGACAAACGCGCCGGGGCGCTGCTGGAGATAGAAGGCAAAATCCTCGCCGGCCATGCTGGGCGCAAGATCGCGCCGCATCGGCGCCTGCACCTTGTCCGCGGCCATGCGCGCGAAGCCGGCCTCTTCCGGCGTGTTGATCGTCACGCCGACGCCCATGACGATGTCGGGCGTGACCTTGACGTCGAAGCTCGTGGCGATGCCGGCGCAGATGTCTGCGATGCGAGCGAGAAGGATGTCCTTCACGTCATTGCGGTGATGCCGCAGCGTGCCGCGGATCACGACCTTGCCCGCGATTTGATTGGGCGCGGTGCCGCCCTCGATCGTGCACAGCGAGAGCACGGCGGTGTCGAGCGGATCGACGCTGCGCGACACGATCGATTGCAGCGCCACGATCAGATGGCCGGCCGCCATCACGGGATCGCGGGTCAGATGCGGCATGCCGGCGTGTCCCGCATGGCCCTCGATGGTGATGGTGACGCGTCCGCCGGAGGCCATGACCACGCCGTCATGGACCGCGATGGTGCCGGCCTCTAGGCCCGGCCAGTTGTGGAAGCCGAACACGCGGTCCATCGGGAATCGCTCGAACAGCCCGGCCGCGACCATCGCGCGCGAGCCGCCAAAACCTTCCTCGGCCGGCTGAAAGATGAAGTCGACGGTGCCGCTCCAGTCGGTATCCGCGGCGAGCAGCGCAGCTGCACCGAGCAGCGAGGCCGTGTGTCCGTCATGCCCGCAGGCATGCATCACGCCGGGCGTTTTCGAGGCGTAGGCAAGCCCGGTATCCTCGGTGATTGGCAGCGCGTCCATGTCAGCGCGCAGGCCGACGCGCCCTTGCGCCGACCCGCGCGTCAGCGTCGCGACCACGCCGTGACCGCCGATGCCGGCCTCGAAGGCAATGCCGAGCTCGGTGAGTTTTTCCTGCACGAAGGCCGCGGTCGCCTTTTCCTGCAGGGACAGCTCGGGGTGGGCATGCAGATGCTGGCGCCACGCGGTCAGTTTTTGATGCAACTCGGGGGTCAAGGCGTGGCTCTCTCGAAGGGTGACGGCTGCCGGCACTCTAGCCGATTATCCGCGCGGTCCATCAAGCCCCTTGGAATGCCTCGCGTGCAGCAAAGTACGCCGCTCTATCGTCATGGCCGGGCTTGACCCGGCCATCCACGTCTTGCTTGCGGCACAAAGAACGTGGATGCCCGGGACAAGCCCGGGCATGACGACCTCATGGGCTACGCCGCCAGCTTCGCCAGCCCGTTCCAGTCAAAGCTGATGCCGTGGCCCGGGCGGGCCGGCGCGTGCGCCTTGCCGTCCTCGAGCGCCAGCGGATGCTCGATATAGGTGTCGAGCCCGAAGCCATGCGCCTCCAGATAGGAGCGGTTCGGGCAGGCCGCGAGCAGATGCACGGTGATGTCGTGGGCGCCGTGGCTGGTGACGGGCAGGTTGAAGGCCTCCGCCAGCCGCGCGATCTTCATGAAGGTGCTGACGCCGCCGCAATTGGTGACGTCGGGCTCGGGATAGGACACCGCGCCTGATGTGATGTAGTTCTTGAACTCCCACAGCGAGCGTAGATTTTCACCCGCTGCGATCGGCACGCCACCGGCCTGCATGATGCGCGCGTGGCCCGCGACATCGTCGGGGATAACAGGCTCTTCCAGCCAAGTGAGGTCGTAGGGCACGAAGGCGCGGGCGGCGCGGATCGCCTCCTCGACGGTCCACTTCATGTTGGCATCCGCCATCAGCGGAAAGCCGTCGCCGAGATGCTGCCGCATCGCCGCGACGCGCGCGACATCGGATTTGAGGTCGGGCCGGCCGACCTTCATCTTGATGGCGCGAAAGCCCTTTGCGAGATTGCCGTCGGTCTGCTTCAAGAGCGCTTCGACCGAAAGATCGAGATCGATGCCGCCCGCATAACACGGTACGTGCGCATCAAAACCGCCGAGCAACTGGTACAGCGGCAATCTGGCGCGCCGCGCCTTCAAATCCCACAGCGCGATGTCGAGCGCGGACAACGCCAGCACCACAGGGCCACCGCGACCACCATAATGCAGGCCCCACCAGACGTGATGCCAGACGGCTTCGGTGTCGTCGGCCTCGCGTCCTTCGGCCAGCGGCGGGATCTCGCGCTTGAGGATATCGGCGACAGCGCCGCCATTGCGCCCGACCGTATAGGTGTAGCCGACGCCCTCGGCGCCGTCGGCATCACGGACGCGGCAGGTAATCAGCTCGAACGCCGCGATCTCGCCATGGGTGGAGTCGGACAGCGTGACGGGGAGGGGGATGCGGTAGAGCCCGGTCTCGATGGTCGCGATGCGTGGCATATGGCCTCCCGATTTTCGTTTTTTGGTTCCTACGAATCCCTCACCGCATCGTCGCAAGCTGCACGGCGAGCGCGCAGGCGCGATCATATTCGTCGAGATTGATCCACTCGTCGATCGTGTGCGCCTCGTTCTGGCCGGCGCCGAAGGTCACGGTGGGAACGCCGTGGCGGACCATCCAGTTGGCGTCGAGGCCGCCATTGGCGGTGCGGACGTTCGGGGTGCCGCCGACCGCGGACACCGCCTCGACCGCGCGCTTGATCACGGGCTGGCTGTCCTTCATGCGGAACGGATAATAGTCGGTCTCGGCCTTGAACTTGATCTTGCCGGACTTTCCTTGCGCATTCGTCACCTTCTTGGCCGCCTTCTCGAACGCGGCCTTGTAGGCCTTGGTGATCTCCTTGAAGAACTTTCCGTCATGGCTGCGGCTTTCGCCGCGCACATGGACGTAGTCGGTGACGACATTGGTGGCATCGCCCGCGGGGCGGCCCTCGCCGCCGGTGACGGGGCCGACATTGCTGGTGCCCTGCCGCTTGCCCTTCACCACCTTGCCGAACCAGCCGCCGGCCTTCACGTCGGCCAGCGCCAGCGCCATGATCATGGTCGAGGAGATGCCGCGCTCCGGCGCGACGCCGGCATGCGAGGCGCGGCCAAGGATCTCGACGCTCCAGCGATCGGCACCGACGGCGCCGATGGTGACATTGGAGGCTGGGCCGCCGTCATAGTTGAAGGCCATCACCGGCGAGCCGAGCGCGTCGAGCTTGACGTGGCGCGCGCCGTAGAGCCCGCTCTCCTCGCGCACGCAGAACAGCAGCGTGATCGGCGGATGGTCGAGCTTCTGCTTCTCGAGCTCGGCCGCCAGCGTCACCAGCACGCCGCAGCCGCAGCGATTGTCGCCGCCCAGCGCGGTCCTGGCCTCGTTGACGATTCTGCGGCCGGATTTCCTCGGCCTGGCGCCGGCGCAGAGCGGCACGGTGTCCATGTGGGTCATGAACATGATGCGCGGCTGGTTGTGCAGGGCGCCGCGGCCGGGCAGGTCGACGATGAGGTTGCCGGTCTCGGTCGGCACGGGAATGCGGGTGTTGGCGTCGTCGAGCCGGATCGCCTTGGCCGGCACGCCGCTCTCCTTCAGCGCGGCGGTGAGCTCACGCCCGATCGCCGCCTCCTGTCCGGTGACGCCCTCGATCGCGAGGAAGCGCATGAGGCGGTCGGTGGCGGCTTTGGTGTCGACAGGCATGATCCATTTCCTTGATGCGCAGACTCGTAGGATGGGAAGAGCTCTTCGCGAAACCCATCATTTTCCGGCAAGAATGATGGGTTTCGCTTTCGCTCTGCCCATCCTACGAACGCGGCGAGGTACAAGTCAAAAAGATCATCACCCCCACGAGAAGCGCCGCCGCCATGAACAGCAGCACCGCCGGCAGCCCCGCAAACGCCGCGACTGCGCCGGTGGTCGACTGCATCAGGGCGGTGCCGAGGAAAAAGGCGAGGTTCACCGCCGCCAGCGCCTTGCCTGCTACTTGCGCGTCGACCAGTTGCCGGCACATGCCGAACAACAGAGGCTGCGCGGAGGTCGCAAGCCCGATCAGCACGAACAGCACGAGATCGTATTGCGGCGGCATGACCGGCACGCCGAACAGCCATGCAACCGCAAAATGCGGCGCACCAAGCGCCATCAGCGCGACCAGCAGCGCGGCGATCGTGTGCGTGCCGGCGACTAGCTCCCGGCGGCGGCCGATCCTGCGGTCGATCATGCCCATGCACAGCGGGCCCGCGATCATCGCCAGCGTGTAGGCGCCGAGCTGGTTGCCGGCCTCGACCCGCGTCAATCCCTTGACCTGCATCAGCCACGGCCCGCCCCACAATCCGCGCAGCACCAGCGAGGTTGCCAGCGACACCAGCGCCAGCGCGATCAGCCCACGCAACGGCCGCGACAGGCCGAGCCTGAGCACCTCGATCATCTGCGAGAGCGGCGAAGCCTCGTCCTTGTGCTCGGCCGGCTGGTTCGGCACCAGCGCGAGCACAGCGAGCGCCACCGCGCCGCCACCGGCTGCTGCGATCCAGAACCCGGCGCGCCAGCCGTAGTGATCGACCACGAAAGCGAGCGGGCTCGACGACAGCAGCATGCCGATATTGCCGATCGACAGGATCGCGCCCGACCACAGCCCGAACCGCGCCGCCGACAATTGCTTGGCCGCCAGTGTCATCGGGCACATCAGCATGCCCGAGGTCGCGATCCCCAGCAGCAACTGCCCGAACGCAAAGCTCGAAGGCCCCGTCGCAAAGCCCGACGCGATCGCGCCGACCACGGTGCCAGCGAGCAGGCTCAGCGACACCGGCCGCACGCCAAAGCGATCCATCGCCGCGCCGACCGGGATCTGCGAGGCCGCAAAGGCGAAATGATAGACCGAGGTGAGGCTCGCCAGCGCCTGTGGCTGCACGTGGAAATCCGCCGCCATCAGATCGAGGCTGAGCGCCGGGATCGTGCGCAGCAAGGTCGACAGCATGTGCCCGCAGGCGAGCGCCACCAGCGCAAAGATCAGCGCGCGGGTGCTGTCACCCGCATCGTCAGTGGTGGCGGTGGTCATGAGCGTCCCGTCCCAGGAGTATTTTGGGTGGGGTACATGATTGGCGAAGGCGTGCCAATGGCGGCAGCTGCAGCCCCATCATTCCGGATTGTGCAGCGGAAATCTCAGACCTAAAGCGCAGGCTCGATGTCGCAACGAGCGAGATGCGCTCCCTCCCTCGCTTGCGGGCCCGCAAGCGGGAGAGGGAGCCTACTGCCGATGCCGCCGCATCGTGCACACCACATGCGATAGCCCTGCCCGCAAGCGGGAGAGGTGAACGAGCCCGCGGCCGGTTGATTCAGCCTAAAGCCATTCCGGTTTCGGCTGAGTTCGTGCGGCGGCGCAATATGTCGCGATGGGACAACAAGCTGACTCAGATGCCGACCGGTTCTCCGCTACGAGCAGCAGTCGTGTTCGAATTACCAGATAGTGTCGCGGGAATATTACCCCTCGGCTACGAATACGTACCTGTTGCCATCCTTGGCCAGCGTGCCGACGTTCGGCATCAACCAGTGAGTACCCGAAATAGTGAGCTTGTCGGCGACCGCGCGATCGAAGATCTTCCTTCGCGTTTCGACAGCCATTTGCGGATCCTGGTCGATAGCGAGCTGCCACTCGGGATCTGTTGAAATGTGTGGCGCAAGATTGACCACGTCAGCGCTGATCAGGAACTGTTCGCCGCCGGAGGTGACCAGATGCGCGACCATTCCCGGGCTATGGCCGGGCGCCTGAACGGCGTACACACCGGGCAGGAGTTCTGGTTCTCCCTCAAAGGTCCTGACGTTTTTCCAAGTCGCCACCGTGGCCTGAATTCGCTGGGCGAGGCCTTTGCGCGTCGGTCCGAGATCGATCGACTCGACCCCCGGGCGCGTCCACCATTTCAATTCCGCGGCGGGCACCACGATGTCGGCATCCGGGAAGACCTGCGCATCGCTCTCATTGCTCATGAGGCCATAAATGTGGTCGCCGTGGAGATGGGAGATGAGGATCGTCTTGACTGCCTTGGGGTCAAGGCCCGCCGCCGCCATGCTCTCGAATAACCGGCCGTTCCCCTCACCATAAATCGGATGACCGCCCGTACCCGAGTCGATCAGGACCACTTGATCGCGCAGCTTGAGCGCCATGACGATAAACCGCAGGGGCGCCTTATTGTCGGGAAAACCGGCACCACGCAACACGGTCTTGACCTGTTCGACGCTGACATTCCTGACCATGCCCTCCCGCAGCGGAACGTCACGCATGCCATCGATCAGAGAGAAGATTTCAATGTCGCCGATCTTGTATTTGCGGAAAGGTTGAGTGACGGACTGTTGAGCGTGAGCCGCGTCGACAAACGTGATCGGCTTGTCGAGTCCAAACGCGGCATAAGCACCGGCTGCGCCAAGTGTCAGGTCCCGACGCGAGATATCGGACATCGTTCGGACTCCCCGCTGACTGAACGGATCGAGCATATCAATGGGGATGTGCACTGCACAAGCTCGGCTTTGGGTCATTTTCACGATGTCTTCGGGTGGCGACGCGCTACGACAGGCTTGCCGCCAACTATCTTGCCTTGGTTCAACTCGCGTCGATCTGGCTATGGCTGCGCCTTAATGAGTCCGCGTCCTAGTCAAATGACGGAACGGAAGATCAAATACAGGCAGCCGGAGATGATCATCGCCGCCGGCAGGGTGAGGATCCACGCCAGCACGATGTTCCGGATCGTCGGGGTCTGCAGCCCGGAGCCCTTGGCCGCCATGGTGCCGGCGACGCCGCTCGAGAGGATGTGCGTGGTGGACACCGGCAGGCCGTAGAGCTCGGCACCCAGAATCGTTCCCGCCGCCACCAGTTCGGCCGACGCGCCCTGTGCGTAGGTCAGATGCTGCTTGCCGATGCGCTCGCCGACCGTAATCACGATCCTTCGCCAGCCGACCATGGTGCCGAGCCCGAGCGCGATCGCGACCGAGACCTTGACCCAGTTCGGGATGAAGCGCGTCCCGGCCTCCAGGCTGGAGCGATAGTCCTTCAGGATCGCGGCGTCACCGGCGCTGAAATTCGCACCAGCGTCGGGCAGCAGGCGGATGGCATCGGCGGCCAGATACATATCGTTGCGCATGTTCGGCGTGGCCGCGGCCGGGATGCGGCTGATCGAGCCGTAGCTCTTCACGCCGTTGGCGACATCATCCGAAAGGGCCGCCAATGCCGCATACACCTCAGCGCGGTTCAGGTCGCGCCTTTTGAGCGCGTCGCCGATCAGGCCTCTGGCATCGTTGGGATCGGCCGGCTGTGCGCCCTCGGCATGGGCGGCGAAAACGCCCTTTGCCTTGCCGGTGATGTCGATGAATACAGGCGTGCTCGAGTCCGGCATGGTCCGGTTCAGCGCATAGGCCGTCGGTGCCACGCCGATCAGGATCAGCATGATCAGGCCCATGCCCTTCTGCCCGTCATTGCCGCCATGCGCAAACGACACGCCGGTGCAGGTCAGGATCAGGATGCCGCGGATCCACCATGGCGTCTTGCCTCTCGGCTCCTCGTACAGCTTACGCACGGGGACGATGACTTTCAGCAGGAGCAGCAGCAGAGCCGACAGCGCGAAGCCGACTGCCGGGCTGAACAGGAGAGCCTTGCCCACGCTGACGGCCTGAGACCAGTCGACGCCGGAAGTCGCCTGCGCGGCGGGCGCGACCAGTTCGTTGGCAAGGCCGACTCCCATGATCGAGCCGATCAGGCAATGCGAGGAGCTGTTCGGGATGCCCATCGACCACGTCGCCAGATTCCAGATCATCGCCGCGATCAACAACGCAAAGATCATGGCGTAACCGGCGGTGCTGCCGACATTAAGGATCAGGTCGACGGGCAGGAGCGTGATCACGCTGTAGGCCACCGCACCGGTGGAGACCAGCACGCCGAGGAAATTGAACGCGCCCGACCAGATCACCGCGGTCAGCGGTGGGAGGCTGTGCGTATAGATGACGGTCGCCACCGCATTCGCGGTGTCGTGGAATCCATTCACGAACTCGAACCCGAGCGCGATCATGAGGGCGACGCCGAGGAGGAGCAGAGCACCGAGCGCAAGCGGCTCGCCCACGTTATGCGTGTCGGTGAACACGCCATAGGCGGCGTAGCCGATCCCGCTGACCAGGAAGAGCAGGAAGGCCGCGACCACGCTCACATGCGGCTTGCGATCGAGGTCGGGTTTGGCGGCGGACTCGGAGCCCAGCGGTCGATCGTTCAGTGCAAGATCGGACATGTGGATTGCTCGTTGGTCGGTCGGTCAGCAACGATCCCTGTGAACCCGGACGTCGCGGCGTCCCGGCGCTGCTTTCAGATTTGTGACTCAGCCGTCGGGATCGACGCGCAGGCGCCGCAACCGATGAAGCTCCTTGGCGGCGTCCTTCCTCAGCCCGACCGCGGTCTCGTGTTCCTGGCCGACGATGAATCCCGATGCGAACGCCTGGGCGCGCCGGTTCGCAGGCGGCGCTGCCAACGCCGCTTCCATCGCCAATTCGCGGTGCGCCATGAAGTCATTGAGCGATCCGAGGGCAGACTGAATCCGCTTCAGCCGGTCGGAAAGATCCGCGAGCCGCTGCCGGGCGCGATTGCCGTAGAGGCTTCTGAAGAAGTCGACGGCATAGCGGATCTTCTTGATCCTGATCCTCAGCTTGTGGCGCTGCGTCGCGTCGAGATCGTTCAGGCGCATGCCCTGCTTTCGAGCCTTCCGGAGGCGGCGGTCGAGCACTGCCGCGGCGTAGGCGGCGATCGACCGGTCATCATCGGCGCGAGACTGTCCAGTTTCGATCCACTCGATCACGTCGATCAGCAGGCGGCGGTAACGGGCCGACGTCACCGCATTGCGGGCACGTCCGAAGGCCGCCGCTCGTTGTCTGGAGAATTTCTCGCGGATCGCGCGCGCCCCCCGCTTCGGGACGCCCTTTTCGGCGACCGGTTGAACGCTTTCCTTCAAGAACACGTCGATTTCACGTGCCGGTGCCAGTTCGTCAGTAAGCCACTTCAGTTCGGTCTTCACCCGTGCAGTGCTCGCCCGTGGCAGGATATCGTCGAACAACGAGATGGCCGCACGCAGCCGCCGCAGGCCGACGCGCATCTGATGCACTCCCTCGGAGTCCCGGTCGCGCACCGGATCGGCGTTGGCCGTGAAATGACGCAGCGTCGAAAGCGCGATAACCCGGAACGCATCGCGCGGCGAGAGTTCGGACTTCAGCTCGATCGGTTCGGCGCGTTGCGCCCCGCGGCCGCCGCCTGTGGCGTACTGGTAACCTCGTTCGCCTTTCGAACGGAGATCGAGCTCGGCGCCCGCTTTGCGCTCGACATTGCGTGCCAGCCGGAACAGGTCTGCGACGTCTCCGGACTTCAATTCCAGCTCGAGCTCGGCGATCGGCCGCGCCCGCGGTCCCGCGCCGATCCGGCCGCGGTCGACGGCGAGTTCGATCTGGCTCTTTCGGACCCGCCTGGTCTGCGTGGTGCGACGAACCTCGGTCTGGAAGACCGGCTTGAGCTTGCGGGAAAGCTTCTTGGTCGTGAGGTCCTCGAGCGGCGTCTTTCTCGCCTTCTCGAGCTCCGGTCTCGCGCCTGCGACCTCATTCTCCCATTCGCCGCGCGTAACGCTTCCCGCGTTGCCCGCTTTCACGGTCTGCACGTAGCGTCCGTCAACCTTGCGGACCCGGAGCGTGAGACCATGCCGCCTGAGCTTGTGCTTGCTCGTATCGTAGTAGGTCGACACGAGCGCCTGTTCTGCCCGTTCGCGCCCACGTCCGTTTGCGCCGGTCCGCAAGATGGATGACAAGCTTCGCGGTGCGACGCGGAATTTCAGTTCCGTTTCAGCATTCATCGTCAGAGCTTCCGTTGCCCGATTCAAAGTGGCGCAACTGCGGGAAGTTCCGGAGCTGCCGACATTTCAATCTGGATCTGCGGCGTCATGAAAGCTTCACGGAACCGGGCGGGAGAGTGGCCGGTTGGGGGCGGGAGGCGCGTGATCCGAAAGAGGCCCAAGCCGTCGCTTGCTTGCGCGCGCCGGGCGGTGATAGTTTTGAGGACAGCGCCGATTTGACACTCAGCTTGCGGGCGCTTCTCCAAATGCAGCTAAAGCGAAGCGTCACGTCTGCATCGTCCCGCACCGGAATGTCGTCGGCCGTCCTGAAGAGAGGAGGGGTCGATGAAATTTGCCGCGATCGCGGACATCCACGGAAATTGCCCGGCACTTGAGGCGGTGCTGGCGGATATCGCCGACCTCGGCATCAATGACGTCGTGAACCTCGGCGATCACGTCAGCGGCCCGCTCGAGGCGGCCCGGACTGCGGATCTGCTGATCGCGCGGGGCTTTCCATCGGTGCAGGGCGACCAGGACCGCATTCTCGTCGGCCTCTCGCGGGCCGACAAATCGGCCCGCAGCGATTTCCGGCAGCTGGAGCGCAGGCACTTCGACTGGATGGCCAGCATGCCGCCGACGCTCGTCTATCGCGAAGACGTGTTTCTCTGTCATGCATCCCCCAGGGATGATGCCGCCTTCTGGCTCGATCGCGTCGCCGCCGACGGCAGCGTCCGCGCCAGCCCGATCGACATGATCGAGGCCGGCGCCGAAGGCATCGACGCGAAACTCATTCTTTGCGGACACACCCACATCCCGCGCGTGATCCGCCTGCGGGACGGGCGGATGATCGTCAATCCCGGCAGCGTCGGACTGCCCGGTTACGATGGGCGGGCGCCCGTTCCTTATGTGGTCGAGGTCGGCACCCCTCACGCCTGCTACGCCATTCTGGAGCGTGCCCGCGCAGGCTGGTCCGCGACGATCCGCTATGTGCCCTACGACAGCACGGCCATGGCTGAACTCGCTCGCGACAAGGGCATGCCAAGCTGGGCAAGCGCGATTGCCAGTGGCTGGGTCGAACGGTGAGAGCTGACAAGGACGCGTCGGCCAAGCGGCTCGCTGCGTGGATTTGAGGGTAAGCCTTCGCTACGGCAACACACCTCTTTCTATGGCGCCGCTTCCCTCAGCAGCGCCGTCGGGTAGACAGTTCGCGCAACAAATCCTCTGCTTCCGTCAACACCGCGCGGACAAGCTTTCGCTCGTCGATAGCCTCGCCGGTGAAGAACCCATGCTTGAGCGAATTCCTGTTTCCAAATGACGCCCCCGATCCCCAAGCGCCGCCGTGCATGCGGCAGCGCGTCTTGCCGCGAAGCGCCGGCGCGCGACAAGTCCCACCGTTGCGCGTGGTCGCTCCGCAACGGAGGCTCGCCTGCATCGCGCCGGTGTTGCGGACGTGGCTCACGCGGTGACGGCCGCTGCGTCCGCCAGGCCCGGCTGCGCGGCGATCAGGCTCGCATGCTGCGTGAAATGGCCGACGACGGCCTTGCCGCCGTCCTGCACCGACAAATTCTGCACCGTGATCGCACACGCGCCGTTGCTGCGATGGCGGTTCAGGGCCTCCATCTGGGCTGCATAGGTGCGGGCCAGCCGGGTCAGTGCGCGCGTGAGGCTTTCCTGCTGTGGCACGTCGTCGGTGCAGGCGAGGCGGCAGGCGCAGCGCATCGACGCGACGTGAATGCTCACCATCTGCGCCGCCAGCATGGCCTCGAGCGAGTCCTTTGGCGCAATGCTCTTCAGCATCGAGACCATGAAGGCGAGATTGCCCTGGTCCGGCCTGCACGCAACCGCGCTGGCTTTCACCAGCTGGCTCAGCAGGCCATGCAGCGCCTCGCGATCGACGGCGCCGAGCGCCTCGGCCAGCAGCTTTTCGCCGGTGCTGGGGTCGGGATGGTCGATCACGATGCGCCGGCGGCGGAGTTTTACCTTTGGGCTTGCGATGATCGGGGCATGATCGGTTGGCGCGATGTTCATCGTCTCGGTCAGTGTCGGAAGTGTCGTCATGCGGCGGGTCCTTTGCCGGTGCAGGCGCGAGGGCTCGCAGGCCGCGCGAAGCCGATCGCGTGCCTGCTATGCGGCGGTTGAGATGTTCAGATGTCGATGAGAAGCTTACGCGCGGCCATGTATCGAGCGCGCCCATGATTGGGCGGGCGTGGACACGGGCGATTGTCGCGATGATGCCATCGTGCGCCTGTTTTGCCCGACGTGTCAAACGGAATTTCGGGATTACGTAAGTCGTCTCCTCGCAAGTCCCGGTTCCGACTGGCGGCGGCTACTGTGCATGGGGTTGTTTTCGCGAGTCTTGTCCGGGGACCGGAAAATCAGCCGGCAATGAAGGCGAGCAGGGTGCCGTTGGCCTTGGCCGGGGGCACGACGACCGCGGCTCCGCTGCGGATGCCCGCCGAGCCCAGCGTTTTCTCGGTCGCGGCGAGATCGCCGCTGACAAGCACCAGCGCCGCGCCGCCGCGCTCGGAGAGGCCGGCGAGCGGTACGCCCGGATAGCGTTGGCCGAGCTGGTCGAGCGTCAGATAAACGAAGTCGGCGCGGTCGCCACCCGATGTCACCGTCACCGCGCCGTCGATCTCTATTTTCGGCTCGCGATCAATCAACCGCGCCAGATGGGCTGCTTCCTTCGCGGGCTCGGGGGTCGCGATCAGCACCTCGCTGATCCGCTTCGCTGCATTGGCGTGCGTCATCAGTTCGGGGATCCACACCGTCTCGCGGGTCTTGTGCTGGCAGGCGAAGATGCGCACGCCGCCGGGGGCTTCTGCCGTCGGCCACATGAAGGTACGGAATTTGGCGGCCGCGACGGTGCCATCAGGCAGCGTGACCGGCCGCTCGAAATCGGTCGGACCGATCGGTGTGAGCCCGCGCGCGCGGATCTCCTCCGCGCCCGCGGCGGAATCGACTGCGGTGAAAGCGACGCGCTCGATGCCTTCACCATGCCGCTCGACAAAGGCGCGCGCAGGCGCGTTGTGTTCGGTTGGCACCAGCACGCCGAGCAGCTCCATATAGTCCGGGTCGAACATGATGGTGTAGTTGCCGGTGCCCATGTGCGCGCTGTGGGTGCCGCGCGGCGACAGCGTGAAGCCGAGCTGCCTGTAATTTTCGGCGGCCTTGTCGAGGTCTTTCACCATGACCACGGCGTGGTCGATACCGATGATGTTCTTGAGAGCCACTGTGATTTCCCCGCAACGAATGCAAACCGAGCTTGGACGGCGGCCCGTGGCCGCCGGTCCTGTCTACGCCGGATGGGCGATCAAGTCATTTTCAAATCTTCGGGACATGCGGAATATCATTCCGCGAAACGCTGCATCGACGCGAAGGCCAACGGCGTCAGCGATCCTGCTCGCTGATATAGGCAGCGAGGATGGCGCGCTCCTCGCTGGTCATTTCGGTGATGTTGCCCGGCGGCATCGCATTGGACCACGCCGCCACGCGACCGATCAGGCGGATGTTGCGGTGGATGTGCTCGGGCGCGTCGAGCAGGATCCCCTTTGGCGCGGTGACGATGCCGGCCCAGACCGGCTCGGCCGCGTGGCACATGCTGCAGCGGGACATCACGATCTCCTCGACATTGGCGAGCGTCGGCTGTGCCGACAGCGCGCCCGTCTTCGCCTCGCGCGGGCCGCCCGCAGACAGGAACAGGATCGCGATCGCGCCCGCTGCTGCGACGCCCCACACCCACCACGGCGATTTGCGCCCCGCATGCCCCTCGTTGAAGAAGTGGCGGATCACCGGTCCCAGCGCCAGCACGATCGCAACGATGATCCAGTTGAAGCGCGTCGCATAGAGCAGGGGATAGTGGTTGCTGATCATCAGCACGACGACCGGCAGCGTCAGATAATTGTTATGGACCGATCGCTCCTTGCTGGTCTTGCCGAGTTTCGGGTCGGGCGCCCAGCCCGCGATCAGGCTGGCGACGATCTTCTTCTGGTTCGGGATGATCACCGCAAACACGTTGGCGACCATGATGGTGCCGATGATCGCCGCGATCTGGTTGAAGGCGCCGCGCCCGCTCAGGACATGCGTGAAGGCGTAGGTCAGTGCGACCAGGAACAGATAGCCGCCGATGGCAAACGGGAGCTCGCGCTGTGCGAGCCCGGTGCGGCAGGCAGCCTCGTAAAGCAGCCACGCCAGCGCGAGACTACAGAAGCTGAACAGCCCGGCCTGGATCGGCGTCAGGTCGAGAATCGACTTGTCGACCAGGAACAGATCGGCGTCGAGGTAGTACACCACCACCATCAGCGCGAAGCCGGACAGCCAAGTGGTGTAGGCCTCCCATTTGAACCAGGTGAGCTCGTCCGGCATCTGGGTCGGCGCCACCAGATATTTCATGATCCGGTAGAAGCCGCCGCCATGGACCTGCCAGGCCTCGCCTTGGACGCCATCCGGCAGGTCGTCGCTCGGCCTGAGGCTGAGGTCGAGGGCGATGAAATAGAACGAGCTGCCGATCCAGGCGATCGCCGCCACCACATGCAGCCAGCGCAGCAGCAGGCTCGCCCATTCCGATAAGATCGATCCCCACATGATCACCCCATCAATCGCGACGTCGATGCCGCAGCTTTGATGACCGCAACCGGCGGCCGTGCCCTTACAATCTGTCGCACCGATCCGCGTTGTTTTCCAGTACGATGGGTCATACCAAATGCACATCGTGCGGGCATGAGCTGACGTGGGATTTGGCAGAAAAGTCCGAGAGGAAGGCGACGTGACAATTCGTGTTTCGCACGTGATGGTGCCCGCTTGGCTGTTGGTGGCCTGCGCCGGTGCACGAGCCGAGCCCGTGCTGCAAGGCAAGGATGCCTATGGCAGCTGGCAGGCCGACAAGCCCGGCACCGTCAGGCTGATCCGCCCCGACGACCTGCCAAAGCCCGGCGCATCGCCGTCGGTCTCCAATGCCACGCGCGTGACGTCGCGTGGCAGCGCCACGCCGTTGGTGCCCCGGGGATTCAGGATCGATCTGTTGGCTGACGGTCTCTCCGATCCGCGCGTGCTGCGGGTCGCGCCTAATGGCGACATTTTCGTTGCGGAGACCGGGCCCGGGCGCATTCGGGTGCTCCGCCTTGGGGAGGGCGGCGCCAAGGTTGCGACCAACGAGCTCTTTGCCAGCGGGCTTAACCGTCCTTTCGGCATCGCCTTCTTCCCGAACGGCGACAATCCGCAATGGGTCTATGTCGCCAATGCCGGCAACGTCGTGCGCTTTCCCTATCACGCCGGTGACCTGAAGGCGTCGGGCAAGCCCGAAATCGTGGTGGCGAACCTGGCGCACGGGTCGGGGCATTCCACCCGCGACATCGTGTTCACGCCCGATGGCAAGCGCATGCTGGTGTCGGTTGGCTCTGCCAGCAATGTCGCCGAAGGCATGGGGAGCCCGCCCGGCGGGCTCGAGGCCTGTTCGCGGACGCAAGCCGTCGGCGCGTCCTGGGGCTATGAGGCCGAGCGTGCGGCAGTACTCTCCTTCGACCCCGAAGGCAAGGACCGCAAGCTCTACGCCACCGGCATCCGCAACTGTGTCGGTCTCGCGATCCAGCCGCAGACCGGGCTGCCCTGGTGCTCGACCAACGAGCGCGACGGCCTCGGTGACGATCTCGTGCCCGACTACGTGACCAGCGTGAAGGAAGGCGCGTTCTACGGCTGGCCATGGTTCTACATCGGCAACCATGAAGACCCGCGTCACGCCGGCGCGCGGCCGGACCTCAAGGACAAGGTGACGATCCCTGATGTGCTGGTGCAGGCGCATTCGGCCTCGCTCGGCATGACCTTCTACCAGGGCACGCAGTTTCCGTCCGAGTACCAGGGCGACGCCTTCGCCGCCGAGCACGGCTCCTGGAACAGGTCGAAGCGCACCGGCTACAAGGTGATCCGTATCAAGATGAAAGACGGCAAGCCGACCGGAGAGTACGAGGATTTCGTCACCGGCTTTGTCGTGAACGACGCACAAGTGTGGGGACGGCCGGTCGGCATCGCGGTGGCGAAGGATGGCGCGCTGCTGGTCTCGGAAGATACGGGCGGCACGATCTGGCGGGTGACGCACTGATGTGGCTCTCGCCTCTCGCGCGTGCAGGGAGAGACCTCATCCCCGCCTCACGCTCGCTCCGCCGTCCACCGGCAGTGTCACGCCCGTGATGAAATTCGCCTCGTCCGACGCCAGGAACAGCGCGGCATTGGCGACGTCCCATCCGGTGCCCATCTTCTTGCGCAGCGGCACCTTGCTGTCGCGTTCGGCTTCGACTTCGGCGCGGGTCTTGGACCATTCGCGGGCGCGGGTGTCCACCGCCATCGGCGTGTTCATCAGGCCGGGCAGGATGACGTTGGCGCGGATGCCGTATTCGGCGTTCTGGTAGGCGAGCTGTTCCGTGAAAGCGATCATCGCCGATTTCGTCGCCTTGTACGCAACGTAAGGATAGGTGGTGATCGCGGCCATCGAGGAGATGTTGATGATGGCGCCGCTCTTTTGCGCGCGCATGATCGGGATCACTTCCTTCGCCGCCAGAATGCAGCTCTTCAGATTGATGGCGACGACGCGGTCGAACGCCTCTTCGGTCAGCTGAAGCAGCTCGGCATCGCCGCCGGACAGGCTGACGCCGACATTGTTGTGTAGCACGTCGATGCGGCCCCAGCGCGATTTGGCGTCGGCGACCATCGCCTTGATGTCGGCAGACTTGGTCACGTCGGCCTTGAAGGCCGCGGCGATGCCTTGCTTTGCGGCGATCAGATCGACAGTTTCCTGCGCCGATTCCAGATGATGATCGACGCACAGCACCTTCGCGCCCTCACGCGCGAAGGTCAGCGCGGTGGCGCGGCCGTTGCCCATGCCTTCGCCCGGGCTCTGGCCGGCGCCGACGACGATCGCAATCTTGTCCTTCAGGCGCATCTCAGTTCACTCCCGGCCGGCGAGGCCGGCATCGTCCTCAGGGCCCTGCATATCGTTACATCCCGATATTTTCGTGCAAATTAGCAACGGAGCGCTGAGGTGAGAAGGCCTGCCAACACGCGCCGATGTCATTGACATCGCATGGAATTGCATGCCGCGGCGCGGGACGGCTCGGGCTCGAGCAGGCGTGTTGTGGAACCGTCTGCACGCAACTGCGTTTGTTGCTGGGGGCTTTTCGCGCTACGCTTCCCTCGGGGTTTCCCAATCGCCAGTGGCTTGCCGATGAATCTGCTTGATCCACAAGGGCCCGTAGCTGCGGCCAACAGCACCATTTTGGTCGATTCCGTTTTCATCATGCTCGCGATCGTGGTGCCGACTATTTTCGCGATTCTGGCTTTTGCGTTATGGTTTCGCGCATCCAATCCGAAGGCGCGCTTCCAACCCGACTTCGTTTATTCCGGTCGCGTCGAGATGGTGGTGTGGGCGATCCCCGCACTGACCGTGATCCTGCTCGGCGGCGTTGCCTGGATCGGCTCGCATAAGCTCGATCCCGCAGCACCGGTGCCGGGGACCGGGAGCCCTGTGCGGATCCAGGCCGTCTCACTCGACTGGAAATGGCTGTTCATCTATCCCGACCAGCGCATCGCCACGGTCAACGCGCTGACGGTGCCGGCTGGTGCCGAGCTGAATTTCCAGCTGACGTCGTCGAGCGTGATGAACACGTTCTTCATCCCGCAGCTCGGCAGCATGATCTATACCATGAACGGCATGGTGACGAGGCTTAACCTGCGTGCCGACAACGAAGGTAAGCTCAAGGGGCTGTCGGCGCATTTTTCCGGCGACGGCTTTCCGGACATGATGTTCGACGTCAACGTAATCTCGCCGCTCTCATTTCCGGATTGGGTTGCGACCACCGCGAAAACCGACGCTGTGCTGAATGAGGACAGCTATAAGAAGCTGATGCAGCAGGGCATTGAGACGGGCAGGCCGACCTATCGCCTCGACGACCCGCGCCTGTTCAACCTGATCTCGACCCAGCACATCCCGCCCGGGCCCGGACCGGAACTGCTATCCGATGCCGGCCGACCGCACAGTGGAGGCCATGATGCTCGGTAAGCTCGATTGGTCGGTGATCCCGTTCGGCCAGCCGATTCCGCTGATCGCGGGCGCCGTGGTGCTGGTGGGGATACTGGCAGTGCTGATCTGGGTCGTGGCGAAGGGACATCTGCCTTATCTCTGGCAGGAATGGATCACCAGCGTCGATCACAAGCGCATCGGCGTGATGTACATCCTGCTGGCTTCAGTGATGCTGCTGCGGGGCGGCAGCGATGCCATCATGATGCGGATTCAGCAGGCGATCGCGTACCAGTCGCAGGGCTATCTTCCGCCGGAACACTACAACCAGATCTTTTCGGCCCACGGCACCATCATGATCTTCTTCGTGGCGATGCCGTTCGTGATCGGCTTGATGAACCTCGTCGTGCCGCTTCAGCTCGGCGTGCGCGACGTCGCTTTTCCGACGCTGAATTCAGTCGGCTTCTGGCTGACCGCGACAGGCGCGCTGCTGGTCAACCTGTCGCTCGTGATCGGCGAGTTCGCGCGCACCGGCTGGCTCGCCTTTCCGCCGCTATCGGAACTGTCTTATTCGCCGGGCGTCGGCGTCGATTATTACGCCTGGTCGCTGCAAATCTCCGGCGTCGGCACGCTGGTCGCAGGCATCAATCTCGTCACGACAGTGCTGAAGCTGCGCACCAAGGGCATGAACTATCTGCGCATGCCGATGTTTTGCTGGACCACGCTGGCTTCGAACCTCCTGATCGTTGCGGCGTTCCCGATCCTCACCGCGACGCTCGCGATGCTGCTGCTCGACCGTTATCTTGGCTTCCACTTCTTCACCAACGAGGCCGGTGGCAACGTCATGATGTTCATGAATTTGATCTGGGCCTGGGGCCATCCGGAGGTCTACATCCTCGTGCTGCCGGCCTTCGGCATCTTCTCCGAGGTGGTGTCGACCTTTTCCGGCAAGGCGCTGTTCGGTTACCGTTCGATGGTGCTCGCCACCATGGCGATCTGCATCATCTCCTTCATGGTCTGGCTGCACCATTTTTTCACGATGGGCGCGGGTCCCGATGTCAACGCCATCTTCGGCATCGCCAGCATGATCATCGCGGTGCCGACGGGGGTGAAGATCTACAACTGGCTGTTCACGATGTATGGTGGCCGGATCCGCTTTGCGACGCCGATGCTGTGGGCGGTCGGCTTCATGGTCACCTTCATCATCGGCGGCTTGACCGGCGTACTGGTTGCGGTGCCGCCGGCGGATTTCATGCTTCACAACAGCATGTTCCTGGTGGCGCATTTCCACAACGTCATCATCGGCGGCGTGCTGTTCGGCGCCTTCGCCGGCTTCGAATACTGGTTTCCCAAGGCGTTCGGCTTCCGCCTCGACGAGCGCTGGGGCAAGCTCGCGTTCTGGTTTACCTTCTCAGGCTTCTATGTCACCTTCGTTCCGCTCTATGTCGCCGGCATGCTCGGCATGACGCGGCGCATGCAGCACTATGACGTCGCGGAGTGGCGACCCTGGATGATCGTGGCTGCGATCGGCATGGCCGTGTTGTCGATCGGCGTGATCTGCCAGATCATGCAGCTCGTTGTCAGCATCCGCAACCGCGAGGCTTTGCGCGACCGCACCGGCGATCCCTGGGACGGCCGCTCCTTGGAATGGGCGACCTCGTCGCCGCCGCCGGTGTTCAATTTCGCCTTCCATCCCGACGTGCGCGGCGAAGACGCCTATTGGGACATAAAGATTCACGCCCAGCAGCAATCGCTCGAGCACACTGCGCCCGAATACCACGACATCGAGATGCCCAGGAACTCTCCGACGGGTTTCGTCTGCGCGTTCTTCGCCACCATCATGGGCTTTGCGCTGATCTGGCACATCTGGTGGATGGTGATCTTGGGCGGCATTGGCGCGTTCGCGACCTTCGTCGTGTTCGCCTGGCGCGACCATGACGAATATGTCATTCCGGCGGACGAAGTCGCGCGCATCGACCGTATCAATCTCGAGGAACGGCGCAGCCTCGTCAGCATGGCGGGAGCGATCTGATGTCGATGACAGCGACCGTCGGCCGCGCCCATGCCGATCCCCATCACATCGGGCTCGTCGTCGAGCATCCCGGCCCCGCATCGAAGCGCATCGTGACGGCTTACGGCTTCTGGGTCTTCCTGCTCTCCGACATCGTGATGTTCTCCTGCTTCTTCGCGGCCTATGCGGTGCTGGTCAGCCAGACCGCCGACGGCCCGAAAGGCTCGGAGATCTTCGAGCAGCGGAACGTTGCGATCGAGACGGTTTGCCTGCTGCTGTCGAGCTTCACTTGTGGCATGGCGAGCATTGCGGCCGACGTCCGCAACCGGTTCTGGTTCTATCTCGGCATGGCCGTGACCTGCGTGCTCGGCCTCATCTTCCTCTTGATCGAGTTCCGCGAATTCGCCGATCTCGTCTCCCGCGGCTATGGCCCGTCGCGCAGTGCCTTCCTGACTGCGTTCTTCTCGCTGGTCGGGTGTCACGGCCTGCATGTGTCGGCCGGAGTGCTCTGGCTGCTCACCATGATGGCCCAGGTCTTCGCCAAGGGCTTTCGCGCCGACGTCCTGCGCCGGATGATGTGCTTCGCGCTGTTCTGGCACGCGCTCGACATCATCTGGGTCGGCGTCTTTTCCGTCGTCTATCTGCTAGGGAGTGGCGTATGAGCGATCAGACGCACGCGCGGACTGAACATGATCTCGCTCCGGGCGAAGAAGAGCAGCACAGCGTAGGTGAGCGGATCGTTGGCTACGTTGTTGGTCTCGGCCTGGCGCTGCTCCTGACGGCAACGTCATTCTTCATCGCCGGCACCGATCTGGTCTGGCAGCCTTCCATTCCCGTCGCGCTGATCGTGCTTGCGATCGCGCAGATGGGCGTGCATCTGGTGTTCTTCCTGCACATCACCACGGGGCCTGACAACACCAACAACGTGCTGGCGCTGGCCTTCGGGCTGCTGGTCGTGTTCCTGGTGGTGGGCGGAACCGTCTGGATCATGGCGCATCTCAATCAGAACATGCCGCCGATGGATCAGTTCATTCGGATGCACAGCTAGCGCCGTGCAGAAAAGAAGAGCCGCTTGTTGTGACAAGCGGCCCAAGTCTAGGGAGGAAACGCCCGAGCAAAGACAATCCGATGAGGATCGCCTGCCAAGGATGCACTCGCGCAAGGCGCGTGCGCACGTTTATGAGTGTACCAATTCGCGACGGAGTTCAATTCCGGATCAATACTGTCTCGGTCTACCACTCACGGCTGCGTGAACCACTTGCTCACTTTGGCCGGCGGCAATTGTAGGCCCTTCGGAAGCCCGAGGCCTGCGCGTCGTCCTCCGAGCAGAACCAGCGGTCCGGCTGGGTGGTTGCGGCGTAGCTCGGGCAGCCCCGCAGATGATAGATGCCGATATTGCCGGTGACGCGCGCGCGCACCGCGAGCTTGCCCTTGATGGCGCAGCTCGGCGGCGCCGTCAGTTCTTCCGGAAACAGCACTGTGCGAATCTCCTTGTCGCGGTCGGCGCGGCAGGCGGCGCCGAGCAGGGCGCCATCTTTCTTGCCGGTGCGGAATTCTTGCGGTGCAACAAAGCAGCCCTTCCAGATGCCGGCAGATGCCGTCTTGGCTTCGGCAGCCGCCGGCTTGACGTTGGCCTTGGTGGGCTCGCGCGCGATGGCAAAGCCCAGTTTGAGCAGCTGCTCGTTCAACGAGACCTTGTCGCCCTCGACCGTGCAGATCGCCCGATGGCGCTTGCCAAATTTCTTCTCGGGGCCGACATCGTCGCAACGCACGGGCTTTCCGCCGACCAGCTTGGTGAGCTGGTCGCGGGCCTCGATGCCGCAGGTCCAGGGATCGGCGTGATCGTCGATGCAGACCTGGTCCAGCTCGGGCGCGTCGACGCCGTCGAGCCGGTAGGTGACGTCGCCGAGCTGGATGGAGTTGGCATCCCGGACGGTCGCGGCGGCGGTCAGCGCGGTGGCGGGGCTGGAGATCCCCAGAGATCCGGACAGAGCGAGAAATAAAACGAGCGCGAAGGCGCGGGCTGCGGCAAATGAATTCTCGACGGACATAATTTCTCGCTATCGATTGCTCTTGGCCTCCGTTCCTAGCATCCGGCTGGGACGATACCAATGGTCTGCGCTGTGCGAAGTGCGACATTCGCGCGCCAGCCTTTACTCGCCGGCCGGTCTGCCCCTATCGTTTGCCGGCCTTGTGAGCCGTGACGGCCGAATCGCCCGCGAAGCGGCGAGGGCGGGAGGAAGATTTTTTGATGAAAGACCCCGTGGACGTCCTGATCATCGGCGCCGGCGCTTCGGGCGCCGCAGTGGCGTGGTCGCTGGCCGAGACCAAGATGCACATTCTCTGCCTGGAGCAGGGCGGCTGGATGAATCCGGCGGAATATCCCAGCACGGGCCGCGACTGGGAGGCCAAATTCTACGGCGAGTGGTCGTCGAGCCCGAATGTCCGCGGCCGACCCGAAGATTATCCGATCAACGACGACAATTCGCCGATCAAGGTCGTCAACTATAATGCGGTCGGTGGCTCGACGGTGATGTACACCGCGCATTGGCCGCGACTGCATCCCTCTGATTTCAAGGTGAAGACGCTGGACGGCGTCGCCGACGACTGGCCGATCGATTACGACGCCCTGACCCCGTTCTTCGAAGAGAACGACCGGATGATGGGCACATCAGGTCTATCGGGCGATCCGCTGTCGCCGCTGACGCATCCGCCGATGCCGCAACAGCCGCTTGGATTGTCCGGGGCCATCATCGGCAAGGCCATGAACAAGCTCGGCTGGCACTGGTGGCCGTCGGACACGACGGTTGCGACCATGGATTATGATGGCCGCGCACGCTGCATCAATCTCGGCCATTGTACGCCGGCCTGCGCGCAAGGTGCAAAATCCTCGACCGACATCACCTATTGGCCGCATGCCGTCCGCGCCGGCGTCGAGCTGCGCACCCATTGCCGGGTACGCGAGATCACGACCGACGAGAACGGCATGGCCGCGGGCGTGGTCTATTACGACAAGGACGGGGTCGAGCAGTTCCAGCCGGCGCACGTCGTCATCATCGCCTGCAACGGCGTCGGCACGCCGCGGCTGCTGCTGAACTCGAAATCTGACCGCTTCCCGGACGGTCTTGCCAACTCGTCAGGCCTCGTCGGCAGGAATTTGATGTTCCACCCCTATGCGCAGATCTATGGTTACGTGAAGGAGCCGACCGACAGCAACCGCGCGCCGCCGACCTGCCTGTGGAGCAAGCAGTGGTATGACACGGACCTGTCGCGCGGCTTCGTGCGCGGGTATGGCGTCCAGTTCGTGCGCGGGGCCGGGCCGGTGTTCGAGGCTGTCGCCAGCGAGCACAAGGGCATTCTGCCCTGGGGCGCAGATCATCACCGCGTCTTCCGCAAGCTCAACGGCCATCGGCTCGGGTTCTCCGCGATCTGCGAGGACCTGCCGGAGGAGCACAACCAGGTCACGCTCGATCCGGTGCTGAAGGACAGCCACGGAATCCCCGCGCCGAAGATCAACTACACGATCAGCGAGAACAGCCGGAAGATGATGGACCATGCGCTCGCCCGCGGCCGCGAGGTCCTGGAAATGGCAGGGGCGACCGACATCTGCATCAATTCGCCGATCCCGTGGGGCGGCTGGCATCTGCTCGGCACCGCGCGGATGGGCACCGACCCAAAACGCTCCGTCGTCAACGAATGGGGCCGCACGCATGACGTGAAGAACCTGTTCATCGTCGACGGCAGCATCTTCGTCACCTCGGGCGGCGTGAATCCGACGTCCACCATCCAGGCCCTCGCGCTCTACATCGCCGACCAGATGAAGCAGCGCCTTGCCAATTTGTTCGACTGAGGCCGCTATGTCCGCAGACAATCAACTCACGCGCGCCCAGCGCGACGACCTCCGCACTATCGCAGCGATGATCGTTCCCGCCAGCGACGAGCACAAGGTGCCCGGCGCCGATGATCCCGCGATCCAGGCCGACATTCTTGCTACGCTCGGCCGCGACGCCAAATTGGTGACGGCGGCGCTGGACCATCTGGCGCGGCTTGCCGGCCAGCCGCTCGCGGAGCTTGATGCCGCGAGGCGCGATGCAGTGGCGCAGGAGCTTCGCAAGCAGGGCGGCGCGGCGGCCGCGACACTCGTTCGCGTCGTGCTGCAATGCTACTACCGCGACGATCGCGTGCTGCGCTCGCTCGGGCTCGAGCTGCGCGCGCCGTTCCCCAAGGGCTATGTGCTCCCGGACGGCGACTGGTCGCTGCTCGACCCGGTCAAGGCCAGGTCCGGTACGTTGCGGCGGGCACCCTAGCCACCTAGGCGGTCCAGCCTTGCGCGCCAGACGGGCCACTTGCGCCTGACGGAACAGGCCACCATCTGTGTGAGCCTCAAGGACTTTTGCCATGCTGGATTTCACTTCAGATATCGTCGATGACGCCGTGTCATCGCGAACGGCGGCGGCTGTCGCGGACAATGACCGGGCCCTGCTGGACGCCTATTCCAATGCCGTGATCGACGTCACCGACCGCGTCGGTCCAGCCGTCGTCCGCGTCGAGACCGGGCCAAAAGTGCCGAACGGCCGCGAACGGGGCGGGCTCGGCTCGGGCATCGTGATCTCGCCGGATGGGCTCGTCCTCACCAACAGCCATGTGGTTGGGACCTCCAAGGAGATCCGGCTGCGGGACGTCGAGGGCAACGTCGGCGACGCCCGGGTGCTCGGCGTCGACCCTGATACAGATCTGGCGCTGTTGCGCGCCAATGGCGTGCGCGACTTGCCCTATGCCGCGCTTGGCAACTCGAAGACGTTGCGGCGCGGCCAGCTTGTGATCGCGATCGGCAATCCGCTCGGCTTTGAATCGACCGTCACCGCCGGCGTCGTCTCGGCGCTCGGGCGCTCGATCCGCTCCGTCAGCGGCCGCACCATCGAGGACGTGATCCAGACCGATGCCGCGCTCAATCCTGGCAATTCCGGCGGACCGCTGGTGTCGTCGAATGCAGAGGTGATCGGCATCAACACCGCGATCATCAATGGCGCGCAAGGCATCTGCTTTGCGGTTGCCAGCAATACCGCGCAGTTCGTGCTCTCGGAGATCATCCGTCATGGTTACGTCCGCCGCGCCTTCATCGGCGTTGCCGGACAGACCGCACCGGTCCCGCGGCGGCACGCGGTGCTGGCCGGCGTCGAGAACAAGATGGGCGCGCTCCTGATGCAGATCGAGCAGGACGGCCCGGCGGCGAAGGCGGGCCTGTTGCCAGGCGACGTCGTGATCAGGCTGGACGGTGTCGACATCAACGGCGTCGACGATCTGATCCGGGTGCTCGACCGCGACCGGATCGGCCGGCGGCTCACCATGGACGTGCTGCGGCTCGGGCGCCTGCGGGCGATCGACATTGATCCGATCGAGCGGAAGCCGCAGCGCTAGCTAGCTGCGAGGCCACGGGCAGGGTATGACGGTGTCATGCCTCGCCTCTGGACCCTCGCCGCATGATGCCGGCGCATGAGACCTACGACGTCATTGTCATCGGCGCCGGTGCCGGCGGCATGACCGCTGCGGCGGTTGCCGCCGCCGAAGGGTTGCACGTGCTGGTGATCGAGAAGACCGCCTTTGTCGGTGGCACGACCGCGTGGTCCGGCGGCATGGTGTGGATCCCTGCCAATGCCAGGATGAAGGAGGCGGGGCTCGCCGACAGCATCACGGATGCCGTTCGGTATCTGTCGAGCACGGTGCCGGAGCCCGCCAATGCGGGCCTGCGCGCTGCCTTCCTTGCGCGTGGGCCAGAGGCGGTTGCCTATCTCGAAGCCAACACGGAAGTTCGCCTGCAGCCGGTGAAAGCCTATCCGGACTTTTATCCGGAGCGGCTCGGTGCGACGCCGGGCGGACGCGTGCTGGAGCCAGTTGCGTTCGACGGCACCCGGCTGGGCGCGCATTTCGCGCGGCTGCGTGCGCCATTGCCGGAGTTCACGCTGTTCGGCGGGATGATGGTCAATCGCCTCGACATCCGGCATCTGCGCCGGATCGGAAAATCGCTGCGCTCGACCTTGCGTGCGGCGCGGCTGGTCTCGGAGTATGCGCTGCAGCGGCTGCGCTGGCCCCGCGGCACGACATTGCATCTCGGCAATGCGCTTGCGGCGCGGCTCTATGCGTCGCTGCTGGCGCGGCAGGTCGAGATCCTCTTCAGCGCCGATGTCGAGGATTTGTCGGTGCAGGGCGATCGAGTCAGCGGCGTGGTCATTCGCCATGGCTCACGCGATCGCTCCATCGCAGCGAGGCGAGGTGTCGTGCTGGCGACCGGCGGCTTTTCGCACGACGCCGCGTTGCGCAAGCGCTTTTTCCCGCCTGCGGCCGGCTTCGTCTCGGCGACCAGCACAGCAGGTACAGGCGACGGGCTTCGGCTCGCGATGACGGCCAGTGCTGCGCTCAACACGGAGGCGACCAGCCCGGCCTATTGGGTACCTGCTTCGCTGTTCCGCCGTGACGACGGCAGCCGCGGCGTCTTCCCGCATACCGTGACGGACCGCGCCAAGCCCGGCGTGATCGCCGTCAACGCGGCGGGGCGACGCTTCGTCAACGAGGCGCTGTCCTACCATGAGTTCGTGCTCGCCATGCTGCGCGATGGCAATGGCGAGCCGGATCGGCCGTTCTATCTGATCTGCGACCGTCAGTTTCTGTGGAGCTATGGCCTCGGCCGCATCAAGCCATTTGCGCGTGGTACCAGGCGCTATATCGCGAGCGGTGAGTTGATCGAGGCGCCTGATATCGCGCAGCTCGCGGCGAAGATCGGCATCAAGCCGTCTGTGCTGAGTGCGACGATCGCGAGCTACAATTCCGGCGCGAAGGAGGGCCGCGATCCCGAGTTCGGCCGTGGCAGCACCATCTACCAGCGGCACCTCGGCGATATCAGCCATAAGCCAAACCCTTGCGTCGCGTCGATCCACCATGCGCCATTCTTCGCGATGCGCATCTACCCGGCCGATCTCGGCACCGCCATCGGCATGAAGGTGGACGCGCAGGCGCGCGTGCTGCGCGCGGACGGCACGCCGATCGCGGGCCTTTACGCCTGCGGCAACGACATGGGCTCGATCATGAATGGGAATTATCCCGGGCCGGGCATCACGCTCGGGCCGGCGCTGACGTTCGGGTATATCGCGGGACGACATCTGGCGGAGGGGAGTGTGGTGACGGCGACGCGTGCTGCCAAGCTATCCCTCTGATCGTTATCTCCGCTGTATCCACAATCTCCGTCATTGCGAGCGCAGCGAAGCAATCCAGGAATCATTCCACGGTGGCAGTCTTGATTGCTTCGTCGCAAGGGCTCCTCGCAATGACGAGCAGAGGGCTTGCCCCTCTCGTCGTTACTCCGCCGCCGCAGCGAAACGGCTGTTCTCCAGCTCGGCCTCGAGCCGCGCCTTCTCGGCCGCAGCCAGCTTGACGTTCGCCTCCTTGACATGGCCGAAGCCGCGGATCGTCTCCGGCACGCGGGCAAGCCTCGCCAGCAGCGGAATTTCCTCCGCCTGCAGGCCGGCTGTCCGCTAATCAATCATCGACAGATATTCCTCGATCAGCTTGCGCTCCGCCCGCCGCTCCTCGGTGCGGCCGAACGGATCGAACGCGCCGCCTCGCAAAAACTTGAGCTTCGCCAGCACGCGGAAGGCGTGGATCATCCAGCCGCCAAACTCCTTCTTCTGCAGATGCCCGGTCGTCTTGTCACGCTGCGCGAAGATCGGCGGCGCCAGATGGAACTTCAGCGTGAAGTCACCGTCGAATTTCTCCGACACCTTCCTGGCAAAACTGCCGTCGGTGTAGAGCCGCGCGACCTCGTACTCGTCCTTGTAGGACATCAGCTTGAACAGGTTTTTTGCGACCGCTTCGGTCAGCTCCGTGGACGCGGGCGAGGTAGCCGTTTCCGCCTTGCGCATCTTGGCGACGGCCGCGAGATAGCGATCCGCGTAGGCCTTGTCCTGATATCCCGTCAGGAATTCGGCGCGGGTCGCGATGATGTCGTCGAGCGACTTCGTCGGCGCGCTCGCCCGGCTCTTGAACTCGAGCACGCTGCGCACGCGCGACATGTCGTGGGTGGCCAGCCGTCCCCAGGTGAAGGCGAGCTTGTTCATCTCGATCGCGGCGCCGTTGATCTCGATGGCGCGGAGCAGGGCCTCCAGCGACAGCGGGATCGCGCCCTTCTGGAAGGCGAAGCCGAGCATGAAGGGATTGGTCGCGATGCTGTCGCCCATCAGCGCCGCGGCGATGCCCGTCGCGTCGATGATGTCGAGGTTCTTGTCGCCGATGGCGTCGCGCAGCACGGTCTGCATCGTGCCCATCTCGAAATCGAGATCGGGGTTTTGCACGAAGCTGGCGGTCGGCTGCAGGTCGGCGTTGATATAGGCCTTGGTCACCCCGCGCTCGGCGCGGCTCAGCGCGGTGGGGCCGGCCGAGACGATCATGTCGCAGCCGAGGATGACGTCCGCGCCGCCGGTGGTGATACGGACCGCGGAAATGTCCTCCGGCCTCTGTGCGATATGGACATGACTCATCACGGCGCCGTTCTTCTGCGACAGGCCGGTGAAATCCAGCGCCGAGCAGCCGCGGCCGTCGACATGAGCGGCCATGCCGAGCAGGGCGCCGATGGTGATGACGCCGGTGCCGCCGATGCCGGTGACGAGGATGTTGTAGGGGCCTTCGAGTTCACGCGCGGGCGGCAGCGGCAAATCGGCGAACATCTGGCCTGAATCCACCGCCGACGTCTTCACGCGCTTCAGTGAACCGCCATGCACGGTGACAAAACTCGGGCAAAAGCCCTCGACGCAGGAAAAGTCCTTGTTGCAGTTCGACTGGTCGATCTGGCGCTTGCGGCCGAACTCGGTTTCCAGCGGCTGCACCGAGACGCAGTTGGACGCTTGTGAGCAATCGCCGCAGCCTTCGCAGACGAGCTCGTTGATGAAGGCGCGCTTGGCGGGATCGGGATAGAGACCGCGCTTGCGGCGGCGGCGCTTTTCCGCGGCGCAGGTCTGATCGTAGATCACGACCGTGAGGCCCGTGATGTCGCGCAGCTCGCGCTGCACGGCATCGAGCTCGCGGCGGTGATGGATGGTCGCGCCTTGCGGGAAGTAATTGCCGTCAGGATATTTCGTCGGATCGTCCGAGACGATCGCAAGGCGCTTGACGCCCTCGGCCCAGACCTGGTGCGCGATCTGTGCGACGTTAAAGGCGCCCTCGGCCGGCTGGCCGCCCGTCATCGCGACGGCGTCGTTGTAGAGGATCTTGTAGGTGATGTTGATGCCGGCGGCCGATGCCGCGCGAAGGGCGAGGAGCCCGGAATGCGTATAGGTGCCGTCGCCGAGGTTCTGAAAAATGTGCTTCTCGGTGGTGAAGGGCGACTGGCCGATCCAGTTCACGCCCTCGGCGCCCATGTGCGAGATCAGGTCGGTGCGGCGGGTCGGCATGCTCAGGGCCATGCCGTGGCAGCCGATGCCGGCCATGGCGCGGCTGCCCTCGGGCACACGCGTCGACGTGTTGTGCGGGCAGCCCGAGCAGAAGAACGGCGTGCGCGCGAGCTTGATCTGCGTGGTGGCGGTGACGGGATTGTCGAAGGCCTCCAGCCGGGCGAGACGCTGCTCCAGCACCGGGCTGTGATGACCGAGCTTGCGCAGCCGCGCCACCAGCGCGCCCGCAACGATGGTCGGCGTCAGCTCGCCTTCGCTCGGCAGCAGCGGCGCGCCGCTTTCGTCGCGTTTTCCCGTGACGGTCGGACGCCGGGACGCATCGATGTTGTAGAGGATGCGCATCAGCTGGTCTTCGATGAAGCCGCGCTTTTCCTCGACCACCAGCACGTCCTGAAGGCCTTCGGCGAAACGCCTGGCGCCGCTTTCCTCCAGCGGCCAGGTCAGTGCGACCTTGTAGATGCGAAGGCCGAGATCCTGCGCGTCCTTGTCGGTGATCCCCAAGTCGGCCAGCGCCTGGCGCAGATCGAGATAGGCCTTGCCGGTCGCGACGATGCCGAGCCGCGCGGGCTTTGAATCGAGCACGATGCGGTCGAGCTGGTTGGCACGGGCAAAGGCTTGCACCGCGGCCATCTTGGGGCCGAACAACCGCCGCTCGGCGTCCAGCGGCGGATCGGGCCAGCGGATGTTGAGGCCGCCGGGCGGCATCTCGAAATCATCGGGGAGCCTGATCTGGATGCGCGCGGGATCGCTGTCAATCGAGGCCGAGCTTTCCACGGTCTCGCTGATCGCCTTGAAGCCGACCCAGCAGCCGGAGAAGCGCGACAGCGCGAAGCCATAGAGGCCGAGATCGAGATAATCCTGCAGCGTTGCCGGATTGATCACGGGGATCAGGGCTGCTGCGAACACCTGCTCGCTCTGATGCGCCAGCGTCGAGGACTGGCAGCCGTGGTCGTCGCCGGCGAGTGCGAGCACGCCGCCATTGAGCGAGGTACCGGCCGCATTGGCGTGCTTGAGCGCGTCGACCGATCGGTCGACGCCGGGGCCCTTGCCGTACCAGATGCCGAATACGCCATCGACCTTGGCGCCGGGAAACAGGCCGACCTGTTGACTGCCCCAGACGGCGGTCGCCGCCAGATCCTCGTTCAGGCCGGGGACGAAGGCGATGTCGTGCTGCTGGAGGTGCGACTTCGCGCGCCACAGCGCATGATCGTACATGCCGAGCGGGGAACCGCGATAGCCGGAGATGAAGCCGCCGGTGTTGAGCCCCTGGAGTCGGTCGCGTTCGCGCTGCAGCATGGGCAGGCGGACCAAGGCCTGGGTGCCGGACAGGAAGATCCGCTTCGATTCGAGCCGGTACTTGTCGTCCAGCTCGACCTGCATCAGCGTCATTTCGAAAGTCCTTGCTTTTCTTGGTCCGGCGAGGGTGTGCGCTGCGGGAGGGAATTTCGGTTGCGAAGCAGCTGGTCGCAGTCAAGAGCATGGACCGGTGAAGTCAATATCGCTGGCCGCATCCGTGGCGCTCCCGCTCGTCATGGCTTGTGGCAGGCGCCGTACAGAAGCCCCGGGGGTGAAGACGCGCGTTCGACAAAGGCAAGGACGTTTGTCGCGACGATGTTGCGCAATACGGCGACGCTGAAGGATTCGTAGGCGTATGAGGAAAAACATCGGTAGCTGTTTGGGGTGGGGTGGCAGCGCCACACTCTCCGCTCGTCATTCGGGGCGCGACGAAGTGGTGAGCCTGGAATCCATTTCGCCTCATATATTGCGGCCCGATGGATTCCGGCTCGACGCTTATGCGTCGCCCCGGAATGACGACGGAGAGCGCTCATCCTTTGAGCAAATGCACGTCGCAAAGCCGTCGCACAGCGAATAAGCAGAGACGATCTCATCCGATAACATTCTGATAGCGCAGCGAATTTCACTACGCTGCGCGTTCAATCGCAATTGTACACAATGGCACGGCGCTTGCAGAACTCCTGGCAAAGAGAGTTCTCGCGGGGGCCTTGAGTCATGTTGAGCTCAACCAAGCCGACACTGGGCGTCATCAACGCCGAACCCGAGCCGATCCAGCTCGACTGGGCGAGCACCGCGCTCGTGATCATCGACATGCAGCGCGACTTCATGGAGCCCGGTGGCTTCGGTGAAACGCTCGGCAACGACGTCAGTCAGCTCGCGCGCGCCGTGAAGCCGATCGGGGCGGTGCTGAAGGCGGCGCGCGACACTGGCATGCTGGTGGTTCACACCCGAGAGGGCCATCTGCCCGATCTCTCCGATGCGCCGCCGGCGAAAGTCGAGCGCGGCGCGCCGTCCTTGCGGATCGGCGATCCCGGTCCGATGGGCCGCATTCTTATTCGTGGCGAAGCCGGTCACGACATCATCCCGGAGCTTTATCCGCTCGACAGCGAGGTCATCATCGACAAGCCCGGCAAGGGCGCGTTCTACGCCACCGAGCTCACCGATGTGCTGGAGCAATATGGCATCGAGAATCTTCTGGTGTGCGGCGTCACCACCGAAGTGTGCGTCAACACCACCGTGCGCGAGGCCAATGACCGCGGCTATCGCTGCGTCGTCATCTCGGACGGTTGCGCATCCTACTTCCCCGAGTTTCACGAGATGGGCCTGAAGATGATCAAGGCCCAGGGCGGCATCTTCGGCTGGGTAGCTGACTCAGCTGCAGTACTGGAGGCGATGAAGACTTCGACCACACAGGGGTAATATGATGAGCACATTGACGGGGACGGCCGGCAAGTCCGATTTGAACAAGCCCGAGTTCAAGCCGGCGTTATGGACATCGGGCGACTGTAACGCGTTTTTCGGCTTCGGCACCAATATCCTCGTCAACATGCTGGTGCTCACGGGCCTGCTGCGTTTCGTATTGAAGATGCCGGACAGTCTCGTATTCGGCCGCATCCTGCCCGCGCTCGGGCTGATGATGTGCCTGTCGACTTTCTATTACGCCTTCCTTGCCTATCGCCTGGCGCAGAAGACCGGCCGCAGCGACGTCTGCGCGCTGCCCTCGGGTGTCAGCGTGCCGCACATGTTCATCGTCACCTTCGTGATCATGCTGCCGATCACGCTCAAGACCGGCGATCCGCTCAAGGGCTGGTCGGCCGGCCTGGTCTGGGTGTTCTTCCAGAGCTTCATCCTCATGATCGGCGGCTTCGTCGCGCCGTTCATTCGCAAGATCACGCCGCGCGCAGCGCTGCTCGGCACGCTTGCCGGCGTCTCCGTCACCTTCATCTCGATGCGGCCTGCGCTCGAGATGTACATGACGCCGCAGATCGGCCTGGTCTGCTTTGCCATCATCCTGGTGAGCTGGTTTGGTGGTGTGAAGTATCCGAAAGGCATTCCTGCGGGTCTCGTCGCCATTGCGGCCGGCATGATCATCGCCTGGGGCTCCAATCTGTTCGGGCTCGGCCTCGGCGGATTGAGCATCGCGGGCGTGGGGGCTGCCTTCTCCAATTTCGGCTTCTCGGTGCCGATCCCGGCGGTAGGCTATGTCTTCTCCGGCTTCGAATATCTCGGCGTCATCCTCGTTACCGCCATTCCGTTCGGAATCTATGACCTGGTCGAGGCGATGGACAATGTGGAGAGCGCTGAAGCGGCCGGTGACGAATATCCGACCACGCGCGTGCTGACCGCCGACGGCATCGTCAGCCTGATCGGCTGCCTGATGGGCAATCCCTTCATCAACGCCGTCTATATCGGCCATCCCGGCTGGAAGGCGATGGGCGGCCGCATCGGCTATTCGGCTGCGACCGGCATCATGGTGGTGGTGCTGGCCTGGTTCGGCATCATCTCGGTGCTGCTGGCGCTGGTGCCGGTGGTCGCGATCTCGCCGATCCTGCTCTATATCGGCATGCTGATCGGTGCGCAGGCGTTTCAGACCACGCCGGTCAAGCACGCGCCGGCGATCGTGCTGGCGCTGACCCCGCATCTCGCCGCCTGGGCCAAGCTCCAGATCGACACCATGCTGGGCTCGACCATGACGGCCGCAGCAACGGTTGGCGGGATGGCCGCCGACAAGGCCGACGCGGTCAAGACCGCAGCGATCGCCGCATTGCCGCAGCAGGGCGTGTTCTATCACGGGCTGGAAGTGATGGGCGGCGGCTCCATCCTTGGTGGCCTCATCCTCGGTGCGATCGGCGTCTTTATCATCGAGCGCGATTTCGAAAAGGCGTCAGCCTTCGCGCTCGTTGGCGCGGTACTGACCTATTTCGGCTTCATGCACGGCGAAGCCGTCGGCATCGGCGGCGGCTTCGGCGTGACGCCTGCGGTGGCGTTCGCCTATGCCGTGATGGCGGCCGGCCTGTTCGCGGCCAGCAAGCTCGGCACCACCGAGCATTATGCCTCTCATCCGGAGATGCACGCCGCGCCGGCGGAGTAGCTTTAGCCGGCATTGATCGCGGCCGGGTGACGCCACGTTGCCCGGCCGCCTACTTGTCCTCGTCCAACCGGCTGCCCGACTGCAATCGAGAGGTCAATCGCCCAACCGGTTTCTGGTCGCGCGAAGAATGTCGTCGGACAGCTTGGGATCGTTCACGGCGCGGGCGAGCACGAGTGCCCCGATCAGGGAGGCGGCCGTCGCGAGCGCCTTCTCTTCGCGCTGCCGCGGCTTTAGCGTTGAGGCCATTCGAGCACTCAGCAGCCCGATCATGCGCCGCACTCCGGCTGTGAAACGTTCTCTCACGCCGCCGCTTTGGCGCGGCATCTCACAACACAGGGCTGCGAAAGGGCAACCGCTTCCCGGTTTGTCGCGATGTCCCGCCGAGAGGTACTCGGAAAAATAGTCCCCGAGCGCAAATCCGTCGGGTATTTCTCGCTCTTTGCCGACAACGGCGTGAGCCACCGCTTCTTCGACAAGCCGTTCCTTGGAGCCGAACTGACTGTACATGCTGCCATGGGTCATCCCGGCAGCGTCGGCCAGCGCGTCGACACCCATGCCGGAGATGCCTCGCTCTCGCATGAGGCGGGAGGCGGCATCGAGAATGCGCTCGCGATTCTTGGCCGCCTGTTCCTTTGAAACGCGCATGTCACAGATCCTTGGTCCCGGGTCTTGACAATCATAATGACGATCGTCATTTACATCAATAGTTACGACCGTAATCAAAATGGTTCGGGGCTGGCACCCTCACAGGAGAAGCTCGTGAATACGACCAACACAAGGATCGCGCTTGTTACCGGCGCCTCATCAGGCATCGGCGAAGCCACGGCGGAGCGGCTCGCGAAAGCCGGCTACAAGGTCTACGGCACCAGCAGACGAGGCGCACAGGCCGGCGGGCGGTCGTTCGAGATGCTGGCCCTCGATGTGACCAGCGATGAATCCGTTGAAGCCGCCGTCGGCGAAGTGATGCAGCGCGAGGGCCGCATCGATCTGCTCGTGAACAACGCCGGCTTCGGTGTTGCCCCTGCCGGAGCGGAAGAGAGCTCGATGGATCAGGCTCGATCGATTTTCGACACGAATTTCTTCGGACTGATCCGGATGACGCGCGCCGTCGTGCCTCACATGCGACGCCAAGGGAATGGTCGCATCATCAACATCGGCTCCGTGCTTGGCTTTCTACCGATGCCTTATGGCGCGCTCTATGCTGCGACCAAGCACGCGGTGGAAGGCTATTCGGAATCGCTCGACCATGAGCTGCGCACGCGCGGCATCCGCGTCTCGGTCATCGAGCCAGCGTACACGAAGACGCCATTCGATGCGAACTTCATGGAGCCGGATGCCAAGCTCGATGAGTATCGCGAGTCTCGCGCGGGCGTCACCAAACGGGTGAACGAGGTGATGACAACGGCCGAGTCCCCTGACGTGGTGGCCGACACCGTTCTGAAAGCGGCGAGCGCGGCGCGGCCGAAACTCCGGTATGCGGCCGGCAAGCTCGCGAACCGCCTGCGGCTCCTTCGCAGGTTCGCGCCGGCCGGTCTGGTGGACGCCGGGATTCGAAAGGATCTGCGGCTCGATGTGGTAGCCGCATCGCAGCCTCCCCGCGCGGCGCGAGCCTTTTGACGGCATGCGGCCGGAACAAGCGTCAGCATCGTATCGCTGGGTGAGGAGCGGTCACCCGCCCTTGACCGCACCTGCCGTGAGCCCGGCCACGATCTGCCGCTGGGCGAATACCGTGAGCAGCAGCACCGGGAGAGTGACGATCAGCGCAGCGGCGGCGAGCGGTCCCCAGCTCAGCTGGTCGAACGAGATCATGTTGTAGACGGCGACGGGCAGGGTGCGGGTCTCGCGTCCGGCCAGCACGATGCCGAACACAAAATTGTTCCAGGAGAAGATCACCGCGAGGATGAAGGCGACCGCGATGCCGGGCTTTGCAATCGGCAGCGCGACGTGGCGGAACACCTGCCAGCGCGTGGCGCCGTCGATCAGCGCGGCTTCCTCCAGCTCCAGCGGAGTCGTCTCGAAATAGCCGATCATGATCCAGATCACGATCGGTACCGTCACCACGAGATGAATGATGATCTGCGGCACCAGCGTGCCGAGCAGTCCCAGCCACTGGAACAGCAGGAACAGCGGGATGAGGTAGGACAGGCCGGGCGTGATGCGGGCGATCAGGATCACGATCGCGGATTTATGCGCGGCCATGCGCGCGATGCCGTAACCGGCGGGGACGCCGACGATCAGCGCGAGCGCCGTCGCGCTCCCGGTCACGATCAAGCTGTTGAAGAAATAGGTCACGAATCGATTGGAGGCGACCACGTCGGCATAGTTCTTCCAGGCGAAATGCTCGGGGATGAAGACCGGCGGGTAGGCGGCGTTGTCGACCTCGAATTTCAGCGAGAGCGACACCATCCAGAGGAAGAACAGGATTGCCGGCGACACGATGACCAGTACCGCGAACCACAGGCTGATCTTGCCGATGATTTGACGCATGTTGATTCGACGCATGTTGAATTGACTTGGAGTCATGCGTCGCTCGCGATCTCGGTCCACAGCATGCGCTGGCGCGCGTAGAGCATCACCGCCGCAAGCAGGACAATCAGCAGGAAGAACACGACCGCGATCGCCGAGCCGTAGCCGAGGTCGTAATAAGAGAAGGCGACGCTGTAGAGATAGATGTTGATCGTCTCCGAGGCCGAGCCCGGTCCGCCCTGCGTGATCGCGAAGATGATGTCAAAGCTCTTCACGGCGTCGATCATGCGGATCATGCCGGCGATGAACAGGAATGGCATGATCAGCGGCAGGGTGATGAAGCGGAACACCTGCCACAGGTTCGCGCCGTCGATCTGCGCGCTCTCGTAAGGCTCGGTCGGGATCGCGGCGAGGCCGCCGAGCACGATCAGCATCACCAGCGGCGTCCATTGCCAGGTCTCGACCAGCACCAGCGAGGGGATCACCGTTGCCGGGTGAAACACCCAGAGCTGCGGAGGGATGCCGATCAGCGACAGCAGATAGTTCAGCACGCCGAGCTGCGGGTGGAACATCATGGTCCAGACCAGTGCGATCGCCACGGGCGTTGCCATCATCGGCATGATGAAGACACCGCGCAGGAAGCCGCGTCCCGCGAATTTCTGGTGAAACACCACGGCCGCGAATGTGCCGAACACGAGCGGCAACACCACAGACAGCACGGTGTAGACCAGCGTATGTCCGATCGCCTCGATGAAGCGAGGATCGCTGGTCAGCCGCAGATAGTTGGAGAATCCGACGAAGGTGGTCGACGAGCCGACCTTCCACTCGTTCAGGCTCATCCAGATGGTGAAGACCCACGGGAAGATGATGATGGCGAGCACGACGACGAGCGCCGGCACCACGAACGGCCAATAGGACGGCGGCCGCAGTTCCTTCCCCGGCGCGGCAGCAGACTGTGCCGCGCCCGGAGTCGATTGTGTCAACGCACTCACGCCTTTTCGCTACGCTCCAGGATCGGCCGGTACTGATCGTTGGCCTTCTTCAGCTCAGTCGCGGGATCGGCGCCAGACAGCGTCGCAGTGACCGCCGCGCCGACGATGTCGCGGAATTCGGCGACCGGGATCACGACGGGAAGACCGAGCTTGCTGATCTTGGCGGAATCGACCACCGACTGTAGCCATTCCTTGGGCATCTTCACGCCCTTCTGGACCTCGGCATCGCCAAGGATCGAGTTGCGGAACGGGACACCACCGCCGGCCTGGAGCAGCCGGGCGCCCTGCTGCTTCGAGACGATCCATTGGCAGAGCTGATAGGCCGCCTCCTTGTTCTTGCTCGCCGCGGCAATACCGACGCCGTCGCCGTAGGTGGCCGAATACTGCCCCTTCGGTCCGGCCGGGACCACGGTGTAGCCGACCTTGCCGACGACGCGCGAGGCGGCCGGATCTTCGAGCGGCGGTGCCCAGCCGACGCCATCGATCCACATCGCAGACCTTCCTTGTGTGAAGGAGGCCATCGATTCCATCCAGTTGAAGCCGGCGACGCCGGGAGGTGCCGACTTCGTCAGCAGCGTCTGGTACAGCTTGGTCGCGGCAACGGCTTCGGGGCCATCAGTCAGGATGTTGCCCTTGGCGTCGAGGAATTCACCGCCATAGTCGAGGAAGAAGTTGCCCCACAATGCCATGTTGGCGTTGCGCAAGCCGCGCCCGACGAACCCGTAGGTGCCTTCCTTAGTGTCGGTGAGCTTCTCGGCGGCTGCGGCCATCTCGTCCAGCGTCTTGGGCACCGCAACGCCCTTCTTCTGGAAGAGCTCCTTGTTGTAATAGAGGATGAAATAGTCGACCGACCAGGGCAGCGACAGCATCTGGCCCTTGTCGTTCCTGGCGTATTGCAAGCCGGCAGCCGAGAAATCGCTCTCGACGAGGTCGGGCGCGGTCAGCGTCGGATCCTTCAAATAGGGCGTTATGTCGGCGAGCCAGCCAGCCTTCTCGAATTGCCGCTTCTGCACATGATAGCTGATATGGACCACGTCGAAGCTCGGCCGTCCCGAGGTCAGCTCGATCACGACCTTCTGGCGCTGCTGCTGCTCGGGAATCTGCTCGGCTTCGACCTGGATACCGGTGAGCTCGGTGAATTCCTTGACATATTTTTGCAGATTATCGCCGCGCGGTCCCTTGGCGAGGATCACCTCCAGCTTGGTCCCGGCATATTTCTTCCAGTTCACCTCGGCGCGCGCCGGCAATCCCGTCAGGCTGAGCGCGCCAGCTGCGGCAGTGCCGGTCAAAAGCGTACGGCGCGAGATTTTGTGGTCAGCCACTTTAGTTCCTCCCTGTGACTCAATTTGGGGGGATACTAGCGACCGTTCCACGCCTGCCTAGCCCTAATTTGGGCGTTACGGTCGCACCGCTGGCGTTTCCATCGGCATTCCGTGCGCCCGCGACATCAGATAGAGCTCGAGCGCCACCAGTTCGGGCGCGCCGTAGTCATAGGCCTGGGCGCGGACACCGGTCATGCAGCTGCGCAGGCGCCGCTCCAGCGATCCCAGCGTCTGCCATTCCAGCCGATAGAGCGGATAGCCGGTCGGCTGCGCTTGCGTGATCGGCGAGCCCGCGAGGCGCTTCTCAAAGTTGTCGTCGTGGCAATTGGTGCAGGCCAGGTTGAGCTGACCCTCGCGCTGCATGAAGAGATTACGGCCTTGTTCGACGAAAGGCTTGAGTTGTGGATCGTCGCCTGCGGTGATTGCGACGCCGCGCGATTGGTGGGCAACGAAGGCAGACAGCGCCAGGACGTCGCGGCTCTCGTAGGGCAGCGGTGCTGCCTGCTGATGATTGGCGCGGCAGAGGTTGATGCGCTGGTCGAGCGTGACGGGGCGCCCGAGCGCCTTGTCGAAGGCGGGATAGCGGGCCGCGATGCCCTTCATGCTGCTTCGCGCATCGCCATGGCAGTCCGCGCACGCCTTGTGCGCGCTGCCCGCCTTCTTCGTCCACAGCGCCTCGCCGTCGAGCACGAACAGCATGCCCGGATTGGAGCTGTCGTCATCCTGCATGGCGCGGGTATCGGGGCCCATGAAGGAATAGCCGGAGCGGCGCGCGTCGGGCGGGATTTCGCCGGCGAGCAGGGCAGGAGCCGTGGCGGCCAGCGCCGCCAGCACTATCGCGCGCCAAAAATTCATTCGACCGTGATCGATGCCGATGCGGTGGACGAATAGCCGTTGTCGCCGATCCATTCGAACTCGAACTTGCCGCTCTCCCTGGCGACCGTGAAGAAGGACAAATAGGGATTGGCGGCGATGGCCGGAAACAGATCGGCGCGGAAGATCTCGGTGCCGTTGTAGCGGCAGGTGAAGCTCGTGATGATGTCGCGCGGCACCAGCGCACCGTCCACGGTGTGGCGAAAGCCGGTTTCCATGATGTGCGAGGTCAGCGTGCGAATCTCGATGATGTCGCCGCGATTGGCCTTTGCGGGGACGTTGATGAGGGCGGCCATCAGTTCACCTCCTCGGTGCAGGCGGCCAGCGTCACGACAATATCCGCTGCGACCTGCCAGAAGCTGCCGTCGGAGAGGCGGGCGATCGCGACCACCTTCTGGGTGTCGGCGAGCCGGATCCGCGTCGAGATCTGGGCGCGGCCGGAAGAAGGGCTCAGATAGAAATGACCTATGTTCGGCTGCGGGTTCTTCTCGTTGAAGACGTGGATGCTCTTGACGTAGTCGTCCGCCGTCATCGGGCTCGCGACGCTGACCGTCATCGGCACCGTGTTGCCGTTCTCGACCAGAGGCGGAATGTCGAGCTTGACCTTGCCGGTGCGAATTGGCGCCTCGCCGACGATGTTGCGGATGGCCGTGTTGAGCATCGCGGGCGTTGCTTCGACCGGCCGTGGTGTAACGATTGGAATGACCGTGACACTGCCAGCCAGGGTTAGAAATTGTCGTCGCGTCGTTGGCATGACCAGTCCTAGTTCCGAAGTGTTGCAAGATAAGCCACGATGTCCTCGATCTCCGCGGCCGACAGTATCGGTTTGCCGGTGAAATTGCGTCCGACGCGGACGAGGCCGTCGTTGCGGTAATAGGACGGCATGATGGTGTCCGGGTTGAAGCGCGAGGCGTCCACCATCCGAAGCCGCAACTGGCTCACCGTCCAGCGGTTCCCCGCGCCGGTGAGATCAGGCGCGAGGTCGCCCTGAAACCGCGTTTCCGGGAACGGGCCGGAATGACAGAGGATACAGGTCGTCGTGCGTGCCAGCACTAGCGCGCGTCCGCGCGCGGGATCGCCAGGCGAGCCTGTGAGCGATTCCGCGATGCCGTCGCCGACAATCTTGTAGGGCGCGAGTCCCTCGGCGCTCGTGTTGGAGACGAGCGCGAGGCTGGCGATCAGGGCAACGATGTGGACCGTCGATCTAGCCAAAAGTGTCCGCCGTGATGGTTTGAAACCAGCGTTCCGCCCCGGCCGCCTCGCGGGCGCGCAGTTCACGCGGCGCATCGACCGGACTCGTCGCGCCGCCTTCGACCTCGGCAAAGATGTCGCCTCTCGGCTGGTAGTTGCCGGCGAGCGAGAAGCCGTAGCCGGGTGCGACGGTGTTGTAGCAGACGCCGGTCAGCCGTGGCGCCTCCGGCGTACGGCCGGCGAGCAGGTTGACGATGGCTGCAGCGCAGGCCTTGCCTTGTGCGTTTGCGGCCGATGCCGATTTGGGAATGCCGCCGCCGAGGCAGGCGTCGCCGATGACATGGACGTTTTTGACGAGCTTTGACTCGAAGGTCACAGGATCGATCGGGCACCAGCCGGTGGCGTCAGTTGCGCCCGCGATCTCGGCAATGTGCCCGGCGCGCTGCGGCGGGATGACGTTGGCGACGTCAGGCGTGTAGTTGCCGAACTCCGTGACGATGGTTTTGGTCGCGGGATCGACCGAGGTGACGCGGCCGCCTTGCGACAGGCCGATGCGCTCGATCATCTCGCCGTAAAGCTCCTTCCATGCCTTCTCGAACAGCCGCTGCTGCGGGAAATCGTCCTTGGCATCGAGGATCAGCACTTTCGAGCGCGGCTTCCGCGTCTTCAAATAATGCGCGATCAAGCTGGCGCGCTCGTAGGGCGCGGGCGGGCAGCGCGAGGGATTGGCGGGGATCGCGATGGCGACCGTGCCACCGTCGTCCATCGCCTCCAGCTGCCTGCGCAGCAGCAGCGTCTGCGCGCCGGCCTTCCAGGCGTGCGGCATCTTTTCAGATGCGGCTGCGGCCGCGTCATAGCCGGGCAGGGCATCGAAGTGAAAGTCGATGCCCGGCGATAGCACGAGGCGGTCATAGGGCAGCGCGACGCCATCGGCCGTCAGGACGCTGCGCAGCTGTGGCTCGATGGTGGTCACGGCCTGACCGATCACGGTGACGCCTTCGGCAGCTAGCCTGTCGTAGTCAAACTGCTGCGCTTCGATGTCGCGCAGGCCCGCGATGACCTCGTTGCTGAAGGGGCAGGAGGTGAAGACCGCATTGGGTTCGATCAGGATGACTTGCAAGTCTCCTTGCAAGTCTCCTCGCGCGCGCTTGAGCGCGCGGGCGCAGGCTGCTCCACCGAAGCCGCCCCCGACCACGACGACGCGGCCTGTCGATTGCGCGCGCAAGACCGATGGCCGCGCCAATGTCGCGGTTGCGGCGGTGATGCCGAGCACGGCAGTGCGCCGTGTCATCGGTCGCGTGGTCATGTGGATCATCCCGGCAAGTGCCGCGGCGGCCATAACGGCCGCCGCGGCTTCTCTTACGCGAAACTGATGTTCTGGTCGCGCAGCGGCACCGAGCGGATACGCTTGCCGGTCGCCGCGAAGTAGGCGTTGAGCACCGCAGGCGCCGCAACACCGATGGTCGGCTCGCCGACACCGCCCCAGAATCCGCCGCTCGGCACCATCACCGATTCCACCTTCGGCATCTCGTTGATCCGCATCGAGTTGAAGGTGTCGAAGTTGGTTTGCTCGATGCGGCCGTCCTTGACGGTGCAGCCGCCGTAGAACAGCGCCGAGAGGCCATAAACGAAGGAGCCCGCGATCTGCCGCTCCACCTGCGCCGGATTGACGACGTAGCCGGGATCGGTGGAGGCGACGATGCGGTGCACCTTGATCTTGCTGCCGTCGGTCACCGAGATTTCGGCGGCGCCGGCGACATAGCTGCCATAGCCCATCACCTGCGCGATGCCGCGATAGACGCCCTGCGGTGCCGGCGTTGCCCAGCCGATCTTCTCGGCCACGGCATTGAGCACCGCCAGATGCTTGGGATTCTTGCCCATCAGCTTGCGGCGGAATTCGAGCGGGTCCTGGCCTGCGGCATGGGCCAGCTCGTCCATGAAGCATTCCATGTAGATCGCGTTGTGATTGACGTTCACGCCGCGCCAGAAGCCGGGCGGAACATGCGGGTTGCGCATCGCATGCTCGATCAGCAGGTTCGGCACCGAATAGCCGAACGCGGCCTCGCCGGATTGGGCGACGCCCTGGAAGGCGGCCGGATCCATGCCGTTCTGCAACGCTTCGGGGCGCAACGAGAACAGGATCGACTGCCCGGACAGGCGGTAGTGCAGCGCGACCAGATTGTTGTCGGCATCGAACGCGCCGGTCATCTTGCACTGGGTGATCGGATGATACCTTCCGTGCGTCATGTCCTCTTCGCGCGACCATAACAGCTTGATCGGCGTGCCCGGCATATGCTTGGCGATCGCGACGGCCTGGCGGACATAGTCCGTCATGCCGCGCCGGCCGAAGCCGCCGCCGAGCATCACCTTGTGCACGTCGCACTTCTCCGCCGGCAGGCCCGAGGCCTCCAGCACTGCGGCGAAGGCCGCCTCGCCATTCTGCGTGCCGCACCAGACATCGCATTTGTCCGCGGTGTAGAGCGCGGTGGCGTTCATCGGCTCCATCGTGGCGTGGTTCTGGTAGGGATAGTTGTAGACGGCCTCGACCTTCTTCGCGGCGCCGGCAATTGCCGCCTTCACGTCACCGTTCTTGTTGCCGACATAGGCCGGCTGTGCGTCGTCGAGGCCCTCGGCCAGCCACTTCGCAATCGTCTCGCTCGAGACCTTTGCGTTGTCGCCCTCGTCCCAGACGATCGGCAGCGCTTCCAGCGCGGTCTTGGCGTGCCACCAGGTGTCGGCAACGACCGCGACCGCGGAATCGCCGACCTTGACGACCTTCTTGACGCCTTTCATGCCGGCGACCTTGGCCTCGTCGAAGCTCTTCACCTTGCCGCCGAACACGGGGCAATCCTTGATCGCGGCGTTCAGCATGCCCGGCAGCTTGATGTCGATGCCGTAGACCATCGTGCCGGTGGTCTTGTCTGCGGTGTCGAGCCGCAGCAGGCCCTTGCCTACGATGGTCCAGTCCTTGGGATCCTTCAGCTTGACGTCGGCCGGCGGCGTCAGCTTCGCCGCGGCTTCGGCGACCTTGCCGTAGGTCGTCGTCTTGCCCGATGCCTTGTGCGTGATGACGCCCTTGGCGACGGTGCATTCGGCGGCCGGCACCTTCCACTCGTCGGCGGCGGCCTGGATCAGCATCACACGCGCGGTGGCGCCGCCCTTGCGGACATAGTCCTGCGAGCTCCGGATGCCGCGGCTGCCGCCGGTCGAGAAATCGCCCCAGACGCGCTTGCGGGCGACGCTCTGGCCGGGCGTCGGATATTCGGTCGTGACCTTCGACCAGTCGCATTCGAGCTCCTCGGCGACCAGCTGGGCGAGGCCGGTGAGCGAACCCTGGCCCATCTCGGAGCGGGCGATGCGGATCACCACGGTGTCGTCGGGCCTGACCACGACCCAGGCGTTGACCTCGGGCGAGCCGTCGGCTGCGCGGACCACGGCGGGACCGCCGAACGGGATATCAAGACCGATGGCGAGGCCCGTGCCGACAGCGGCGGTGCCGATGACGAAGGAGCGGCGGTTCATCTTGGGAGAAACATGCTTGTTCATGTGCTGGCTCCTCAGGCGCTTGCGATCGTGTGGATCGCTTCGCGCACCTGCTGGAAGGTGCCGCAGCGGCAGATATTGGTGATGGCCTCGTCGATGTCGGCGTCGGTCGGCTTCGGCTTCTCGTTCAGGAGCGCTGCCACAGCCATGACCATGCCGCTCTGGCAATAGCCGCACTGCGGAACGTCCTTGGCGATCCAGGCCTGCTGCACCTTGTGCAGCGTGCCGCCCGAGGCGAGCCCCTCGATCGTGGTGATTGCCTTGCCCTCGGCCTCGGCGACCGAGATCCCGCAAGAGCGGATGGCGACACCGTCCATGTGCACGGTGCAGGCGCCGCATTGTGCAATGCCACAGCCATATTTGGTGCCGGTCAACCCGGCATTTTCGCGGATCGCCCAGAGCAGCGGGGTGTCCGGCTCGACGTCAAGCGTGAGGGTTTTTCCGTTGATTGTTAGGTTTGCCATCGCAAGTCCCCTGATTGGCCCATCCACCGATGGACTCAGGGACGCAATGTGTCCGGCAAGCTGGAACTGTTCAAATCAACAGTCTGAGGGGTGGCTGCCGAAGATTCTGGCTGTCGCGGGAAGATTATGGATCGGGCGGTGTTGCCTCCCTGCGCCAGCGGACATGGTTTGGGGCGACGCCGGGGCTTGAGGGACGAGCGACAGTTTGTCCCTTTTATCGGGTGCAAGACGGCAATGCTTTGCTACACTGCACCCGAAACAGAAGGAGTTCCATGAACGTGCCGAGTCCCTGCAACGTGCTGATGCTCTATCCGCTGTTCTCGGCAGAGTCCTTCTGGAGCTTTGGCGAATCCTGCAAGGTGCTGGGCGTCAAGCGCCCAGCCGCCCCTCTGGGCCTGATCACCGTCGCGGCAATGTTGCCCGAAAGCTGGACGGTCCGGCTGATCGATTGCAATACGGCGCCCTTCGGCGACGAGGATCTCGCCTGGGCCGACGTCGTCTTCACCGGTGGAATGCTGCCGCAGCAGGCCGACACGCTGCGTTTGATCGAGCTCTGCCGCGCGGCGGGCAAGCCGGTGGTGGTCGGCGGCCCCGATCCCACCTCGAGCCCCCACATCTATGAGAGGGCCGACATCCGGGTGCTCGGCGAGGCCGAAAGCGTCATCGATGAGTTCATCGCGGCTTGGGAGGGTGGGGCGCGTTCCGGCACTTTCACCGCGCCGAAATTCCAGGCCGACGTCACCAAGACGCCGGTGCCGCGCTTCGACCTGCTTAAGTTCGAGGACTATCTCTATCTCGGTGTGCAGTATTCGCGCGGCTGTCCGTTCACCTGCGAGTTCTGCGACATCATCGAGCTCTACGGCCGCGTGCCGCGGACCAAGACGAACGAGCAGATCCTGGCCGAGCTCGAGACGCTCTACCGGATGGGCTACCGGGGACATCTCGACTTCGTCGATGACAATTTCATCGGCAACAAGAAGTCGCTGCGGCTGTTCTTGCCCCAACTGGCCGAATGGCAGCGCGCCCATGGCTACCCGTTCGAACTCTCCACGGAAGCCTCGGTCAACCTGGCCGACGATCAGGAGCTGCTCGATCTGATGGGGGCGGCCAATTTCTTCGGCATCTTCGTCGGCATCGAGAGTCCGGATCCCGCCACCCTGGTTGCGATGCGCAAGAAGCAGAACACGCGGCGCAACATCGCCGAGAGCATCCACAAGATCTACGCGGCCGGCATGCTCGTCACCGCGGGATTCATCGTCGGCTTCGACAACGAGCAGGTCTCGATGGCGGAGGCCATGATCGAGTTCATCGAGGAGGCCGCGATTCCCGTCAGCATGGTCGGCCTGCTCTATGCGTTGCCGAACACGCAGCTCACACGCCGGCTCGAGCGCGAAGGCCGGCTGCATCCGGGCCACGACGTGGCGCCGACCATCGGCGCCGATCAGTGCACGGCCGGGATCAACTTCGATCCAGTGCGGCCGTTGCGCGACATCCTGATGGACTACAAGAAGGTGTTGGAGCACATCTACAGCCCGGCCGCCTATGCAAGCCGTATTGATCGCCTGATGACGCTGCTCGACCGTTCAAGGCAGCGCTCCGAGCTTGCCGTGGGTGACATTCGCTCCAGGATCGGGGCGATGGAGACGGTGCACAAGGTAGTCACCGCCCTTCCCGAGGCACGCGGGCCGCTGTGGCAGACCTTCATGAATTGCGCCAAGCGCGACACCTCGTCGGCGCGGATCGCGGTGCAGATGATCGCGGCCTATGCGCATCTCGGGCCGTTCTCGCGCAAGGTCATCGATGCCATCGACGCGCGCCTCGCCGCGCTGGATGAGCAAATGCCGGTTCCGGTCGTCGCTGACGGCGAGACCGTGGCGCGAAATCTGGCCTGACATCCCTCCCAAATTCAGCGCTGCGATTGTGAGCCTCTCGCTTGACGGCGCGACAACCTGGAGGCGATCGTCGTCAGGATAACACCGGGCCGCCATCGATTGCGGCGACGCGCGCTAATTTCCGAGCCTGTCAGCCATATTGCGACGAGAATAGCTTTAGCGGAGTGCGGCATGTCCAGGAAGGTGATCGGCTGGTCGATCGCGGCGATCGTCGCGATCTTTCTGCTCTTGAACTATCTGCCCTCGTTCGTCGCCGACTCCCTCTACAAGAATGTCGACGATATCACCGATGGGGAGATGCCCGCCACCGTCACCTCGTTCGAATCGGGACCGGAGGTCGTCAGTACGATCGGCGGCAGCGGCGAGGGACTGAACTGCAGCCTTCCCGCGGTGACCAACATCTTCTTCGACGGAAGCAGGGACGACAAGGGCAGGCGCCACCTCGTCCTGCAGCGCTTCCGGCAGGCCTGCGTCTTCCACGATCTCTGCTATCGCCACGGCCTCGCCACCTACGGCTATAACCAGAACGATTGCGATCGCATCCTGCAAAATGCGGCGTTCCGGCTCTGCACCTATATCCGCAATGGCAGCGGGACCGGAAGCGCGACGCGCTGCCAGACCGATTCGAAGATGGTCCTGGCAGGCGTCAGCATGGGCGGATACAACGCCTTTCGCGGCTGGGATCGATCGACCTATTTCGAATTCGAATCCGATCCGTTCCGCTCTGACGGCTTCCAGGCCAGCCGTGTCGTGGATCATCCGTTCAAGGCTGTCGATCCCGCCAAATATCGCAACGAGCCGGATCAGGTCATCCTGTCCTTCGAGAACGTGCGATCAGACATCGCCGTCACCTGCATGACCTGCGGAAAGCTGCCTGTGTTCGAGTACACGCAGGATCCGAACGAGGTCGACGCCGAGCTGCGTTTGGTGGGCGTGACCAAGCTTCCGGAGGCGCTGCTCAAGCGCGAGCCGATGCTGTCGGAAACCGTCCCGATCTGGCTGCCGCCGCGCCGCCATCATGCGGCACCGCATTTGCTGGTCGACAGCAGGGGCAAGGATCATCTGATCTGGATGAGCCGGAACAATCCGCAGGACACCATGTCCTGCATCGTCGGCGCCGACGCCGCGCGGCTTCTCACCAATACGCTGCCGCGGCGGGATCTGTGCTCAAAGGACGCCGAGTCGTTGCTGACCATGGTGGAGGTCGACATGTTCGCGACCTCTCCGCTGCTGATGGAAATTCCAGGCGCGCCGGAGCCCATCTACGCGACGGCCATCAGTCCGCAGAAGACGGTCGACAACGATCTCAGCTTCTGCTCGCGTTCGGCATCCAGGCCGGTCGAACAATCCGGCAATGACGACCGGTCCAGATGCATCCACTTCACCGGAGAAGCTGTCAACACGGGCGCGGCGCTCGGCGCATTCCAGAATTTTCCGGTCATTCGTGCCGGACAGCAGATCGTCTTCGCGCGGGACGTCGACCAGCGGACGAGCTCGCCGCTGACGGCGATCTGGCAGCGCGCCTTCGGCGATACCTTTTCACCGGGTGGCGCGCTGCTCGTGATCGACGTCGCGCCGCCGGCCACGCCCAAGGGCCCCGCCGCGGCCAAGCTGAAGAAGATCGTCCGGTTCAATATCGACGATCGCTTCGACCCGATGATGCCGATCACGCGCAAGGTCGACGATCTGCGCTTCCTCAGCCTGGAGGCATCGAAGGAGACCGTGCGCCTCCGCATGATCGATTTCGCCAGGGACAACCCGGCTCTCGGCAACGTGCGATTGACGATGGGCAGCGGCGACGTGGAGCTGGATCGCTCCTGGGCCGCAAGACCCGTGATGGTGCTGGAGACCAGGGACGTTCAACCCAGGACCAGGCTGGTGTTTTCACGCGGTGAAATCGCGATCGATCCCGGCAGGCCGGTCTCGCCGGATGCGACGACGGAAGCACTGACATTGCAGACCCTGGTGTTCGAGCGCGACGCGGCGGCGCCTTCGGATGCGCCGTTCGTGAAATCGGCCGGCGCGGCTTGCAGGATCACCTATGAGTTCGCACCCGGTCATACCGACTGGCCATGCTATCGCGCGTTCGATCCCGATCGTTCGATGCGGGCCTCGCCGGCGGCGCGGATGCAGGCGTCGCAGATGCTGGTCGGGCATTTCTCGCAAGGCGGCGGACACGGCATCGCGTTTCCCGATGCCTGCCTGAAATCGGAGCCGGTCGTTCTGACGCCGCAGGGCGGCTCGTATAAGCCCCTGAGCGACACCGCGGGCTGGGACAATCCACCAAAGCTGCGGCGGACGATCACATGCGAGCCGCTCGACGCGGCAGCGATCGTGAGCCGGCCGATCGCGCAGAGGGCGCCGTGAGAGCCGGCCTACTTCACCGCCAGCCGTAAAAAGCTCATCACGCTGCCGAGTGCGGCAAAGCCCGCGCCTAACGCCAGGGCCACGGTCGCGCCGTTGTGGCCGGCGAGCGCAAAGCACGCTGCGGCAAGCGCTGCGCCGGTCGTCTGCCCCGTCAGGCGCGCGGTGGCGACGATGCCCGAAGCGCTGCCGCCGCGGTGTGGCGGCGCGCTTGACATGATCGCCTTCATGTTCGGCGCCTGGAAGAAGCCGAACCCCATGCCGCAGATCATGATCCGCCAGACGATATCGGGAATGCCCGGGTTCGCCGGAAGCAGCGCGAGCAGCGCCATGCCGAGACCGAGCAGGACGAGGCCGATGCCGCCCAACAGGCCGACCGGATGGCGATCGGAGAGGCGTCCCGCGATCGGCGCCATGATGCCGACCACCAGCGGCCACGGCGTCATGAAGAAACCGGTCTCGACCTGCGAGCGTCCGAGCACGTCCTCGAAATAGAACGGCAGCGAGACGAAGGCGAGTCCCTGCACCGCGAAGGAGCAGACGGCGGTCGCCGCCGACAGCGCGAACATCGGCCGGCTGAACAGGTCGATCGGCAGCATCGGCGCGGGATGGCCGGCATGGCGGCGCGTCAGGATGAAGCCGAGCGCGAGCGCCGTGACCAGCTCGACTGCGACGATAGCAGGCGACAGATTATGCGCGGCGCTGCCGATGCCCGTGATGAACAGGCCGAGGCAGATGGCGGCGAGAAGTGCGCCGAGGAAATCAAAACCGTGATCGGCGCGCGGCGTCTTCGGCAGCATCGCAAAGCCGATGCCGGTTGCGACGAGGCCGAACGGGATGTTGACGGCGAACAGCCACGGCCATGGACCGACCGCGAGGATGGCGGAGGCGATCGAGGGCCCGAAGGTGAAGGCGGTGGCGACCACCAGCGCGTTGTGGCCGAAGCCGCGCCCCTGCATCCGGCCGGGATAGACGAAGCGCACCAGCGCGGTGTTGACGCTCATGATGCCGCTCGCACCCAGGCCCTGCAGGGTGCGCGCGACCAGCAAGCTGTCCAGCGACCAGGCGACGGCGCAGAACAGCGAGGCGATGGTGAACAGCACGAGGCCGCCGAGATAGATGCGCTGGTGCCCGACGATCTCGCCGAGCGCACCGAGCGGCAGCAGCGTCGCCACCAGCGCGATCTGGTAGACGTTGACCACCCAGACCGACTGCTCCGGGCTGACATGCAGATCCGCGGCAATGGCGGGCAGCGCGATGTTGGCGATCGCGGTGTCGAGCGAGGCCATCGCCAGCGCGGTGAAGATCGCGGCAATCGCCCAGCGGCGCTGCGCGGCCGGCAGGCCATCGGCAACGGGATGATCGGGCGCGCGCGCAGCGGCAGGTAACGTGATTGTCATTGCCTTGCGCGTTCTCCGACAGCGGGGCTCGAATGGTCTTTCCGGCATGTACTACGCCCGAGGCTGCTGCCACAGGCATATGCTTGCATGCATTGTATGCGCGAAGGTCAGGCGATGAGCCTGCGCGCTGTGCTGCGCGCGGCGTCTGAGCGCCTCCAGCTCAATATGCGGCTGGATGAGCACGCGTTTTCTGCTTTTTCTTTCGGGCTCGAACCGAACAGCTCGAAAACAACCCCATGCACAGTAGAAGGTCCCTTGACGGACAACGGGTTTTTCGTTCGGCTCCGGACCGACCTTCGGCGAGTCGGCTACGTTGACACGTCGGGCAAAACACCGGCACGATGTCATCATGGCGGCGATCGGGTTGACGATCAGGCCACGTGCGAACTGATACGACTCGGTGGCTTTCTGCTTCGCGGCATAGATGCTTGATGTGAGGTCCTTCCAGAACATCATTGCCCGGGCAAACGGGGAGGACTGGATGATGCTTTCACGGATCGCACAGCTCGGATGTGCTCTGGCTGCAATGCCGATCGCTTCAGCTCCGGCGCAGGATCGGGACTATGCCCGAACGATCGGCCTTACCGACGGGATCTTCTGCAACTACGACTATTCGCTCTCCAGCGCCGCAACCGAGCCCGGCAAATGGTGGAAAACGCCCCATACGATGCGCGTGAAAAAGATCGAGTGTAGTGGGATAGATCTCGGCGCTGTGGACGAGGACGTCGACGTCAAATACCGGAAGGCGACCGTCAAAACCAATCTGCTCGGGGAATTGACGGTTATCGTTGCCGGAGGCGAACACTCAATCAGGCTCGAGACTGGCCTGACGCTTAGCCAAATTCAGAAAATCAGGCGCCTGTCGTGGTTGAAGGTTCTGGCCGCGCCGGCTGCCTCCTGATCTGATCTGTGAGATAGTCTGTCGCTGCGGCGAGAGCGCATCGTTTGATTGGATTGAAGATGAGCGCAGAGCATTTGGAGCGCGCACTCATAAACCTTCGTCGATGTCCGGTTCGCCCGATACCGACCACCTTTGTGCAATCGGAGCAAATGTCGCGATGGACCAATAGCGGAACTCACTGGTTATTTCGATTGCTTCATCGCGGGAGCTCATCGAGCAGCGCCCTAGCTTCCTTCAGGTCGCACGTGTCGAAGCCTTCCGTGAACCAGCCGTAGAGCGGGGCGAGAAGATCGCGGGCATCCTGAATCCGATTCCGTTTTTTCCAGAGCCGAGCAAGACTGATGGCAGCCCGGAGTTCAAAGGATTTTGCCTGTTGCTTACGGGCCAAGTCCATTGCCTGCAAGAAACACTCCTCGCACATGTTGATAGGCTCACCTCGCAACAGGCCTATTTCTCCCTCCCTTCGATGTAGCTCCGCTCCCCAGAAATATTCTCCAGTCGCTGTCACATGATCCTTTGACTCGCGCAGGGCCTGCAAGCTTGCTTCATTGTTGCCCATCCTTGCGTACATTGTCGCGAGTAGGCAAAAATAATGCGAGAGATGATATTCGGTCCCGATCTTCCGCAGCTTGGCTATTCCCTCGCCGCACAGCATAATTCCCCGTTCAAGTTGACCACTCTGAGCCAGCCCCCAGCCTGCCAAAACGGTTGCATGCGCGTTCCAAGTTGGTAGTTGATGCCTTTGCGAGAGCTCGATGGCCGTTTCGACGAAATTGTTGAGGCTCTCAAGGTCACCAATTAACTCGCTCAATTGGGCTCCCGCAAAGAAACAAGCAAATGCACTGCTGTTCGCGTGGTTCAGTCTTGGCGCTAAACTGAATATTTTGTCGCGAACTGCCAATGCTTGCTCTGGGTATCCCAAAATCCAAAGCGCCAACGCAAGAAACGAGCCGCCCGAAACACCCGGATCGACTATGTACTGGGAAGCTAGGGCGCGATCCCGCTCTGGATCATGTAGCGGAAGGATCGGCTCAAGATGGGCTTTGGCCTCCGCAAATCTTCCGAGCTGAAGGAGTGCACTGCCCATTGCGCGGTGCGCTACTAGCAGCGCAGTCCGGTCACCCCTGTTTTTGGCCACCGACCAACAGCGATTGGCCATGCCCAGTCCATCCAAGGTCTTCCCGCGGTTGATGCAATAGATGGCCTGTCCAAATAGAACCGGTAGAAGGTGCTCTGGGTCGCCCAATTTCTCACATAACTCAGCCGCCCTCGCACGGGCAGTAGCCACCTCTGGGCTGGCCCAGCCGTGTGCGGCTACCAAAGGCGTTCCTAAAGCGACCTGGAATTCGAGCTCGCTCTGATACCGCCCGATCGAGTCGGGCAGTTTTAGCAGCAAAGCCAAACCACGGTTGAGGTGTCGCAATGCCTCAGCGTTCGCGGAGCGTTCCGCGGCATGTCGGCCAGCTTTCAACCAGTACGAAATGCCGGGCTCTAGTTGTCCGGCTTCCGTGAAGTGATAGGCTACAAGCTCCGGCTCTGCTTGTGCACGTTCAGGAAATCGATTCTCCAAAACGTGAGCAACTTGGCCGTGCAATATTGAGCGCTTGCTGCGTAGCAAGCTACTGTACGCCGCGTCTTGAACCAGAGCATGCTTGAACAGGAAAGTTGGTCGCGAAGTTGTTCCACGACGGAGTATCAGCCCAGAATGGAGCAGCCGTTCCAGGGCCACTTGGAGTTCATCGTCTCTGTCTCCTGAAACAGCGTCTCCTGAAACAGCGGCTAGAAGCTCATATGAGAACTCCCGCCCGATAACCGCTCCGATCTGGGCAGCCTCCTTGGCGGCACCGAGCCGGTCAAGCCGCGCCATCAAGGACGCATGCAAGCTCGCTGGCACCGCGAGGTCCGGCAACGGAGCTGCGACGACCGTCCGCTGCTCTGCGTCCTCGCCTCCGGCGTCCAGCACCGCCTTGGTCATCTCCTCCACGAACAGAGGAACGCCGTCGGTGCGCTCGATGATGTCCTGCCGAATGCTTTCCGGCAGCAGTTTGCTGGCGGCGATGTGGTCGATCATCGCGCTGGCATCGCACTCTGCCAGTCGATTAATGATGAGAGCCGTTACGTACGGCTGAGCGAACCACGACGGCTCGAATTCCGGCCGGAACGTCACAAGCAGCATAACGCGAAGGGTGCGAATTTGGTCTATGACCCGACCGAGCACTTCCAAGCTCGTCGGGTCGGCCCAGTGAGCATCCTCGAAGATCATCAACACCGGATTTTGACGTGTCAGCGCCTCAACGTGTGAAACGAGAGCCTCCAGAGTTCTCTCACGACGCTGCTGCGGGGTCAGTTCGAGCGCGGGATAGCGACCATCGTTTGGTAGCGACAGCATCGCGGCAAAGAGCGCAGCATCCTCGATCAACGTTGCGGTCTGCGCGAGCACCGCATCGAGCTTGTCGAGCCGACTTGCGGGTTTGTCATCGCGCGCCAGTCCGGCAGCATGCTCCATCTGTTGGATGATCGGATAGAGCGCGCTGTCGGCATGCTGCGCAGAACAGAAGTAGCGCATGCGCGTGTGCGGCTCGGCGGCGATGCGTTCCAGCAGCGCCGCAGCGAGTCGCGATTTGCCGATGCCGGCTTCGCCCGATACTAACACCACCTGGCCATCTCCGGCTCTTGCTCTGCTCCAGCGTTGCAAAATCAGCTCAAGCTCTTCTTCTCGTCCGACCAGTGCTGTTAGCCCGCCGGGATGCATTGCCTCAAACCGGCTCGCGACATAACTTGACTGCAGCGCCGCGAAAGCTCTCACCGGCCTTGCAATCCCCTTAAGGTCCTTTGGCCCGAGGTCCCGTAGCTCAAAGAGATTGCCGAGCAGCCTGCGCGTGTCCTCGGCAATGACCACCGTGTTTGGCTCGGCAAGGGACTGCAGGCGTGCCGCGAGATTTGGGGTCTCGCCGACAATGCCGCGCTGCTGCGCTTCGCCGGACCCGATCAAATCGCCGACGACAACCAGTCCTGTGGCAACCCCAACCCGCACCTGCAGCGGCTCAGGCGCCGAAAGGGTATCGACCGCATCGATCAGCGCGACGCCGGCCTGAACTGCACGCTCGGCGTCATCCTCGTGGGCCGCCGGATAGCCGAAATAGATGAGAACGCCATCGCCCATATATCTGGCGACATAGCCCCCGAAGCGGCACACAGTATTGGCCACGCACGTCTGATAGGTCGTAATGACCTCGCGCAAGTCCTCAGGGTCCATACGTGCTGAGAGGGCGGTCGAACCGACAAGATCGGCGAACATCACGGTCACGTGGCGGCGCTCAGCGGTGTCGGTCGGGACTTGGTCGATCCTCGGAGGAGCGCCGGATAGCGCCGTTGGCGCGCACGCTTCAGCGCGCAAGCCATTGATGGCGTCGAGGAGCTTGCGGCGGTGCCCGACAGATGCGACACCAAGGTCCTTCAAATCCTCCGCCGTCAAGCTCGGCAGGACCGTGTCGTCGATCTTATTCTCTCGGAATGCAGCCTCATATCGTTCGAGGCCAAGCCTCCGCAGCCAACCTCCGACGTCCATGACAGCGCCCCTGGTTCGCATATCGCAACATATTCCCCCCGGCGATACTGTCTGTCTAGGGGCGCCGGAATGACCGGTTTGGGTCATTGGACTAAACCGCTCGCGCGGTAGGACACCGGGGCCGGCGGCACAGCCAAAAGGATAGCGCAACAGGGCGTCCTGTCTTGAGATCGAGGGGTTTCGACAACCTCACTCAAGACAGGAGCATCCCCATGACCGACGAGGCCATGAGCCCATTGCGGCGGCGCATGATCGAAGACATGACGATCCGCAAGTTCGCGCCGAAGACCCACCATGACTACGTGCAGAGGGTCAAGAACTTCGCGGCGTTTCTCGGGCGATCACCGGATACGGCAACCTTCGAGGACGTGCGGCGCTACCAGCTGCATCTGGGTATTACGGTGACAGGTATTACGGTGACAGTGCACTTAATTATTGTCGAATTGAATGCACCGTAATATGGTGATAGTTTCCGGAGGAGAGCACTCAATCAAGCTCGAGACCGGCCTGACGCAAAGCCAGATACTGAAAATCAGGCGCCTGTCGTGGTTGAAGGTTCTGGCCGCGCCGGCTGCTTCCTGACCTGATATTACCTCTGAGATAGTCTGTCACTGCGGCGAGAGCGCATCGTCTGATTGGATTGAAGGGGAGTGCAGAGCATAGCGCGCATTCGATGTCCGGTTCGCCCCGATACCGACCGTTTTGTGCAGTGGCAGCAAATGTCGCGACGGCACATTAGCGGAAGTTGCCCCGTAGCTATCGTGGCTCTCTCAGATGCCAGCCACCATTCCGGTGCTCGATAGAAGTCGATACACTTCGTTGGGGGGCTCTGAGAGACGATGCAAGAAGTTTGACGCGCGTGTTTCCGTCCCAGCCGGTAAACTCATAGGGCCAATCCCCATCGTCCGGGGTGCGATAGTGCCATTCCTTGAGAGATGGATCGGGCGTGCTTGGAATGACATCCATTCCGTCGGGAGGGCCAGCGGGCCCGATCGACGAGGCGACCGAAGCGAGCCAGCGCCTGTCCGGCGAGTAGTGCGGGTGCGCAACGATTTCCGTGGCGTCACCCGTGTTGGCTCTCACGAGGAGCCAGCTCGCACCTTCCCAATAATCGACCTCGATCAAGACAAGGTCGTGCTCGGGAAAATACCCCGTCAGCTGATATTTGACGCAGCCCTCGGCCTCCTTGCTCTGACACTTTGCTTCCTCGTTGAGATAAATTCTCGTCTTCCCGTTCCTTAAGTTCAATTGCAAACCAGGGCCGACGCGCCGGGCCAGCTCACCAACCTGTTCCAGACAGGCTTTCTCCGACCGATCAGTGTCGCCGATGCCATGGTCACCGATACAACGGCCGTCCTGCGACGGATGATCAGAAAGAGAGCAGGGAGTCGCAGCAAAAGCATTCACGTCAAACAAGAGAGATGCAGCCGCGGCGGCAATTGCGAGTATCAGGGCAACCTTCATCATGGAGCCTTCGACAGTCAAAGGACCGACTTGATGGCAGAAAAGCCTCTCTAGCGGAGTTAATGCCTTAGCTCAAAGTTATCGAACCCGGACTACGGCAATGGGTCACAAGCGGCGGTCGGGGACAGCGCCAGCCGTGTCCGGTCTACGTCAAACGGCCGACCTCGCAGCCTCAGGTGTAGTCTTCAGCTCTGGGCCGACGTTGTAGGCAATCAGGTTGAGGAGGAAGTCGGCGGCGACGCGAGTTGGGCCTCGATGTTTGGTTTTTGCTCGCCTCGTGTTAGACTTCGCCTGCCCGACCAGGGAGAACAGCCATGACCGCCGAGTTCGATGAAGACCGCTTCAATATGGCTATCCGTAAATTTCTGAAGCATGTCGGAGTTACATCGCAGCGTGAAATTGAGAACCTGGTGCGTAGCGGGACGGTGAAAGATGGCAAGCTCAAACTGCGAATGACCTTGTCCGCTGAGGGGACGCCGCTGAAACATGTAGTCGAGGAAACAATCGCTCTCTGACGATGTCCCGGCTGCCTCGGCATTGCCGCCCTCTTGGTGGAGCATTCAATCCTGGTATTACGGTGACAGTGCTGGACTGCACTTAACTCTTAACTCTTATCGAATTGAATGCACTGTCACCGTAATACCCGTAATACCACCGTTCAGCGTGGCGCTACCGGCCGTGGTGCCCGCACCAATGAAGTCGATGGCATTTGCGAATGTAGCGCTGCCCCCGTTGATAACGATGCCGGCGCCATTGAATGTCAGCAGACCGCCGCCACTGAAGTTGTAGTTCGAGGCGCCCCCATTGAAGGTGAAGCCACCTACCGTGTTGTCGCCCACGAAAGATATTGAGGGGGTACTCGTAGCCCCGAAGAAAGCCGTGCCCGTTGGCACGGCGGCCGGGGTCCAGTTCGCCGCGGTATTGAAGCTGCCCGAGCCCGGATTGGACAGCCAGGTGGCGTCCTGTGCTCGCGCGTTGCTCGCAGCGAGACACATCCCGGCAAGCAGCGCCGCGGCGGCCTGACGCCGGCGCCTGCCGGCTGGGCTCGCCGCCGACGCAGTACTGATCAGCCTAAATACTGCCAGGGGGAGCGCTATCATGGTTACTTGAGCTGCCCTGATCGGTATCCGATCAGCACGTGGGCGAGATCTGATCAGATTTGGTAACCGGCTAGACCCGCGCGAAACAGAACCCATGCGCGTGCATCCGCGAAGCGAACGTGGCGCGGGATCGCGTACCCGCGCATCAGCCGTTCGGTTGAAGCCGATGCAATACCGGTCTTTAGCTACCGCTTTCTGGATTAAGTGTTGCCGAATTGCATCTTCGGCCGCGACGCCAGTTTCGCTGAACAAAACAAACGCGCGCAAGCGCGTTTAGAAACGACTGGGCAGCTGATCGGAGAGCCGGGTCGGCCTCGAGGTCCGGCGCCGTCCTTCTAATCAGGAGGGCATTCCGAAGAGGTATCACCGATCGAGTTCAGCACGTCGCGAACTTCGCCGCTGGCGCGTCAGCGGAGACACCGGCTGTCGAATCTTCGCGGGCGATATTGAAGGCTCGCTTTCGGGCATGCAGCAGTTTTTCCTGCATGATCTGGTTCTGAGCTCGGCACTCCGGAAAAATGTTTTGCCACGTCGGGAAAACTCAGCAGAGCTGTTGCATCGTCGCGCATCTTAAAACCACCCATGATGCTGCCATCGGGCGCATCGACGCGATGACTGGCCAAAATCTTGACGATTGAAGTTACGTGGGCTCGCCTGCAGCGAATGATCGCCTGCGCGTTGCCGGACCGCCCGCCATGCGCGTGCCCCAGGAGATCGACGTGAACACGGCTCCAGACCGCAACGAAGCGACGGCACTAGCCGCAACCGAGCAACCAAGGCTGCCGCCGCCCCGCGGAAGCGACTTATAGGGCTGCCCACGCCGCAAGCGATAGTCTTCCGATGTCGGCGACTGCCAAGCGTTCAAGCGCCAGGCCAGGAGTCGCGTCGCCGCCGTGTGCCTCAAGGTGTGCAGTGTGACGTTTCCTGCGTTAGGATCCAGGCGGGCGAGGCGCACTCCTGTCACCAAGCCAGCCTTGATCGCCGCCACTGCCGTTCCACTCGACAAAGTGCCTGTTCGCTGTGCCGTCTGGCAAGTTGCCACGATACTGGCGCACCAAATCTGGGCTGGCCTGCGATATTCCACGCCTGTACAAAGCTCAACCAAGGCGGGAGGCAATCGACTCGCGCCATACACACGCTCAAAGCCATCAGGTCTCAGAGCATATGGGTGTCCCACAGGTCGGTTGATGCGATTGCCCGCATCAATATCGCAGTCAGTCCAACGAGCGGTGTCGGGAATGGTCGATCCGGAATTTTTGTCGCAGTTGATCGGCGATATCTACGACGCAGCACTCGACTCCAGCTTATGGGTAGGCGTTCTCGAGCAGGCGACGCAATTCATCGGCGGAACTGCGGCTGGAATCTACTGGAAGGACATCACCGTTCAGGGTGAACTTCACTACGTATACAATGTTGAACCGTCCAGCGTGGACGCGTACTTCAAGAAATATATCCGCTTCGATCCGAGTTTGACGGCCCAATTCTTTTTCAAAGTTGGGGAGATCTACAACACGACCAACGTTTTGCCTTATGATGAGTTCGTCGAGACGACCTTCTACAAGGAGTGGGTCAAGCCGAATGGGTGGACCGATCATTTGGCTGCCACGCTCGACAAGTCCGCAACGAGCTTCGCTCAGTTCGGAGTCTTCCGAAACGAGCGCCAAGGGCTTGCCGACGACGATATGCGGCAGCGCATGCATCTATTGGTTCCCCACATGCGCCGCGCGGTGTCGATCGGCAATGTCATCGACCTTCAAAAGGAAAAGGCCGGAAGTCTGTCAGATGCGCTCAACGGGCTCGATGCCGGCGTTTTTCTGTTGGACAAGCACGGTCATATCGCATTCTCCAACATAGCCGCGCAGGCGCTGCTCGACGATGCGACGATCTTGCGAACCGTCAACAATAATTTGAGTGCTGTGGACCCACATGCGGCGCAGCTATTGCGCAATGTTCTCGCCGCCGCGAGCGGTGGCGATGGCGCTGTCGGCGTGGATGGTGTTGCCATTCCGCTGTCTAGTAAGCTTGGCCAGAATTGGGTCGCCGATATACTGCCGCTGACGTCGGGCGCGCGGCGTCAAATCGGGGGCCGACACTCTGCGGTCGCTGCCGTCTTCGTCCGAAAGGTAACAATGGCGGCGCCCTATCCGATCGAAGTGGCGGTGCGACAATTCCGACTCACGCCGAGCGAAGTGCGGGTACTTGATGCGGTGCTCAAGGTCAGCGGAGTACCTAAGATAGCGGAGACGCTTGGCATCAGCGAGGCCACCGTGAAAACTCATCTCCAGAATATCTTTGGAAAGACCGGCGTGCGCCGTCAGGCGGACTTGATCAAGCTCATTGCGGCAGATGCCCGGCCGTTTGCCGGATAAGAGCACACTCATGTCATCCACGAGCCGCGCAAGCTGCCGGTGGTGCCCGCATGAAGCGTCAGGTAGGCAACGTTATTGGGTCCGCCGGATCAGGCCAACCCCAGTCCGCCATCGATGCTGATCACCTGGCCGGTTATCCAACCCGAGGCAGGCCCGGCGAGCTGGACGATCCACTCGGCGATATCGTCGGGTACCCCGCGGCGGCCGAGCGGTATGCTGGCGCGCTCCTGTTCTTCGACCGCCGCGGCTTGTTGGGCCGACAATCCCATCATGCCGGTCAGCGCACCCGTCTCAGTTGGCCCTGGCGCGACGGCGTTCACCCTGATGCCGAATGGCGCCAGCTCCAGTGCCCAGCACCGCGTCAAATGCTCCACGGCGGCCTTGCTGGCTGCGTAGTGAGACAGTCCGGCCGCCGCCTTGTGCCCAAAGGTGCTGGAGACGTTGACGATCGTGCCGCCTGTGGCCTTGAGATGAGGAAGCGCGGCCGATGCGAGCAGGCTTGGACCGACCACGTTGACGGAGAAAATATCCGCGATGCGATCGGCGGTCACGTTGGCCAGCGACAGAATGGCGCCTGCGCCGGCATTGTTGACCAGCGCATCGAGGCGCCCCCATGTGTCGACCGCCTTGGCAATCGTACGCTTGGCATCTTCGGCGGAAGCCGCGTCGGCCGCCATCCCCGCGATATTCGCGTGTTGCAGCATCGTCTCCTGGATCAGGCTCGCGCGGCGGCCGGTGACGAGCACGTGGTAGCCCTGTTTCGCGAAGCGCAACGCCGCTGCCCGACCGATACCTGAACTGCCGCCTGTCACGACGACGACTTTTTGATCTTGCATGTTCCACTCTCCGGTGCAGCGGCCGCACCGCCTGGTTGGATTGAAGGCGAGCTTGTCGGTCACCGCGCTCCGTTACGGTTCTCGGTGACCGGCAGTTGTGAGGGTCTTGAACCGGAGCGCGCACCCACTCATGAGCACGTGCCCCGGCTCGGTCTCGCTGAGTTGCAATCAGTAGTCCCAGAACACCGGCATCCAACGGAAGGCATCGCCGGCGACTGCGACATGGCCGACGGATGGGAACGGCATATGCGTGGCCACCAGCAGCTCGCCGGTCTTGGCAATCTCGCGCAGGAGGCGGATACGAACGCGCGCCGCCTCTTCGGGATCGTGCTCGAAGCCGTTGTGCCACTCGGGCTGCTCAAACCCGACAGCAAACACGGCGTCGCCGGCGAATGTCAGGGCGTCGCCGCCGGACGCCACGCGAACCACGCTGTGTCCGGGGGTGTGACCGCCGGTGCGACGGACGACGACGCCCGGTGCGACCTCGTGCTCGTCGACGAACGGCCGGATTTGGCTGCCGTACTCCTTCGCGAACCGCTTGGCGGCGGCGCGAAGCGCATCCGGGAATCCCTGCGGCATGTTGGTGTGGGTGAAATCGGGCGCCTCCCAGAACTTGAGCTCGGCCGCCGCCACGTGGATGCGCAGATCCTTGCGCAGCCGCTGCTTCACGCCGTCGACGAGCAGCCCGCCGACATGGTCCATGTGCATGTGGGTCAGCACCAGGTCGGTCACGGACGCAAGATCGATCCCAGCGGCCTCCAGTCGCTTGATCAACTGCCCAGCCCTGGGCAGGTGCAGGTCCGGATCGGAGCCCAGTCCGGCGTCGATCAGGATGGTCTTGTCGCCGCTTCGCACCATCACCGCATTCAGTGCCCAGTCGAAAGCGTCCGGCGGCAGGAACATGCCATCCAGCCAGGCTGCCCGGACGGCGGGGTCGGCGTTGTGCGCCAGCATGGTGGTCGGCAGCGGCAGCACGCCGTCGCTGACGACCAGCACGTCGATCTCACCGATCCGCACCGCATAGCGCGACGGGACGAGCTCTTCGGGTTTCGATGTCGCGGGGGAGGATGTGTTGTGCAGATTCATTTTAGTCTCCTGTTGAGCGTTGTGGATCGTGGAATGTCTAGAGAGAGGTGACGCGCTCCGGATCGGCCGAGGCCAGCGCTGCGGCGCGCTCGGCTTTGGGCGGATAGATCCAGACCGTGTTGATTTCCTGCTTGGTCTTCTTGGCGACGTCGCCGACCATCTCGACCGCGCGTTCCCAGCCGCGGGTGAACAGCGCGCCGGCTTCGCCGAGGTCGAGGCAGGTGACGTAGGCTTTCTGGTGATAAGGCCTGGTCGAAACGCCGAGCAGCTCGGCGGCGGCGTTGTTGCCGGCGAAGGCGCCCATCCGGGTCGCGTGCTGACACGACATCAGCGCGTAATTGCCGTTGTCGTCACACGCGGCCCGTGCGGCATCGCCGGTCGCAAAGACACCGTTCACGGATGGTACGCGAAGATCACGGTCGACCAGCAGCCGGCCGAATTGGTCGCGCTCGGCGGGAATCTGCGCCGTCAACGGAGCAGCGCGCATGCCGGCGGCCCAGATCACGGTTTCGCATTCGATGTGCTCGCCGCTGGAGAGCGTGACGCCGGATTTATCGAGCGAGCCGACGCCGACACCGAGCCTGGTTTCGACGCCGAGCTTGCGTAGCGCCTCCTGGATGATGGGGCGGGGGCCCGCGCCCATGTCCGGGGCGATCGCCTCGTTGCGATCGACAATGACCACGCGCAATTCCGCATCCTTGCCGAGAATTGCGCGCAGGCGCGATGGCACCTCGGTTGCGGCCTCGATCCCGGTGAAGCCGCCGCCAGCCACGACGACGGTATTGCGCGCCTTCGAGGCCGGGCGGCTGGAGAGTTGGTGCAAATGGCGATCGAGCGCGATGGCGTCATCGAGCTGGTCGACGCTGAAGCCGTGCTCGGCAAGGCCCGGAACGTTCGGGCGGAACAAGCGGCTGCCGGTGGCGACGATCAGCCGGTCATACGACAGCTTCTTCCTGGTGCCTTGTGCGGCAACGATCTCGACGAGCTTCGCCCCGGTATCGATCGCCTCGGCACGGCCCTGGACATAGACAACGTCGATCGCGTTCAGCACGTGCTGCAACGGGGCCGTCAGGGTTTCGGGTTTCGGTTCGTAGAGCCGCGGGCGAACCACCAGTGTCGGCTCGGGCGAAACCAGCGCGATCTCGAGCTTTTCCGGCGAGACACCCTGGATGTCGCGTAGCCGGGCAGCAGAAAGAGCGGCGTACATGCCGGCGAAGCCGGCGCCAATGATGACGATGCGCATGTTGGTTGTTCCTTGGTTGAGGTATTGCGATGGAAGCGCGTGGTTACGCCGTCACGAATTTGAGCAGGTCGGCGTTGACGATGTCGGGATGTGTCGTGCACAGGCCGTGCGGCAGCAGGTCGTAGATCTTCAGGGTGCTGTGCTTCAAAAGGCGGGCCGACAGCGCTGCCGAGTCGGCAACGGGGACGATCTGGTCATCGCCGCCGTGCAGGACCAGCGTCGGCACGGCGATGGCTTTCAGATCTTCGGTGAAGTCGGTCTCGGAGAAGGCCTTGATGCCGTCGTAGTGGGCCTTGCTGCTGCCCATCATGCCTTGACGCCACCAGTTCCAGATCGCGGCCTGCGACGGCTCGGCGCCCGGACGGTTGTAGCCATAGAAAGGTCCGCCCGCGAATTCGAGATAGAATTGCGACCTGTTGGCGGCGAGCTGCCGGCGCAAGCCGTCGAACACCTCAAGCGGCAATCCGCCGGGATTGGACTCGGTCTTCAGCATCAGGGGCGGCACGGCGCCGATCAGCACCATCCTGGCGACACGATCGCGGCCATGACGTGCGACGTAGCGCGTGGCCTCGCCGCCGCCTGTGGAGTGGCCGACGTGAATGGCGTTGCGAAGATCGAGATGCTCGACGAGGGTTGCAACGTCGGCCGCATAATGATCCATGTCGTGGCCGTCGCTGACCTGGCTCGAGCGGCCATGACCGCGGCGATCATGCGCGATCACGCGAAAGCCCTTGCCGACAAAAAAGAGCATCTGGGCATCCCAGTCGTCGGCGCTGAGCGGCCAGCCATGATGAAACACGATCGGCTGCGCGGACTTCGGTCCCCAGTCCTTGTAGAAGAGCTTCACGCCGTCGTTGGTGGTAATCGAGGTCGCAACGTCGTTCGTTCCGGTCGAGAGGGTCGCTGTTTTCGTTTCGCTGCCCGCTGCCGAGGTGGAGCGGACAGTCATCGATGCCGCGTACATGAGCGTTGTCGCGAGGATTTTCCGCCGCGAGGTGCTCGCGAGCCGGCTGACGGAATTGATCAAGGCCATTTTCAGTTTCCATTTCTGGAGTTTGTGGACACCATGATTCCTAGCGAACCGCATGGCCGATGCCCCAGCGCGATTGACGCGATTGCAGCGCGATTGCTGCTAACGCGCCCGCCGCCGCCAATCGCTCGGCGATTCCCCGGTCAACTTTCGAAACGCGGCGGCAAAGGCGGTCTGCGAGGCGTAGCCGAGCGTCGCCGCGACCGAGACGACGGACAATTCGGTGTCGCGCAGCATGTTCATGGCCTGCTCAAGCCGGTGCTGGCGCAGCCAGGCATGAGGCGAAAGCCCGGTGCTGTCCTTGAATGCGCGGCAGAAGTGAAAGCGCGACAGGCCGGCCTCCGCAGCAAGCGCCCCGAGCGAGACGTCGTCATCGCTGTCCGAGCGCAGGCGCTCGATCGCGCGAAGCAGCGTCTTCGGCGCCAGCCCACCCCTGACCGGCGCGACCATGTTCGGCGAGCCGCTGTGCGCAGCGAGAAGGCGCGTCGCCAGCAAATCCATCAGTTGCTGCCTGAACAGCGTATCCAGCGCCTCGTTGCCTTCCAGCACATCCGCCGCACTCAGGAGCAATCGGGACGTCACGGGATCGGGATGGGCGGTCCGCTCCAGAAGATCGGCCGGCGCTCCGGCTTTGGCTTCGTCCGCAACACGCGTCAGCGTTGCCTGTGGAAGATAGAGCTGGACGACGTCGACGGGCTTTGGAATGTCCCACCGCGAGCTCGATCCTTCGGGAATGATGGTCACCACGCCGGGGCGAAACGTCCCGATCGCGACGGATCGTCCGGACCGCCGCTCCATCCGCTGGACCGAGCAGTTGTAAGCCATGATGACGTGGTGGCCCATGGGCGCGACGACGTCGTGCAACGGCTCGTGCTTCCAGTGCGCAATCCCGGCGCCGGACGAATCCAATGCCATGCGAAAAGGCACCGTTCCGAGCACGCGGGCCATCTCGACTTCGGCAGGGGGCCGGTCGCCGGCCGACGGGGCGTCGCGCCGTACCTGAGACACGGCGGGAATTTCATTCGAAGATTCACGCAACACAATCTTGCTCATGGACTTTGCTCGTATTGGGGGCGCGTCGCTGGGTGCGCGACGTCGCGATCATGGCGTCGGCCGCCGCATGGCGGAGCCGAACGGGCCGGTCTGGCGATCCCTGCTCAACGAATGGGCGGGGGGCCGAAGGCGATCCGTTGCAGCTCAGGCACCGTTGATTTGCGGGTTCTAGGCGGCACGAAGGCCCGCGTCTTTCCTGATGCTGCCCTGCGTTGCCTGATCCTGCTCCCAGGATGCCTCACGCGTGCAGCTTGCGTGCGTTTGTGAAAAGTCGTGATCGCCGCGTTTCGGTCGACGACACCCTCAGGTCGTCAAGGCGCGAACCGGATCGTTATGAAATGATTGGAAAATTTTGATACCGGTCGCGCTGGGGCGAGCGCGCAGGCCTTGCCGGGTGCGACGTCGTCGGTCGTGGACAGCAATGGGTGGATAGCCGATATACTGTTCTCGAAATGGCAGGACGCTGTGGCCTGCTCTTGGTCCTTTCTTTGGACCTTCACAGAAGAGACATCCGATGACCAGGACAGGCGCTTACGGCGAACGGCTCGGAGACTTCCTTCGCCTCGCGGAAGCGCCGCCCTCGCTGGTGACCCGCTCGCTGCGCAGCACCGAGATTGCGGTCACCGAAACACGCAACGACAATCCTGTGCCGGGTCTTTCCGGCTCGTTCGCTGCTGAAGATGCCTATCTCGTCAGCCTCAAGCTGCGCGACTATCCGGACTGCGAGCTCTGGGAGCAGGGCCGTCACATCAAGAAAGCGGATGTTCACGCCGGGACGACCTATCTCTACGATCTCAAGGCCGACCCGCGTTACGTGATCGACAAACCGCTTCATTCTCTCCATTTCTACGTGCCGCGTTCGGCCCTCGACGGTCTCGCCGATCAATCGGGGGCCCGACGCATCGATGCGCTGGATTGCGGGCTTGTCGGGCACGATGACGCAATCATCCGACATATCGGCGCGTCCCTGCGCGCGGGGCTGCGCCGGCCTGATGAGGCCAACCAGCTCTTCATCGATCACATGATGCTGGCGCTGACCGCGCACGTCGCTCAGGCTTATGGAGGCTACAGGCACAAGGCCGAGACCGGCCGGGGCGCACTTGCCCCATGGCAGCTGGCGCGGGCCTGCGACAAGCTCGAGTCGGACCTCAATGGCAAACTGCCGTTGCAGGCCATCGCGGCCGAACTCGGCCTCTCGGTCAGTCATTTCTCGCGCGCGTTTCGCGCCTCGACAGGGCTGCCGCCGCATCGCTGGCTTCTGCATCAGCGCGTGCGAACCGCCAAGCGCTTGATGAGCGTGCGCGGCCTGTCGCTGTCCGAGGTTGCGATTTCGGCCGGCTTTGCCAACCAGAGCCACTTCACACGAGTCTTCTCGGCGACGACAGGGGTCAGCCCGGGTGCATGGCGGCGCGATGCGCTGGGAACGGCAAGCCGCGACGCATGATCTGCGTCGGATGCACTCCGTCATTGCGAGCGCAGCGAAGCAATCCAGACTGTCACTGCGGCGGGATTCTGGATTGCTTCGCTGCGCTCGCAATGACGATGCGGATGCTGCGAGGCTAGGGGCGCACCATAGGCGTGGCGAAGGCGAAACTCAGAATTGATACCGTCTCAAGCCCCCATCCACCGGGATCACCGTTCCCGTGATGTAGCGCGCCACCGGTGAAGCCAGAAACACCGCGAGCGCCGCGAGGTCTTCCGGCTCGCCCCAATAGCCGACCGGAATCTCTTCCTCGGCAAAGCGCTCGCGATAGTCCGGCGGATAGTTGCGGCGGATCTGCTCGCTCATGATGCGGCCGGGCGGGATGCAGTTGATGGTGATGCCGTGCTCGCCGATCTCGCGCGACAGGCCCTTGGCCCAGGCGTGCACGGCGGCCTTCGCCGCGAAGGCCGCGTTGAGGCCCTCCGGCTCGGACTTGCCGGTGATGTTGACGATGCGGCCCCATTTGCGTTCGATCATCTGCGGCAGCAGCGCATGCGCGATGCGGCGGTAGCTGGTGAAGTTCAGCGCGATTGCCTCGTCCCATTGGCTGTCGGGCGCATCGACCGGCAGGGGGCGGCTGCCACCGGCATTGTTGATGAGGATGTCGACATGCCCGAATTCCCTCAGCGCGAAGGCTGAAATCTTCTCCGCCGCGTCCTTGGCCATCACGTCCTGCGCGCATGGCGTGATCAGCCCGCCGCCGACCTCCTTCACAAGTTCGGCAAGCAGGTCGGTTCGCCGCGCCACGCCGACGACGCGCACGCCTTCGGCCGCGAGGCCCTTGGCGATGGCGCGGCCGATGCCGATGCTCGCGCCGGTGACGACAGCGGTTTTCGATTTCAGCCCGAGGTCCATGGTCACAGCTCTCTTGTTTGCTTTTTTCGTTCGTTGGCCGTTGGTTTCCTGCCCTGTCCCGGGTGCGGCGATTTGCCCGAGCGGGACGAGCAGTGGTAACCAAGGGTGACGACGAAGGAAATACGAAAAAGAAAAGGCGCAGGTTATGGTGTGGGATCCGCAGCAATATCTGAAATTTTCCGGCCACCGGCTCCGGCCCGCGCTGGACCTGCTGATGCGGATTCCCGATCTCGGTCCTCGCGAGGTCGCCGACCTCGGTGCCGGCGCCGGCAATGTCACCAAGCTGATTATGGAGCGCTGGCCGTCCGCCGCGGTGACCGGCGTCGAGGGCTCGGCCGAGATGGTTGCTGCGGGGCGCAAAGCCGCGCCTGATGTGGAATGGTCACATGAGGATCTCGGCCATTGGCGCCCCGCTAAGCAATATGACGTCGTCTATTCCAATGCCGCACTGCACTGGCTGCCCGATCATACGGCACTCTTTCCGTCGGTGATGGAGAAGGTCGCGCCCGGCGGCATGCTTGCGGTGCAAATGCCGCGCAACTTCCTGGCGCCATCGCACGTGCTGATCGGCGAGACCGCCCTGAGCGGGCCCTGGCGGTCCAAGGTCGAGCACCTCGTGACGCCGCCGCCGGTCGAGGGGCCGGCCTTCTATCACGATTTGCTCGCGCCGCTGGCGCAGAACATCGACATCTGGGAGACCGAATATCTTCAGGTTCTCGAAGGCGACAATCCCGTGAAGGAATGGACCAAGGGCACCTGGCTGACGCGCTATCTCGACGTGCTCGAGGGCGACGAGAAGGCCGCGTTCGAAGCGGCCTACGGGATGCGAGTGGCGAAGGCCTATCCGAAGAACGCCGCGGGGCAGACACTATTCCCGTTCCGTCGGCTGTTCATGGTTGCCCAGCGCAAGGGTTAATGTCCTTCGGCGATGCGACATAAGCGCTCGCTGGGAGCGGCCGGAGCGGGCGTCGGGTTGCGCATGCGGCCGCCATCAAGATAGCTTCGCTGCGGCATAGCTTCGCTGCGGCAAATTGGGCTTAGGTCTAGTTGTTCGGGGTCCGGATTGCTGCCACTACTGGAACCGTAAAACAAAAAGCACCCGGTTTCCGAGGTTGTTGGGGAGGTCCTTCATGCGCAAACTGCTCTTTGCGGTCGCCGCAGCCGCGTTCGCTCTGGCCCCTGCTGTTGCGCAGGCGCAGAGCCCGATCATCATCAAGTTCAGCCACGTCGTCGCCAACGATACCCCGAAGGGCAAGGGCGCGCTGAAGTTCAAGGAGCTCGCCGAGAAGTACACCGACGGCAAGGTCAAGATCGAAATCTATCCGAACTCCTCGCTCTACAAGGACAAGGAGGAGATCGAGGCGCTCCAGCTCGGCTCGGTGCAGATGCTCGCACCATCGACCGCGAAATTCGCGCCGCTCGGCATCAAGGAATTCGAGGCGCTCGACCTGCCCTGGCTGTTCAAGGACGACGCGACCTATTCCAATGCGATGAAGGGCACCCTCGGCAAATGGCTGTTCCAGAAGCTGGAAGCCAAGGGCATCACCGGTCTCGCCTATTGGGACAACGGCTTCCACATGGTGTCGTCGAGCCGTCCGCTGACGAAGCCGGAAGATTTCAAGGGCCTGAAATTCCGCATCTCCGGATCGAAGATCGCCGACCAGTATTTTCGCCTGATGGGCTCGATCCCGCAGATCATGGCGTTCTCGGAGGTCTACCAGGCGCTGCAGACCGGCGTGGTCGACGGCTGCGAGAACACGGCGTCCAACTATCTGACGCAGAAGTTCTACGAAGTGCAGAAGGACATCACCGTGTCCTATCACGCACATCTGCAATACGCCGTGATCGTCAACTCGAAATTCTGGTCCGGCCTGCCGCCTGACATTCGCGCCCAGCTCGAGAAGGCGATGGCGGACGCGACCGAATATACCAACCAGATCGCGCACCAGGAGAACGAGGACGCGCTGGCCGAGATCAAGAAGACGGGCAAGACCACGCTGCATTATCTCACCGACGCCGATCGCAAGGCGTGGCAGGAGGCGATGCAGCCGACCTACAAATGGGCTAAAGGCCGGGTCGGGCAGGAAGTGCTCGATCTCGTCGCCAAGGAGCTCGACGTCAAGATGAACTGACGCGTTTTCCGGGAGAACAATACCAACGGTCGGGAGTGTATGCACTCCCGACCGTTTCGTATCGATAGGGGGACTTTGATTTGCTTCGCGTGCTGAACCAGGGGCTCAATCATCTCGAAGAATGGTTGATCGCGACGCTCATTGCGGCTGCAACCGGCCTGATCTTCATCGCGGTGGTGCACCGGTATGGTGCCGGCGAATCGATCGTGTTCTCGCGATGGGCGGCCGCGCACGGGATGACCTGGCTCGCGTCGCTGTCGATGGCGGTATTCACCTTCCTGTCCGAGCTCGATCTGTCCTGGGCGCAGGAACTCTGCATCTACATGTTCATCTGGATGGCGAAGTTCGGCGCGGCCTATGGCGTGCGCACCGGCATCCATGTCGGCGTCGATCTGCTCGTCAACCGCCTGCCCGAGCATTCGCGCAAGCATGTGATCCTGTTCTCGCTGCTGTGCGGCGCGCTGTTCACCGGCATGATCGCCGCTTTCGGCGCCTCCTTCGTGCGCGAGATGTTCCACACCGGGCAGCAGTCCAACGACCTGGAAGCGCCGATGTGGTTCGTCTATCTGGCGATCCCGCTCGGCTCCGGGTTGATGTGCTTCCGCTTTCTTCAGGTCTCCTGGTTCTATTACTGGACCGGCGATCTGCCGCATCATGACGAGACCCATGTCGAAGGCGTGGAGGCCGCTGTTTCGCCGGCGCTGCATCCGCAGCCCGCCGGCACTGCTACGAAGGCGGCTTCCCGCAAAGTCTCGCCGCTCGGCGTGATCCTGATCATGGCGCCGATCCTGATCTTCGCGCTCTGCCTTGGCGAGAAGACCGGCTTCATCGTGCTGCCGCATTGGCTGCGCGCCTTCACGGTGTTCGCGCTGCTGATCGCGCTGATGCTGACCGGCATTCCGGTCTCGATCGCGCTCGGCCTCACCGTGATGACGTTCCTGTTCACGCTGACGACAGTGCCGATCGAAGCCGTCTCGATGAAGCTCTTCACGGGCATCGAGGGCTTCGAGATCATGGCGATCCCGTTCTTCATCCTCGCCGGAAATTTCCTGACCCATGGCGGCGTCGCGCGCCGCATGATCAATTTCGCGACCTCGCTGATCGGGCACTGGCATGGCGGCCTGGGGCTCGCCGGCATCGTCGCCTGCGCGATGTTCGCATTGGTGTGCGGCTCGAGCGTGGCGACGGTCGCCGCGATCGGCGCCATCGTGCTGCCCGAGATGGTCCGCCACGGCTATCCCATGCGCTTCGGCGCCGGCATCATCACGGTCGCCGGCTCGCTCGGCATATTGATGCTGCCGTCGATCCCGAAGATCGTCTATGCGGTCTCGACCAACACCTCGATCGGCGCGCTGTTCGTTGCCGGTCTGCTGCCAGGCATGCTGCTGACGACGATGCTCTGCATCGTCACTTGGTGGCTCGCGCGCAAACGCGACTATCCCCGGATGCAGAAGGCGACCTGGGGCGAGACGCTCCACGCCTTTCGCGAGAGCATCTGGGGCCTGATGCTGGTCGTCATCATCATCGGCGGCATCTATAGCGGCCTGTTCACCGCCACCGAAGCCGCCGCGATGGCCGCGGTCTATTCCTTCATCATCGCCGTGTTCGTCTACAAGGCCATCAAGATAGTGGACGTGCCGCGGGTGCTGTTGCGCGCCGCCAACACCAGCGCGATGCTGCTCTACATCGTCACCAACGCGGTGCTGTTCTCCTTCGTGCTCTCCAACGAGAACCTGCCGGCGACCTTGGCCGATTGGATCGCGGCGCAGAACCTCGGCTGGGTCGGCTTCCTGCTGGTCGTCAACGTGCTGCTGCTGCTCGCCGGCAACTTCATGGAGCCGAACTCGATCATCCTGATCATGGCGCCGATCCTGGCGCCGGCGGCCAAGAAGCTCGGCATCGACCTCGTCCATTTCGGCATCGTCATGGACGTCAACATGGAGGTCGGCCTCTGCCATCCGCCGGTCGGCTTGAACCTCTACGTCGCATCGATGATCGCGCGAATGCGCATCACCGATCTGGCGGGAGCGGTGATGCCGTGGCTTCTCACCATGCTCGGCTTCCTCGTCATCGTGACCTACTGGCCCGATCTAACGCTGTGGCTGCCGCGGGTGCTGGGGATGCATTGAGGCGCGCAAGCGGCTGCGCTAACGGTGCACCCTCTCCCCTTGTGGGCCCCTTGTGGGAGAGGGTGGCTTCGCGACAGCGAAGCCGGGTGAGGGGTATCTATCCTCACGAACAGTCTTGCGAGCAGAGAGAACCCCTCATCCGGCGCTTCGCGCCACCTTCTCCCACAAGGGGAGAAGGGAAGAGGCTGTCCAGACCGGATAGAGAGGTAACACAGTAGACCGGATGGATGGGTGACAGTTCTCTGTCGGCTGGGAGGATCAGCCGATGCCTTGGCGGGAG
>NZ_JBEPOS010000018.1:0-154822 GCF_040546885.1 Bradyrhizobium sp. S3.2.6 | reverse complement strand
TCTCCCGCCAAGGCATCGGCTGATCCTCCCAGCCGACAGAGAACTGTCACCCATCCATCCGGTCTACTGTGTTACCTCTCTATCCGGTCTGGACAGGCGAGCCACCCTCTCCCACAGGGGGAGAGGGGAAGAAAGCACTCACCACATCGTGGCCGCAGCCCGCTCCGGCCAGATGCGATCGTACTCGGCTCCGCCGATCTCGTTCTGGCTCATCTCGGCGAGGATCTGCCCCGGCGTCGGCAGCGTCTTCGGGTCGATGCGCTTGTCGGGATTCCAGAGGTCGGAGCGAACGATGGCACGGGCGCACTGGAAGTAGATCTCTTCCACATTCATCACCATGACGCTGCGCGGCACCTTGCCCTCGACCTTGAACGAAACGAGCAAGTCCGGATCGATCGAGAGATGCGCGCGGCCGTTGGCGCGGACCGCGTTGCCAGAGCCGGGGATCAGGAACATCAGCGACACCCGGGGATCGCGCACGATGTTGCGCAGGGAATCGACCCGGTTGTTGCCGCGGCGATCCGGCAGCATCAGCGTCCTGGGATCGTGGATGCGGACGAAGCCCGGAAGGTCACCGCGCGGCGAGCAGTCGATGCCCTCGGGCCCGATCGTGGCGAGTGCGGCGAACGGCGCCTTCTCGATGAAGATGCGATAAAGCGGGGTGACGTGGTCGGCGACTTTCACGGTCGAGGCATCATTGGTGGCGCCGTAGATGGCTTCGAGTTCCTCGACCGTCCTGATCACCGTCATTCCACTCTCTCCTGTTCAGCCGACGATTACTCGCGCCAGCACTCATTCCTGATGACGCGCACGAGCTGGCGGCCGTGATAGTCGGCGCTGCCGGCGTTGAGAATAGTGACATCGGCATTGGCGGAGGCCTCGTCGACGCCGCGCGCAAGCCGCTCGGCGAGATTGCCGTCGCTGTGCCGTGCCCGGGCGGCAAGGCGCTGCGCCAGCACGTCCGGCGGCGCCGTGATCGCGACCACGACGACGTTGGCATAGACCTGGCGCAGCGTGCCAATGACCGTGCGCGAGACGTTGGCGACGACGGCGCGCCCCGCGCGGATGTCGTCGTTGATCTCCAGCGGCAGGGCGTAGGAATGCCCATGCGCGTCCCAATGCACCGCGAAATCGCCGTGCTCGCGGGCACCGCGAAATTCGTCGGGACTCATCGCCATGTTATCCTCGTCGGCGGAGGACTCGCGTGTCACGATGCGGCGCGGGAAGACGATGTCGTGATCGTCGACGCACGCTGCCTGCGCCAGCCGCAGCAGCGTGTCCTTGCCGGCGCCGCTCGGGCCGACCACGAGCACCAGCCGCCCCGGTCCAATCGTGCCCGCCGCGTCCTTCGCCGTCGTGCCGGTCTCGCTCATGCGACACGGCCGCCTTCGCGCCAGACGCTGCGAACCACGGGAACGCTGCCCGCGACATGGACGCGGATCAGATCGGCGCGCTTGCCGATTGCGATCTCGCCGCGATCGGTGAGGCCGACGGCGTCGGCGGGCGCCTTCGTCACGGTGCAAACGGCCGCCGACAGGCTGATCGACGGCGCATGCTCGGGCAGTTGCAACGCGCCCATCAGAAGGCTGGAGGGAATGTAGTCCGACGACAGGATGTCGAGCAGCCCTTCCCGGGCGAGATCCACCGCGGCGATGTTGCCCGAATGCGAGCCGCCGCGCACGACGTTGGGCGCCCCCATCAGGATGTCGATGCCGGCCTCATGCAGGCCGCGCGCGGCCTCGATCGTGGTCGGAAACTCCGCCACCGCGACACCGTCGCGCACGGCGTCAGCGACGTTCTCCTCGGTGGTGTCGTCATGGCTCGCCAACGGAATCTTGTACGCGTGCGCCAGCGCTACGATCTCGCGCATGTTGGTCGCAGCGTATTTCTTCTGGTAGTCGAAGCGCTTTGCGAACAGCTCGTCGAGCTCGGCATCGGTCTTGCCGCCGCCCTTGCCGCGATAATAGTCGCGCAGCTTGACCTCGTCGCGGAACTGGCGCTGGCCGGGTGTGTGGTCCATCAGCGACATCAGCTTGACGTCGGGACGGTCGATCAGCTCCCTGGCTTCCTCGACCACGCTCGGCATCGGGATTTCGCAGCGCAGATGCAGGAAGTGGTCGGCGCGCAGCAGGCTCGAATCACGCGCGGTCGTGATTGCGGCGGCAAGCACGCCGGCACGACCATCGACCTCCTCGGCGCCGTCCTCGCGCCAGACGCGGAGCGAATCGAACACGGTGGTGATGCCTGACGTCGCGAGCTGGCCGTCATAGGAGACGACGGCCGCGACCGGATTCCAGAACACTTTTGGGCGCGGCACGTAATGGGCTTCGAGATGGTCGGTGTGGAGCTCGATCAGGCCAGGCATGATCAGATCGCCGCCGGCATCCTCCGCACCGGCAGGGGCCCTGCCCTCGCCGATCTCGGCAATGCGTCCGTCCGAAAGAGCAAGCCAGCCCTGTTCGATCACCCGGTCCGCCAGCACGATCCTGGCGTTGGCGATCACGATATCCTTCGGCTTGGCGTTCATGTCCCTCTTCCTTCAGGCCGCGGCGGCAAAGCTGGTGACGTCGACGATGCGGTCGGCAATCAGATGGCGGATTTCGTCGTCATGCACAATCGCGACCATGGCGACGCCCTGGCGCTTCTTCTCGGCAACCAGCGCGACCACGACGGCGCGGTTGGCGGCATCGAGCGAGGCGGTCGGCTCGTCCAGCAACAGGATCGGCAGCTCCGAGATGAAGCCGCGTGCGATGTTGACGCGCTGCTGCTCGCCACCGGAGAAGGTCGCGGGCGGAAGCTGCCAGAGCCGCTCGGGGATATTGAGACGATGCAACAGCTCGCCGGCGCGCGCTTGCGCATCAGCGCGCGTCATGCCGTTGACGATCAAGGGCTCGGCGACCACGTCGATGGTGGCGACCCGCGGCACCGCACGCAGGAACTGGCTGACATAGCCGAAGGTCGCGCGGCGGACGTTGAGGACCTGCCGCGGCTCGGCGGTGGCGAGATCAATCACCTCGCCGCGATGGCGGATGCCGATGCGGCCGGAATCGCAACGGTAATTGCCGAAGATCATCTTCAGGATGGAGGATTTGCCGGCACCGGACGGACCGGACAGCACGACGCACTCACCGGGATCGACGTGGAAGGTCACGCCGCGCACGACAGGCAGTTCGATGCCGCCCTGTAGGTGCATCGTGAAGGTCTTGTTGGCGTCGGCGATGTCGATCATGGCGGTCATCGGAAGACTCTTGTTGGAAGGCTTATGGCGGCAAAATCGAGGAGACGAGGAGCTGGGTGTAGGGCTCACGCGGATCGTCCAGCACCTGATCGGTGAGGCCGGTCTCGATGACGCGGCCGCCCTTCATCACCATCACGCGATGCGACAGAAGGCGTGCGACCGCGAGATCGTGGGTGACGATGACGACGGCGAGATGCAGTTCGGCGACGAGATTGCGCAGGAGATCGAGCAGGCGGGCCTGGACTGAAACATCAAGCCCGCCGGTCGGCTCGTCCATGAACACCAGCCGCGGACCGGTGACGAGGTTACGCGCGATCTGGAGGCGCTGGCGCATACCGCCCGAATAGGTGCGCGGCGCATCATCGATACGCGCGACGTCGATCTCGACCCGCGTCAGCCAGTCGGAGGCGGACTCGCGAATGCGGCCGTAATGGTTCCAGCCCACCGCCATCAGCCGCTCACCGACATTGGCACCGGCGGAGACCGCCATGCGCAGGCCCTGCGCCGGATCCTGATGCACAAAGCCCCAATCGGTGCGGAACAGCAGGCGCCGCTCGGCCTCGCCAAGCGCGGCGAGATCGCGGGTGACGCCGTCGCGCATCCGGTACGACACCTGCCCGCCGCTCGCCGCGAGCTGGCCCGACAGCAGTTGCAACAGCGTCGACTTGCCGGAGCCGGATTCGCCGACGATCGCCAGCACCTCGCCGGGATAGAGCGAGAACGATACGTCACGGCACGCGGCGATGCGGCCGTAGGATTTGCTGAGGCTCTCCGCAACCAGCAGCGGCTGATCGGTTTCGAGCAGATCCTGCTCAGCCATTGGAGGCCTCCTGCGCCTTGTCCTTGTAGGGCGCAGCACTTAGGGCACCGTGATGGCCGGCGGCCTGACGTCCCTCGCAATAGTCGGTGTCGGAGCAGACAAACATGCGGCTGCCCTTGTCGTCGGTGACGATCTCGTCGAGATAGGAATTCTCGGCCGCGCACAGCGCGCAGGGCGCGTTGAAACGATACGGCTCGAACGGATGATCCTCGAAGTCGAGCGACACCACCTGGGTATAAGGCGGGATCGCATAGATGCGCTTCTCGCGGCCGGCACCGAACAGTTGCAGCGCCGGGCAATTGTCCATCTTGGGATTGTCGAATTTCGGCGTCGGCGACGGATCCATCACATAGCGCGCATTCACCTTGACCGGATAGGCGTAGGCCGTCGCGATATGGCCGAAACGGGCGATGTCCTCGTAGAGTTTCACATGCATCAGGCCGTATTCGGCGAGCGCGTGCATGCGCCGCGTCTCGGTCTCGCGCGGCTCGAGGAAGCGCAGCGGCTCCGGGATCGGCACCTGATAGACCAGCACCTGGTTCGCGTGCAACGACGTCTCCGGGATGCGGTGACGGGTCTGGATCACGGTCGCCTCGTCCGTCGAGGTCGTCGTGGCGACGCCGGCAGTCTTGGCGAAGAATTTGCGGATCGAGATCGCGTTGGTGGTGTCGTCGGAGCCCTGGTCGATCACCTTCAGCACGTCCTGCGGTCCCAGGATCGCGGCGGTCACCTGCACGCCGCCGGTGCCCCAGCCATAAGGCATCGGCATCTCGCGGCTGGCGAACGGCACCTGATAGCCGGGGATCGCGATCGCCTTGAGGATCGCGCGGCGGATCATCCGCTTGGTCTGCTCGTCGAGATAGGCGAAATTGTAGGCGGGCGCGTTCATTCCGCGGCCTCCTTCATGGCATCGGGCGCATCGGCCTCGGCAGAGGCTTCGGCAAACTCCTTGCGCAGCTTGCGCAGCAGGCCGAGCTCGGACTGGAAGTCGACATAATGCGGCAGCTTCAGATGCTCGACGAAGCCGGTCGCCTGGACGTTGTCGGAATGCGACAGCACGAATTCTTCATCTTGCGCGGGGGCTCCGACCTCTTCACCGAGCTCGCGGGCACGCAGCGCGCGGTCGACCAGCGCCATCGACATGGTCTTGCGCTCGCTTTGGCCGAAGGCGAGGCCGTAGCCGCGTGTGAAGCACGGCGCTTCCGTTGCCGAGCCCTTGAACTGGTTGACCATCTGGCACTCGGTCAGCTCGATCGAGCCCAGCGGCACAGCAAAGCCGACGTCTTCGGCAGCGAACTCCACCTCGACCTCGCCGAAGCGGATCTCGCCGGCGAAGGGATGGTTGCGGCCGTAGCCACGCTGGGTGGAGTAGCCCATCGCCAGCAGAAAGCCTTCGTCGCCGCGTGCGAGATTCTGCAGGCGCAAGTCACGGTCCGCGGGAAAGTTCAGCGGCTCGCGGGTGAGGTCGCCGACGCTGGCGCCATCTTCGGTCTGCGGCGAGGTCTCGATCAGTCCGTCGCGACCCAGAATGTCAGTCACGCGCGGCGTCGGCGCGGTCGAGGCTTCGCCAACAGCCGGCGCTTCCGGCACAAAGCCTTGGGCCAGCGACGGATCGAGCAGGCGATGGGTGTAGTCGAAGGTGGGCCCGAGGATCTGGCCGCCCGGAATGTCCTTGAAGGTCGAGGATACCCGCCGCTGCACCCGCATGGCGCCGGTGTCGACCGGCTCGCTCGCACCGAAGCGCGGCAAGGTGGCGCGGAAGGCGCGAACCAGGAAGATCGCCTCGATCAGGTCGCCGCGGGCCTGCTTGATCGCCAGCGCTGCGAGCTCGCGGTCATAGAGCGAACCTTCGCTCATGACGCGGTCGACGGCCAACCCAAGCTGTTCCGAGATCTGGTCAAGCGAGACTTCCGCGACGCTTTGGTCGCCGCGCCGCGCATTGGCGAGCAGGCGATGGGCGTTCTCGATGGCGCGTTCGCCGCCTTTGACTGCGACATACATGCGTCAGCCTCCTTTGCTCATGACACGCGTGCTGCGCGGGATCGCCACCACAGCATCATCGGCGACCAGAACCACGTCGATGCCGCGCGGAAACAGCGTCTCGTTGAAACGCAGGCGTTCAAACAGGTCGAACGGCTTGATCGAAGCCTCGAGCGTTGCGACACCGTCGATGCCGGGGCCGCGCAGCTCGAAGCTGCGGCCTGCGTCGAGGCTGTCGACCTGAATGATCAGTGTGGTCGAACGATCCGGATATTCGTTGGTGCCGAGCGCAAAACGCTCGAGCGAGGGCAGCGCACCGCCGTCACCGATCAGCGCAAAGGCCGCGATCGAGGAGTCCGGCACCACCGGCGCGCCGGTGTGGAACTTGAGCCATTTCAGGACGTCGGAGCTTTCCGACATCCGCGCATCAAGCCAGAGCGGCGTGTCGTGGTCAAACAGCGTCAGCGCAATCGCGGCGGTGCCGCGCATCATCGTATCAGGCGCTCCCGCCATCGGCACGATGCGCTGGACCGAACCCGGCCGCGCCATCGCATCCATGACCGAACGAAAGGTCGATTGCGCCGACAACACCTTGTCGACGAAACCGGGCGGCAGTTCCGCAATCGTGGTCATGGCCTCACCCCTCACCGCGCACCATGGTGTAGAAATCAACCTTCGTCGCAGCGGTCTCTTCCGCCGCCTGCTTGCGCCTGACCATAAGCTGCTCGCGCAACGACGCGATAACGTCGCGCTCAACGGCTGCACCAAAATCCCGGGACTGCACCAGCGCATCGCACAGAGCGATCAGCCGCGCCTTCTCACCGTCGCGCCCGAGCGTGTAGCCGAAGCCGACCTCACCGCTCGCAAGCCGCACCGCGGCGCGCGATACCGTCGCCTCGCCGAGGTTGAACGGCGCGCCGTCGCCGCCGACCCGGCCGCGCAGCATCACCAGGCCGTTTTCGGGCGCGCGCAAATCCTGGTGGCCAGGCAAGGGGATCGTGCGGAGGCGGGCGGCGATCTCGCCCGCCTCCGCGTGCGCCAGCACGGCCATGGCGGCCTGGCGCTGGGCTTGCTGGGTGTTGTGCTGGGTCACCGAATCCACCGATCTCTTCTACAGAACTTGCCGAATCCAAGTTGTCTATGATACTAGACAACTTGATACGAGAGCGCCATGACTGTTTCGTGACAAAGGTGTGATTTTCGAGCTAGGCTGGCCACCGACATGAGCATGCAGGACACCGCCTCTTCGGGCGTCGCGCTATGGCGCCTCGTTGCCGACGGCATCGAGCGCGGCATCGCCGACGGCCGTTTTGCCGCAGGCGACAGGTTGCCGGGCGAGATGGAGATCGCCGAAACCTACCGCGTCAATCGCCACACCGTGCGGCGCGCGCTGGCGGCGCTTGCAGAGCGCGGCATCGTGCGCGCCGAGCGCGGCAGCGGAACCTATGTCGAAGCGCAGAAGCTCGCTTATCCGCTGCGCTCGCGCACGCGGTTCTCCGAGATCGTCGGCGCCGGCGGCCGCGAGCCGCATGGCCGGATGATCGAGACGTCGGAAGATGTCGCAACCCGCGAGCTGGCGCGGGAGCTGGGATTGAAGACCGGCGCACCGCTGGTCCGAATCGAGGCCATCCGCCTCGCCGATCGCACGCCGATCTGCGTCTCCACCACCTGGCTGTCTGCGGAACTGTTTCCGGGCGCGGGCACGGTGTTTGCCGCGACACGCTCGATGACGAAGATGCTCGAGCACTACGGGATCCGCGATTATCACCGCGGCGCGACCCGGATCACCGCCGGCATCGTCGACGCCACCGACGCCGCGCGGCTTGATCTCCCGCTGGGCCGGCCGATCCTGGTGGTCGATGCCACCGACCTCGACCTCGAGGGCAAGCCGCTGGTGACCAAGCACTCGCGGTTTGCGGCGGAGCGGGTGGAGTTCTTGGTGGAGCCGTAGGGCGCTCTCCCTCGCCCCGTTCTTACGGGGAGAGGGTCGGGGTGAGGGGCTGCTTCCGCGATCACGGTGGCAGACGGACTCGCGGAGAGCCCCCTCACCCGGAATTTGCTCTCGCAAATTCCGGCCTCTCCCCGCAGGCGGGGAGAGGCGAACTCAGGCCACAGCCCTTCGCCCAATGATCGCAAACCGCAGCTTGCCCGAGATGAAATCGATCGCGGCGACCGCGACCAGAATCATCAGGATCAGGAACGACACCTTCTGCCATTCCAGCACACGGATCTGTTCGGCGAGCTGGAGACCGATGCCGCCGGCGCCGACGATGCCGATGATGGTTGCCGAGCGGGTGTTGGATTCGATGAAGTAGAGCACCTGGCCGGCGATGACAGGCAATACCTGCGGCAACAGGCCGAAACGGATCTCGTGCAGCGCGCTGCCGCCGGAGGCGCGGATGCCCTCGACCTGCTTCTGATCAGCCCCTTCGATCGCCTCGGAGAACAGTTTGCCGAACGCACCGAAATCCGACACTGCGATCGCCAGCACGCCGGCGAACGGGCCGAGCCCGACCACGTTGATCCATACCAGCGCCCAGATCAGCGTGTCGACGCCTCGGATCGAATCGAGGAAACGGCGCACGGGAAAGCGCAGGATGATCGACGGCACGACATTGCGTGCAGCAAATAAGCTGACCGGAAGCGCGAGCAGCGCGGCCAGTGTGGTGCCGAGCAACGCGATCGACAACGTCTCGCCCATCGCCTTCAGATAGATCGGCAGCGACGAGCCGGGATCGGGCGGGATCATCATCATGCTGATCCAGCCGAGCTGGCTGAGGCCGCTGAAGAGCCGCGACGGCGAGAAATCGAGATCAATCAGGCCATAAACGAAGATGCCGAGCGCCGCGACGATCATGGCCGGCGTCGCAAGCCGTGCCGCGGCCGGACGCTCGAACACATCAGGGTAGCGCGCGCGGATCTGCGCGGTGTCGACCTCCTGCGGCCCTGTCACGTCCGCGCCTCCTTGCCGAAGAGGCGGCCGCGCAACCAGCCGGTCGAGATGTCGATCATGAAGACCGTGACGATGATGAGCAGCAGGATCGCGCTGACGTCCGAATAATAGAACTTGCGGATGGCGACGACGAGCTCCTGCCCGATACCGCCGGCGCCGACAAAGCCCATGACGGACGCTTCGCGGACGTTGACCTCGAAACGCAGCAGCGCGTAGCTGGCATAGCCAGCGGTCACCTGCGGTAGGATCGCAAAGCGCATGCAGGATAGCCAGCTCGCACCAGTCGAGCGGATACCCTCGACCGGCTTCATGTCGGCGTTCTCGACGATCTCGGAAAACAGTTTCCCGAGCGCGCCGGTAGAGTGAATCGCGATCGCGAGCACGCCCGCCATCGGCCCGAGGCCGAAGGCGATGACGAAGATCAGCGCGAACACGATGCCCGGGACGGTGCGGGCGAACTCGAGCAGGCGCCGCACCACGAAGCGAAGCCATGGCCGGGGCGAGGTGTTTTCGGCCGCAAAGAAGTTCAGGGCAAAAGCGAAGATGGCGCCGATCAATGTGCCGACATAGCTGATCAGCAGCGTCTCACCCAGCATCTTCAGCCATTTGCGCCAGCCCCACAGCCATTCGCCGACATCGGTCCAGACCCGCTGGCCGCTATCGAGCGTGAGGATGCGATCGAAATAGCTGAGGAAGTTGCCGAAGTAAGTGAACAGGGTCCGCAGATTCACTTCTGCGCCGATCGCAGCGAGAAGCAGCGCCGCGGCAAAAATCGCGGCTCCCAACAGGAGACGGAGCCGCTTGCGCAAGACCGCCTTGTTATAGGCTGCGTTCAGCGCAGCAAGCTGCTGCTCGGGGAGAATCGAAACGGCGACGGTCATCGGATAGAGACTGGTCCGTCAAAAGAGAATGAGCCGGGTCCATCGACCCGGCTCCAGTGCATCGCCCCGAAACTCAGGACGCCTTCTTCTTACGCAGTGCATCGACGAACTTGATCAGCTCGATCGTGCCATCCCAGTCCTTGGTGGTGGCGGGATGAAAACCCTTCTTCTGGCCGTCCTGGAGACGATCGAAGGCTGCCTTGTCCTTGACCGGCGCGTCGAAGAACGCCTTGGCGATCGCCGCCTTGGCCTCTTCCGGCAGGCCGGAGTTATAAGCATAGGGGCCGTTGATGATCGGCGCAGATTTGTGGATGATGCGGAAATCGTCCTTCTTCATCGGCGAACCGTCGGCATTCTTCAGCATGCCCTTGGTCAGCATCTGCGCCAGCGTCGAATCGTCGTCGCTGGTCCACTGGTTGGCGGCGACATCCACCGTGCCCTGCGCCAGCGCCAGGATCGCGTTCTCATGGCTGCCGGTGAAGACGACCTTGCTGAAATAAGTGTCGGCGTCGGGGATGCCCATCTTGTCGAGCTCGAAGCGCGGCACGTTGTTGCCGGAGGTCGAGTTCGGGTCGACGAGGCCCAGGTTCTTGCCCTTGAGGTCGTCAACCTTCTTGTAGGGGCTGGTCGTCTTGACGAAGAACACCGAGTAATAGCCGGTCGAGCCGTCGGCATTGATGTCGTTGGCGAAGGCGTCGGTCTTGACGCCTGTCAGGCGGGCGCGTGCGAACGAGGCCGAGCCGTAGCTCGCGATGTGGATGTTGCCGGCGCGCTGGCCTTCGATAACGGCGGCATAGTCGTTGGCGATGCGCAGCGTGACCTTCACGCCCAGTTCCTTGGAGAGATAGCTCATGAACGGCGCCCAGCGCTCCGTCACGCCCGAGGCGTTCTCCGCCGGAATGACCGCGAAGGTCAGTTCGGGATATTTGACCTTCCAGTCCTCGGCGGAGGCTGAAGTCGTGAACGCAAGCGCGGCGGCGCCGGCAAGAACGAGTCTGCGAGTGATCATGATACCCTCTTCATCTGTTGGGTTCGGTTGACGCAAAATTGGCAATGACGGATGCGCCGCCGCTCAGGCGGCGGCCGCCGTTCCGAGTGCCGGGACGCCCTCGGGCGCCGGCGCAGGTGTGCCGCCCATGACATCGGCGGCCTCCAGATCGTAGAGCTCGCGGGCAACGTGATCGGTCAAATCAGCCGGTGCGCCGTCGAACACCACGCGCCCCTGGGCCATGCCGATCAGGCGGTCGCAATAGCTGCGCGCCAGATCGAGCGAATGCAGATTGCAGAGCACCGTGATGCCGAAATGCTTGTTGATGCGCAGCAGCGCATCCATGACGATCTTGGTGTTGCGCGGATCGAGCGATGCGATCGGCTCGTCGGCGAGGATGATGTCGGGCTGCTGCACCAGTGCACGGGCAATCGCCACGCGCTGCTGCTGGCCGCCGGAGAGCTGGTCGGCGCGCTGCGCGGCGAGCGAAGCGATGTCGAACTGCTCCAGCGCCGACATCGCCAGCGCTTTGTCCTGCTCCGGCCAGGTCTGCGACAACGAGCGCCAAGCCGGCATCTTTGCGAGACGGCCCATCAGCACATTGGTCAGCACGTCGAGCCGGCCGACCAGATTGAACTGCTGAAAAATCATCGCCGAGCGCGCACGCCACTGCCGCAGCTCCTTGCCGCGCAGCGCGGTGACGTCGAGGCTGTCGAACACGATACGCCCCTGCGTCGGCGTCGCGAGCCGATTGATGGTCCGCAGCAAGGTCGACTTGCCGGCGCCGGAGCGCCCGATCACACCGACGAAGCCGCCGGGCGAGATTTGAAACGAGGCGTCGTCCACCGCGGCTTTTGCGCCGAAGCGGCACGTCAGACCTTCAACCACCAGCATGCAGGGCTCCAGAGTAGCTGGGACCTACCGCTATCGCCGACGCTTGACACTTGTGTGACACGCGCGGTGCGGTGCGGCGTTGCTACACACCTCATCCCCTGTCATCGCATCGTCATTGTCTTGTCATCAAGCCGCTTGATGACGAGCGCCCGCCCTCGAATTCTCGGATGCAGCATGGCCAAGGTGCTTTCGGTCCAACCGACTATCGATCCTTCGGCGCAGCTGCATGAGACCCGGCTCGGCGCCTATACCGAGGTGGGGGCGCGCACGATCCTGCATGAAGTGGCGATGGGCGACTATTCCTACGTCGTCAACGACGCGCAGATCACCTACGCCACCATCGGAAAATTCTGTTCGATCGCGGCGATGACGCGGATCAATCCGGGCAATCATCCGATGCATCGCGCCACGCAGGCGCACTTCACCTACCGCTCCAGCGCCTACTTCCCGGGCGAGAGCGACGACACCGATTTCTTCGACTGGCGGCGCCAGCATCACGTCCATATCGGCCATGACGTCTGGATCGGCCATGGCGCGGTCGTGCTGCCCGGCCGCAATATCGGCACCGGCGCGGTGATCGCGGCCGGCGCCATCGTCACCAAGGACGTGCCGGCCTATACCATCGTCGCCGGCAATCCAGCGCGCATCGTGCGGCGGCGGTTCTCCGAAGAGGTTGCCGGACGGCTTGCAAAACTGGCATGGTGGGACTGGGATCACGACAAATTGCGTGAAGCGCTGCCCGATTTCCGCAAGCTCGCGATTGAAGATTTCCTGACGACATACGAAGCAGGGGCAAGTTCCTCTTCCAGCAAACGAAGCGCGGTCGCGTGACAGACATTTTCATCGAGGGTGGCCGGACCCTGATCGGCTCCGAGCTCGCCGAAACCTCCCTTGCAGTATCGGGATCCGACATCGCGCAGATCGATGCATCTCGCGGCCGCGCGCGGCTGGCGATCGATGCGCGCAAGCTGCTGGTGCTGCCCGGTATCGTCGATCTGCACGGCGACGCTTTCGAGCGGCAGATGATGCCGCGCGCCGGCGTCGATTTCCCGATCGACGTCGCGCTGGCCGACACCGATCGCCAGGCCATCAGCAACGGCATCACCACGGTGTTTCATGCCACGACCTGGTCGTGGGAGCCGGGGCTGCGCAGCGGCGACAATGCACGGCGGCTGCTGGAGGCGATCGAGCGGCAACGTCCGCATTTCGCCGCCGATACCCGCTTCCACCTGCGGCACGAGACCTACAATCTCGATGCCGAGGCCGAGATCGGCCAGTGGCTCGCCGAGGGTCGCGTCGACCTGTTCGCCTTCAACGACCACATGGACGGGGTCGTCGCCGACATCTCCAATCCGCGCAAGCGCAACCGCATGGTAGAGCGCACCGGCCTGTCGAGCGAGGAGTTCGACAAGCTCGTCGTGCATATTGTCTCGCGCGCCGCCGATGTTCCGGCTTCGATCACCCGGCTCGCTGCGGCGGCACGCAGCGCCGAGGTGCGGATGCTCTCGCACGACGATGCGACCCCGGCGATGCGCAGGGACTTTCGCAGCCTCGGCGTGACGCTCGCCGAATTTCCGATCAACGAGGAGACGGCGCGCGAGGCCGCAGATCATGGCGACGCCATCGTCTACGGCGCGCCGAACGTCGTGCGCGGCGGCAGCCACACTGGCTGGACCAAGGCCTCGGACATGATCGCGAAGGGGCTCTGCTCGGTGCTGGCATCCGACTATTACTATCCGGCGCCGCTGCTCGCCGCATTCCGGCTTGCTTCAGACGGCGTGCTGCCGCTGACGGAGGCCTGGAAGCTGATCTCGTCGGCACCGGCGCAAGCCACGGGCCTGACCGATCGCGGCACGCTCGCCGCGGGCCATCGCGCCGACATCTTGCTGGTCGACGATAGCGCGCTGCTGCGGCCGCGGCTGGTCGCGGTGATCGCCGCAGGCCGGCTCGTTCATCTCACCGATACGACGCGGCTGCTCGGCCCGGTGGTGACGCCGCGCGAAACTGTCGTCGCGGCATAAATTGGTTATGCTCCGGCAATGACAGGTTTTTCCCGCTACGCGATCTATTTCGCCGCCGGCGCCGACAATGCGCTGTCCCGCTTCGGCGCCGAGTTGCTCGGCTATGATGCCTATACGAGCGACGAGGTTTCGTTTCCGCAAGGCACCCTGCATGCCGTGCCGGACTGGCGCGACATTACCGCCGATCCCCGCAAATACGGCTTTCACGGCACGCTGAAGGCGCCGATGGCGCTGGTATCAGGCAAGACAGAGGCCGAGCTCAAGGCTGCCTGCGCGACATTCGCCGCGAAGGCGCGGCCGATGCCGGTGATCCAGCCGGTGGTCGATGCCATCAGCGGCTTCATCGCCGTCATTCCGGCTGAGCCGGTCGACGCGCTCCTGCAACTCGCGGCCGACTGTGTTCGCGATTTCGATTCATTTCGTCGGCCCCTGACGGCGGAAGACCGCGCGCGGCGAAAACCCGAAAAGCTCAGCGCGCGGCAGCGCGAGTATCTCGACCGCTGGGGCTATCCCTACGTGATGGAAGAATTCCGCTTCCACATGACGCTGACGGGACGGCTGGACGCGGAGCGGCGCGGGCCGATTCTGGAGATGCTGCGGGCGAGGTTTGCGGAGCTTGGTCTCGATACACTCGAGATCGACCGCATTACGCTGTTCAAGCAGGACGATGCGAAGGCGCGCTTCCGCATCATCGGCGAGTGGGCTTTGCCGCGGTAGGCTTCATTGCCAGCTCGCAAGATTGAAGGCGAGCGCCACAACGCCAACCAGAATAAGGCTGGTCGCCCAGATCGCATCCAGATTGAACCAGCTTCGCGAGACGAACCTCAATCCCAGATAGCGGTAGACCAGCCACGCCAGACATCCGCCGGCGCTGATCATGGCGGCAACGTGCACCAGGGACACCAGCACCGCCATCCCGAGACTCGCCTTCATCAGCGCGCCCGCCGCCTCATGGCCGGCATCGAGTTCGAAGGCCCGGCAGAGCCCGAGATAGATCGGCACGAGCATCAAGGCGGCGCCGTGAGCAAGGGCAACGGCAAATGACCAGAGCGCCAATTGGGTTGGCGGGATTCGTGCCAGCGCGCGCGGATGGCGCCGCTCGATCAGCCGATAGGCGCCGAAGCCGATGACGAGAAGGCTCGCGCCGAGTTGGATCGAACGCTGCCACTCGGCCAGCACGAGCAGGAACGCGAACGGCAGCAGCACGAGAAGTGTCGCCAGGAGATGTCCGGCCGCCAGGGCCCACAACGCACGGAAGAGCGCGCGCGGGGTCTTGTCCATGAGCCCGGCCGAAACGGCGAGCGGCCATCCCATTCCCGGATTGACCCCGTGATAGAGACCGCTCGCGACAAGAGCGAGCCACAGCCAGCCGAGCGCCGGATTCGCGTGCCCCCAATCTAGGCCGACGGATAGCAAAAGGAGTCCGTCGAGCAATCGCCGCCCTCCAGCCTGATTTGGTGCGCACGATATCCGTCGGGGAAGCTCACGAAGTAGTTCTTGTCGAGCTCGAGGCCGCCGTTGCGACCGACATTGGCCATGACCTCCACACCCGGAACGCCGTCCGGATAGAACTGGTCATCCCAGGTGGAATAGAGCGAATTGGTCCAGTACACGCGCCGGCCGTCGCGGCTGATCTCGACCATCTGCGGGCCGGCCGCAAATGCCTTGCCGTTCGGATGCGGGGTGCGGCGCGCGATGCCACCGACGTGAACCGAGCCCGCAAGCTTCGGCTTTCGCGGATCACTCACATCGTACTGGCGCATTTCACCCGTGCCCCAGCACGAGACATATAGAAAACGATCATCCATCGACAGGTCAATGTCGGTCACCAGCGGCGGCACGGCGCCAAAGCCCTGGAGCAGCGGCGGGAGCTGCTCCTTTGGCGCGGGCTCGGGCGGGATCGTCGCCGTCTTCTCCGCATGGAATTTGTCGCCTTCGCGCCACCAGGTCCAGATCGATGCTTCGAGATTCGTGGTGTCGACCACAACGCCTACGAAGCCGTATTCGCGAACCGGATCGTGCGCGGGCCGCACCTCCAGCGCCATCTGATGATTGGCGCCGAGGTCGATGGTCTGCACGTTGCGACGGGCGCGGAGATCCCAGAAGTGGAGACGATGACCATATTTGTTCGCCAGCAGATCTTCCGGGACGATCCCGCTCTCGAACTGCGGCGGCAAGGCCCATTCGCTCGTCACCATGTAGTCGCGCGGCAGGTTCCACCAGAAATCATAATGCAGCGTCTGCGGACCGCGGTCGATCTCCCATCGCCCAAGGACCTCGAACGTCTCGCAATCCATGATGAAGACGCCTGGAGGCCCGTTGGTGCCGTCTTTGCCGCCGCCGCCCAGCGTGCTCACATAGACGCCGTCCGGCCCGCAATGGATGGTATGCGGCCGCGAATAGCCGGTCTTTTTGAAGACTTCCTCGGGCTCGATGATCTTGTGGATTTTGGCTTTGGTCGGATCGGGCTTGGTATCGATGATATAGATTCGCGACGAACGCAGCCCTGGGATGATGAGATAGCGCCGCTCGATGAAGGCGTGTCCGGCTAGCGGCGACAATGCGGAGGAGCAGGCATTCCAGCCGAAGTGATGAAATTCATCGCCCTTGTTGGGCATCGTCACGGTGTGGACGATGCGGCTGTAGGTCGGCGATCCCGGCTTGACGTCGATGACCGCGAGAGCGTCCGGTTTTGAGAAATCTGGACTGAGCAGCAACGTGTAGGCGAAGTTCTCCGCAGGTGCTTCCATCGCAAGCTTGGGCGATGCGTGAAAGGTGGGGTCCGGCCTCATCGTCATGGCACTACCTCCCTGTTTCGTTGGCTCGCTCCAACCTGGCTCGGGATAGCGGCATAATGAAGAGCTGTTACGCGATGTCTTGAGATGCTCCGCGGGCCTGGTTGGCGAGCGTATAATAGGTCATCGCCGGGCCGCGGGAAACGGCCCGAACCGTACCAATTCGACGCCTTCAGCCAGATGGAAGCCGGCGGGATCAGGCTGGGGCGCGCGCATCACATTCGATGTCGTCCCGGCCTAGTGCGCAATTGCGCACGGGGGCCGGGACCCATAACCCCGGGGAGGAGTTATGGAGCGGACTGATAACTCCCAGTCTTCGCCAAAGTTCTCCCTGTTGTTATGGGTCCCGGATCTGCGCGCGCTTGGGGCGCGCTTGTCCGGGACAACGGCGGAGGCTACTTCCCCCACCGCAACGCCAGCGCGTCGCGCTCCTTGGCCAATTCCAGCAATCCCGCCCGCGTCGCCGGATGCAGCGGCTGGAGGGGATGCCGCACCGCGTCCGACTTGATCACGCCGCCGGCCTGCATCATCGCCTTGCAGGCGATCAGGCCGCATTGGCGGTTCTCGTAGTTGATCAGCGGCAGCCAGCGTTCATAGGCGGCCTTCGCCTTCTCTCGATCGCCTGCGAAATAGGGATCGATGATCTGGCGGATGCCGTCGGGATAGCCGCCGCCGGTCATGGCGCCGGTCGCGCCCGCATCGAGGTCGGCGAGCAGCGTGATCGCCTCCTCACCGTCCCAGGGACCCTCGATGTCCTTGCCGCCCACCTCGATCAGGCTGCGGAGCTTTGACGCCGCGCCTGCGACCTCGATCTTGAAATAGCGAATGTTGGCGAAGTCGCGCGCCAGCCGCGCCAGCAGCTCGACCGCCAGCGGCGTGCCCGCCACCGGAGCGTCCTGGATCATGATCGGGATGTTGATCGCACCCGAAAGCACCCTGAAGAATTCGACGACGCCTTTCTCCGGGACTCGAAAGGTCGCGCCGTGATAAGGCGGCATCACCATCACCATCGCGGCACCGGCGGCCTCGGCCTGCTGGCTGCGCGCCGCGCAGACGGCCGAGCTGAAATGGGTGGTGGTGACGATCACGGGCACCCGGCCCGCGACATGCTCCAGCACCGCATGCATCACGGTCTCGCGCTCGGCATCGGTCAGCACAAATTGCTCGGAGAAATTGGCGAGAATGCAGATGCCGTGCGAACCGGCATCGATCATGAAATCGATGCAGCGGCGCTGGCCCTCGAGATCGAGCTCGCCGCGTTCATCGAAGATGGTGGGCGCGACCGGGAACACGCCGCGATAGGGGCGCTGGGCTTTGTGCTGTGGCGTAACCGGCATCTAACTCTCCATCCCCAAAATTCTCTTACAGCCATCTCTTACAGCTGTCGCCGCGCTCGTGCGGCGCGACAGATGTACCCGGCGAGCGGATCGGCTGCAATGCCGATCCGCGCCGTTGGAACAGGGAATGAAATCTTAAGCTGTCTTTACCGCGCCAAGGAAGCCCTCGACCGCGACGCGGAGACGGTCGGCGTCGGCCGACATCTTTGTCACGGACTGGAACAGCACCGTGCCGGCGTTGCCGGTCTCCTGGTTGAGCTTGGCGACGCTGCCGATGGTGTCGGTGACCTCACGGGTGCCTTGGGCGGCATGCTGGAAGTTGCGCGAGATTTCGGTGGTAGCCGCACGCTGCTGTTCGACGGCGGCGGCAATCGCGGTCATCTTCTCGTCGATGCCGCTGATGGCACCGCCGATCGAGCGGATGGCGGCGACCGCCTGCCCGGTCGCGCCCTGGATCTCCTCGACCTGACGCGAGATTTCCTCGGTCGCGGTCGCGGTTTGCGCCGCGAGGCTCTTGACCTCGCCGGCGACCACCGCAAAGCCGCGGCCGGCTTCGCCGGCGCGGGCCGCCTCGATGGTGGCGTTCAAGGCGAGCAGATTAGTCTGGCCGGCGATGGCATGGATCATCTTCACGACTTCGCTGATGCGGCCCGCGGTCTGGTCGAGGATCTCGACCGTGGCATTGGTCTGCTCCACCTGCGACACCGCTTCGCGCGCATCGCGCGCGCTGGACTGCACCTGCGCGGAGATTTCGCCGACAGAAGCCGAGAGCTCCTCGGTCGCAGCCGCAATGCTCTCGAGATTGTTGGTGGCCTGCTCGGCGGCGGAGGAGACTGCAGCCGTCTGGCTGCTCGATTCCGACACCAGCGTACGCACATCGGTCGCGGTGGCATCGAGCTCCTTGGCCGACGCGGCGACGCTGTGGATCACTGCCTGCACGGTGGCGTCGAAACTGCGGCACGCGTCGTCCACGGTACCGGAACGGGCGAGCTGCAGCGCCTGCTGCGATTCGCGTTCCCGGCCCAGACGTTCCGCGGTCGCCGCGCTCTCGCGCAGGCTTTCGAGCGCGGCCGCCATCGTGCCGAACTCGTCGGGATAACGCGATTGCGGGACGGGCGTCGCGTAGTCGCGGGCACCGATCCTGGCGATGGCGTCGAGAATGGCGCGCACCGGACGCATCAGGCGATTGCGCACGACGTAAACGCCGGCGAGCGTCACGGCGAGCGCGACCAGGAACGCGAGCGACTGGATCACGAGATTGGTCAGCGCCTTCGCCTGCACCGTCTCGGCACGCGCGATCGACTGGTCGAGCGCCGTGGTCGCGACCGCAACGATCAGCGGGAACGGCGATTGGCAGAGCGTATTCCATTCCGAAGCGGGCATCGCCGGCTTGCCGCTGCCGTCGAAGTTCTTGGTGAGATCGCCGATCTGCTTGAGGACACCGTCTGTCTTGACCTTCGCGTCCGTAGCTGCCGTCACCAGTTCCGCTGTCACGTCGGGCGCGGCCAGCAAGTCGGCCATGCCGGACCAGCCGGAGGCGATGGTACCGTCCCATTGCGCCAGCGACCGCTTCTGGGCGTCGTCGAGCGGCTTGCTGCTGTTGACGTTGGAGCGAAGTGACGAACAGTGGATTCCATAGCGGTCGCGCACCTGCCAGGCGAGGCGGCGGACCTGGATCATGCGGGCAATGAAGGGATCGTTCATCCAGGCGCGGTTCGACACGGCGGTGGAGGCGAGGTTCGCCGTGTCGATGACCTTGGTGACGGCGTCGTACCACGAGTTGGTGCGCTCGATCTTGCGCTCGGCGCGCGGGCGCTTGGCCTCGTCGTAGAACAGCTGGAATTGCGGTGCGGCCTCACCCCAGCGCTGCTTCAGCGTGCTGGCGAGCTCGTCGCGGTGCGCGAAATCGACCGTGGCGAGCGCCGCGCCGATACCGTCATAGCCGCCCTGCTCCGCCTTCTCGGCCTCACCGAGCTTGCTGCGTGGATCGTCGTCGCCGAGCAGCGCGCTCTGGGCGTCGCCGCGATTGTTGCGCAGTGACAATACGCCGTGGAAGATCGCCTTGTCGGCGGCGGCGAGCCGCGCGGTCGCGAGACTGTCGCTGTAGCGGCCGAAGGCCCCAACCATCTGGATCGCCGTGCTGGCGAGCGCACCGGCTGCCAGCAAGGCCATCAGCACCAGGAGAAGCGAACTTACCGATTTCTTAAACATTGTCATGAGTCGCGGAGCCACCACTTTAGGAGTGGCCACCTTGCCCCGCGACATGCCAATGTTCCGTTAAGGTTGTAGTCAAATGCCGGGAGTTCCCGATTTGCCAAACCTTCAGGCAGGCCCGGCGTCACGAAACCTTCGTGAAATCCGGCGGGCGGCGCTCGGCAAACGCGGTGAACGCCTCGCGCGCTTCCGCCGTGCGCAGGCGCTGCGCGAACTGCTCGCCCTCTGCCTGCATTTGCGCGACCAGCATCTCGCCATTCCGCATCAGCTTCTTGGTCGCCGTGAGTGCACCGGCCGGCTGTCGGGCAAGACGCTGGGCGAGCGCAAGCGCTTCGGCGTCGAGCTTGTCGAGCGGCACCACGCGGTTGGCGAGACCCCATTCCAGCGCGGCCCTGGCCGGCACGGTCTCGCCGAGCGCAAACATCTCATAGGCGCGGGCGTATCCGATACGCGCCGGCATCAACAGGCTCGATGCGGCCTCCGGGACCAGCGCGAGGCTGACGAAGGGCGTCGACAATTGGGTGTTTTCGGCGAGCACGACGAGGTCGCAATGCAGGAGCATTGTGGTACCGACGCCGACGGCGCGGCCCTGCACGGCTGCGACCAGCGGACGGGTGCAGCGCGCCAGCGACTGGATGAAGCGGCCGACATTGCGGCTGCCTTCGGACTTGCCTGACGCGACGGCCGCAAACTCGCCGACATCATTGCCGGCGGTAAACATGTCACCCTCGCCGCGGATCAGCAGCACGCGCACGGACGGATCGAACTCGGCGGATTCGATGGTGTCGGCGAGCTTGCCGTACATCGCATCCGTCAGCGCGTTCTTCTTGTCGGGGCGCGCCAGGGTGAGCGTGAGAATTCCGCCGTTGTTCTCAACTCGCACATGCTCGGTCATTTGTCTCTTCTCCTAGTCCTCTGGATCTCTTGTGGGGTCTCTTGTCGGGTCCCTTGTCGGATCCCTTGGAAACTTGTCCTGAATGCTCGTCAGCCAGCGCGCGACGATGTCGATCTCCGCGCTCGTAAATCCTTCCGTCAGTCTCGCATTGATCTCCGCGGTCGACGCTTTTGCTTGCGCCAGCGTGGTCCGCCCCTTCGGCGTCAGCCAGACCCGCCAAGCCCGACCGTCTTCGCGATCGGCGCGACGCTCGACCAACCTCGCCGTCGCAGTGCGATCGACAAGGCCGGAAATGCCGGCCGGACCGAGATCAAGCGCAGCACCTGCCTCGCCCATCAGAACACCGTCCTGCTTGCCGAGAATGAACAACAGCCCCGCCTGCGCCGGCGTCACTTCGCTCGCGGGCTGCGCCGCCATCCAGCGCTGCAGGCGACGTTGTGCGACGCTGAGGAGGTAGATCAGCCGATGGTGTTTCGCCGCGGCTACTTTATTTCGCATGCGAAATATATAGCCGGTCGGGATTGGATTGTCAAAAGGAAGCCGCTAGGTCGCTTTTACGCGACTACCGTCGAGGAAAATGGCCGCGCAGGTTCGCACGCGCCGCTCGATATCCTTGCGCGCCGGCAAGGGCAGGCCGCCATAGATCGCCGCGCGCTGCGGCGCCGAGGCGACCATGCCGATCAGCATGCCGGCGGCCTCGTCGACGTCGTCGATCGCGATGAGCTTTTTCTTGACCTGGACACGAAGCCAGCGTGCGAGCGCGATGGCGGTCCGGGCAATACCGTTCTTGTAGAAGTTCGCGGCAAGATCGGGGAACGCGGCGGATTCCTGCAGCACCATGCGCTGCAACGCCACGACCTCCGGATCGAGCGCGAGATCGGCGCAGGCAAGGAGCGCGGCACGCAGGCCCGTGTCGATATCGACGTCTCCGTTTGCCTGGAGATCGACAGCGGACAGCAGCCGCTCCAGCCGGTCCGCGCACATCGCCTCGAACAGCGCGGCCTTGCCCGGAAATAGGCGATAGAGCGTTTTGGTGGAGATCCCCGCACTCCGCGCCAGCTCTTCGGTACTGGTCGCGGCATAGCCGTCGACGGCAAAGGCGTGCCGTGCGGCTTCGAAGACGATCCGCTTCGTCTCGTCGTCGCTACGCACTGGCGGTCGTCCGCGCGGACGGCTCTCAGTTTTCGATTTCGCCTGAGCCATGTTTTAAATGATGCCTGTCATTCCATTGACTATCCCAACGTTAGTTCTATTTTGGAAATCGTCAAGTTTCCTAATTCAGGGAGCCGGCCATGACCGTGCACGCCACCCCGTCCAAGTCCGAATCCACCGTTGTTCCAACCCTTCCGCCGGAGAGCATCCTGCCTGCCGTACCGCCCCCGGTCCGCCGCCAAAAGCTCAGTTTTCGCAAGCTCTTGCTCGCGGGTGTGGCGGTCGTCGCCCTCGCGGGCGCCAGCCAGTACGGCTACGACTACTGGACCGTCGGGCGCTTCCTCGTCTCCACCGATGACGCCTATGTGAAGGCCGACAACACCACGATCGCGCCGAAAGTCAGCGGCTATCTCGATCGCGTTCTGGCGGGCGATAACGAGCATGTGAAGGCAGGCCAGGTGCTGGCCCGGATCGACGACCGCGACTTCCGCGTCGCGCTCGACCAGGCCAAGGCCGATGTCGCCGCCGCGAATGCAACGGTGACCAGCAAGCAGGCGCAGCTCGAGGTTCAGGATGCGGTGATCGCCGCAGCCAAGGCGACCATCGATGTCGATACTGCCGCAAAGACCTTCGCGCAGCAGGAGAACAAGCGCTACACGGATCTCGCCGCGACAGGCTACGGCAGCGTGCAAAACGCACAGCAGGCACAATCGCGCAACGCCGGCGCCGACGCAGCGATCCAGCGCGACACTGCCAATCTCGCGTCCGCCCTCAAGCAGGTCGAGCTCCTGAAGGCCGAGATCGCGCAAGCCAACGCAGCCGCCGCCCGCGCCGCCGCGCTCCAGCGTCAGGCCGAGCTCAATCTCGGCTACACCACGATCGTCTCCCCGATCGACGGCGTCATCGGCAACCGTACGCTCCGCGTCGGCCAGTTCGTGCAGGCCGGCACGCAGCTGATGTCGATCGTGCCTGCCGAAGGCGCCTATGTGGTTGCCAACTTCAAGGAGACCCAGCTTACCCACGTCCGCGCCGGACAGCTGGTCGAGATCGAGGTCGATACGTTCCCGGGCCAGGTGGTGCACGGTCATGTCGATTCCATCGCGCCGGCCAGCGGCCAGGAGTTCGCCCTGCTGCCGCCGGACAACGCCACCGGCAATTTCACCAAGATCGTGCAGCGCATTCCGGTGAAGATCGCGCTGGATGCCGAAACGCAGCCTGCCATCGAGCTGCGGCCCGGCATGTCCGTGATTCCGACGATCGCAACCCGTTCAGCGCCGGCCGCGCAAGCGGCAACGACGCTCCAAGCAACATCTAAAGCGAAGCTTGTTTCCGGAGGGTCGTGCCATGTCAAACAGCCTCTCAATCTCGACGCCCGCAACATCGCCCGCGACGCCTGAGCGCGTCGCCGTCGATCCGAACCGCGCCAGCGCCACGGTCTGGATCGCCGTCTTCGCGGCGATGATCGGCGCCTTCATGGCGATCCTGAACATCCAGATCACCAACGCCTCGCTGCTCAACATCGAGGGTGGCATCGGCACCGGTGTCGACAACGGTTCCTGGATCTCGACGTCCTACCTGATCGGCGAGATCATCGTGATCCCGCTGACCGACTATCTGTCGCGGGTGTTCTCGTTCCGGAACGTCATGCTGGGCTTCGCGACGCTGTTTGCGGCCTTCTCGGTCGCATGTGCGTTTGCCCACGACCTGACCTCTATGATCGCGATGCGCGGTTTTCAGGGTTTCTTCGGCGGCGTGCTGATCCCCATGGCCTTCACGCTGGTCTTCACCAAGCTGCCGAAGGGCCAGCAGCCGATCGGCCTTGCCATGTTCTCCCTCGCGGTGACCTTTGCGCCTGCAATCGGCCCGACCATCGGCGGCTATCTCACAGAAAATTACGGCTGGCAGACCATCTTCTTCGTCAACGTGCTGCCCACTGCGGTCATGGTGGCGATCCTGTTCGCGACCCTGGAGCGCCAGCCCATGAATCTCGCCCTGCTGCGCGAGGGCGACTGGTTCGGCATCGCGACCGTGGCGGTCGGCCTGGCCTCGCTCCAGGCCGTGCTCGAGGAAGGCAACAAGAACGACTGGTTCGGCTCGCCCTTCATCGTGCGGCTCGCCGTCATCTCCGCCGTCAGCCTGTCGCTGTTTATTTATATCGAGCTCGTGGTCGAGAAGCCGCTGCTCCGCCTGCGTCTGTTGACACAGTGGAATTTTGGCGTCGGCACCATCGCCGCGGTGTTCCTCGGCTTCGCGCTGTTCGGCTCGGTCTATCTGCTGCCGGCCTATCTCGGCCAGGTGCAGGGCTACAATGCCGAGCAGATCGGCAACGTGCTGGCCTGGACCGGCCTGCCGCAGCTGCTGCTGATTCCACTGGTGCCGAAGCTGATGCAGCGGTTCGACACCCGCTACATCGCAGCGGTCGGCCTGCTGCTGTTCGCCGCCAGCTCCTTCATGAACATCACGATGTCGCTCGATTACTCAGGCGATCAGTTCTTCATCCCCAACGTCGTGCGCGCGGTGGGGCAGGCCCTCACCTTGACGCCACTGTCTGCGCTCAGCCTCGGCAGCGTCGCGCCGCAGGATGCGCCCGCCGCCTCCGGCATCTCCAACATGATGCGCAATCTCGGCGGCGCCATCGGCACAGCGGTGCTGGCGACCATCGTCACCAAGCGCGAGCAGTTCCACTCCAACATCATCGGCCATTCCGTCACGCTCGGCCGTGAGGAGGTCCGCGCCCGCATCGCCCAGACGACCGATTACTTCATGGCGCACGGCGTCCCCGACCCCAACGCCGCACGCGAGCAGGCCATCATCGCGCTCGGCAAGACCGTGAAACGCCAGGCGCTGGTGATGGGCTTCTCCGACACCTTTGCGGTGATCGGCGTGGTGCTGGTGCTGGCCGCAATCGCAGTGCTGCTGACGCGGCGGGTGAAGGCGGCCGGCGGGGGCGGTGCCCATTAAGGGTTCGCCCGTCGATTGCAATTTGCCGCGGCCGTCACGCTTGACGGCCGCTTCTTTTTGTGTTCCCTATTCGTTCCGTTCAATCATAGATTGTTCCGGAGGCCTTTGGTGATGAATAGTATGCGTGGCGAAACCCAGCCGACCCAACTCGTCATTCATAGTGACGAGGACACGCCGGACCAATTCGTGATGGATCTGCTCCGTCAGGTTTTCGGCAAATCGGAGCGTGAAGCGGCTGCGCTAATCACCCAGATCGAACAGAAGGAAAAGGGAGTTTGCGGCCCTTACCCGCAACCCGTCGCCGAGGCTCTTCTCAAGTCCGCGCAAAAATCCATCACACTGGCCGGCCACAAACTGCAGGTCACGCTCGAGGCGATCAAGACTCCTTGCGAACTCTGCGGCAAGCCCGAGGGACAGACGGACGTTCGGATCGGCAATCGCACAATCTCGCTTTGCAGCGAATGCATGCGTGCAGCGGATGAGCCCGCAAGCGGACAGGAAGAGAATTTCGAGTTTGCTTGCGACGTCCTTGACTGGCACTTTGCCGGCACTGCGCGCAGCAAACTCGTGACCACGATCCGCCAATTTCCCGGCCACATGCGGGTCGATGTCCAGGCCGCGATCGACCGGCTCTTCGGCAAAGCCATCCGGTTGTTCGGGCTGAACGAGGAGCAGCGCTACGAAACGCTGTCGATTTCGCGCCTTCTCAAGAGCGGCCGCTATGCGGTCGCGATCGCCCCGCTGCAATATTCCGACGTCGACGTCGGCGAGAAGAGCCCGGTCAAGTGTCTGGATAACGGACTGTGGCTGTGCCAGCAGGACGGTCTCCGTTATGCGGTGTTGCTCTGCGCACACCGCGAATACAGCCGCGAGCCGGGAATTCGGATCGAGATCCTGGTGCCGTCAGGCACCGCAGGCGCAGCCCTGGTCCAGCAGTGCTTCAGCGAGCTGGAAGAGGCCGTGCAGGCCGCACGAACCTATCGCGGCAAGATCCTCTCGCTCGATGCCGACTCCGACTATCGCGGTCGCTCGCGCGGCATCACCGTGCACCGATTGCCAGAGGTCGCGCGCAACGATGTGATCCTGCCCGAGCAGACCCTGCGGCTACTCGATCGCAACGTGCTGACTTTCGTCGGCACGCGCGATCAATTGCGCCGGCTTGGCCAGTCCACCCGGAAGGGCATCCTGCTGTATGGCCCACCGGGCACCGGCAAAACCCACACGATCCGCTATCTCGCGACGCATTTGCCCGGTCATACGACGCTGATCATCACCGCGGAGCAGATCGGCTTGCTCGGCGCCTATATGAGCCTGGCGCGCCTGCTGCAGCCATCGATGGTGGTGATCGAGGACGTCGATCTCATTGCCCGCGATCGCGACGACATGGGGCCGTGTGAAGAATCGATGCTGAACAAGCTGCTCAACGAGATGGACGGACTGAAGGAGGATGCAGACATCCTGTTCGTCCTGACCACCAACCGGCCAGAGGACCTCGAAGGCGCGCTCGCCGGCCGCCCGGGCCGGATCGATCAGGCGATCGAAGTGCCGCTCCCTGACGAGCAGGGCCGCGGCAAGCTGGTCCGGCTCTACGGCAAGGGGCTGCCGCTCGACGATGCGGTCATCACGGAGGCGGCACGCCGCAGCGAGGGCACGAGTTGCGCATTCATCAAGGAATTAATGCGACGGCTGGCCCAGGCGAGCCTGGCGCGCGATGGCGGCAACTCGGTAACGTCAGCCGATATCGACGAGGCGCTCGACGACATGCTGTTCTCCGGCGGTCGGCTCAATGCGCAATTGCTTGGCGGCGCACAGGCGATGGCGGCGGGGTGATTCCACCGCCATCGCGCTCAGCACGCATTGTCCCTACGGCGCGCAGGTGAAGCTCGCCGCCTCCGTCACGGGGCCGGACTTGTAGTGCGGCCAGGCCGGCCAGCGGCACAGCGGCATCGCGCGTGTGACCGCAAATAACGGCGCCTCGACCTTCTGCTCGGTGACTTCGAGATCGCCGGGCGCCGTGCCCTTCTCGACCCAGTCGACCAGCGCGCTCAGCATGTCGACATTGGCGGGCGCGCCGGAGCCGACATGGTCGACACCGGGCGCGGTGTAGAGCCGCGCGAATTCCGCCGTCTCGGCCTTGCCGAGCTTGCGCTCGACGCTCTCGAAATAGCGGATGCCGGCATAAGGGCTCTGCGCGTAGTCCGCCATATGCTCGAGCATGATCAGCCGGCCGCCGCGGGCGCGAAAACGGCTGAGATCGGGATCTGTCGAATCCATCAGTGCCGACACCTCGAGCAGCCGCGCCTTGTGGTCCTCCACCTTGTAGGTGGTGACGTCGAGCTTGGGATCGCGCGCGAACACGTATTGAATGCCGCCGGCACCATAGATCCAGGCGATGCCGTTGTTGGGCGCGGGCGGCTGCGCTGGCGGCGCGGCGCCGAGCCACCACGCCATCCAGCCGCCGGTCGGTCCGATCGCCGGCGTATCCTCACCCGACACGCCCCAGCCTGGATAATCGTCGAGACCATTGGCGAGCGTGAACGGGAATTTGTAGGTGGCGTGCAGCGTGTCGACCGCCTTGATCTGCGCGTCGGTGAGGCACTGATCGCCGCTCTTGCCTTCGGCGCAGCGCAACGTCTCGACCTTGAAGGCTGCCTTGCAGCCCACGGGGTCCTGCACCAGCGCATCTTCGGATCCGTCGGCCTTGTCGCAGGCCGCTCGCACGGCATCGCCCACGAGCTTGACCTGCGCCGGATTGATCCAGCCCTCGCCCATGGTGACGATGCCGGAACGGGTGCCCGCATGCTGCAGTCCAACCCAGTTGATGACGGGCACGCGCGCGAAGATCCCGTCGAAATCGTCGGGATAACGCTGCGCCATCGTCAGGCCCTCGCGGCCGCCTTCGGACGAGCCCATGAAGTACATCTTGTCCGGCTTCTTGCCGTAAGCGCGCTGCATCAGCGTAACAGCGGCGTCGCGCACCTTCTTGTAAGCGCCGTGGGCGAAATTTTCGAACGCCTCGTCGTTGAGCGCGAACAGCTGCGGCGGCTCGCCCGGTCTGGACTCATGACCGGAGTCGGTGCCGTAGGTGACGAAGCCGCGCGCGAGCGGCGACGGCTTGTCGAAGGGATAGGCCGGCGGCAAACCGAGGCCGGTGATCAGCACGCCGTTGAAACCGCCACCGCCATATTGCACCGAGCGCCCGTTCCACTCGACCGGAAGGTTGACCTGGAACTTGATTGGCGGCGCCTTGGGATCGACCGGGTCGATATGGCCGAGCACCTTGCAGAAGGCGGGATTGGCCGGCGTGATGCGTCCCGACGGCGTCGGTCCGCGCTCGGCAACAACGAGCTGGGACGCGGCCAGAAACGTCGCGGTATCGATCTTGACGGCGTCGGTGCCGCCGGCGAGACCTTTACAGACGGTATCCGCATCCTCGGCCAGTGTCGCCGCGAACGCGCCGGTCGCGCTCAGCGCTGCCGCAATCCCCACCAGCCATGCACACAGCCTTGCCCTTGTTAACCTCATCGTTTCCACCCGGCTTTCTCGGTTTTTGCGTCCGACAGTTGGCCGCATTCAACGCAACCTTCGTGCCTGCGTCAATCGCTTCAGAACGATCCAAGGGCGCTGCCCAGCGCAATCACAGCCACCAGCGCCAGCAGCGACGTCACGATGCCCACCATCACAATGTCCAGATAGCTGTCGCGATGGGTCAGGCCGCAGATCGCGAGCAGGCTGACCACCGCACCATTGTGCGGCAGGATGTCCAGCGTCCCCGAACCGATCACTGCAACACGATGCATCAGCGCGAGGTCGATGCCGGTGCGTGCGGCGAGATCGACATAGGTCTGGCCTAGCGCGTCGAGCGCGATCGTCAGGCCGCCCGACGCCGAGCCGGTCAGCGCTGCCAGGATATTGGTCGCGACCGCGAGCGAGACCAGCGGACCGCCTTCGATCGCGAGCACCCATTCGCGCACCAGCGCGAATGCTGGCAGCGAGGCGATAACCGCGCCAAATCCGACGAGGCTCGCGACACTGAACGCCGGCAGCACCGACGCATTGGCCCCGGCGTCCATGGTTTGCCGCAATGCCGGCAGCCGCGCCCAGTTCAGCGCGATGGTCGTGACGATCGCCGCTGCCAGGGCGACCGCGACCGACCACACGCCCGCAACAGCGGCAAGCGACGTTCCGCCAAAACGCTGCTCGGCGAGATAAGAGACGTCGAGCCGCGGCAGCACCACGAGCGACATCACGAGATTGACGACCACGACGACGACCAGCGGCAGGACGGCACTCAGGGCCGGCGACGGCTCGCCGCTGCGATGGCCATGCTGCATTTCCGCCGGATCGAACTCCCGTGCCGTCGTCGCACGTTCGCGGACGAGCTCATCGGCGGCGGCTCGCTCGGTCACATCCTCGACGTCATCGCCATAGCCTTCTCCGACGCGGCGAGCCTTGGCTTCGGCGCGATGCAGCCACCACAATCCGGTGCCGAGCATGATGAGGGAGGCGACGATGCCCAGGCCCGGCGCGGCGAAGGGCGTCGTGCCGAAGAACGGCATCGGGATCGCATTCTGGATCGACGGCGTGCCCGGCAAGGCCGACATGGTGAAGGTCGACGTCCCCAGCACGATCGTCGCCGGAATCAGCCGGCGCGGAATCGCGGCGGCACGAAACAGCGAACGAGCCATCGGCACGATGACGAAGAACGCGACGAACAGGCTGACACCGCCATAGGTGACCAGCGCACCGGCCAGCACCACCGCCAGGATCACGCGCCGCTCGCCAAGACGTTTCGCCATGAAGGCGGCGACCGACGTGACCGCGCCGCTGTCATCCATCAGCTTGCCGAAGAGGGCGCCGAGCAGGAAGATCGGAAAAAACTGCGCGAGAAATCCCGCCGCGTTCACCATGAAGACCTGAGTGAGGTTCGCAAGCAGCGGCTCGCCGCCGAACAGTGCAGCAACGAGCGCTGCGAGCGGCGCAAGCAGCAGCACGCTCCAGCCGCGAAAGGCAAACAGCACGAGCAGGCCCACCCCGACGAAGAGGCCAAGAAGCCCCATGCCTCAGCACTCCGCCAGAAGCACATCGAGATCGGCGGTCGATTGCCGGCCGATATCCGCACCGTGTTCGGCCAGGAACACATCCGCGGCGATGCGCCCCTCGGCACGCAGCATCGAGACGAACTCCCATTCCGCATTGAGCTTGGACGATGCGCCGAACTTCGCCAGCATGTCGCTCTTGATCCGATGCGTCCGCATTTTCGCCCAGCGCGCGCCCTCGCCGCTGCCGGGATCCGCCGCCTGGCGCAGCAGCGCGATCATCCGCAGCTCCTTCATCAGCGGTGAGTTGAAGGAGATTTCGTTGACACGGTTGAGGATCTCCGCTGCTGTCCGCGGTACCTCGAGCCGCTCGGTTGGATTGATCTGAACGAGAATAGTGTCGTGCGCGTCGCTCTCGCGCACCAGCGGCGTGATGGTCGGGTTGCCGGCATAGCCGCCATCCCAGTAGGGCTCGCCATCGATCTCGATCGCACGGAACATGGTCGGCAGGCAGGCCGAGGCCAGCAGCACATCTGCCGTGATCTCGGCGTTGCGGAAGATGCGGCCGCGACCGGTGCGCACCCGCGTTGCAGTGACGAAGAGCTGGATCGGCGAGCGCGCCAGCCGCTCGAAATCGATGCTCTCGGCCAGCACCGCACGCAACGGATTGTAGCCGGTCGGATTGAGATCGTAGGGCGACAGCACCCGCGACATCAGGTCGGTGAGGATGTAGAAGGGCGATGTATCGAGCGTCCAGCGCCCCATCAGCCGATCGAGCGGCGAACGCTGCAGCGGGCTGAAGGCCGCGGCCTTCGCGACACGGCGCCAATATTGTTCTAAGGCATCACGCGCGCCCTCGGCGCCGCCCGCCGTCCAGCCATCCGCCAGCACCGCCGCGTTCATCGCGCCTGCGGAGGTTCCGGAGATCGCGGCGATGGTGAGCCACTTTTCCTCCAGCAGGCGGTCGAGCACACCCCAGGAGAAGGCGCCGTGCGAACCGCCGCCCTGAAGCGCGAGATCAATCAGTACGGCGTCCCGTTCCATGGCGGACACTCACGCAACTGAAGCTCAAATTCGACGCGATTTGTAACACGCCGAGGATAACAGCAGTCTAGGGAGACTTGGCCTCGGAATGCAACCGGAACGTGACGGCGGCCTAGTCTAGTGTTCGAATACCAGCCGTGCGCCGATCGTGCCTTCGAGCGCACGGATTTGCGCCAGCAGCGCGCCTGATTCCTCGCCGCCGAGATCGGCGTCCAGCACGACATAGCCGAGGTCGCCGGCCGTCTCCAGATATTGCGCAGCGATGTTGATGTCGCGCTGGAGGAAAACCTCGTTCAGCCGGCGCAGCATGCCCGGCACGTTGCGATGGACGTGGCTGAAACGCACGCCGGAGGGACGCAAATGCAGCTGCACCTCCGGGAAGTTCACCGCCCCCATGGTCGATCCCGTGATGAAATAGTCGACCAGCTTGCGTGCCACCTCGCCGCCGATGCGCTCCTGCGCCTCTTCGGTCGAGCCGCCGACATGCGGCGTGAGGATGACATTGCCGAGGCCCTGCACGGGGCTCTTGAAGCGTTCCGCGTTCGAGGACGGCTCAACCGGGAACACGTCGATGGCGGCACCGGCGATGTGGCCGTCACGCAGCGCGCCTGCGAGCGCGTCGAGATCGACCACCGTGCCGCGGCTGTTGTTGATCAGGAACGAGCCCGGCTTCATCGCCCGCAGTTCCTTCTCGCCGATCATGCCGGCTGTCTCCGGCGTCTCCGGCACGTGCAGGCTGACCACGTCGCTCTGCGCCAGCAGCTCTTCCAGCTTCTCGACCGGCTCGGTGTTGCCATGGCGGAGCTTGTCGGTGCGATCGTAATAGATCACCCGCATGCCCATGGCTTCCGCGAGCGTCGAGAGCTGCGAGCCGATATTGCCGTAGCCGATGATGCCGAGCGTACGTCCCCGCACCTCGCGGCTGCCGGCCGCCGATTTTTCCCAGCCGCCCTCATGCGCCGACACCGAGCGCGCAAAGATCTGCCGCAGCAGCATCACGATCTCGCCGATGACGAGCTCGGCGACGCTGCGCGTGTTGGAGAACGGTGCGTTGAACACGGGAATGCCGCGCTTGCGCGCTGCCGGCAGATCGACCTGGTTGGTGCCGACGCTGAAGCAGCCGATTGCGAGCAGCCCGTCGGCGGCTTCCAGCACCTCGTCGGTGATCTGGGTGCGGGAGCGGATGCCGAGCAGCGAGACACCCTTGAGCGCCCGGCGCAGCGCCTCGCCATCCAGCGCCTTGGTCAGGCGCTCGACATTGGTGAAGCCCGCGCTCTTGAACATATCCACGGCGCTGTCATTGACACCTTCAAGCAGCAGCGCCTTCGCGCTCCGCTCAGGGCTTTGGCCTGGGGCTGGCATGGAATCTCCGTAAGTAGCGGTTTTGCCGCAGCTCATAGACCGCGGACAGCACGCAGCACAATAGGCTTTCGATATTGGGAGAAGATGGCGCCGGCGGTAGATATGCTCGGTGTACCAGACCCGTCATCCTTCGAGGCTTGCTCAGCGGCGCGATCGCGCCGCAGAGCGCACACCTCAGGGTGACGGATAACGGTATCAGATCACGTAAAACCCGTGCGTGCCGTCACGGCGGAGCTGGTCGACGAGGCCGTATTCCCAGTCAAGATAGGCCTGCATCGCGCGCTCGGCGATACCGGTTCCCTCATAGGGGCGGCGGTAGCGATGCGCGGGGTCGGGCTTCGGCAGGCCCAGCGGAGGACCGACCTCGAGCGTGCCGGCATAGCCGACTTCGAGCACATAGACCTCCCACCCCATCTGCGCGAGCCAGGACGCCGTCATGTCGGCGCGCACACCCTTGTCGTCGCTCAGGAGGATGCGCGCGCCGCGCACCGGCGCGGCCATGTCGGTCTCCTGCACGAGCTGGCCGCCCGGATAATGGCGGAAGCCCGGGAGATGACCGGCTGCATACTCCTCCGCGTCGCGCACGTCGAAGCGATAGAGCGTGCGGCTGGTCTCAGCGACCAGCGCCGACATCTCGTTCGCGCCGATATGGCGGACGCCGGCGCGATAGGCGACGTCGCGGGCCTTGGCCGGGCCGCCCTCGAAGGGCCCGATCGCGCCACGCCGGTCAGCACCATGAGCGAGCGTGTGCTGCGCCAGCGTCCAGCCGATCGTGCCGTTGCGCAGCGCCCGCACCTTGTTGGGCACGCCGGCATTGATCAGCGACTGGGTGCCGATGATCGAGCGGGTGCGGCCGGCGCAATTGACGATGATGGTGGTGTCAGGATCGGGCGCGGCCTGCCCGGCCCGCAGCACCAGCTCGGCACCAGGCACGCTGACCGAGCCCGGAATGTTCATGGTCGCATATTCGTCGAAGCGGCGGACGTCGAGGATGGCGATGTTGGCCTTGTCCGCGATCAGTTTTGCCACTTCGTCAGCGCTGAACGACGGCGTGTGCCGGCGCGCCTCGACCAGCTCGCCGAACGCCTTTGAATAGGAATTGACGTCTTCAAACACCTCGTAGCCCGCCGCGCGCCAGGCTTTCAGCCCGCCATCGAGTGCACGGACATTGCTGTAGCCGAGTGCCGCGAGGCGCTCGGCGCCGGATGCGACCAGCCCCTCGCCGTCGTCAAACAGCACGACCGGCGCGTCCTTGCGCGGCAGCCGCACCGCGGCCTCGATCACGATCCGGTCCACGGCCATGTTGGCCGCGAACAGCGGATGGCCGGTGGCGAAGACCGCCTCATACCTGAGATCGAGCAGCGCGATCTCCTCGCGCAACAGCAGCGCGCGGCGGATATCGGCGGAGGTGACGGTCGAAAGCTTCATGACGTGAACCCTGGGCGAGGACAGGCCATCGGCTTTTGAACCATTGTCGAGACATTGGCTAGCCTTTGCGGCAGCAACTCACTCGCCCGGAACCAGCCGCCCGAGCGGCTGCTGCGCAGGGCGCCGCAGCTTGCGACGCGACAGGTACAGCAGGACACCCGTAACTGCGAACATCGGCATCAGCGCCGCGGCGATCATGAACGCAAGCTTGCCGGGCCAGCCCAGGACCGCGCCGCGGTGGACGTCGAGCACGCTCGCGATCGCCTTCTCACCAAGCGTCTTGTCGGCATAGCGCTCCGCCGAAATGATCTGGCCGGTGACGGCATCGATGCGGAACTCATCGCGCATGGACTCGAGCGTGGAGTCCTTCGGCCACGACCGGATCCGCATCACCGTGCCCACGCCGGCCGGGAGCGTCAGCTGCGCTCTGGAAAAGCGGCCACCCTCCTCGCGCCGGAACGTCGTCCAGGCCCGATCGAACCCGACCGGCTGAGCCGGTTCGGAACGGCCGGGTGGACGCGATTGCTTCGGCTGCATCTTCGCCGCCGCCGCATGCGGACGCGACAGCAGCCAGACCGCGCCGTCCTTGTACCAGTCAAACGAGTACCAGAGCCCGGTCAAGGTCATCACGAGATAGACCGGCAGGACCCAGGTGCCGATGACGGCGTGCAACGAGCGATACAAGCCGCGGCCACTGAGCCCGAAATTCGGCTTCAGCCACATCTTCACGCTGCTTGCCCGGCGCGGCCAGCGCAGCACGAGCCCGGAGATCAGCATCACGATCAGGCCCAGCGCGGCAACACCGGTAACCTGACGACCCCAGCCCTTGGCATCGCCGGGGATGAGTAGCCAGCGATGCAGCCTGCGCACCGCTGCGAAGAACTCCTCGCCGCGCGGAACGCCAAGCACGCTGCCGTCATAGGGATCGACATAGAACGAGGACGGCCGCGCGCCCTGCTCGTCGCGGGCAAAGCGAACATGCACGGCCGCCGACGGATCGCTCGACAGCATGATGGCCGCAACCTTGCCGGCATCCGGCACCGCCCTCAGCCGCGCGACCAGCTCGTCCGGCATCAGCGCCGGAGCAGTCGGTGGCACGACCCGCATGATGCCGGCGTTCAGATGGTCGACGATCTCGTCCTCGAAGCTCATGATCACGCCAGTCAGCGCGATCAGGGACAACAGCAGCGCGAGCACAAGGCCGGCAATGGAATGGACCTGAAGCAGCGCCGCCTTGATCCTGTGCCCGAGCCTACTCATCGAAGCCCGCCTTCTTGATGAGCGCGATGGCGGCTTGCTGGGTCCGGCCGATCTCGTCGATCGGCAGCGCATCGGCGGTGAACGAGCCCATTTCGGCAACGATCGGCGCGCGCTTGGCATTGGCCAGCACGGGATATTCAAGCTCCGCGGCCGCAAACATCCACTGCGCCGGCGACGTGACCAGGAACTCCAGGAATTTCTGCGCGCCGGCGACGTGCGGCGCATGTTTCGCGATGGCCGCACCGGTGAGGTTCACATGCGTACCGCCGCCGTTGAAAGCGGTCGGAACCGCCTTGACCACCATCGCCCAGGCGCGCCAGTCGGCCCCTTCCCGTCCGTCACGCAATTGCGCCAATGCCACGGTGTTGCCGATACCGATCTCGCACGTCCCTTGCGCGATCTCGCGGATCACGTCGTTGTCCTTGCCAGCAGGCTTGTGGGCGAGATTGGCCTTCAGACCGGCGAGCCAGGCCTCGGTCGCCGTTTCACCATGGTGAGCGAGATAGGCGGCAACAAGCGCGACATTGTTCTGATGCAGCAGCGAACGCACGCAGAGCTTTCCGCGCCATTGCGAACGCGCGAGGTCTTCATAGTCGATCGCCGTGATTCCACTGTCGTTGCGCGCCATCACGACGCGCGGGCGGATCGCAAGCGCGATCCACTGCGAACTGCCCCCGCGAAGGTTGGCCGGAACGGCCTGTTCGAGACGCGGCGACGTGAAAGCCTGTGTCCGATCGCCTGTAGCAAGCTGGGTGGTCTTATCCAGTCCGATTGTCAGCAGGATGTCGGCGGGCGATGCCTCGCCTTCCGACGCCAGGCGCTTGACGAGACTGTCCTCGACCAAGACGATTTTGACGTTGATGCCGCTCGTTTCCCTGAAGGCCGCGGCAACAGGCGCAACCAGGGCAGTCTCCCTGGTCGAATACAGCGTGATCTCCTCGGCGCGACTCGCACCTGTGGCCACAAGGCAGGCAGACGCCGACGCGATCAGGACCGCGATGGCTTTGCGCTGCATCGCCATCGCTAGAACTTCACCGTGGCCGACAGCGAGAACCGCCGCGCATCGCCGATCGCGACGGCTAAAGCGCTCCCGGTGGTGGACGTATAGTAGACCTTGTCGAACAGGTTCTTGACGTTGAACTGGTAGGTCACCGGCAGCTTGTCGATCTTCGTGTCGTAGGTCGCAAAGACGTCTGCGACGGTGTAGGCCGACAGAACGAACGTGTTAGCGGAGTCGCCCGGCCGGTCGCCGACATAGTGCGCGCCGCCGCCGAGCCGCAGACGTCCGGGCAGCCGCTCGCCGAAATCGTAGACGAGATAGAGCGAGGCCGTGTTCATCGCGGCGTTGAACAGCTTGGCGTTGCCGACATCGGGATCGTTGATCAAGCGCGCATCGGTATAGCCGTAACTTCCGATCATGCTCCAATCGTCAGTCAGCTTGCCGGTCACGTCCAACTCGACTCCGCGCGAGCGGGCCGCGCCGGACGTTCGCGCCGAAACCGTCCCGTTGCCGAGATCGTCCCTGACCAGCACGTTCTTCTTCTGGATGTCGTAGAACGCCAGGGTACCCGACAGCCGCTTGTTGACGTCGAATTTGAAGCCGGTTTCCCACTGTGTGCCTTCCTCGGGCGCGAAATTGCCGGTGACCACGAAACCCACGGTCGTACCCGCGAACTGCGCAATGACCGAAGTCGGCTTCAACGACTGCGTATAGCTCACATAATAGGAGAGCTCTTCGCTCAGCTTGACGATGACGCCGCCGAGCGGCAGCACCTTGTCGCCCGCTAGATTGGTGTTGGTGATGAACAGAGGCCGGCCCTTTCCCGCGAGCTGCTCGTATTCCATCCAGCGCACGCCGCCGACCACGGATAGCCAGTTGGTCAGGTGGAACGTGTCCTGGGCGAAGAAGCCGCGGGTTCCGAGCTTGTCGGTCTGCTCGCTGTCGATTGCAGAAACGGTCGTACCCGGCGTGACCAGCCCGTAGACGGGGTTGTAGAAATTGAAGTTCGCCGTCGCCTGGCGGATCAGGTCGCGGCGATCGATCGTGCGATACAGCGCCTCACCGCCGAACAGGATCTCGTTGCGGAAGCCGCCCACCCAGACGTCACCCTGCAGATAGGAGGTGCCATAGCTGGCGTTGCTTAGCGAGTTCTGGGTGCCGTCGTTGCTGCGTTTCTCGACGCCGGTCGTGGCGTCGACATTGGTGATGCGGAGCTGGTTGGCGCTGTAGGTCTCGGTGTTGTAGCTGTAAGCCGCCGTGACCTTCCAGTTGTCGTCGAGCCTCTGCTCGACCGAGGCCTGCACCAGGTCGGACGTGCCCCACATGTTGTTGAAGGGTTCGTCGAGCCGGCGCGTCGCGGGGATCGCCAGCGGGGCGCCTTTGACGAAGGCGGTGCCGCGGTCGAACGGATAGATGAATTCGCGGTGCTCATAGGTGAGCTGAACCGTCGTGGTCTCGCCGTACCAGGCGAGCGACGGGTTCACGAGCATTTCCCGATGGCGGCCGAAATTGCGCCAGTAGTCCTCGCTAACACCATAGCCGATGAAGCGATAGGCGAGACCGCCATCGCCGATCGGACCGGTGACGTCGAGTGTGCCGTCGGCGCCGTTGCGGTTGTTCGCGTAGGTCGAGCCGAGCAGCGTGACCGAACCGTGCTGATAGAGCTCTGGGCGCTTGCTGATCGTGTTGACGATACCGCCGGGATCCATGATGCCGTAGAGCAGCGAGGCCGGTCCCTTCAGCACCTCCACGCTGTCGACTGCGGCGTTCAGGCTGCGGCCCTGCACCAGCGGCATGCCGTTGCGCATGATCGAACCGTCGCGATTATCGCCGAAGCCGCGGCGGATCACCGCGTCCTGGGTACCGGCAAGCGTGTTGGTCTGGGTGATGCCGCTGATGTTGACCAGCGCATCGTCGATATTGCGCGGCAGCTGGTCCTTGATGACCTGCGCGGGCACGACGTTGACGGATTGGGAGGTGTCGAGCGGTGATGCGCCCGAGCGCAGCGTGCTCGCGCTCGGCATCGCGCGATAGCCGAGCTTTGCGGCTTGTTGTGCGGCGGCTTCAGTCGCCGCGCGTTCGGACGGCGTCGGCGCCGCGGGCGGACCGGCCGTCGGGCTACGGCGCGCGACTGCCTGTGTGCGTCGTTGCGACTGCTCCGAAGCGCGTGCCTGCTTCGGCCGCTGCGCCGGTGCATCCACATTCACCGGCGGCAGCGCCGTTTGCGCCTGCGCATTGGTGGTGTCGAAGGGATATCCGGCGAGCAGCACGGCCGTTCCGATGAGAAGGCTGGCGCGGCTGTTGCCGGCGCGATTTCGATGACCACTGACGCGAGGGCCATCCACAGGAGCACGCACTTTCGATTCACTTCCAAGTCACAGCATTGAAGTTGGCGCATCTACCAGCCGCGGCGAATGAAGAGAACCTGGCAGCGACTTGAATCGCTCTAGTGTTGAAGCGTTCTAAGCTTTGTTGCTCGCCGTGCGGCAATCGTCGCTTGCCATCGCAGGGCGCACGACACGCAGATCGCGAATTCGCGACAACGTGTCGCGCCCTCGTGCGATCTCAGGCGATGGCGAACTCGCCCGCGAATCGGCTTGCCGCCCAACCACGCCGGCGTCGGTCGCCGGTTACCGCGACTGGGCGAAACGCGCGGCCACAAGATGCAAGCCATCCTGGCATCGCGATGCGCCCCAAGCCGTCACATCGATCGAGACGTTGCTTGGGCGCAACAGCGCAGGAACTTTCGGCAACGGCACAGCTACCTTTGGTTGCGGAGCTCATCCGGATCGTGCGAATTTTCCGGAGGGCGCTTCAACGGGGGGATCGGACCATGGGCATCCGAGTCACAGCCGCGGTTTTGCTTGGCGCATTTCTTGGCGGGTGCGGCTTGAGAGTGCCCGATTTGCAGGAATTTCCAGCCGCGCCGATCGACGGACAGCTCATGGTCCAGTCGATTGTCACCAGCGTGCACTGCGAAATTGCGAATGCCGTCAAGTTTGTAATCAATCGCGATCTTGAACTCGCCCGTTTGAATCACGGAAAGCGATATGCGGAGTGGCTGGAGACCTGGGGCGTCCAGGTCAGCCTCACGCTGACCATCGAAGAAAAGTCGTCCCTCAATCCAAACGCGGTCTGGCTGCCGCCCACACCGGCAAATTCGATATTCACGCTTGCCGGAGGAGCGACAGTCTCGGCCGACGCGACTAGGACCGACACGCTGAACTTTTTCTATACCATCCATGACCTCTACTATCGCAAGTATTGCCAGGCCGGCGTGCAGATGGGCAACTCGCCCTCTCCCCTGGTTCGAAGTGATCTGAAGCTCAGGGAGTGGCTACAGGCGCAGGTCGGACCGGTCGCGACGCAGGACATCTCGCCCCCCAGCGACCCCGGTGGGCCGCTCGAGCGAAATGCGATTTCTCACGAGGTCAAATTCGTCATATCGACCGCGGGCGACCTGACGCCAGCCTGGACGCTCGTCCAGGCGACGATCAACCAGAATGGAGCACTCCTCTCGGCAAGTCGCGATCGCACGCATGATCTGACGATTACGTTCGGGCCCAACGGCGGTCAGAAATTGGCGCTGCCAGCACTCGAAGCGCACTTCGCTAAGCAGGTCGGGCTTGCGGTCTCAACCAATCTGAAAGGCCGATAGCAATCGGACATCAATGACGTCGCACCATCGAGGAACAGGCAATGGCAAAGGCCAAAAAGCGTGCAAAGAAGGCAAGGACGGGGAAAAAGGCAACGACGGCGCGAAAGGTCAAAAAAGCAAAGAAAGTAGCGAGCCGCCGCCAGAGTCTGACGGCCAAGGCGGCGCTCCCCAGCTCGCCAATCTATGTTTCAGGGCCAAACGGCGAGCTCGAGCGTTGCGACTGGAGCAGCGAGCAAAACATCTACGTCTGCAAAGTCGTGAGCGATGGCGAAACAGCGCCCGCCGGCGCGCTTATGATGCGGCGTGCGACCCGGACAGCCTGATCGGCGTCGCTCCGCAAGCAGCAACAAGGGCGCATGTACCAACCAAGCGTCGCGTGGCGGCGTGACCACAAGCTGCGGATGTTATGGATCGGCCGTGCGGTTTTTGCAGCTACGCGAGCGCAGGGCTGGTCAGCTCGTCCAGCTTCGCCTTGAGCGCGGTGCCGTCCGACAACGCACGCAGCGGCGGACGCACGCGCAACCAGCCGGCGTCGCCGGTCTGTGCGGCGAGAATGGCCTTCAGCGTCGTGAGGAAGGATGGCGATTTCACCACGATATCGACCGCGGCCTGCATGCGGGCTTCGACATCCTTGCCGTCGAACATCGCCTTCACCAGCTCCGGCGCGATGTTGGCCATGCCGCAGATAGTGCCGGCGCCGCCGCCGGCGATCGCACGCGCGATGTCGGTTTCGTTGCCGACCGTGATGGCGAGCTCCGGCGCAGCAGCGCGGAATGCCTGGAACTGCTTGAAGTCGCCGCTGGAGTCCTTCAGGCCGGCGACCACCTTGCCGTAACGCTTGCGCAAATTCGCCGCGACCGTCGTCGGGATCGCGACGCCCGAGACCTGCGGAATATGATAGAGATAGGCACGCAGACGATCGTCGGCGACACCATCGAAGATCGTCGCGAACGCATCCTCGATACCTTCAGGCGTGACGCTGCGATCGAAGTAAGGCGGCAGATACAGCACGTGGCGCAGACCAAGGCCGAGCACGGCGCGCGTCAACGCGATGCTGTCGCCGATGGCGGGGAAGCCGCCGCCGATGCCGATGCGTTCCGCCGGCACGCCGGCCTTGAGCACGGCTTCGATGGTCGCTATGCGTTCGGCGACATTGAACGAGGTGCCCTCGCCGGTGGTGCCGTACAGCACGACGCCGTCGACGCCCTTGCCGAAGAGTTTTTTGGCATGGGCGGCAAGCTTGGCGGAATCCACGCTGCCGTCCATCGCGAGCGGCGTCGCCGACGCCACCCAGAACCCGCGAATTGCCTCCGTCATAGCACCACCCATTGTTGCGGCTCCCGAATAAGCCCCTGATCTCCAATGATCTCAGAGAGCCTACCGAGCCTTGTTTTTGCTTTACTTTTTATCTTGTACCTTACATACAAGATAGGCGCAAATCCTTTCCGCCGTCGCGGCGCGCGTGAGGCGCAGCCAAATCCAGAGGAGGTCTCGCATGAACATGGTGACCCCCGCGGGATATCCCGAGCCATCGCTCGCCGCGTTGCGTAACAAGCTCGGTGCCGCAGCCGTGCTGACCGGCAGGGACGTGCCCGCGCGCAATTGCAACGACTGGAGCGCGAGCCTGCCGCAGACGCCGCTCGCAGTGATCCGGCCGCTCGATGCGCAGGGCGTTGCCGATGCGATCATGACCTGCCGGCAGGCACGCCTGCCCTTCGTGCCGCAGGGCGGCTTGACCGGGCTCTGCCGCGGCGCCGCACCCGAAGCGGGCTGGGTCGCGATCTCGCTGGAGCGCATGACCGGCATCGAGGAGATCGATCGCGCCTCGATGACGATGACGGTGAAATCGGGCACGCCGCTGGAGACGATCCAGAAGGCAGCCGACGAGGCCGGCTTCTTCTTTCCGCTCGATCTCGGCTCGCGCGGCTCCTGCGCGATCGGCGGCAATCTCGCGACCAATGCCGGCGGCAATCGCGTGATCCGCTACGGCATGACGCGCGAGCTGGTGCTCGGTCTCGAGGTGGTACTGCCCGACGGCACCATCATCACCAGCCTCAACAAGCTGATGAAGAACAATGCCGGCTACGATCTGAAGCATCTCTTCATCGGCTCGGAAGGCACGCTCGGGATCATCACCCGCGTTGTGCTGCGGCTGTTTCCGAAACCGCGCTCGACGATGGCCACCCTCTGCGCATTGAAGGACTATGCCGCGGTGATCGCGCTGCTTGATGCCGCACGCAGCGGGCTCGGCCCGCTGCTGTCGGCGTTCGAGGTGATGTGGCCGGACTATTGGGACGTGATCACGACGCGCGCCGGCGTCAAGCCGCCGGTCGCCGCCGGCCAGGGTCTCTATGTGCTGGTCGAAGCGCAGGGCACCGACGAGAGCGTCGAAGCGCCACGCTTCCAGGCCTGGCTCGAAGAGCTGATGGAGCGCGGGCTGCTCGCGGATGCCGCCGTGGCGCAATCGCTGGCGCAGACGCAGGCATTCTGGCGCGTGCGCGACATCTGCGCCGAGTTCGGCCAGGTGCTGGGTCCTCACATCTCCTACGACATCGGCCTTGCGGTGGCGCGGATGGACGAGTTCGCCACGCGCTGCAAGGCGGCCTTGGCTTCCGGCATCAAGGGCTGCGAGAGCGTCTATTACGGTCATATCGGCGACGGCAATCTGCACCTCGTCTCCTGGGTCACAGGCCTTCCCGTCGAGCAGCAGCCGAAGGAGGAGATGGACACGATCATCTATGGTCTCGTGCGCGAGATGGGCGGCAGCGTCTCCGCCGAGCACGGCATCGGGACGCTGAAGAAGAAGTGGCTTGGGCATGCCCGCAGCGAGGGCGAGATCGCCCTGATGCGGACGTTGAAGGCCGCGCTCGATCCCGATCATCTGCTCAACCCCGGCAAGGTCATCTGAGAGCATCCATGCGCGCGCTGAAGCTCGATGCGCCGAGATCGCTGTCGCAGCGGGTGATGCTGCGGCTGCGGCAGGCGATCATCGACGGCGAGTTTGCGCTCGGTGCCGCCATCTCCGAGGAGATGGTGGCAAATTCCTTCGGCGTCAGCCGCACGCCGGTGCGCGAGGCGATGGGCCAGCTGCAGGCGCAGGGGCTCGTGGTGATCCGGCCGCAGGTCGGCAGTTTTGTGTTCACGCCGAGCGCGGCGGACATTGCCGCACTCTGCACTTTCCGCATCGCGCTCGAACCCAGGGCCGCCGAGCTCGCCTTTCGCCACGACCGCGATGGTGCGATCGCGACCATGAGCGATGCGATCGCGGCGATGGAGCCGGCGGTCGAGGCCAAGGACAACATCGCCTACGGCCGCGCCGACGCCAGCTTTCACGAGGGCCTGTTCGCGCATTGCGGCAACCGGTACCTCGCCGAATCCTACCAGCTCGCATCTAGCCGCGTCGCCGCGCTCCGCACCAACCTGACCTCGCCGATCGACGTGCGCACCCGCTCCTCCTTCGACGAGCATCGCAAGCTGCTCGATCTGTTCGCGCGCGGCGAGCACGCCTCCTTCGAAGCGGCGATGACGACGCACATCACCAATTCGGGCGTGGTCTATGCAAAAGCGCTGAAGGTGGACTGAGCGGTCCTACCGCGCGTCTCCCGATTCCGGTCTGTCCAGAAAATCCAGCGCGGTGTTGATCTGTTCGAGCTGATGCTCAATCTTGTCGCGGTCCTCGACCGACTGCGCCTGCTCGAGCTGTTCCACAAGCTTCTGCTTCCGCGACAGCAAATTTTCTATGACTGTATTCACAGCTCCCCCACCGCCCGAGGCGAATATCGTGGTCATCCGGGATCCTGGACCGAGCGCGCGCGAGCCGGGCTCGCCGCAAACCCCATCACAATGTTCGCGAAGGCAGATGGTTCCCGGAACCTTAACCTTTCACGTGCCCGTCGGTTGTATTCGCGGCCCCGGAGCCCTATGCCTGTGCGCCATGGACACCCAAACCATCACCGCCGAAAAGCCCCTGATGGCGCAGGCGCGCCCGCGCAAGCCGGCGCCGTTCCTCCCCATGAGCCGCGCCGAGATGGACGCGCTCGGCTGGGATGCCTGCGACATCGTGCTGGTGACGGGCGATGCCTATGTCGACCATCCGAGCTTTGGCATGGCCATCATCGGCCGGCTGCTGGAGGCGCAAGGCTTCCGCGTCGGCATCATCGCGCAGCCGGACTGGCAGTCGGCCGAGCCGTTCAAGGCACTCGGCAAGCCAAAGGTGTTTTTCGGCGTCACCGGCGGCAACATGGATTCGATGGTGAACCGCTACACCGCGGACCGCCGCATCCGCAGCGACGATGCCTATACGGCCGGCGGCGAAGGCGGCAGGCGGCCGGACCGCTGCACCATCGTCTACGCCCAGCGCTGCCGCGAGGCGTTCAAGGACGTGCCGGTCGTGCTCGGCGGCATCGAGGCCTCGCTGCGCCGGATCGCGCATTACGATTACTGGTCGGACAAGGTGCGCCGCTCGGTGCTGGCCGACGCCAAGGCCGACCTGCTGCTCTACGGCAATGCCGAGCGCGCCGTCGTCGAGGTGGCGCAGCGGCTTGCTGCCGGCGCAGCACCGCGCGAGCTTGACGACATCAGGGGTGTCGCGCTGTTCCGCCGCGTGCCCGAAGACTATGCCGAGCTGCACGCCGACGATCTCGATTCCGCCGACGAAGGCGCCACGCGCCAGAAGGGCGCGACCGTGATCCGGCTGCCGGCGCTGGAGCAGGTCGAGCAGGATAAGGAAGCCTATGCGCGCGCCTCACGCGTGCTGCATCGTGAGAGCAATCCCGGCAACGCGCGGCCGCTGGTGCAGCGTCACGGCGACCGCGACCTCTGGCTCAACCCGCCGCCGATCCCGCTGACCAGCGAGGAGATGGACGCGGTCTACGACCTGCCCTATGCGCGCGCGCCGCATCCCTCCTATGGCGAAGCCAAGATCCCCGCCTGGGACATGATCAAGTTCTCGGTGACGATCATGCGCGGCTGCTTCGGCGGCTGCACCTTCTGCTCGATCACCGAGCACGAGGGCCGCATCATCCAGAACCGCTCCGAGGGTTCTATCCTGCGCGAGATCGAAAAGATCCGCGACAAGACGCCGGGCTTCACCGGCGTGATCTCCGACATCGGCGGCCCCACCGCCAACATGTACCGGATGGCGTGCAAGGACCCGAAGGTCGAGGCGGCGTGCCGGCGGCCGTCCTGCGTATTCCCCGAGATCTGCCCGAACCTCAACACCTCGCACGACGATCTGATCCGGCTCTACCGCAAGGTGCGCGAGACCAAGGGTATCAAGAAGGTGATGGTCGCCTCCGGTGTGCGCTACGACCTCGCGGTCGAGAGCCCCGAATACATCAAGGAGCTCGTCACCCATCACGTCGGCGGTTATCTGAAGATCGCGCCCGAGCATACCGAGCGCGGCCCGCTCGACAAGATGATGAAGCCGGGCATCGGCGCCTACGACAAGTTCAAGCGGATGTTCGATGCGGCGGCCGAGCAGGCCGGCAAGAAATATTACCTGATCCCGTATTTCATCGCGGCGCATCCGGGCACGACCGACGAGGACATGATGAACCTCGCGCTCTGGCTCAAGAAGAACCGCTATCGCGCCGACCAGGTGCAGACCTTCCTGCCCTCGCCGATGGCGACCGCGACTGCGATGTACCACACCGGCGTCAATCCCTTGCGCGGCGTGCGCCGCGGCGGCAGCGACAAGGTCGAGGCAATCAAGGGCCTGCGCCAGCGCCGCCTGCACAAGGCCTTCCTGCGCTACCACGACCCCGACAACTGGCCGGTGCTGCGCGAGGCGCTGAAGGAGATGGGCCGCGCCGACCTGATCGGCTCGCAGCCCCACCAGCTCGTGCCTGCGCACCAGCCTCCGGGCACCGGCAAGGCCGCCGGCACGAGGCGGCCGGTGCGTCCGGGTGACAAGACGCAGCGGTTCACGACAAAGGGGCTGCGGGTGATGAAGTAGCGGGGACGCGAGCAGGCTCGTTGTGACTTGCACCCCTGCAAAAATCGAAAACAACCCCATGCACAGTAGCCCGGGATAGCGAAATCAAAGGCTTAAAGCGCAACGCGATCGGGATGAGTCGTCATCGCGCCTGAGCTTGTTGTTCAGAGCACGACATTTCCGAAAAACAGAAAAGCGCTTGACCCGTCGGGCAAAACAGGCGCAAGATGGCATGATCGGCGCGTGTGGCAAGCGCTCGCTCACGCGACAGCTCGACAGGCATCTGCCTACGAGGGCGCCTACTCATAAACTCGTACTCATAAACTCGTCAGGTCCGCTTATGAACAGTCCGCTCGGACCAATCAGCTCACTCCAACCAGCGCCTTACAGACCTCCCGGCTGGCCTCTTGGAATAATTTGACGGCACTTCCGGCCCGTCGTCCCTTCAAGGTGATTGAGGCTATGGGGGCGGAAGTATCGCCAAGATCGACGTTCAGCGCGCGCAGCCATGCGCTACTCGATCGCATTCCGAGTATCTGCATGGGCAATAGGGTTATAAACCGGCTGCTCGCCAACAGATTCAACCGCATGTAGATTGAAATCGTGGTGACGGTCGTTGGCGGAAGCGGCAGGTTATGTCGCCGAAATAGCTCGACGCCGGTACGCCCCAAAAAAGAATCGGGCGGCGAGAGCGTCCATTGCTCTTGCATAAGTTCTGCGAGCCTCAACTTCTTCCTCGATTGCAGGAGCGGATGCCGTCGCTCCGCCATCACCGCAAGGGAGGATCTAAACAGCACCTCCGCGGACAAATCATCGGCGACCGGCAACGGCGCCCAGCGCGTTATGGCAAGATCAAGCATTCTCTGGCGCAGAGCATGCTCCAGCGCATCCCGATCACCTATCGTGATATGATACCTGATGCCTGGATATCTGCGGACGAGATGTCCGATAATTTCTGTAACGATGGCGGTGACCGGCTCGGTCGTACCGATCGCAACGAGCCCTTGCGCCGGATCTGACCTTTGCACAATGTCGGTAACACCTAGCTTTATTTCGTCGAAAACGACGCGCGTGCGATCGACAAGAAGGCGACCGCACTCAGTGAGTTCAACTCCGCGCGAAGTGCGATCCAGCAGCGCAGCTCCGACGGAATGCTCCATATCGGTGATAGCTTTGGAGATCGCCGGCTGCGACAACCCGAGACGGCGAGACGCCTTGGCCATGCTGCCGACCTCTGCGACGGTCTGCAGCGTATGCAGCGTATGCAGATCCTTGAGGCGTAGGCGTCGGCCGATGCGGTCGTGCCACTGCATGGGCATTCACCTCACGTTATAGCCCGATAGGAAAATGCAATTTCGGGTTATAGCGTTGTTGCTTCAGAATAGCGAGATGGAAAGCCGGCCGGATTATCGCATTGCTGTCCCAAGCACATGGAGAACGCCATGCAGCTTTACTCGCGTCGCGCCATACTGGCCGGGTTTTCGGCTCTGGCTCTTCCGCTACCCGTTATTGCTGCCGACCAGCCGCTGAAGATCGTGTTTCCATTCGCGCCTGGTGGGTCGGGAGATTCGATCGCGCGGCTGTTTGCCGAGCAGCTTCAGACCAGGCTCGGCAAGGTGGCGATTGTGGAGAACCTTGCTGGCGCTGGCGGGCGTATCGGCGCTCAGGCGGTCAAGAATGCAGCACCGGGAGAGGAGGCAGTGCTGTTTGCTTCCGCTTCGCAATTCACGCTTCAGCCGCATCTCTTCAGGAGCCTGGGATATGATGCAGAGCGCGACTTTGTGCCACTTTCGCAGGTGATGACGGTCGATCTGGCTCTGGCGGTCAGCGGGAAGCTGCCCATCCATTCGGTGCACGAACTCATCGACTGGATGAAGGCCAATCCCGAACAGGCTGTGTACGGCTCGCCGGGAGCAGGTACAGCACCTCATTTCATCTGCGGCGAGTTTGGCCGGATCACAGGCCTAAACCTGCGCCACACGCCCTATAGGGGTACGCCTGCTGCCCTCCCGGATGTGCTGGCCGGCCGGGTCCCGATGTATATGGCGTTTCTTTCCGAACTCCTGGAGCAACATGGGGGCGGTGGCATACGCATCATCGCCACCGCAGCCGCTGCGCGATCTTCCTTCCTGCCCCAGACCGCAACTCTGAAGCAGAGCGGGATCGATATCGACGCGGCCGGGTGGTTCGCATTCTATGCGCCTGCCCATTCCTCGCGTCAGTTCGTTGAGCGCCTGGGAAAGGAGATCATTGCAATCGGGAGCGATCCCGAAATGCGCGCAAAGATTCATGCCATGGGGTGCGAGCCAACAGGAACGACATCGGACGAACTTGAACATATCCAGCGCGCCGAGTTCGAACGCTGGGGACCGATCGTCAAGGCGTCAGGATTCCCGATCGAAGGCTAGAGCGGCACATGACCACCGATCCCCGCGAAAAGTTGTTGGATCTTGTTCAATCGCACCGCGTGACGGCAGTGATCTATGTCGCTGCCCGGCTGGGGCTCGCCGAGTTGCTGCGCGACGGACCGCGAACGGTCGACGAACTTGCGAGCCGAACCCACACGGATCGGGACGCACTTGCCCGCTTGCTCGTCGCTCTCTCGACCGTCGGCATCTGCTCTCGCGTCGGTGAAGGCCGCTACTTGCTAACCGAGCTGGGGGCGGGACTCGACGGTGCTGCGGGACGATCATTCAAGAACTGGGTCATTTTTGAAGGCTCCATGCTGACCAGGAGGTGGGATGGTCTTCTGGATTCGATCATGTCGGGCAAGACGGCTTCCCAACTTCAGGACGTCGACGACAATTTCGACCTGATGGCGCGCTCGCCAGAGCATGTGCGGGTATTCAATGAAGCCATGACGGACCTGACACGGCTGGTCACGCACGATCTACTGCAGGCCTACGACCTTGGCACGATCTCCCACTTGATGGATGTCGGAGGCGGCTCCGGGCAACTCATGGGCGCGGTGGCGAGGGCATATTCAACCATCAGAGGAACGGTTTTCGATCTACCGAGGTGCGCCGACGCCGCCAACCAGCACTTCGGGCACCTCGGAATCTCCGACCGCGTCGACTTTGTTGCAGGCGATTTCTTTCACGCGGTGCCTGCAGTGGCCGATGCGATCATCTTGAAAAGCATTATTCACGACTGGGATGATGAGCGCAGCCGCATCATTTTGGGAAACTGCCGCAAAGCGCTTCCCCAAAAAGGCAGACTGCTATTAGTCGAACGTGCGATGCCCGAATTGCCCGGTACCGATGACGCGGGCAGGTCGTGCGCGATGAGCGATTTAAACATGCTACGCGGTCCAGGTGGACGGGAACGGACCGAAAGGGAATATTATCGGCTCCTGACCGAGAGTGGCTTCCGTCCCATCGCGGTTCTCCGCGCAGGCCGCTTTAATCTGACCGAGTCGCGGCTTTGTTGAGACCTGGAAGCCGGCCGCGGCTATGCGGCGATGCGCCAGAGGCGGACAAACACGCCGCAACGAGTGGGGCGTGCTATTCGATGACATCATCGGCCTTAGCAAGCTTTCGCACTGTCGATCAATCCGCGTATGCGCGACGCGACCGCCGCCGAGATCTAGTGACCCACGTACAGGCACCGCAATCGCTTGACCTCGCCTCCATCATGTAACATACAAAGTTACATGAAATGCGACAGCCGTCTATCCGGCGTACTCCACGTCCTGCTGCACATGGCGCAGCAGCCTGGCCCCTTCACGTCCGAGACGCTGGCGAAGGCCATGGACACCAATCCGGTGGTGATCCGCCGCATCATGGCGGGGCTGCGGGACCTCGGTTATGTCCGCTCCGAGAAGGGCCACGGCGGCGGCTGGACGCTCGCTTGCGAGTTTTCGAAGATGACGCTGCGCGATGTCTACATCGCGCTCGGCAGTCCCTCGCTTCTCGCCATGGGCAACCGGACGGAGGCGCCCGGCTGCCTCATCGAGCAGGCCGTCAATGCCGCCCTCGATCAGGCATTTGACGATGCAGAGGCGCTGCTGCTGTCGCGTTTTGGCGAGGTGACACTGGCCATGCTGAGCGACGACCTGCGCAAGCGTCTCGGGTCCCGAAAGCTTCACAGCATGAGCGCGCATCACGCGTGATGAACTCAATGCAGCAGGACAACGTCATGACCGACATTCAAAACGCGTTCTCCGATCCGCAAATGGTGGCGAAATATACGGAAGGACCGCCGCGGTTCGTTCCCGGATACAATTCCATGCTGTCCATGGCGGCGATCCTTCTGGCCGAGCGTGCGCATAAAGATGCGCGGATGCTCGTTCTTGGTGCTGGCGGCGGCCTGGAGCTGAATGCTTTTGCGCAAGCGCAGCCGCGCTGGACCTTTGATGGCGTGGACCCGTCCGCTGCGATGCTGGATCTCGCGAAGCAGACGCTGGGCCCGCTCGCGTCGCGCGCGCATCTGCATCAAGGCTATATCGACGATGCGCCAGCTGGGCCGTTCGATGGCGCGACTTGCCTGCTGACCCTGCATTTCGTCGATGTCGGCGAACGGCTGCGAATAGCGTCCGAAATCCGCCGCCGCCTCAAGCCTGGCGCGCCATTCGTCGCGGCCCATTTCAGCATCCCCGGCGACGACAATGAGCGGCCGCTGTGGCTTTCGCGATATTCCGCCTTTCTCGCCGCATCCGGAGTCGAACCCGAGAAGGCGGCCGCCGCCCGAAAGGCAGTTGACGGGCAGTTGAGCATTCTTGCGCCAGAGCAGGACGAGATGATCTTGCGCAATGCCGGCTTCTCCGACCCGACGCTGTTCTATACCGGCTTCACGTTCCGCGGCTGGGTGGCCTACGCCTGAGGCGTGCAGGCATTACCGACAGGGCAATCGCATATGGCATTTTGCACGACCTGAGTGCGCGCCTCGTCCTTCGAGACGACCGCTTCGCGGTCTCCTCAGGATGAGGCTAAGCGGCATCGGTGCCCGTTGAAACTGCTACCGCACACGGGTCCTCATCCTGAGGGCCCGCCAACGGCGGGCGTCTCGAAGGATGGCCGCAGGGGAGGCTCTCCTATATGCGATAGCCCTGCCCTCACCGCTCCATCGGCACCCCCCGGCCCGGGATGATACCCGCTGGAAAAGAACACCAGCGGCGTAAGGTCGACGATGCCGTGCGATGCAGGAGGCGACGATTCAGCATCTCGGCATCGCCATCCTTCCGGACTGGAATGCGGCGGTTGCACCGGCCCATCGCATACCCCACCGCCCGCGCCGGCGGTTGACGCCGTCCCTGTCATCGTTAAATGACGCCCATGAAAAAACTCGGCTTCCTGTCCTTCGGACACTGGACACCCTCGCCCCAATCGCAGACGCGCTCGGCAGCGGACACGCTGCTTCAATCCATCGAGCTTGCGGTGGCGGCTGAACAGCTCGGCCTGGACGGCGCGTATTTCCGCGTCCATCACTTCGCGCGGCAGCTCGCCTCGCCGTTTCCGCTGCTCGCCGCCGTCGGCGCGAGGACGAGCAAGATCGAGATCGGCACCGCCGTGATCGACATGCGCTACGAGAACCCGCTCTACATGGCGGAGGATGCGGGCTCCGCCGATCTCATCGCCGGCGGACGGCTTCAGCTCGGCATCAGCCGCGGCTCGCCCGAGCAGGTGATCGACGGCTGGCGCTATTTCGGCTACCAGCCGGCCGAGGGCGAGAGCGACGCCGACATGGGCCGGCGCCACGCGGAGGTCTTTCTCGATATCCTGCGCGGCGAGGGTTTTGCAAAACCCAATCCGCAGCCGATGTTTCCCAATCCGCCGGGATTGCTGCGGCTCGAGCCGCATTCGGAAGGCCTGCGCGAACGGATCTGGTGGGGCGCCGGCTCGAACGCCACGGCAGTGTGGGCCGCGAAGCTCGGCATGAATCTGCAGAGCTCGACGCTCAAGAACGACGAGACCGGCGAGCCGTTTCACGTGCAGCAGGCCGCGCAGATCCGCAGCTATCGCGCGGCGTGGAAGGAAGCCGGCCACAGCCGCGAGCCGCGCGTCTCCGTCAGCCGCAGCATTTTTGCGCTGATGGACGATCGCGACCGCGCCTATTTCGGCTCCGAGCGCGGCGGCGAGGACCAGATCGGCTTCATCGACCCGCGCACGCGGGCGATCTTCGGACGGAGTTATGCCGCCGAGCCCGACGTGCTGATCGAGCAGTTGCGGCAGGACGAAGCCATTGCCGAGGCCGATACGTTGCTGCTGACGATCCCGAACCAGCTCGGGGTCGACTATTGCGCGCATGCGATCGAGGCGATCTTGAAGCATGTCGCGCCGGCGCTGGGGTGGCGGTGAGGCGCGCGACGCATTGCCTTGGTCAGATCAGGCAGACTGAGCGCAAGTTCCCGGCTTGCCGTGGCACTGTCATTCCGCGTGTGACGGGCGGCCGCCCGTCATGCACCTCGTGCGGGAACCAGCCGACTTGTTCCATCTTTACGGTGCAGGCTACCGGCCGGTAGTCTTCTCAACTGATTCTCGACTGACGAAGCGTGCGGATATCGCAGCCATCATCGGCGCGGTCATGTCTGGCGGGAACGATCCTGGTGCCGAGGATGATTTCGGCGTCGTCGGGGGAGGACAATTTGCGGGACCGCGAACGCGAATGCAAGTTCGGCTAGCGTCAGCCGAAATGCATCACCATACGACTTTTCACGATCCCGTTCTGGTCGCGCTTTCGATTTTGATCGCGGCCCTCGCTTCCTATACCGCGCTGGACCTGGCGACCCGGATGCGAGCTGCTTCGGGGTCGGCTCGCCGATCCTGGCTCGTAGCCGCCGCGATTGCCATGGGCGGCGGCATCTGGTCGATGCATTTTGTCGGCATGCTGGCCTTCAACCTGCCCGGAATCGAGGTCTCATACGATCCATTCCTGACCCTCCTCTCGCTTGTCATTCCTATTGTCGTCGCCGCTGCCGCCTTCGCCGTTGTCGGACGACGCCCGCAGGCACTTCTCGCATCGGGCTTCGCGATGGGCCTTGGTATCGCCGGTATGCATTATACCGGCATGGCCGCAATGCGAATGGCGGCCTTGATGGCGTACGATCTCCTGTGGGTCGTGCTCTCGATCGTGATCGCGATCAGCGCCTCGGTCGTGGCGCTCTGGCTCGCCTTTCGCAACACCAGCGCAGTCCAACGGCTGTTCGCGGGATTGGTGATGGGCCTTGCGATCTCCGGCATGCACTACGCCGCGATGGAAGGCGCCACGTTCCTGCCGATGATCCCGATGGCAGGGCAGGCAGGACATCTCGGCGTCGGTCAGGCGCCGCTCGGGTTCCTGCTCGCCGGCATCACCATTGTGATCCTGAGCATCGGGATCGCCGCCGCCGTCTATGACAGGGCATCCGCGGAGCGCGCCCAACGCGAGGCCGACGCACTGAGGCGCAGCGAAGAACGCTTTCGGCTGCTCGTGGAGGGTATCGCCGACCATGCGATCTTCATGCTCGATCCGGATGGGCGCGTCGGCAACTGGAATCTCGGCGCGCGCCGGCTGATGGGCTATCGCGATGACATCGTCGGAACGAGCTACACGATCTTTCATACCGAGGAAGACTGTGCGACCGGGGCGCCCGCACGCGCGCTCGTTGAAGCCGAGCGGGAGGGGAAGTCCGCAATCGAAGGCTGGCGTGTGCGCAAGGACAGCAGCCGCTTCTGGGCGGAGGCAACGATCGTCGCGGTGCGGAACGAAAGCGGCGCAATCGCCGGCTTTGCCAATATCGTGCGCGACGTCAGCGAAAGGAGGCGGGCGCAGGAGGCGCTGGATCGGGCGCGCGAAGCATTGATGATGTCGCAGAAGATGGAGACCATCGGCCAGTTGACCGGCGGCGTGGCCCACGATTTCAACAACCTGCTCGCGGCCGTTCTCGGCAGCCTCGAGCTTTTGAAGAAGCGCCTGCCGTCGGGCGATCCGAAGATCCAGCGCCTGGTGGACAACGCGATGCAGGGCGCGCAGCGGGGCGCCTCCCTGACCCAGCGCATGCTTGCTTTCGCGCGTAAGCAGGATCTCAGGCCGGCGGTCGTCGATGTCCGCGACCTCGTGCACGGCATGGCGTCGCTGTTGAAATTCGAGGCCGGAATTCGTGTCGAGACGCTGTTCCCGATGGACCTGCCGAAGGTAAAGGTCGACGCGAACCAGCTCGAGCTGGCTGTCCTCAACCTGGCGGTCAACGCGCGTGATGCGATGCCGGACGGTGGCCTGATCACCATTGCCGCTCGCGAGGAGCGGGACGATGGCGGCCTTGCGACGCGCGGCTATGTTGCGCTCTCCGTGAGCGACACGGGCTGCGGCATGGACGATGACACCCTCAAGCACGCACAGGAGCCGTTCTTCACGACCAAGGGCGTCGGCAAAGGCACCGGGCTCGGTCTGTCAATGGTCCACGGCCTTGCCGAGCAGTCTGGCGGCAGGCTCGTATTGAAGAGCCGTCCTGGCGAGGGCACGACAGCCGACATCTGGCTGCCGATAGCCGAAGAGATGGCGGTGCCGGACTTGCGCGCGGAGGCTCCGGCACCCGTGCCTCGGGCCAGCCGGCAGCTCGCCGTGCTGGTCGTCGACGACGACCTCCTGGTGCTCGAGAACACGGCCGTGATGCTGGAGGATCTCGGGCACACGGTGCTCGCGGCGCGCTCGGGCGAGGAGGCGCTGGATTTGCTCCGCCGCACGCGTACTATCGACCTGGTCGTGACCGACTATGCCATGCCGGGCATGACCGGACTGCAGCTTGCAAGCGCGGTCGCTGCGGAGCGCCCCGGGACGGTCATCCTCCTCAGCTCGGGATACGTGGACCTTCCCAGCGACACGCGATCCAGCCTGCCGCGCTTGTCAAAGCCTTTCGACCAGGCCGCGCTTGCGAAGGCCGTCGAGGCGGCGATGCGCCAGGAAGAGCCAAGCGGATCTATCGTCGCGTTTCGGCCGAAGAGCGCGTGAATGCCTGATGATGAGTGGCGCGCCCGGCACGATTCGAATGTCCGATCTTTGGATTCGGAGTCCGATGCTCTATCCGGCTGAGCTGCGGGCGCGTGGTTTCGTAGGCAGCGACCGCCACCTCACCCCGTCTTCACGCTCGCATCGATCAGCAGCTTCGCCGCCGCAAGCGCCGACTGCGCCGGGCCGTCTTCCGATTGCTGGCCGGTGACATAGATGCCTTCGATCAGCAGCAAGAGCGCATCGCCAAGCACGTTCGGCTGGCGCGCGCCCATGTGGGCTGCGAGCTCGCGCAGGCGTTTGCGGAAGACCTTCTTGTGCGCTTCGGCGACCTGGCGCGCGGGATTGTCGCGCGAGGGATATTCCACTGCGGCGTTGCTCAGCCCGCAGCCGCGATAGCCTTTGGCGACGGCGCGCGACGAGAGCTGGCTGATATAGGCGAGCACATGATCGCGGGCGTTGCTATAGGTCTTGCCGTCGGGGCGTTCAAAATTCTCCCAGAAGCTCAGATCGTAGTCGCGCAAATAGGCGGCGGCGAGGTCGTCCTTGGAGGCGAAGCTGCGATAGAGGCTCGGCTTGGTGACGCCCGCCCGGTCCACCACCTCGTCGACGCCGACGGCGCGGATGCCCTCGCGGTAGAACAGCTCGCTGGCGGAGGCGCGAATCCGGTCGGCGGCGCGGAGGGGTGCCGCTACGGGCTTTTCGGCTTTCTTCGGCATCTGGCTTCGTCCGACCTTCGACATGAGCTTGGGGTGTGGGTTTGGGCTTGACAATGTTACTGACCGGTACGTATTAGTACCGCATCGCAATACGTACCGGTAAGTAACATGCCCCCAGCTTCCGTTCAATCCTCCGCCATCTCCAAAAGGCCGTTCGGCCCAAACTACGCCTTCGTGGTCGTTGCCGTGATCTTCCTGGCGCTGCTGGCCTCCGCCGGCCTGCGCGCGACGCCGGGCGTGCTGATGCTGCCGCTGCAGAAAGCGTTTGGCTGGGACGTCAGCGTAATCTCGTCGTCGGCCGCAATCGGCATCTTCCTCTATGGCCTCGCGGGTCCGTTCGCCGCGGCCGTGATGCAGCGCTTCGGCATCCGCCGCACGGTGCTGGGCGCACTGGCGCTGATGTCGGCCTCGACGGCTGCGAGCTATTTCATGACCACGCCGTGGCAATTGTTCCTGACCTGGGGACTGCTGTCCGGCATCGGCTCGGGCGCGGTCGCCAACGTGCTCGGCGCCACCATCGTCAATCGCTGGTTCACCACCAATCGCGGCCTGGTCATGGGACTTTTGACCGCGAGCACGGCGACCGGCACGCTCATCTTCATGCCGGGCCTCGCATCGCTGGTCGAATGGGGCGGCTGGAAGCCTGTGGTGCTGACGGTCGCCGCATGCTGCGCGGCGCTGATTCCGCTGGTGTATGTTCTGGTGCCGGAACGGCCGGCCGCGATCGGCCTGCGCTCCTATGGCAGCCCGCATGAGGACCAGCCCGCAAGCCCGGCGCAGGGCAACCCGTTCGTCGCCGCGATCAGCAACCTCGTGCGCGCGGCCAAGGTGCCGACCTTCTGGTTCCTGTTCGCGACCTTCTTCATCTGCGGCTTCACCACCAACGGCCTCGTCGGCACCCATCTGATCGCGTTCTGCGGCGATCACGGCATCTTCGAGGTTCAGGCCGCGAGCCTGCTGGCGCTGATGGGGTTCTTCGACCTGTTCGGCACCACGCTGTCGGGCTGGCTCACCGACCGCTTCGATCCGCGCAAGCTGCTGTTCTTCTATTACGGCCTGCGCGGGCTGTCGCTGATCTACCTGCCCTACTCGGATTTCTCCGTTGTCAGCCTGTCGGTATTCGCGGTGTTCTACGGCCTCGACTGGATCGCGACCGTGCCGCCGACCGTGCGCATCGCCAACGAAGCGTTCGGCGACAAGAATGCGCCGCTGATCTTCGGCTGGGTCGTCGCCGGCCATCAGTTAGGGGCGGCCTGCGCCGCCTTCTTCGCCGGCTTCATGCGCTCGTCGCAAGGCGATTATCTGCAGGCCTTCATGATCGCGGGCGTCACCGGCATCATTGCTGCCGTGCTGTCGCTGATGATTGGACGGCAGCCGAAGCAGCCGGTGCTGGCTGTGGCGTGAGAATATCGCGCCGGCATGGCGATCAACGCTGACCTTGCCGGCGCAGCCGCCCGTGACGTTTGATTTGTCGATTGATTCCGTTGAGGAAATTTGAAATATTGCGATGACGAAGCGGGTGGTTCGAAAGCTCGCGCAGGGGCTGATTTCGCGATGCGTCCAGCTCCATCTCAATCAACCAAACGATTTGTGGCGGGCGCTGGCGGATGAACGATTCCCTGCTTTCAACGGTCGGTGACCATTTCTTCATTGGCCTGCGGCCGACCAGCGTCCTCGATGACCGCGACCGCGCGCTGCTGCGGGATCTCCGGCCCGCCGGCGTCATCCTCTACAAGAGCAATTTCCGCCACGATCTGCCCTATCGGGACTGGCTGTCGATCCACCGCGACCTGATCGCCGCGATCCGCGATGCCTCGCAGCGCGACAAGCAGTTCATCGCTATCGATCACGAAGGCGGACGCGTCTGCCGCACGCCGGCGCCGATCACGCGCTTCTCCTATGCGGCGCGCTGGGCCGGCACCGCGGAGCAGGTCGGCGATGCCATGGGCGTCGAGCTCGCCTCGCTTGGCTGCAATCTGAATTTTGCGCCGGTGCTCGACATTCACAGCAACCCCGCCAATCCCGTGATCGGGGAGCGCGCCTTCGGCCGCTCGGCCGACGAGGTCATCAAGTCGATGCTGCCGTTCACCAAGGCGATGGAACGCCGCGGCGTCCGCGCCTGTGGCAAGCATTTTCCGGGACATGGCGACACGCAGGTGGATTCGCATCACGAATTGCCGGTGCTCGATCTCGAGCTCGACCAGATCAAGGCGCGCGAGCTGCTGCCGTTTGCCGCGGCGATCGCCGATGGCATCGAGATGATCATGACGTCGCACATCCTGTACCGTAAGCTCGACCCCAACGATCCCGTCACGCTGTCGCGCGCGATCACGCACGGGCTGTTGCGCGAGGCGATGAATTTCCGAGGCGTGATCGTGTCCGACGACGTCGGCATGCGCGCGATGGCGGGCCGGCTGGACGCGCCGGATTCCGGCGCGCGCTTCATGGCCGCCGGCAACGACATGCTGATGATCTGCTCGCATCTGACCGACACCGAACGCGCCCGCGACCTTGCCCGGTCGATCATCAACGGCGTGGACTCCGGCAAGCTCGATCCGGCGGTGCTGAAGGCATCAAGCCGGCGCGTCCACGCGATGCTGGATAGCACCGCGCAAAACGCGGTGTCGGAGCTATCAGGCGAGGTGCTGGCCCGCCATCGCGGCGCCGGCACCCAGTTCGACGCAGCGACGGTCGAAGTCGTCTAGGCGGCACCGGGGGTCGGGCCCCGCCAAAATCCATCGGCAAGCCAGACGTTCAGCAACGCAAGCGCCGTTGATCTCTATCCGCTACGCGTGCTAATGTTACGGATGGTAGCATATCGCGTCCTGCCGATATCAACGTCAGGTTGCTTCATGCTAAGAGGTTCCGCGCCGGGACAATCAACCGGGCATCGGCGGCCGGCTTGGGTGATGGGCTTGAACGTGAAACGCACAGCAAAACTCCTCATCGCCGCGCTGGTCGTGTTGCCGGCGGGCTATGCCGGCTATTATTTCAGGCATGACCTCAAGCTTCCGTTCGCGCTGCCCTTCATCCAGGCGGCGGAAGCCGAGCAAACTGCCGCCGCCACGCCTGCAGCACGGCCGCCGGTCGCCGTAAAGGTCGCGGCCGCGAAGGCAGAGGACGTCCCGATTTACCTGATCGGCATCGGCACGATCCAGGCCTACAACACCGTCAACGTGCAGAGCCGGGTCGACGGCGAGATCGTCCAGATCCTTTTCCAGGAGGGGCAGGACGTCAAGCAAGGCGACATCCTCGCAATCATCGATCCGCGCCCGTTCCAGGCCCAGCTCGATCAGCAGGTCGCGGTGAGGCAGAAGGACCAGGCGCTGCTGGACGGCGCCCAGATCGACATGGAGCGCTACGACGCGCTGATCCAGAAGGCCGCAGCGATCTCCCGGCAGGTGGTGGACCAGCAGCACGCGCTGGTCGAGCAGTACAAGGCGCAGGTTCGGAACGACGAGGCCCAGATCGAATATGCGCGCACGCAGCTCGGCTTCACCAGCGTCCGCGCGCCGATCAGCGGACGGCTCGGCATCCGCCAGGTCGACCAGGGCAATTACGTCCGCGCGGTGTCGCCGGCGACCCTCGTCACCGTCACGCAATTGCAGCCGATCTCGGTGATCTTCACCCTGGCCGCGGTCGCCGTCGGCCAGACCCGGCTCAGCCTCGGCCAGGCCGATGCACCGGTGGTCGCGCTCACGGCCGACAATACCACCGAGCTGGACAAGGGCATGATCACGCTGGTCGACAACCAGGTCGATCAGGCCAGCGGCACGATCAAGCTGAAGGCGACGTTTCCCAACAAGGCGCTGAAACTCTGGCCGGGCAATTTTGCCAACGGGCGGATCACGGTGGACACGCGCAAGAACGCGATCACGGCGCCCGCGATCGCCGTGCGGCACGGGCCGCGCGGCGATTTCGTCTGGGTCGCGAAGGCGGACGATACGGCGGCGTTCCGGCCGGTCACGGTCGGGCAGATCTTCGACGGACGCGCGATGATCGAGCGCGGCCTCGCCAAAGGCGAACGCGTCGTCACCGACGGCTATTACCGGCTCGAGAACGGCTCCCGCATCACGATCGAGGGCGTGACGCCGACCGCCAAGGCGCAGCCGGCCACCCAGCCGCGCTCCGAGCCGCGCGTTGACTGAGGTCCGCCATGTCCGCGCCCTTCATCCTCCGGCCGATCGCAACGACGCTGATGATCGTCGCAGTCGTGCTGCTGGGCATGCTCGGCTACCGTGAGCTGCCGATCGCGCCGCTGCCCAATGTCGACTTTCCCACCATCCAGGTGGTGACGCGCTATCCCGGCGCCTCCGCCACCGTCGTCGCAACCTCGATCACCGCGCCGCTGGAGCATTATTTCGGCACGATCTCCGGGCTGACGGACATGAGCTCGACCAGCTCGTACGGCTACAGCCAGATCACGTTGCAATTCGACCTCTCGCGCAAGATCGACGCGGCCGCGCAGGATGTGCAGGCGCGGATCAATGCGGCGGCGGGCTGGATTCCGGTCGAGCAGCTGCCGAGCCCGCCGACCTATCGCATGGTCAATCCGGCCGACACGCCGGTGCTGATCCTGGCACTGACCTCCAGGACGATGGCGCTGCACGAGGCCAATGATCACGCCGCGACCATTCTGGTGCCAAAGCTGTCGCAGATCCCGGGCGTCGGCGCCGTCAGCATCGAGGGCGGGCAGACCCGAGCAATACGCCTGCAGATGAACCCCACGAGACTGGCCGGGCTCGGCATGTCGCTCGACGACGTCCGCCGCGGCATCGCCGCCACCACCGCGGACAATCCGAAGGGCTCGCTCGACGGCCCGCGCCAGGCGTTTCACGTCGACACCAACGACCAGCTCTTCACCGCGGAGGCCTATCAGGATGCGGTGATCGCCTATCGCAACGGTGCGCCAGTGCTGCTGCGCGATGTCGGCAGCGCCATCGACGGCGTCGAGGATTCCGAGCAGGCGGCGTGGTTCCAGGGCGAGCGCGCCGTGCTGCTGGACATCCAGCGCCAGCCCGGCGCCAACACGATCGAGGTGGTGAATGCCATCAAGAGCATCCTGCCGAAGCTCCAGGATTCGCTCCCCGCCGCGCTGAAGATCTCGGTCGTCAGCGACCGCACCACGACGATCCGGGCCGCGATCCACGACGTGCAGTTCACGCTGGTGCTGACGGTCGCCCTCGTCGTGCTGGTGATCTTCATCTTCCTGCGCAAGCTGTGGGCCACCGTGATCCCGAGCGTCACGCTGCCGGTCTCGCTGGTTGCAACCTTCGGCGCCATGGCGCTGTGCGGCTTCAGCCTCGACAATCTCTCGCTGATGGCGCTGACCATCGCCTCGGGCTTCGTCGTCGACGACGCCATCGTGATGATCGAGAACATCGCGCGCTATGTCGAGGAGGGCGAGGATCCGCTCGAGGCGGCCCTGAAGGGCGCGCGGCAAATCGGCTTCACCATCGTCTCGCTGACGGTCTCGCTGATCGCCGTGTTCATCCCGCTGCTCCTGATGGGCGGCGTGGTCGGCCGGCTGTTCCGGGAATTCGCGATCACGCTGTCCTTTGCCGTCGTCATCTCAGGACTCGTCTCGCTGACGCTGACCCCGATGATGTGCGCGCAGCTTTTGCAACGCGAGGACCCCGATGCGCAGCACGGCTGGCTGTTCCGCATCAGCGAGCGCGGCTTCGACGCATCCGCAAGCTTCTACCTGTGGGGGCTCGACTGGGTGCTGAGGCACCGCAGGCTCACGCTGGTCTTCACCGTGTTCACCCTGGTCGCGACCGGCATGCTGTACGTCGCCATCCCCAAGGGATTCCTGCCGCTGCAGGACACCGGCCTGTTGATCGGCACCACCGACGCGGCCCAGGACATCTCGTTTGCGGCGATGGCCGAGCGGCAGCAGCAGCTCGCCGCCGTGATCGCGCGCGACAGCGATGTCGTCACGGTCGGCAGTTTCGTCGGTATCGGATCCGTCAACACGACGTTGAACAGCGGCCGGCTCTATATCGATATCGGCAGCCCCGACGCGCGGAAATCATCCGCAGCCGCCGTGATGGCGCGGCTGCAGCGTGCGGTCGAGGGCGTTCACGGCATCACGCTGCATCTGCAGCCGGCGCAGGATCTGCAGATCGAATCGCGCGTCGCACGCACGCAATACCAGTATGCGCTGCAGGATCTCGACGAGGACGAGCTTCGGCTCTGGAGCCGGCGCCTGGTCGAGGCGCTTCGCAAGCGCCCGGAGCTCGCCGACGTCGCCGACGACCGCCAGGACGAAGGCCTGCAGATGTCCGTCACCATCGACCGCCAGCTCGCGGCAAGCTACGGCGTCAGCCTGAACACGATCGACCAGACACTGTATGACGCATTCGGGCAGCGCCAGATCGCAACCGTGTTCGGTCCCCTCACCCAGTATCACGTGATCCTCGAGGTCGATCCTGCCTTGCGCAACGATCCTGATATCCTGGGCAAGATCTATCTGACCGCGGCCGCGGCCCAGGCCAGCACCATCGACCAGCAGACCAGCGGCTTCAGCGGCGCCTTCAGCAAGGCCTCCGTGCCGGTGCCGCTGTCGGCCTTCGCGCGGATCGAGCGGCAGCACGCGCCGCTGCTGATTTCGCACCAGGGCCTGTTTCCCGCCACCACGATCTCGTTCAACCTGGCCGAGGGCGTTTCGCTGAGCCAGGCAACGGAGGCGCTGCGCCAGACCGAGCGCGAGATCGGACTGCCGGATGCGGTCACGACCAAGCTGATCGGCACAGCCGCCGAGTTTGCCAACTCGCTCTCGGACGAGAAATGGCTGCTGCTCGCCGCGATCGTGACAGTCTATCTGATCCTCGGCATGCTCTATGAGAGCTACATCCACCCGATCACGATCCTGTCGACCTTGCCGTCGGCAGGCATCGGCGCCTTGCTGGCGTTGATGCTGTACCGGCAGGATCTCAATCTGATCTCGCTGATCGGCATCATCCTCCTCATCGGCATCGTCAAGAAGAACGCGATCATGATGGTGGATTTCGCCCTCGCCGCCGAGCGCGAGGACGGCGCGTCCTCGTTCGACGCCATCCGGCAGGCCTGCATCCTCCGCTTCCGCCCGATCATGATGACGACGATGGCGGCGCTGTTCGGCGCGCTGCCGCTGGCGATCGGCTCGGGCACCGGCTCCGAGCTGCGCCAGCCGCTCGGCATCGCCATCGTCGGCGGATTGATCGTCTCGCAAGTTCTCACGCTCTATACGACGCCCGTCGTCTATCTCGCGTTTGCCTCGCTCCGCGCAAGGTTCGGATGGCGATCCGCCGATGATCCGGCGGCGCTGCCGCAAGCCGAGCGGCCGGCGCCGTGAGCATCACCGCCCAATTCGTGCTGCGGCCGGTGGCGACGACGCTGCTGATGATCGGCGTGTTCCTGCTCGGTTGCGTCGCCTATTTTCGTCTGCCGATCGCCTCGGTGCCGGCAGTGGAGCGGCCCACGATCGGAATCTACGCGCCTTTCCCCGGCGCGAGCCCGGTCACGGTTGCGAACGCGCTATCGCAGCCGATCGAGACCACGCTCGCGCTAATCCCGGGCGTGACGGAAATCACCTCGTTCAGCGCCATGGGCGGCACCAGCATCACGGTGCAGTTCGAGCTCTCCGTCGACATCGATGCCGCGGCCGGGGCGGTCCAGGCTGCCATCAACTCGGCAGGGCCAAACCTGCCGAAGGGACCTTGGCCACCCACCTATTGGAAGGCCAATCCCGCGGGCGCGGCGGTCGTCGCGCTCGCCTTGACCAGCGACGTGTTCACGCCCGGAGAGGTCTACAGCCTTGCCGACGGCGTGATCTCACCAAAACTGTCGCAGCTGCCGGGCGTCGCGCGAATCAACGTCACCGGCGCCGAGCGCAGCGCGGTGCGCATCCAGGTGTCGCCGGCGCGGCTGGCCGCCATGAACCTGTCGCTGGAAGCGGCGCGCGTCGCCGTCCTCAATGCATCCCAGAACCTGCCAAAGGGCGCGGTGTCGGTCGATGGCCAGCGCCTCACCATCGAAGCCAACGACCAGCTGCTGCAGGCCTCCGAATATCGCGATATCGTGCTGGCCTGGCGCAACGGCGCCCCGATCCGCCTCGGCGACGTCGCGTCGGTGACCGACAGCGTCATCAACAACCGTCTCGCCGGCTGGTACGGCACCGAGCGCGGCATCGTTCTGTTTGTCTATAAGCAATCTGACGCCAACATCGTCGAGACCGTCGACGCCATCAAGGCCGAGCTGCCGGAAATCCAGCGCTGGCTGCCGCCCGGCATCAAGCTGCATACGATCTACGATCGCACCACGCTGATCCGGGCCGCCGTGAACGACGTCAAGCTTACGCTGGTGATCGCCTCCGCGCTCGTCGTGCTGGTCATCGCGTTGTTCCTCAGGCGGTTCTGGGCCACATTGATCCCGAGCGTCACGATCCCGGTCTCGCTGGCCGCAACCCTGTTCGTGATGAGCCTGTGCGGGTTCAGCCTGGACAATCTGTCGCTGATGGCGCTGACCATCGCCGCCGGCTTCGTGGTGGACGATGCCATCGTCATGATCGAGAACATCATCCGGCGCATGTCCGAAGGCGAGCCGGCGCTGCAGGCCGCAATCAAAGGCGCCCGCCAGATGGCGTTCACGGTCGTCGCCATCACCGTCGCGCTGATCGCGGCGCTGATCCCGATCCTGTTCATGCCTGACGTCGTCGGGCGTTATTTCCGCGAGTTCGGCGTGACGTTGGTGGTCGCCATCGTCTCCTCGGCGGCGATCTCGCTGACGCTGACACCGATGATGTGCGGACATCTCTTGGATCGCGGCCGGCAGAAGCTGCACAATCCCGATGCGGTCCCCCAGCGCCGCACCTTCTATGCCCGCAGCCTCGACTGGACGCTGCGCCACCGCCTTCTCACCGTCCTGATGATCGCCGCGCTGACGGCAGGAAGCGTCTGGCTCTATCTGCAGCTGCCGAAGGGTTTCATGCCGACCCAGGACACCGGCGTGATGTTCGTGCGGACCGTGGCTCCGTCGAACATCTCGTTCCTGTCCATGGAGGACCGGCAGCGCGCCGTCGGCGCGGCGATCCTGGAAGATCCCGCAATCTCAGGTCTGACGTCCTACATCGGCGAGGGCAATGGCAACGCGCTCAGCATCGGGCAGATGCTGGTCGCGCTCAAGCCGCCTGACGTCCGCAAGCTGTCGATCCAGCAAGTGATCGCGCGGTTGCGCGAACGCATGAACAGGATTGACGGCGTAAGGGTTTTCTTCGTGCCGCTTCAGGATCTCAATCTCGGCGTCCAGTCCGCCGGCTCGCGTTATCAATATACGCTGTGGGGCATCGACGAGGAGCAGGTGCTCCGCGCCGCGGAAAACATGATCCGCCGCGTCCGCGGCATTCCGCAGATCATCGACGTCATCGCGAGCTGGGAAACCGGCGGCCTGCAGGCCGGCCTGACCATCGACCGCCTGCGCGCCGCGATGCTCGGCGTCACGCCGGTCGCAGTCGACAACACGCTCAACGACGCCTTCGGCCAGCGCCAGATCAATCTGCTGTTCCTTCCGACCAATTATGCGCGCGTGATCTTCGAGGTCGAGCCGCAGGCGGCGAGCGACCCCGGCTCGATGGGCCAGATTTACGTGCCAAGCGCCAGCGGCAAATCGGTACCATTAACGGCATTGACCCGACCGCAGCGCGCGCATGCGGCGATGTGGGTGCGCCACAGCGCCCAGTTTCCGGCCGCGACGATCTCGTTCGACATCAAGCCCGGCACCTCGATCGGCGACGCCATCGCGTCGATCCGCAAGGAAGAGGCCGAGGCCAAGCTGCCCGATGACATCAAGGCGGAATTCCGCGGCGAGGCCAAGGAGGCGGACAAGTCGATCGTCAAGCAGGCGGCGCTGTTCGCGGCCGCCCTGATCGCGATCTACATCGCGCTCGGGATGCTCTACGAGAGCTACGTCCATCCGCTGACGATTCTCTCGACCCTGCCGCCGACCGCCTTCGGCGCGCTGGTCGCGCTGTGGGCAACGGGAACGCAGTTCACGCTGGTGACCACCATCGCCTGTATCCTGCTGGTCGGCATGGTGATGAAGAACGCCATCATGATGGTCGACTATGCCCTCGACGCGGAGCGGCATCGCGGCCTCAACGCCCACGACGCCATCCTGCTCGCGGCACGGCTGCGGGCGCGGCCGATCACGATGACGATGCTGGCGGCTTTCTTGAGCGCCGTCCCGATCGCGTTCGGCACCGGCCCGGGCTTCGAGATCCGCCAGCCGCTCGGCATCACCATCATGGGCGGCCTGGTCGTCGCCCAGCTGTTCACGCTCTACTCGACGCCGGCGATGTATTTGATCCTGGACAGGCTGAGGCGGCGGAAGAAAATGCGCGCCGCGGGTGCGCCTCAGGCATCCGCGGCCGGCGGTGCGCCGGCTTCGCCTCTTTCCGGCATCAGCGGCTGATCGGGCGCTGCGCCGACGGCTTCGCACCAGCTCCCACCCGTACGCTCGTAAGCGATTATGATCGCGAATTGACGACATCGCGAGCGCAGAGCCGCCTGCAAGAACTCAATGACCGCCTGGAACGCAACAGCGATGAGCACAGCAACCGCCTTCTGTGAAGCGGGCCTTGCGCATTTCAGGGACGGACGGCATCTCGACGCGCGCGCCTGCTACCAGCAGGCCCTCGGACTAGATGCCGAGCACACCGACGCCCAGCACCTCATGGGCCTGCTGTTTCTCCAGGCCAGGCAATACAACGAGGCCCTGCAGTGGATCGTCGGCGCGATCCAGCGCGCACCGAAGCCGGAATATCTGGCGAGCTTCGCGACCATCCTGCAGCAGTATGGGCGCTGCGACGAAGCCCTCAACGTCCTCGACCAGGCGATACAGCTGCGGCCTGACGACGCCGAGCTGTGGCGACAGCGTGGCGACATCTTCGTTCAGCTTGCGCGCCTTGATCAAGCACTGCCGAGCTTTCAACACGCGCTCGAGCTCAATCCGCATCATCAAGACGCGCTGTATAAGAGCGGGATCGTGCTCCACAAGCTCGGGCGGAACGAGGAGGCCATTGCCTGTCTTGATCTCAGCGACAGCCTGCTCCCGGACCATGCCCCGACGCTGCGGACCCGCGCATGGGTTCTCTATTGCCTGAAACGGTTCGAGGACTCCGCGACCGACGGCAGACGGGCGCACCAGCTCGACCCTGATAATGCCGAGATCTGCAACAATCTCGGTCTTTCGTTGCGGCGGCTCGGCAGGAATGAAGAGGCGCTGGCATGGTTCGACAAGGCCATCGAGATCCAGCCGCGCTTCGTGGATGCTCTCGACAACAAGCTGGTCGCGCTGTTCCACCTTCATCGCTTCGAGGAGGTCTTCGCGCTGTCCGATCGGATGACGTCGCTCGGGCTGAACAGTACGGTGACGGAATGGAATGTGTCTCTGGCCCATCTCCTGACGGGCAATCTCGAAGCCGGCTGGCACGGACACCAGGCCCGATTGAAATTGCCTTCGGCCAGACACCCTGAGTTTCAGCGACCGATGTGGCTCGGGGAAGAAAACATCGAGGGAAAGACGATCCTTGTCGCGGCGGACGAGGGATTAGGCGACACCATTCACTTCGTCCGCTACGTCCCCATGCTGGCGGAGCGTGGAGCACGCGTTATTCTGGTCGTTCAAGACCCGCTGCATCGGCTCATGTCGGCGCTGGGCGGTGCATCCCTTTGCGTTCCGCGGTCGGCGATGGGCACGCTGCCGGCTTTCGATCTGCACTGCCCGATATCCAGCCTGCCGCTCGCCTTCGAGACCCGTCTCGATACGATCCCGTCGGGACCGTATCTGCCGGCCCCTCCGGACAGCCTTGTTCAGGCCTGGGACAATCGTCTTGGCCCTCGCACCAGGCTCCGGGTCGGCCTGGTCTGGTCCGGCGATCCTGTCCACGTGAACGACGAGACGCGCTCGATTCCGCTGCGAACGCTGTCCCGCATCCTCGACGTCGACGCTACCTATGTCAGCCTGCAGAAGGCGCCGCGCCCGCATGATGCGGCGGTGCTGCGCGAGAGAAGCGACATTGTCGACCTGACCGCCGATCTCACCGACTTCGCCGAGACCGCCGCGTTGATCGCTTGTCTTGATCTCGTGATCACGGTCGACACCAGCGTTGCCCATCTCGCCGGCGCCCTGGGACGTCCGACCTGGATCCTGCTGCCATGGACGCCTGACTACCGCTGGCTGCTCGATCGCGCGGACAGCCCCTGGTATCCGAGCGTGCGGCTGTTCCGGCAGACCGAGACGCGCGAGTATGAGAGTGTACTTGATCGCGTGCGGCACGAATTGCGGGCGCTGGCCGCCGCGTTCGGTCATTGAGGCTGAGATCCTCGAGCCGGATATATAGGGTTCGTTAACGCAGCAGCCCTAGCCTTTAAGGACTTGGGCAAAATCGCGACATGCTGCCGGATCGTCGATGAGAGAAGACCATGGTACCTCGACATTGCCGGATGAGGTGCGCGTACGGCTCTATGATCAGGCTCTGAATGCCGCTCGCATCGGCGCCTGGGAGTGCGACCTCGGGACGGAGCGCCTGAGCTGGACCCAGGGCGTCTACGACATCTTCGGCTATCCCGCGAGCAATCCGCTGCGGCGCGCCAGCATCGTTGATCTCTACATCGACGAATCCCGGCGCCACATGGAGCTCGCGCGTGCTGAGGTGATCCGGAGCGGTTGCCCGGTCACGCTCGACACCGAGATCAGAACCTGGCGCGGTGAAAAACGCTGGATGCGCCTCTCGATCAACGCGGTGCGAGAGGGCGGCAGGCCGGTGCGGATCTTCGGCTCCAAGCAGGACGTCACCTCCGACCGACAGGCGATAGAGAGCCTGCGGCAGCAGGCCGAAACCGATCCGCTCACCGGGCTCGCCAACCGTGCCGTTTTTCAGGCCCGTTATCGCGAGGTCGTCAACGACAGCCTGAATCACAGTTTTGCGTCGGCACTCGTTCTGATCGACCTCGACGGCTTCAAGAAACTCAACGATACATTCGGCCATCTGGCTGGAGACGCATGCCTGTGCGAGGTCGCGCAGCGTCTGCGGCGGGCCTTCCATAATGCCGGTCTGGTCGGCCGACTCGGTGGCGACGAATTCGCGATCATCTTGCGCGCTCCGAAAGATCCTGCGCGGATCGCGCGCGTGCTGCAGCAGACCGTCATGATGTTGAGCCGTCCGCTCTTCTGGAACGGTCTTCGCCTCGAAGTCGGCGCCTCGATCGGAGCCGCTCTGGTTGGTCGCCCGCACCGCCGGCGGATCGTCGAACTGTTCGCGGAAGCCGACATCGCGCTCTATGACGCGAAGGCCGCCGGCCGCAGCCGGGTTCGTCTGATCGGGGACGAAAAGCAAACCATCGCGGCCTAGAGCAGATTGCCGCTGGAGGAGCATCGCAGTTTCATTCTGCACGGGGGACAGAATGGCGCGCCAGGAGGCGCCTCTTTCAGAATGGTGCCAATTGGCCCGCCGCCTGCAACCGGCACGTTTGACATTATTCAATCGATGGCGGAATCATTCCGGGAGTGGAATTCAAGAGGCGCCAATGGACGACCGAGATTCGCGCTGCATCGTGGAGTTATTGCGCGGCAGGGCTCTCGCGACATGAATTACCGTTGGGACTGGTCGATCCTCTTTAAAGATACCTATATGGGTTGGCTGTGGAGCGGCCTGCTCTGGACCGTAATTATCAGCCTTGCCAGCTGGGCCGTCGCGCTCATGATCGGCCTCCTGGCCGGAACCGCCCGGAGCGCCCCTTCCCGTGGTGCCCGACTGCTGGCCGGACTTTATATCGACGTCTTCCGCAACGTTCCGCCACTGGTGCAGCTCTTTCTCTGGTATTTTGTTCTACCCGAGGTGGTCCCCGATTCCTTCGGACTCTGGCTCAAGCGGGACCTGCCCTATCCGGAGATCGTCACCGCTGTGGTGGCCATCGGCCTCTTCGCCGGCTCGCGCGTCGCCGAGCAGGTCCGCGCTGGAATCGAGGCGGTGGGCGCCCCGCTGATGCCGGCAGCGCTGGCGACGGGGCTGCGCCCGGCGCAGGCCTTCCGCCTGATCGTGCTGCCGCTGGGCCTGCGCGCCATCGTCGGGCCGCTGACCTCGGAATTCCTGATCACCGTCAAGCTCTCCTCTCTCAGCCTCACGATTGGCGTACTCGAACTCACCGCGCAAAGCCGCCATGTCGAGAACTACACCTTCCAAGGTTTCGAGGCCTTCACCTTCGCGACGATCGGCTACCTCGTCATCGGCCTGTGCGTGACGGGACTGATGCGCTTCATCGACATCAGGATCGGCGGCGCAGCCCTGCGAAAGACGCCGGCATGAGCGATTTCGACTGGGGTATCATCGCCCGCTCCTCGGCGTTTCTGGCGGAAGGCATGGCGCTCAGCGCGCTGCTCGTACTGGTCGCGACCGTCGGCGGGCTGATCCTGGGCTTCGGGCTTGCGCTGATGCGGCTGTCCTCGCACCGGCTGCTCTCCGTCCCCGCCTCGACCTACGTCACTGTGATGCGCACGCTGCCGCTGGTGCTCGTGCTGTTCTGGTTCTACTTCCTCGTGCCACTCGTCATCGGCAGGCCGGTCGGGTCGCTCGCCTCGGCACTGCTGGCCTTCGTGCTGTTCGAGGCGGCGTTCTACTGCGAGATCGTCCGCGCCGGGATCTCAAACGTTCGCAACGGACAGAGTGATGCGGGGTTGGCGACCGGGCTGCGGCGCGTCCAGGTGCTGCGCCTCATCATCCTGCCGCAGGCGCTGCGGGCGATGATGCCGCTGATCCTGAACCAGATCGTCATCGTCTTCCAGGACACGTCGCTGGTCTATGTCGTCTCGCTGCATGATTTCCTCACCGCGGCGAGCGTCGTTGCGTCCCGCGATGGGCGCGCCACTGAGATGTATGCGCTGGTCACGGTAGTCTATTTGGCGATTTGTCTGGGCACGACCAAGGCCGCGGAGTTCTACAGGAGGGGCCTTCCGACATGATCGTCATCGAAGATGTGCACAAATCCTACGGTAACCAGCACATCCTGCGCGCCTGCTCCGCTACGGTCAGCCTCGGCGAGGTTGTGGTGGTTTGCGGGCCGTCCGGCTCCGGCAAGAGCACGCTGATCAAATGCATCAACGGGCTCGTGCCGTTCGAGCGCGGCACGATCACCGTGGATGGCGTCTCCGTCTCCTCGCCCAGGACCGACCTGCCGGCGCTGCGCTCGCGCATCGGCATGGTGTTCCAGAGCTTCGAACTCTATCCGCACATGACGGCGTTGCAGAACGTCAGCCTGGCGCAAATCCATGTGCTGAAGCGCTCGCGGGCGGAGGCGGATGCGCGCTCGGAAAAAATTCTGGCGCGGGTCGGGCTCGGCGACAAGCGGGACAGCCGACCCAGCCAACTTTCAGGCGGACAGCAGCAGCGCGTCTCGATCGCCCGCGCGCTGGCCATGGACCCGCAGGCCATGCTCTTTGACGAGCCAACCTCGGCGCTCGACCCCGAAATGATCAACGAGGTGCTGGAAGTCATGCAGGAACTAGCGCTCGAAGGCATGACCATGATGGTCGTGACCCATGAAATGGGTTTCGCCCAGCGCGTTGCCGATCGCGTGCTGTTCATGGACCGCGGCCAGATCGTAGAGGACACGCCCAAGGCCCAGTTCTTCACTGCCCCCGTTTCGGAGCGGGCCAGGCAGTTCCTCACCAACGTCCTGACGCATTGAGCCGCTGAGATGATCGCCCTTCCCCAACCAAACCCAGAAAAGGCGCTCGCACGATGCGCGTAAGTATCCTTGGAGCCGGCTCCGCCGCCTGCGGCGCCGCCGCCTATCTCTCGACGGCCGGGCATGCCCCGATGCTGTGGTCGCCTTCCGGCCGGAGCACGGCAGCCCTCGCGGCAGGAGAGCCGTTGCAGGCGACGATGGCGATCGAGACCAGTTTCCATCCGCGCATCGCCGGCGGAGCAGCCGAAGCCATCGCCGACGCAGATGTCGTGATGCTCGCGATGCCGGGCTACGCCCACAAGATGGCCCTCGATGCCGCCGCGCAGCACCTGCGGGATGGACAGCCGATCATCATTAGCTCGCACGCCTCCTTTGGCGCGCTCTATCTCTCGCGGCAGCTGGCGGCGCGTGGAGTCAGTTCACCGATCATCAATTGGGGCACGACGCTGACGACCGGCCGCAAGACTTCGCCGACCGAGGTCGCCGTCAACTCGGTGCGATCGAAGATCGATCTCGCGACGGTGCCGCAAGGAGGCAGTACCGAAGGTCTCGCGCTCTGCACCGCGCTGTTCGGCGACCGCTTCGTCGAACGCGAGGGGCTTCTCGCCATCGCGCTCAGCAATCTCAACCCGCAGAACCACCTCGCCATCGCCCTGTTCAACCTGACGCGCATGGAGCGAGGCGAGCGCTGGGGGCAGGCAGAGAACGTCACGCCCGCCGTCGGGCGTGTCATGGAAACGCTCGACGCCGAGCGGCTGGCGATCGCCGAAGCCTTCGGCGTTTCGGTCCGAACCATCCGTGAACACTACGCCTACTCCTATCAACTCCCGGTCGCCAGCATCGCCGAGATGAATGCTGAATTGCACAATCGCGGACGCGGCGGCTTCGGCCCTGCGACGCTGGACAGCCGCTATGTGCTCGAGGACGTGCCCTTCGGATTGCTGCCGACAGTGCTGCTCGGGCAGTTCGTCGGGCGGCCGGCGACATTGCACGAGGCTGGGATGACCATGCTTTCGGCGGCCTACGGCCGCGACTTCGCAGGAGATAACGACCTTTTGCCCGCGCTCGGCTTCGAGCAGATGACGAGGGAGGAACTCCAGGCGCGGGCACGCGGAGGATACTAGACACTTGCCCTCAGCCGGGGGCGGATCACCATGCGAGCGATCGCGACAACCGAGAGAGACCCATGACACTCAATCTTGCTGCCGCCACAGGCGCGTTCCTGGCGATCGCTTTCGCAGCTTCGTCTGCCGGGGCGCAGGAGGTCGACTCCATCGTCAAGAAGTTGCGCGATACCCAGACCATTACCATGGGCGTCCGGGACGCTTTGTTTCCCTACAGCTACCTCGACGACCAAAAGAACCCCACCGGCTATTCGGTCGAGTTCTGCACACGCATCATCGACGACATCAAGAGCGAGTTGAAGCTGCCGGAGATCAAGATCAAATACATCCCGGTCACGATCCAGAACCGTCAGGCGCTCGTCGCCAATGGCACGATAGACCTCGAATGCGAAGGCACGGTCAACACCTTCGGCCGCAACAAGCAGGTCGACTTCTCGTCGGTCTCTTATGTTTCATCAAGCCAGATGCTCGTCCTCAAGAGCAGCGGCATCAAGAGCTATGACGATTTGAACGGCAAGATCGTCGCCGTGGCGACCGGCGGCAGTAGCGAGCCCGACCTCAAAAACCTCGTCGCCGAAAAGAAGCTGAACATCCGCATCCTTAACGTCGACGACCACGCGGCCGGGCTGATCACCGTAGAGACCAGGCGCGCCGACGCCTATTTCAGCGACAACGGCGCCTTCTACGGGTTGATACGGCAGTCAAAGAAGCCGGATGCGCTTGAAATCGTTGGTGACGAATATGGCTATGCGCCGCAGGGCTTCATGGTGCCCAAGCTCAACCCGACGATCATCTGGATCGTCAACCACTCCATGGGGAAGATGTTCAAGTCGGGCGAGGCCGAGGCCCTGTTCAACAAGTGGTTCGGCCAGTTTGGCGCTCATGTCTCGCCGAAGCTAAGGGCGGCCTGGTCCACCCAATCCTACGCCGAATGAGCCCGGCCTGACATCGCGCCGGTTTCGCCTCGCCTTGCGCAGCGCGGATCCCGCAGCCTGGCGGGCCAGGTCCGCAATTTTATTCCGAATGATGGCAAAATGGCGCGCCACGGCCGATGAAGATGGGCACTATTGCTTCGCCGTGGCGCTATGATGTAGCGGCCCGCCACGCGCTCCAATCGGTAAATCTGCGACGCCCTGCGCCTTTGCAACATGCCTTAAGGGCCAGCTGCCTACCCCGCAGAGTGGTAGTTCGGTTACGCCTTCGATAGCGGCCCTCTCGGTCAATTCCGGGATTGACGCGATGGGCCAGAAGCGGAAAACATCGCGCTTCAAATGATGCGACAGCCGACGCCTATCGGTGCGGTACCTGCCATTATTGCCGAAGGACAGTTTGTGCTAACGTGGAGATCGCCAGACGCAAGCCTTGCGGTGGCGCCAAAACGGAGGCGGTCGATGGATGTCAGACGAAGGACCCCGCATCCCGAGCTTCGCAGCATCGTTCGCTCGTTCGAGGAACGCCGCGCAACGTTGGGCTCCGAAGAACTGACGTGGCCACTAACGGCTCGACCCCATCAAATCATCGACATTTATTTGGGCGATCCATTCCGTCTTCGAATTGACGGAGGTCCCCTGCAGACGGCCCCCGAAACGGTCGTGGTCGGTCCGCAAGGGTCGCGCCGAATACAGCTCCACATGTCAGGCGAAGTCCACATCTTCAACATTTTGCTGCAGCCGGCTGCGCTCCACCGCCTCGTCGGCGTCAATATGACGTCTCTCGTGAATGAAGGCATCCCGGCCCGCGACGTTCTCGGCAAGCGCGGGGTATTGCTCAGCGATACCGTGCGGTCGGCTGCGGACTTTGCCTCGCGCATAGCCGCTGCAGAACGCTGGTTCGCGATGATGCAGGATGACAGTCTAACCGAGGATGGGATCGACTATGCGTCCCGTCTGCTGCTGGCGTCCCGCGGTCGCGTTCGCATCGAGGATCTTGTGAAACGATCGGGGCTGAGCGCACGTCATTTTCAACGCCGCTTTACCTCACAAGTGGGCCTTTCCCCCAAACTCTATGCGCGAACGGTCAGGTTCGATGCAGCCTTGACGGCTCACCGCGACGAACCGATGAAGTCGTGGACCCGGATTGCCCACGAAACCGGTTATTTTGATCAGGCCCATTTCATTCGCGAATGCCACGCCTTGGTCGGCATTGGACCAAGCCAGTTTATCGGCGATTGGGAGAACATTCTTTCTCCGGATGGCTGAAATATACAAGCGCACCAGTCCGTAGCGACGTTTGCTCTCGGAAAACGAATCTGCCGATGCAGGCCCGCATTATGGTCAATCCGGCAATCACGACCGCCAGGAAGGAGTGCGCGCCATGACGACAATGACAAGGCAATCCATTTTAGCCAGTATCGCCGCAACTTTGGTATTGATCTATTCGGTCTATGGCAGCGCGGCGGCTGAGGAAAAGCCGGCGGTCTCTAACGAAATTGTCGTCACGCTGCTCGGTACGGGTGGCGGTCCTGAACCCATCCTTGCGCGCTTCGGACCGGCAACGCTCGTTCAAGCCGGCGGGCTCAATCTCCTATTCGACGCCGGCCGGGGGGTGACGGTGCGCCTCTATCAATTAGGTATCTCATCCGGCAAAGGCATCGATGCCGTTTTTCTGACCCACTATCATTCGGACCATGTCGCGGGCCTGCCCGATCTATGGATGACGGGGTACGAGTTCGGTCCATTTGGATCGCGCGCCAAGCCCATGAGGCTGTGGGGTCCATCGGATGGGACGAACGAGCCGAGTGGTGCGGCGAAGATTGCCAAAGGCCTTGCGGAGGCATTTTCCGATGACATCCGCATCCGTCGGGCCGACGAACACATCGCGGAAGCCGCTACGCAGATTGAAGTCCACGACTTTCAAGAAGACCGCGTGGTATTCGACGAGGTGGGCGTCAAGGTCACCGCGTTTGCCGTCAATCACGGTGACCTGATCAAGCCATCGGTGGGTTATCGGATCGACTACGGTACGCGATCTGTAACGATTTCAGGTGACACGAAGTTTGACGAGAACCTGATGAAGCATGCGACTGGAAGCGATCTCCTGATCCACGAAGTTTTTGCGATGTCGGCACAATTGGCAAAGTTGCCGCAGATGAAACCGGTTGCGGATCATCATACGTCGCCTGAGGAAGCCGGCATGGTCTTTTCGCGCGTGAAGCCCAAGCTCGCGGTCTACTCACACGTCATACTTCTCCAAACAAAGCTGACTGAGCTCGTGTCGCGGACACAGAGCACCTACGACGGCCCGCTGGAGGTGGGAGAAGACCTCCTACGCTTTACGATCGGTGACCGCGTGGTCGCAAGGAAATGGAACCCGGAGCTGAGAAGGTATCCGGATTAGCTCCTGTCGGCTTTGGCGTCGATTTTGGGTGTCCGCTCTCGCGTCCGTTATCCACAACGCCGGACATTGACTGATCGCGATCTAGCGAAGGACAGTGCGGCAGCGCTCAGGCTACCGGCCGAGCTGGTTTCGGACGGCTAGATAAAAGCGACGGTGTCGCTCTGTGCCGTCGGGGATCGTAAGTGTTTGTCTGCACATTGTTTTGGATGGCACGGTAGCGGCACCTTATGAAGCGGCCTGGTGCCGCTCGAACCGCAAAAGCATTCAAAATCAACGTTCCGAGCGCCATCGTTCGCAGCGTAGCGTGCTGTTGCGCGGGCTCGGCGGGATGTCCGGATATGATCGCATGGAAGGCCGGTGCCGGACCAACGGAGCGCCGTCAAGGCTCGCGCTGCGCGCGACCGGCTCCGCCGGCTTGCGGCCTTGACGGCGCTCCGCTGGCCCGGCTCTTTACCGCCATGCGATCATGGCTTGCTGTGCGCGGTTGCGCTCAAGCTGCAGAGGAAGTGCGAGATCGCAGCACCGCAGCGTGACGTGGCGTACACATCGGCCGTTCTGTGGACCGGTCAGGCTTGCCACAGTGGCGCCATGGCTTCCCCTCACAAATCGCACCCGCGGCGTCCGTCGGACAGTGCGCCACTTGACGATCTCTACGGCTATGCGCGTGCGCCCGCACGTCCTGGCCGACGACGAGCGAAGCGCACTTCGGTGACATGGGCGGTGACGGACGACTGGCCGAAGGACGTGCCGGTGACCGAAACGGAGATCGATGTCTTCGAAGCCTGGTTCGGTGATCTGTTCAACGAGCTGTTTGGAAAGGACTGAGGGGGCATTACCATGGCGGCAATGGTTCGGGCAGCGCTCTACTTGCGGGTCTCAACGGGACGGCAGGCCGACAGCGATCTCTCCATCCCGGATCAGCGCCGCCAGGCGAAGGGCTATTGCGCATCGCGCGGATGGGAGATTGTCGCCGACTATGTCGAGCCGGGCGCGTCTGCGACCGACGATCGGCGGCCGGAGTTCCAGCGCATGATCGACGCGGCGACGGTCAGGCCGCCGGCGTTCGATGTGATCCTGGTTCACAGCTTCAGCCGCTTCTTCCGCGACCAGTTCCAGCTTGAGTTTTATGTCCGCCGGCTTGCCAAGAACGGCGTGCGTCTGGTGTCGATTACGCAAGAGCTCGGCGACGATCCGATGAGCAACATGATCCGCCAGATCATGGCGCTGTTCGATGAATACCAGTCCAAGGAGAACGCCAAGCACACGCTGCGGGCCATGAAGGAGAACGCGCGGCAAGGCTTCTGGAGCGGCAAGGCTTCTGGAATGGCGCACTGCCACCGATTGGCTACCGTGTCGTTCTTGCCGCCGAGCAGCGCGGTCACCGCACCAAGAAGACACTGGAGATCGACCCGGTCCAGGCCGAGACCGTGCGGCTGATCTATCGCCTGGCGCGCGAAGGAAGCGGCTCATCCGGATCGATGGGCGTCAAATCGATTGCCAAGCATCTGAACGAGTCCGGCATTCGAACGCGCGATGGCGGACGCTGGGGCGTCGATGCGGTGCACAAGGTACTGACGCGAACGACGTATATCGGTCGCCACCGTTTCAACACCAAGCATTGGAAGAGCCGCGAACGCAAACCGGAGGCCGAGGTGGTGGAAATGGCGGTGCCGCCGATTATTGACGCGGCCGAGTTCGAGGCGGTGCAGACGTTGCTCAAGTCGCGCAGCCCGGCGCTGACCGCCCCGCGCGTCGTCAGCGGCCCGACCCTCCTTACCGGCATCTGTTTTTGCGCCACGTGCGGTGGGGCGATGACACTGAGGACCGGTAAGAGCGGGAGATACAGGTATTATACCTGCTCGACCAAAGCCCGGCAGGGCGAGACGGGCTGCAAGGGCCGCACCGTTCCGATGGAAAAGCTGGACAGCGTGGTGGCCGAGCACATCGAGCAGCGCCTTTTGCAGCCCAAACGTCTCGAGGAAGTGCTGTCGGCCGTCCTCCATCGCCGAAAGGAGCGCGCCGAGCGCCGAACAACGCATATTGCCGAATTGCGCAAGCGCGCGACCGAAGCAGAAGCCAAGCTCAAGCGGCTGTACGACGCGATCGAAAACGGAATCGCCGACGTGTCCGACCCGATGCTCAAGGAGCGCGTGACCGAACTGAAGGCTGTCCGCGACCAGGCCCGCGCCGACGCAGAGCGGGCCGAGGGCGCGCTCGATCGGGCTGGGCCGAGCATCACACCCCAGGCACTCAAAACCTTCGCCAGCCAGGCCCGCAGGCGAATGCGAACGGAGTCGGGCGGCTACCGCCGTGACCATCTCCGCGCCCTGGCCCAGCGCATCGAGGTGGACGCGAAAGAAATTTGCATCATGGGGTCGAAAAGCGTGCTCTTGCGCACTCTCGTCGCCGCGTCCGGCGCAAAAACGCCAGGTTTTGGAGTGCCCAGTTTTATACCGAAATGGCGCGCCCGGAACGAGGCGACCAAGACCCAGCCTTCCCATTGAAAAACAAGCACAAATCAGTGTAGCTGCGACGCCTTTCGTACCACCTTGCGTGACCACCTTCAATGGACTGTGTTTAGCGCCGCGGATCAAAATCGGCGCTGGTCATACCTTCGACCCCGCCGGTCAGATGTGAAGGGTCGATTTCGATAGCAGTGTTCTCCAACACGGTGCCCCCTACCAGCTCGATAGCATCACGGGTGGCCCACCGTCGTGAGGTTACTCTCATGTCCGTCTGCGCGTCGAACTGCGTGAACCTATAAACCGTGACTTTCATTGCAATCTCCAGACGACAATGTGTTCTATGACGGGCTGCAGGTTCCTATCTCGATAAATAGGTCATCCGGTCTGGAAGGATCTTGGGCAACCGTGTTGCCAGGGTTCTCTCGACGATACTGCTCCCAAAATCCTTGATCCACGTAGCCGCCGCTGACGATAACCTCGAAGCGGCGTGTGTCCTTGTCGAAACGAGCATCGTGCACGATTGGCTCGCATCGAAACAGGTTCGATAGGACCTTGTCGGCTTTGTCCTCAAAGCAGGCTACGAGCGGCATCTCCTGATCCCCGCCTATCTTGAAAAATGCCCAGTTGGCCTTGGGGTGGCGCTCAAGTAGAGGCCAATACTTGCTCTTAGACTTGTCCCGGTCGCCCTCAGTCAGGCGACGCAGATTGTACTTGCTCGCACCGAACTCTTTGACCCCCCATGTTCCCGCTTGCCTATCGAAATGTAGTCCCGCTGCGTGTTCCGCGGTGCAGACATACTGGCTGGGTTCGGCGTTCGCGGGGTCGGACCACGCCATAACCAACACTATGCCTGCCACTTGCATTCCGATTTTGAGACACGCCAAACCGGCCATCGAACGCCCCCTTTGCCGCATGTTCGCGCAACCTTAGCCCATGGCCCTTGGGGCGTATCCTGTCCCAATCAGGTCTACCCTGTCGGGAAAATGTAGCCGATAGGCCTCCCGTCGATTTACGAACCTGTGGTTGACGTGAGGAACCCCTGATCTTCACCGTGCGGCTGTTCGCCGTGATACCCATCCATCGCTTGAAGTGCACGGATAGCGTCATTGTGCCGTTGGCCCCTGATGATCTTTCCATTAGAGGCACGAACGGCAGCGCAAATAATTGTTTCGGGGACGGAGCCGTCGTTCACCGGACGTGCACCGTTGACGCAATTCAGCGCGATAATCCCTGTCATGTGCTGCCCCTCCACGGGCACCGTCTACGGATTGCCAGATAGTTTCAAGAGACATTTGCAACTCGGTTGCGACGTCGCTCGTCCATGGCCCTCGCGGCACCTGAGAGATAATGCCTCGTCGTCTATCCCATGCAGAAATGAATCGCTGGGATTCCAAAATGCGCGTGGTCTCCAATCAATGCCGCTGTTACGAATTGATCTAACGTTCGTTGCGGCGTTCTGTAACATGGGAGACCCACGGTGGCTGAGGGCAAATTCGTTTCCTACCTACGCGTATCGACTGACAAGCAGGGCCGCAGCGGTCTCGGCCTTGAAGCACAGCGGGACGCGGTGAACCGGTATCTCAACGGCGGCCGTTGGAAGCTGGTGGCTGAATACGTTGAGGTGGAAAGCGGCAAGCGCAACTCACGCCCACAGCTCCAAGCCGCGATCAGTCACGCCAAGGCGACGGGTGCGAAGCTGGTGATTGCCCGCCTTGACCGGCTTGCTCGCAATCTACACTTCGTCGCAAGCCTTCAGGAGCGCGGTGTCGACTTCGTCGCGGCTGACATGCCCGACGCCAATCGCCTCACCATCCACATCATCGCTGCCGTAGCTGAGGCCGTGGGCCGCACTATCTCGGAGAACACCAAGACCGCACTGGCCGCCGCTAAGGCCCGTGGGGTGAAGCTGGGCAATCCCAATGGTGCCCGTGCTCTCCGTGGCAAGCAAACCGGCAACGTGGAAGCCGTGGCAGCGCTCAAGGAAGCCGCCACGCAGAAGGCCTCCGACCTCAGGGGTATCGTGGACGACATACGCCGCTCGGGCATCACCACGACACGGGGGATTGCCGATGCGCTTCACGCGCGGGGCATCAGGGCTCCTCGGGGGGACGTGTGGCACCCAACTGCGGTGTCGCGGCTCCTCACCCGGCTCAACGCTTCCGCCAATTGAAATAGCTGTACAGGAGAGACCGACCATGACGCTCGCAGCGCTCTTTTCCGCCCTGGCGGCAGTTGCGATTTCGTTCGAGATGACTGTGACCGCTGCGGTGCTCGGCGCGGCAGCACTTTTCATCGCGGGGTATGGCGGGTAGGCGCCGCAGGGACTCCGGACGTGAGGCTCCCTTGATGAGCCTCTCCCACGACACTGAGGCTCCTTTTGCCTGACCCCGGCCCCCCGGCTTCAAATAGTTCGGGTTGAAGGGGCGGGGCGCCGCCTGACTTACGCCTGCGGTGTGCGCGCTGGAGCCTCAGATTTGAGCCTCATGGATCGGTCGCCGGAAACTCACGAGCCCCCCGGTCTCCCTTTGCAAGCTTACCTCCATTGATTTCGTTGAGTATTCCCGAAGGCATCAATGGGTTAGCAGGCGCACTACCGGAGTTCTGGAGGAAAGGCGCCGGAATACCCTGCGCTCATCACCGCCACCATCAATCACAACACCACGAATGACAGAACCCGTACCGCTGCCCGATACTCCCCGCCCCCTTAGCCATCCCGACTTCAAGCAAGTCCGCTCCTATCTCCGCACCATCCAGCAACGTGAGGCCCTCGGTGGCTTCATGAGAGCCGGGTGGTCTCCCGCTGAACTCGCTGAACTCGCACGCCGGACCTACCTCGCCCCCGGCAAGACACGCCCGGCCGCCGCGTCCTATCGCCACGCAATCGAGAAAGGCGCCACCGATCCCTTCGCAGGGGAGACCTTGGCCACCCTGCGTGCTCCACCGAACTGACCGGAGGAACGCAAGGTTTCCCTATGTCAGGCGTGAGTGCCCCTCGGTGCCACTGAGGCACGCTCGGCGATCACCCAGCAGAGACCTCAGGCAAACCGCAGCGCATTTGGGAGGCTTGTGCTGAACACCAACCATACCTCAACCACGACGGCCACCTGAAGGCTCAGGGAATCCACTGATGCGTTTTTGGGGGCTGGTTGGGCTTGGAGCACCAAGGCTCCCAACCGAATCCTGAGGGCTCCGTGTGCCCCCTGAAGGGCACCATTGAGCCTGCCGAGGCGCGCACCTGAGAGCGGCCCGAATTGGAGATAAACAATAAGCTACCTCTATGTGCATCAGTCACATCTATGCACGCTGTAGTTGGCACAGTCGCCCTTCGGCGGCCCCATGTGCCATCCCATCCTTCAATGGGGGGCAGACCTCTAAAGAGTATCTTCTATAGAGGTTCACCCTCCATTACATCCCCGGAAAACTCTACGTAATGCTGAATCCTATCGGCTCGCACGAGTATGCTCTCGTGTCGCCGCAAATGTTCGTTGATCGTCTTACCGACCAATGGACGACGCAATACCACAACATCCCCAGCCTTCCGCTTCGCGAACTCTGGGCCACTATGGCCAACACCTACGCAGAAGCTATCCGAAACACCGCCTCCGGTGCAAAACCACGTTGGCGTATCCTGTGGCCCCCTACAGGCTCGGGGAAGACCTTGGGTGCCAAGGTGTATGCTGCCCTTCAAGCTGAGCAGAACGCCAGTGGTGGCAAACCTGTAGGTATCCTTATCGTCACCCGACTAATCGCCCAGGCGGACGACATGGTGTCAGCCATCAACGCCCTCGCGAGACGCCAAGTGGCTATCGCGGACCACTCAGGCCATCGTGCTCATCCTGAACAGCTTCACGATAGCGATGTGCTCGTCATCACGCACCAAGCCTACGTGAACGCCACCCAGACACTAACGAACGCTCGTGACGGCAAATGGGCGCGTCTGACGCATTGGAACGGCGGCAAGCGGCTCTTGACCATCGTGGATGAAGCGTTGTGCAACGTCATCGAAGAGAGCCAAGTCAAACTGGACAATCTGGCCCGTGCGATTGGTTACATTCCCCATGAGCTGCGCGCCGCGCATGCCCGCGAAGTAGAGGCATTGGAGGCCCTCTATGTTGCCTTGGGTCACCACGCAGGCCTGAGTGAGGGCTTCGGTGGCGGAGCTTGCATGGCTTGGTACGAAGGTGAGACCCCCGAGCCGCTCAACATGAGCGCCCTCCGCGCCGACATGCTCAAGCTGCCGTACGACCAGTATGTCGGGAAGGCTGACGACAATGATCGGCAACGGATCGCGGGTCAGGTGGACAAGACAGTGGCCGCAGCGGAGGCCGTGTTAGATCAGCACGCCTATTTCGCGCTGAAGGGCACGCAGCCGACGCTCAATTCCTCTGCCCTGTTGGTGCCTCTGGATGCTCCGGGGCCAGTTGTGCTGGATGCAACCGCGCGAGAGGACTTCATTTACAAGCTAATGGAGGACCGGGCCTACATCATCCCGACTCCGTCGGGCGTTCGTGATTACGGCAACGTCACAATGCATGTTGCTTACACCAGCGGAGGTATCGGCAAAGGAGCGATGGTGGAAAAGGCAAAGACGCGATTCCCTCGCCTCATTGCTGACCTTACGGAGCGTCTCGGTCCTGAGCGCTCCGTGTTTTTCTGTGTTCACAAAGCCGTTGAGCACGAGCTGCCTGAGCACGACAAGCTGCCATTTGCCAAGACAGCAACGGCCCACTGGGGCGTGGTCGACGGAAGCAACGAATACGCCGCGTGCGACACCGCAGTAATCTTCGGCCTCCCCTATCGGGACGCGGTGACATGGCCCACCAACGTCTTCTTCGCACTCCAAGGCGTGCAAGGCGATGACTGGTTGGACAATCCGTCATGGAAAGGGCAAGGGAACTTGCGTGAGCTGATGGTGCGGCGTCAGCTGTCCGCGTCCGTTATACAAGCGATCAACCGCATCTGCTGTCGCCACGTCACTGATGACCGGGGCGGATGCCCCGAGGCAGACATCTTCATCGTGCTTCCATCAGGGGAGCGCGGGCACGACATCCTCGCGGCAATTCGTCGGGAGATGCCCGGATTGAAGGTGGTCGATTGGCCCTTCGATCCTGACGGCCCCAAGGTGCATAAGCGAAACACGAAGAGCGCTCCGCACGAGAGGCTGCTTACTTTCATTCGAAACCGTGCGCCCGGTAGCACCACAATGACCGTGATAGGTCGGGAGCTGGGGCTGAGCACGAACGCGAAGAAGGAGCTGCAGAAGAACCTGCGAAACGAGAACCACCCCACCACGCTCGCTCTGAAGGCGCTTGGCGTAACCTATGGGTCGGAAGGCAGAGGCAGGGGAGCGAAGAGCTTCCTCGTGAAGGCAGCATAAGCAACAACGGCCGCACCCAAGGTCTCCATTTGGAGCATTCCCGGGGGTGCGGCCTTTTTGATTACTGGCAGCGGGCTTCAGCCACCATAGGCCCTCTGGATCATGTATGCGCTCAGGTCGGTGCACAGTCGCTCATCCAAGCCCCCAATGGAACGCTCCAGTGCTTCCCCCGCGCGCCCCACGCCCTCCCAGAAGCGGGCCTGAATGGTCGTCGGTGCGCACACCGCGCGCTCCCCAGCGCGTGCCAGAGCGGCTGCAAACTGAGCTGTTGCGTAGAGGGCTGCGGTGATGATTTTGGTGATCATGATGCGTGATGCTTTCGAAGGTATTCCGGCGTTGCCCCATGCTTTGCCGGTGGCACTTAGGTTGCCTTGGTCTTGCCGCGTGTACGCGTTGGTACGCCCAGCGGCTTGACACGCGACAGGTCAAGGCCGGGATAGGAAATGCGGTTGATGGCGTCCGACAGCGCAGCAGCGCCGAACCGTGACAGCATGGCGTTTGCTCCGTAGCCCCAGCTCACCGACGAAGCTTGTGCATGCCCAATGAGAGCCTCGCGCATCTCGTGGTCCGCCCTGCCCCTGCGCAGCGCATCCTTCACGGTGTGTCTGAAGCTGTGGAACACCTTGGCCTTGTCCGTCACCCCTGAAGCACGGAGATAGCGGCCGAACCATTGCGACCACGCGGGCACACCAGCGCGGCCACGGTCAGGAGATACCGAGGGGAATAGCCAAGCGTCTGCGCCATCGGCCTTCCGTCGCTCGTCGACATAGCTGATGAAGCCCAAGCGGACCACTTCGGGATGCACGGGTACGACACGCTCGGAGGCATCGGTCTTGACCCGCTTGCCTCGTGCGCGCTCAGTCACGAAGTAGAGCAAGGGTACTCCCGTCTCTGCGTCTACCTGCACGTTGGCAGCGGTGAGGCTTCCCAGCTCCGCTTGGCGTGCGCCAGAGAAGAGCGCAAGCACAGGCAACCAAAACCCGGCGGCCCCATGTGCTCCCAGCGGGAACTTGTGTTCGGTGAACACTGACGCGTTGAACAGCGCCTGAAGCTCCGCAATCTCAAACGACGTGCGCTCAGACCGCTCCTCTGGAAGCCTGAGCTTGCTGAACGGGTCCGTCCAGGTCACGTCGTCCGGCACGAGCCCGTTATCACTGGCCCAGATGCAGATGGACTGCACACCGCCGAGTTGCTTATTGATGGTGGCTGCGGTGATCCTTGGTTCGTCCGGGTGCTCTCGTCCCCATTCGGCTTGAGCGGGAAGCGTGGCGCGCAGCAACTCGCCTGTACGGTGACGGGGCACGTCCTGAAGCGCCTTGCGATAGTCCAGCGCGTGCTTCTTCTTGATCGCGGCTACAGCCATGTTGCCGTGAAGCTGCACGAACATTTCCACGCTGCGGCTGAACTCATCCACCGTGCGCTTGGGGCGAGCCCGATGTCGCTTCCAACCCTCCAGCGCGTCTTGCAGCGTCCCGCCTTCCCCCGTGGCCGCAGGCTCCAGCTTAGCCGCAGCGGGTGTTTCGACGGTGATACCCTCGTTTCGCCTCTCGATGTCTTCAAGCGCTCTCAAGTACGAATGCAAGCACGCGATGCTGAGCTTGATGTACGAGGCGCTATGCTCGTCCAGCTCAATGTTGAACGCCCACATAGCCTCCAAGACATGATCTTGCACGGCTGAGATGTCACCCATCGCCGCCGCCTCTCGCAGCACTCGTATCGTATCCACCAGCTCGGCGCGGTTCTCCTGAAATACTTGACGAGGTAGTCCCCGCGCAGGCCATTGCTCCGGCGGGATTAGTGGTGTCTCCACTGAGCCCTCAAGGCGTATGATTTCGTCTCCGATTCTCGCCTGCTCGTCGCGTCCGCCGAACCGTATGCGCTCGTCCCAAGCCAGCGCCTTGGCGTACACCCACTCCGCCATGCGCTTGATTTCGGTGTCGTTCAGGCTGGTGCGCTTGATCGAGGGGACCGAGGTTGATGCAAGACGCGCCTTTGCTCTCGCAATGATGCGGTCGAATTCAGCCAACACCGGCTTGGCGCGTATGTTGGCCTCGCGGATGTCCTTGGTGCCCAGCGACCGCTTCAGGTTCGCCTGCGCCGCCTTGCCATTGTTCAGCTCAATGGCCACTGCGGTACGTAGCCCCTTCGGCTTCGCAGGCACCGTTTTCAAGGCATAATAGGTATTGTGTCGGTCTTTGATGACGCCCATCAGAACACGCATTTCGACCACCGCTTCACACCACCGCGCGGCAGCTAAGCGCTTGTAATCGCGTTAGTTCTTGATTTCCAATAGGAACTTGTGCGACTGGCGCGCCCGGAACGATTCGAACGTCCGACCCTCAGATTCGTAGTCTGATGCTCTATCCAGCTGAGCTACGGGCGCGTGTTTCGCAAACAAGTGTGCGGGCTGGGCCCGCACGCAGCCTCCAGCGAGCGCCGGAGGGGTGCGAAAGAGCGCTTTGACTAACCGCTCTTGTCCCGATTGGCAAGGTCCCGGATGGGGAGATTTTCGCGTATTTTCACACCTCTTACTGTCATTCCGGGGCGCGACGAAGTCGCGAGCCCGGAATCCATAACCACCAGCCTGGGTTATGGATTCCGGGTCCGGCCCTTTGGGCCGTCCCGGAATGACAGAAGACTATCGGCCGCTGGCCGATCAGGCCCGCGCCCGCTCGTTGCGGATGGAGAGGAGTTCCACGGGGCGGTCGGGGATGACGATCCGGAAGGTGGCCCCGATGGTGCCTTCGACCAGATGGATGTCGCCGCCATGGGCGCGGACGAGCTCGGCGGCAATGGCGAGGCCGAGCCCGCTGCCGCCGGGGCGGCCGGAGGTCTGGAACGCCTCGAACAGATGCTCCCGGGTCCTCTGGGGCACGCCCGGGCCGGTATCTGAGACCTCCAGGATGGCGACCGCGCCCTCGCGCTTGCCGGTGATCCGGATCTGTTGCGGGCCGCCGTCGCCGGAGGAATGGCTCTCCAGCGCCTGGGCGGCGTTGCGCACGAGGTTGAGCAGCACGCGAAACAGCTGGTCGGGATCGGCATCGACAGCGAGCCCGCGCTCGATCGCGGCGACCCAGGCAATCGAGACGTCGTTGGCAAGACCCGCGGTCTCGCGCACCTCGACGACCACAGGCTCGATCAGCATCATGCGGCGGTCGGGCGCGGCCTCCTGGGCGCGGCCGTAGGACAGCGTCGACTGGCAGAAGGCGATGGCGCGCTCGAGCGAACGCACGAGCTTTGGCGCAAAACGCTGCACCCGCGGATCGGGCACGCTGGCGAGTTGGTCCGACAGCAGCTGCGCCGAGGCCAGCAGATTGCGCAAATCGTGGTTGATCTTGGAGACGGCGAGGCCAAGCGCGGCGAGCCGGCTCTTCTGATGCAGCATCGACATCAGGTCGCGCTGCATGTCCGACAACTCGCGCTCGGCGACGCCGATCTCGTCGCTGCGCTGGCTCGGAACGATGATCCGCGCCGAGCTTTCGGGGTTCTCGTGGAAGCCGACCAGGCTCGCGGTCAGCCGCCGCATCGGCCGCACGAAGAGATAATGGAGCGCGAGATAGACGAGGCCCGCGGTCAGGACGCCGATGATCAGTGCGACCACCACGACGTTGCGGGAGAAGCGGTACATCGACTGCCGCAGCGGCAGATCGTCGGTCACGATCTCGATGAACTGGGCGTTGCCGACGCCGGGGCCGACGACGCGGATCGGCTGGTTGCCGGTCTCCAGCATCATCTGGAACGAGCCGGTGATGGCCTGCCACACCGTCATGTCGCGCAGGTCGATGTCGTGCTCGATCGTGGCGGGCAGATTGTCACTGGCGAGCAGGCGGCGCTGCTGGCCCATCTTGATCGCGACCCCGCGCGCATTGATGCTCTTGAGGATTTCCCGCGACAGCGAATCCGGCACCATGCCGAGCGGCGCGGCATCGAGCACCAGCGCCGCCGTGTTGGCCGCGGCGACGCGGTCGTTGAGTCGGTTGACCCAGAAGTTGGCGATCGCCGGCACATAGAGCAGGACGGCCGCGATCATCACCAGGGGGACGGTCAGCAGCAACAGCTTGCCGGACAGGCCAAGCCCATCCGGTCCGCGGGATCGCGTCACCGGCTGATCCGCTGGCCGATCCGGATCCTGGTCCCTAACTCGATCCAGATCTTGGGTCTGTTGGGTCGGCTGCTGGAGGTCTGTCGCTATCACGAAATTCGCCCCTGCTGGCCTTCTGATAGAGCTCGACTGATGGAGGATGCGACCCGCCCCCCGGGGAGGTCAAATTACAGATCGCTAATCTGCCAAGGTCGGATGTAGGCGCTGATACCGCTACTCGCCACCTCATGGGTTAAAAACCCCAAGGAAACAGCGATATTCACCGGAACTGTGCGGTCCTGCGACGTTGACGAAAACAAGACGCTCCCTTATAAGCCGGCCAAATTGTCCGCGATGGCCCGGTGCGACACCGGGAGCGGCTCTTCTGGGGCCGGAAATGGCTCATTTTGGGCCGCATCTTCCGGACTTTATCATCAATTCTACAGGCAAATTGCCCGGTCAGCGGAGAAAAACCCGTGAAGCGGACTTATCAACCCAGCAAACTGGTGCGCAAGCGCCGCCACGGCTTCCGGGCCCGTCTCGCGACCGCCGGCGGTCGCAAGGTTCTGGCCGCGCGCCGCGCTCGCGGCCGCAAGCGTCTGAGCGCCTGAGCCGGACCCCTTTTTGGGATTTCATTATGGATCGGCTGAGGCAGCGGGCGGATTTCCTCGCCGTTGCCAATGGCGCGCGGGTGAATAGTCCCGCGTTCGTCCTGCAAAGCCGTGGTCGCGACGACTCTGGCCCGATCCGGATCGGCTTCACCGTTACCAAAAAGAACGGCAACGCCCCCGAGCGCAATCGCATCCGGCGCCGGCTTCGCGAACTGGTGAAGCGGCTCGATCCGGTGTCGATGCAACCCCATCATGATTACGTGCTGGTCGGCCGCAGGGACGCGCTCTCGCGCGACTTCACGACCATGCTCGACGATCTGCGCATAGCGTTCACGAAGCCCGCGCGGCATACGGCCAAAGGACCTAACAAGGGACAGGTAACGGGACGCGGGCCAAAGCCTGATCCAAGCCCTGATCCAAGACCTGATCCAAGCTCTGGCCCAGCCGCCAGCCGCAAACCGGATTGATGACGAGACCACAGTGATGACTGACAATCGCAATACCATCCTCGCCGTCATTCTCTCCGGCCTGGTTCTGATCGCCTGGCAATATTTCTACAACGTGCCGGCAATGGAGAAGCAGCGCGCCCAGCAACAGACGCAGGCCGAGCTCCAGAAGACCGCGCCGCAGCCGACGGCGTCTGCAACGCCGGGCGCCACGCCGCAATCAGGCAGCGCGCCTGCGCCGACCACCGCGCCGGGCGCGAACCAGCAGGCCCAGCCGGCCGTCAGCCGCGACGCCGCGATTGCCGCGAGCCCGCGCGTCAAGATCGATACGCCGCGCCTCGCCGGCAGCATCTCGCTGAAGGGCGGCCGCATCGACGACCTCGCGCTGCTGCAGTTCCGCGAGACCGTCGACCCGAAATCGCCGCCGATCATTCTCTATTCGCCTTCCGGCACGGCAGAGCCCTATTACGCCGAGTTCGGCTGGGTGGCGGCAACAGGCGTGACGTCGAAGATGCCTGATGCTCAGACCGTCTGGCAGCAGGAGGGCAGCGGCAGCCTGACGCCGAATTCGCCGGCGGTGCTGAAGTGGGATAATGGCGAAGGCCTCACCTTCCGCCGCACCATCTCGGTCGACGATCACTATCTCTTCACCATCAAGGACGACGTGAGCAACGTCGGCAACGCGCCGGTCACGCTCTATCCGTTCGCGCTGATCTCGCGCCACGGCACGCCGCAGGTGTCGGGCTATTACATCCTGCACGAAGGCCTGATCGGCTATCTCGATGGCCTGCAGGAATACGCCTACAAGAAGATCGACGAAGCCAAGTCGGTGAGCTTCAAGGCCACCAATGGCTGGCTCGGCATGACCGACAAGTACTGGGCCTCGGCGCTGTTGCCCGACACCAGCGCACAGCTTCAGGCGCGGTTCTCCTCGAACCTTAACGGCAACGTCCATACTTACCAGACCGACTATCTGCTCGATCCCGTCACCGTCGCGATCGGCGGCACGACGACGGCGAACGCACGGCTGTTCGCCGGTGCCAAGGAAGCCGGCGTGGTCGGCGTGTTCCCGTTCGCAGGGCTCGGCGGCTACAACAAGGAGCTCGGGCTGAACCATTTCGATCTGTTGATCGACTGGGGCTGGTTCTACTTCATCACCAAGCCGATGTTCCTCGGCCTCGACTTCTTCTACCGCTTCTTCGGCAATTTCGGCATCTCGATCCTGCTCGTGACCGTGATCGTGAAGCTCTTGTTCTTCCCATTGGCGAACAAGTCCTACGCCTCGATGGCAAAGATGAAGTCGGTCCAGCCGCAGCTTCAGGCACTCAAAGAGCGCTATCCCGACGACAAGGTGAAGCAGCAGCAGGAGATGATGGAGATCTACCGCAAGGAGAAGATCAATCCGGTCGCCGGCTGTCTTCCCGTGGTGATCCAGATCCCGGTGTTCTTCTCGCTCTACAAGGTGCTGTTCGTCACCATCGAGATGCGGCACGCGCCGTTCTTCGGCTGGATCAAGGACCTCTCCGCGCCCGACCCGACCAATCTGTTCACGCTGTTCGGGCTGATCCCGTTCGATCCGACCACGCTGCCGGTGTTCGGCCACTATCTCGCGCTCGGGATCTGGCCGATCATCATGGGCATCACGATGTGGTTCCAGATGAAGCTGAACCCGACGCCGCCGGATCCGACGCAGCAGCTCATCTTCAACTGGATGCCGCTGATCTTCACCTTCATGCTGGCCGGCTTCCCGGCGGGCCTCGTGATCTACTGGGCCTGGAACAACACGCTCTCCGTGCTCCAGCAGAGCTTCATCATGCGCCGCAACGGCGTGAAGGTGGAGTTGTTCGACAATCTCAAGGCGACGTTCGCGAGGAAGGCGACGTAGTCGTCGTCATTGCCGGGCGCAAATGCCTCCACATCGTCATGCCCGGGCTTGTCCCGGGCATCCACGTTTTGGAGGGTACTGTGTGGATGGACGTGGATGGCCGGGACAAGCCCGGCCATGACGAAGGGTGAGGCTTTCGCATGACCGACGACAAAGATGCGAAGCTGATCGAGGCCGGGCGAAAGCTGTTCGCCCGCGACTGGCAGTTCATCTGGGCCTCGCCCTCGATTCAAACGCTGCCGCCGATGGCGGGGCTGGAGATCGCCTTTGCGGGCCGCTCCAATGTCGGCAAGTCGAGCCTGATCAACGCACTGACCGGCCGCAACGCGCTCGCGCGCACCTCGCATACGCCGGGCCGCACCCAGGAGCTGATCTTCTTCGAGGTCCCGGGCAAAACCGATCTGCGCCTCGTCGACATGCCCGGCTATGGCTATGCCAAGGCACCGAAGAGCCAGGTCGCGTCCTGGACCGAGCTGATCCACAAATTCCTGCTCGGACGCACCTCGCTCGCGCGCGTCTATGTGCTGATCGACGCACGCCACGGGCTGAAGGATGTCGACCTCGAGGTCCTTGGGACGCTCGACCGCTCGGCCGTCAGCTACCAGATCGTGCTGACCAAGGCCGACCAGGTGAAGGCCTCCGAGCTGCAGACGCGCATCGCCGAGACCGAGGCCGCGCTCGCCAAGCGTCCGGCCGCGTTCCCGAACGTGCTCGCGACGTCTTCACGCGAATCGGCCGGCATGGCCGAGCTGCGCGCCGCGATGGCAAAGCTCTTGGAAGAGCGGACCAAGTGACGGCTCGTCTGCTGATCGCCCTTGCCGGATTGATGGGCGCCGCCGGCGTCGCGCTGGCCGCCGCCTCCGCCCACGGCGCCGACGCCAGCCGGCTTGCCTCCGCCAGCGCCATGCTGCTGTTTCATGCAACGGCCATATTGGCCTGCGTCGCCCTGCTCGCGCGCGGCCTTCTGCACGGCGGAATTGGCCTGATTGCCGCGACCGGCTTCGTGATCGGCGCCGCGCTGTTCGCCGGCGACCTCACTGTGCTGCAATATGCCGGCCATTCGCTGTTTCCATTCGCGGCGCCGACCGGCGGAACGCTGATGATCTTGAGCTGGCTGGCGGTGACGCTGGCGGCGGTGGTGGCGACGCGGGAATAGTGGTTCTTCCTTCTCCCCTTGTGGGAGAAGGTGGCGCGAAGCGCCGGATGAGGGGTCTGCCTCCGCGGATAGAGACCCCTCACCCGTCTCGCCGCTATCGCGGCGATCCACACTCTCCCACAAGGGGAGAGGGGGAAGAACATCACTTTGCGCCTCGCCCGCCAATCAGATAGAACGCTGGCCGCGTTAGTCCCGCCAGCGAGATCCGCCTCATGACCGAAATCTCCCCGCTCGACCAGGCCCGCATCCTGTCCGAAGCGCTGCCGCACATGCAGCAGTACGACGAGGAAACCATCGTCATCAAATATGGCGGCCATGCCATGGGCGACGAGGAGACCGCGAAGAATTTTGCCCGCGACATCGTGCTGCTCGAGCAGACCGCGATCAACCCGGTGGTGGTGCATGGCGGCGGGCCGCAGATCGCGACCATGCTCAAGCGCCTCGGTATCGTCTCGGAGTTCGCAGCCGGCCTGCGCATCACCGATGCCGCGACCATCGAGATCGTCGAGATGGTGCTCGCCGGCTCCGTCAATAAGCAGATCGTCGGCTACATCAACGAAGCCGGCGGCAAGGCCGTGGGGCTATCAGGCAAGGACGCCAACATGGTGAAGGCGTCGAAGACGACGCGCACCATCATCGATCCGGATTCGCACATCGAGAAGGCGGTCGATCTCGGCTTCGTAGGCGACCCTGAAAAGGTCGATCTCACGCTGCTCAACCAGCTGATCGGCTACGAGCTGATCCCGGTGCTGGCGCCGCTCGCGACCTCGAAGGACGGCCAGACGCTGAACGTCAACGCCGACACCTTTGCCGGTGCGGTCGCCGGCGCGCTGAAGGCCAAGCGTCTCTTGCTGCTCACCGACGTGCCTGGTGTGCTCGACAAGTCGAAGAAGCTGATCCCGCAGCTCTCGGTGAAGGACGCGCGCAAACTGATCGCCGACGGCACCATTTCCGGCGGCATGATCCCGAAGGTCGAGACCTGCATCTACGCGCTCGAGCAGGGCGTCGAGGGCGTCGTCATCATCGACGGCAAGATGCAGCACGCGGTGCTGCTCGAGCTATTCACCAACACGGGCACGGGAACGCTGATACATAAGTGAGCGGCGAGAAGACGAGAGATTCCGTCATGGCCGGTCAAGAGCGGCGGCATCGCCGCTCGCCTCTGACGCGTCTCCTGATGACACTGCCGGCCGCTGCCGTGTCGTTCGTCTTCTCCTCCGCGCCGGCCTTCGCCGACCTCAAGATCTGCAACCGCATGTCCTACGTCGTCGAGGCCGCGATCGGCATCGACGACAAGGCGGCGACGGCGACGCGAGGCTGGTTCAGGATCGATCCGGCGACCTGCCGCGTCGTGGTGCAGGGCACGCTGACCGCCGACCGCATCCTGCTCAACGCCCGCGCGCTCGGCGTCTATGGTGCGTCACCGATCCCGCAGAACGGCAGCGACACGCTGTGCGTGGCGCAGGACAATTTCGTCATCGCGGCCGCGCGGCAGTGCCGCACCGGCCAGACCCAGGCCGCCTTCACCCAGATCACGCCGACGCAAGGCGACAACGGCAATCTCGTCGCCTATCTCGCCGAGGATTCCGAATATGACGACGAGCAGGCGCGGCTCGCCGGCATCCAGCGGCTGCTGGTGATCGCAGGCTACGACATCGGCGCGATCGACGGCGTCGACGGACCGAAGACGCAGGCCGCACTCGCGGCGTTCCTGAAGAGCCGCGGATTGCCGACCGACGTGATTTCGTCGCCGAATCTCTTCAAGACCATGGTCGATGCGGCGCAGGCGCCGTCCCCGAGTGGCCTGACCTGGTGCAACGACACGCCGCACAAGGTGATGGCGGCAGTCGCGACTGACGACGGCAAGTCGGTGACGAGCCGCGGCTGGTACCGCATCGATCCCAGGACCTGCCTGCATCCCGACGTCGCCGGCCAGCCAAAGCAGATCTTCAGCTTCGCGGAAGCCATCGATGGCGACAACCGCGCCATCAAGCTGAAGGACAGACCGCTGAACTGGGGCGGCGACAAGCAGCTCTGCACCCGCGAGACCAAGTTCGAGACCAACGAGCAGACCGATTGCGGCGCGCGTGGATTTGCGGCCACGGGTTTTGGCGTGGTGGACATGTCGAGCGGCGGCAAGACGCTGCGGTTTGCCGTGCCGTGATTGAGAGAGCTCTGATGAAATCCCCCCGCGCCTTCGCCCACATCGACACCTGGGTGTTCGACCTCGACAACACGCTCTATCCGCATCACGTCAATCTGTGGCAGCAGGTCGATGCGCGGATCGGCGAGTTCGTGTGCAACTGGCTGCAGGTCGGCCCGGAAGAAGCGCGCAAGATCCAGAAGGACTATTACCAGCGCTTCGGCACCACCATGCGCGGCATGATGACCCTGCATGGCGTGCGCGCTGACGATTATCTCGCTTACGTGCACAAGATCGACCATTCGCCGCTGGAGCCGAACCCGGCGCTCGGCGCGGCCATCGCAAAATTGCCGGGGCGAAAACTGATCCTGACCAACGGCTCGGTCGACCATGTCGATGCGGTGCTGGCACGGCTCGGCCTCGGCTCACATTTCGACGGCGTGTTCGACATCATCGCCGCCGAATTCGAACCCAAGCCGGCGGCGCAGACCTACCGGAAATTCCTCGACCTGCATGCGGTCGACCCGACCAAGGCCGCCATGTTCGAAGACCTCGCCCGCAACCTCACCGTCCCGCATCAACTCGGCATGACCACCGTGCTGGTGGTGCCTGACGGGACCAAGGAAGTGGTGCGAGAGGATTGGGAACTTGAAGGCCGCGATGCGGCCCATGTCGACCACGTCACGGACGATCTGGCGGGGTTTTTGCAATCGCTCGCCGCCTGAGCGCAACCACGCGAGGAGCGAAGGTGCCCCGGAAGCCGGACTTGCCTGCTGCGGACCTGCCCGAAATCGAATGGGATGATCTGCGCTATTTTCTGAATCTCGCGCGCGAGAAGAGCCTGTCCGGCGCAGCACGGGCACTCGGCACGACACAGCCGACCATGAGCCGCCGGCTCGAACTGTTCGAGAAGAAGCTCGGCGCGGTGCTGTTCCAGCGGAAGCCATCCGGGCTCGAGCTTACCGAGACCGGGCGGAAGATCCTCGACCATGCCGGCAACATGGAAGAGGCCGCGCTTGCCGCGCAGCGGATTGCGACCGGCAGCAACGCCGGGATCAGCGGCACCGTCCGCGTGACATCGGCCGAATGGATCGGCGCGCGGATCCTCTCGCCGCTGCTGGCCAGGTTCTGCACCATACATCCGGGGATGGGCGTCGAGCTCGTCACCGACGCCGAGGTGCTGAGCCTGACCCGACGCGAGGTCGACATTGCCGTGCGCTTCACACGTTTCCAGCAGGACGGGCTGGTGCAACGGAAGATCGGCAGTCTTCCCTTCGCCCTCTACGCGGCGCCTGACTATCTCGAGAGGCGGGGCCTGCCGGATTTCAAGCGAGGCGGCGCCAACGCCGTCCTTGTTGCAATGAATGCGGCACTTGCCGAAACAGTCGCCGAGACTAAATGGCTGCGCCAGCATTTTCCGAATGCTCACATTGCCTTTCGCAGCAACAGTCGCGATGGCCAGGCGGCGGCCGCTGCCAGCGGGGCCGGTTTGGTCTGCCTGCCGACACGTCTCGCCGCGGGCTATCGCGAGCTGCGCGCCATCACGACGCCGACGCCGCTTCCGAGTCGCGATGTGTGGCTCGGATTTCACCGCGACACGCGCGCCATCCCGCGGGTGCGCAGTATCGTGGACTTCCTGGCCGAACACGCACATCAATTCCGCTGACGATTTCGGCTCGACGTATGGTGGCCATACGGCGACAGGCGATGGGCGTCGCCGCGACCGCCAACTATCTCTTCCTCAACGCCACCTGTGATCGAGGAGATCCGCAATGTTGGACTGGAAGACTTATCAAGGCGAACTGCTGGCGCGCATCGGGGATATCGGCAAGCTGAATCCGGAGACAGTCAAGGGCTATCGCGCGCTGAGCGCCGCCAGCGCGCAGACCGGCCGGCTTGACGGAAAGACCCGCGAGCTGATCGCGCTCGCGGCCGCTGTCACGGCACGCTGCGACGGCTGTATCGCCGTGCACGCCCATGCCGCAGCGAAGTACGGCGCAAGCCGCGAGGAGCTCGCGGAAGCACTGGGCGTCGCGGTCGCGATCGGAGCCGGCGCCGCACTGGTGTATTCCGCGCGAACCCTCGACGCATTCGAGGCGAACAAGGCGGCGGAGCAGAATGAAGGGGCCGTCCGATGACAGACCCAGCTCGTCGTGCTGTTGCCTTTTCGGAGCCCGGCAGCCCGGCCTCTTCGTTCCAGCACATGCGCGTCAGCACACAGCCGGTCGAGGAGGTCGTGACGCGCCTCAAGGAGAAGATCGTTGCGGCCGATCTCTGGGTGCTGCACGAGATCAATCCGCAGATGCTGCTGCATCGCGACGGCTATGACATCGGCGCGGCGCGGCAGATCCTGTTCTTCCATCCACGCCTGATGTGGCGCCTGCTGGCGGCCGATTCGGCGGCGCTGCTCGAGGCGCCGCTGAAGTTCGCGGCGATCGGCTTCCCTGAGGAGCGAACCGAGCTGCGCTGGCTCGATCCCCGTCAGGCCTTTGCGCGGTACGGCTCGCCGGCACTGGCCACGCTTGGCGAAGAACTGGCCGGGATTTGCGAGGGCATCGTCACCGGCCTTGGCCTCTGAAATGCCGGCGAATGGGCCATGTGCCACGCGCGTTGGCCAGCCCCGGAATATCCGCCGAGAGCGTTCTTGACTCTCCCGGCCCAAATCCCGAAAAAGCCCCCTCGTTTTGCCCTCAAATAACTCCAGTTTCGAGGAAGCCCTCCGATGTCCCTGTCCGCCCTGGAATCCACCATCAACAGCGCCTTCGACGCACGCGACGGCATCTCGACCTCGACCAAGGGCGAAGTGCGCGACGCCGTGAACCAGTCGCTGGAGATACTGGACAAGGGCGAGGCGCGCGTTGCCGAGCGCGGGGCCGACGGCAAGTGGAAGGTCAATCAGTGGCTGAAGAAGGCCGTGCTGCTCTCCTTTCGCCTCAACGACATGGACGTCATTCCCGGCGGCCCGGGCCAGGCGAACTGGTGGGACAAGGTGCCCTCGAAGTTCGAAGGCTGGGGCCCGAACCGTTTTCGCGATGCCGGTTTTCGGGCGGTGCCGGGCGCCGTGGTGCGCCGCTCGGCCTTCATTGCCAAGAACGTCGTGCTGATGCCGTCCTTCGTCAATCTCGGTGCTTACGTCGATGAGAGCACCATGGTCGACACCTGGGCCACCGTCGGCTCCTGCGCGCAGATCGGCAAGCGCGTGCACATCTCCGGCGGCGCCGGCATCGGCGGCGTGCTCGAGCCGCTCCAGGCCGAGCCCGTCATCATCGAGGACGACTGCTTCATCGGCGCGCGCTCCGAGGTCGCCGAGGGCGTCATCGTGCGCAAGGGCGCGGTGCTGTCGATGGGGGTGTTCCTGGGGGCCTCGACCAAGATCGTCGACCGCGAGACCGGCGAGATCTTCATGGGCGAAGTGCCTGAGTATTCGGTGGTGGTGCCCGGTGCGCTGCCCGGCAAGCCCATGAAGAACGGCCAGATCGGCCCGAGCACCGCCTGCGCCGTCATCGTCAAGCGCGTCGACGAGCGCACGCGTTCGAAGACCAGCATCAACGAGCTGCTGCGGGATTAATACCAGACTCATGACCGATGCCCTCTCTATTGCCCGCGATCTCATCCGCTGCCCCTCGGTAACCCCGGCTGACGCCGGCGCGCTGCGGGTGCTTGAACAAGCCCTCAATGCAGCCGGCTTCACCTGCCACCGCGTGACGTTCAGCGAACCCGGCACCGCCGATGTCGATAATCTCTATGCGCGGATCGGCAACGAGGGCCCGCACATCACCTTCGCCGGCCACACCGACGTGGTGCCGCCCGGCGACGAGAGCGCCTGGAGCGTCGGTGCCTTCTCGGGCGAAGTGAAGGACGGTTTCCTGCACGGCCGCGGCGCTGTCGACATGAAGGGCGGCATCGCCTGCTCGGTCGCCGCGGTGCTCGAGCATCTCACTGCCAACGACGGCAAGCCGCGTGCGGACGGAAAAGGTTCGATCTCGTTCCTGATCACGGGCGACGAGGAAGACGTCTCCATCAACGGCACCATCAAGCTGCTCAAATGGGCGGCCGAGCGCGGCGAAAAGTTCGACCATTGCGTGCTCGGCGAACCCTCCAATGTCGAAACGCTCGGCGACACCATCAAGGTCGGCCGCCGCGGCTCGCAGTCCGGCACTCTGTACGTCGACGGCGTGCAGGGCCATGTCGCCTATCCGCATCGCGCGGCCAATCCGGTGCCGGATATTGCGCGGCTGATCGTTGCCATCAGCGACGAGCCGCTCGACCATGGCAGCGCGCAGTTCCAGGCGTCCAATCTCGAATTCACCTCGGTCGACGTCGGCAACAAGGCCAATAACGTCATCCCCGGCGAAGCCCGCGCAAAATTCAACATCCGCTACAACGACAACCATACGCAGGCGAGCCTGCGCGAGCTGGTCGAGACGCGCCTGACAAAAGCCTGCGGCAACCGCATCCGCGCCCGCATCGTCTGGGAGCCGTCGAACTCCAACGTGTTCGTGACCAAGCCGGGGCCGTTCACCGACCTCGCCGTCTCCGCGATCGAAGAGGTCACGGGCCGCAAGCCGGAGCTGTCGACCTCAGGCGGCACCTCGGATGCGCGCTTCATCTCGAGCTATTGCCCGGTGATCGAGTTCGGCCTGGTCGGCCAGACCATGCACCAGATCAACGAGCGCGTGCCGGTGGGAGATTTGGAGAAGCTGACGAAGGTGTATCGGGGGATTTTGACGCGGTATTTTGCCTAGGGCTGTGAGGCTATCTGGCTGCCGCCAATCACTCCTCCGTCATGCCCGGGCTTGTCCCGGGCATCCACGATCTTTGATGCCTCAAGAAAGATAAGATCGTGGATGGCCGGGACAAGCCCGGCCATGACGACGTGGCGAGAGTACGGGCACGTCTCACTGCGTGATCGTGTCGTACAGATCCTTCCATTCGGGATTATCCTTGAGGATCAGCCTGACCTTCCAGGTCCGTGACCAATGCTTGATGTTGTGCTCGCGCTGGATCGCGGTCTGGATGTCTTCGTAGCGCTCGAAATAGACGAGCAGCTTGACGCCGTACTTCTTGGTGAAGCCAGGCACGAGTCCATTTCGGTGCTCGTAAATGCGACGAACAATATCGTTCGTCATACCGGCATATGAAATGCCGTTGGCCGCGCTCGCCAGGATGTAGACCCATCCGCCATGCATGGTCGCATGTTGACGCACGTGGATGGCCGGGACAAGCCCGGCCATGACGACGGAGGCGGCATCACGCTCAATAATCCACCTTCACCAGATACAGCCCCTCCGGCGGCGCGACAATGCCGCAAGCGGCGCGGCTGCGGGCTGCAAGCGCTGCGGAGAGATCGTCTGCGGTCCAGCGGCCTTCGCCGACCCAGACCAGCGATCCCACCATCGAGCGCACCTGGCTGTGCAGGAACGAGCGCGCCGAGGTGACGATGACGATCTCGCGGCCGTCGCGCAGCACGTCGAGCTGGTCGAGTGTCTTCTCCGGCGACCTGGCCTGGCACTCGGTGTCGCGGAAGGTCGTGAAATCGTGCTTGCCGAGCAGGCGCTGTGCCGCTGCATGCATCGCATCCGCATCGAGCCGGCGCGGCACGCGCCAGGCATGGCCGATGTCGAGCGCAAGATTGGCGCGGGTATTGATGACCCGATAGCGATAGTGGCGCTTCACGGCCGAGAAGCGCGCCTCGAAAGTATCAGGTACAATGTCGGCTTCGAGGACCGCGATGGGATGCGGACGCAGATGCGCATTCAAGCCGTCGCGAAAACGCCCCGGTGGAAACTGCTTCTCGATGTCGACATGCGCAACCTGGCCGCGCGCATGGACGCCGGCATCGGTGCGGCCCGCACCATGCACGCGCGCGTCCGCGCCGGTCATCGCCTTCACGGCCGCTTCCAGCGCGCCCTGCACCGAAGGCAGCGTCTCCTGCACCTGCCAGCCGAAGAAGGGTGCGCCGTCATATTCGATGGTGAGCTTGTAGCGGGGCATCTCAATCCGGGTGGTGTCATTGTCCGGCTTGACCGGGCGATCCAGAACTCCGCAGCTTATCGGTTCGAACCGAGAAGTCTCAGCGTACTGGATACCCCGCCTTCGCGGGGTATGACAGCGTTAGGTGAATTTGGCTCCTGCCTTCAACGGCACACCCCGCAAGAAGTCCACGGCCTGCATCCGGGCCTTGCCCTCGCGCTGCAGCTCGAGGATGCGGATCGCGCCCTCGCCGCAGGCGATGGTAAGCTGGCCATCGAGCACCTCGCCCGGCGCACCGGAGCCATTCGCCAGTTCGCAGCGCAGGATTTTTACGCGCGCATTCTCCGTGACGCCGGCAAGCTCGGCCCAGGCGCCGGGAAACGGCGACAGGCCGTGGATGTCGCGCAGCACCGCGTGCGCGGGCTTACTCCAGTCGATCCGCGCCTCCGCCTTGTCGATCTTGGCGGCGTAGGTGACGCCGTCCTCGCTCTGCTTCTTGAGCTGGAGGCCGCCGCGGTCGAGCGCGGCCATCGCGCGCACCGTCAGATCGGCACCAAGCCGGGACAGGCGATCGTGCAGATCGACTGCGGTCATGTCATCGGTGATCGCGAGGCGCTCGGCCATGGCGACGTCGCCGGTGTCGAGGCCGACATCCATCTTCATCACCATCACGCCGCTCTCGGCATCGCCGGCCATGATCGCGCGATTGATGGGGGCTGCGCCGCGCCAGCGCGGCAGCAGCGAGGCGTGCAGGTTGTAGCAGCCGAGCTTTGGCGCATTGAGGATCGCCTGCGGCAGGATCATGCCATAGGCGACGACGACGGCCGCATCGGCGTCAAACGCGCGAAACTCTTCCAGCGCTTCCGGTGTCTTCAACGTTTTCGGCGTCAGCACGGGAACGCCGAGTTTTCGCGCGGCTTCCTCGACCGGGGTCGGTTGCAATTGCAGCCCGCGCCGCCCGCCCGGCTTCGGCGCGCGGGTGTAGACAGCCACGATCTCGTGGCCATGCGCGACGAGCTCGAGCAGCGTCGGCACGGAAAAATCGGGCGTGCCCATGAAGATCAGGCGGAGGGACATCGACGGAGAACCTTACTCCGCGCGCTTGGCGGCTTTCTCGAACTTCTTGATCACGCGGTCGCGCTTGAGCTTCGAGAGATAGTCGACGAACAGCACGCCGTTGAGATGGTCGATCTCGTGCTGGATGCAGGTGGCGTAGAGGCCTTCGGCGTCCTCCTCGTGCACCTTGCCGTCCAGATCCGTGAAGCGCACGCGCACCTTCGCCGGCCGCTCGACCTCCTCGTAATATTCGGGGATCGACAGGCAGCCTTCCTCGTAGACAGACAGATCCGCGGAAGACGCGATGATCTCGGGATTGATGAAGACGCGCGGCTCCGGCCTGGTCTCGCCGTCCTGGTCGGGCTTGGCAAGGTCCATGGTGATCAGCCGCAGCGGCTGCGCGATCTGGATCGCTGCAAGCCCGATGCCGGGTGCGTCGTACATGGTCTCGAACATGTCGTCGGCAAGCTTGCGGATCTCCGGCGTGACCTTCTCGATCGGCTTGGAGACCAGACGCAGCTGCTTGTCGGGCAGGATGATGATTTCTCTGAGGGCCATGGCGGGCGATTTAAGCCGCGCGCGACAAGCGGTCAATGCGGCCGGGAGCGCGTTAACGGTCCGCTAACCATAAAACTTCGCCTTTTGTTAACCATAAAAATTAGGGATCGATTAACCATAAATGTTCGCTATTCGTTCGAATGCCCCGGCGAATCGGCTAGAAGGGCTGGCATGAACCAGATCATTTTCATGCTCGGCGACTGGCCGGTGCGCACCATCGACGCGCTGATCGGCTTCGGCGCGCTGGTCGTCATCCTGCTGATTGTCATTGCGGTCGTGATCGCGCGCTCCGGGCGGCGCGGCGCGGAACTCGCGATGGCGCACGCCATCCGCGCCGACGAGCTGGAGGAGCGCCTCAGCCAGGTCCTGCACGCCCAGAGCGAGGCCGCCGGCCGGGCCGACGCCATGACCCAGGCGCTGGCCGGCCGCCAGGCCGAGATGGCGCGGGCCGTCAACGAGCGGCTGGATTCAGTGACCCATCGGGTCGGCCAGTCCATGGAACATTCGACCCGCAACACCATGGAGAGCCTGCGCGCGCTGCACGAGCGGCTCGGCATCATCGACAACGCGCACAAGAACCTCACCGACCTCACCACGCAGGTGACGACCTTGCGCGACGTGCTCGCCAACAAGCAGTCGCGCGGCGCCTTTGGACAAGCGCGGATGGAGGCGATCGTCCAGGACGGCCTGCCGAAGGGGGCCTACGAATTCCAGTTCACGCTCTCGACCGGCAAGCGGCCCGACTGCGTGGTGTTCCTGCCCGACCAGCGTCCGCTCTGCATCGATGCGAAATTCCCGTTGGAAGCGATGACGGCGCTGCACGATGCCCGCACCGACGAGGAGAAGCGCGTCGCCACGCAGCGGCTGCGCGGCGACGTGATGAAGCATGTCAGCGACATCGCGGAAAAATATCTCGTCACCGGCGAGACCCAGGAGATGGCGCTGATGTTCGTGCCGTCGGAATCGGTCTACGCCGAGATCCATGACGGCTTCGACGACGTGATCCAGAAGGCCTATCGCGCCAAGGTCGTGCTGGTGTCGCCCTCGCTGCTGATGCTCGCGATCCAGGTGATGCAGCAGATCATGAAGGACGCGCGCATGCGCGATGCCGCCGACCAGATTCAGACCGAAGTGATCAAGCTCGGCGACGATTTGGGACGCCTGCGCGATCGCGTGCTGAAATTGCAGAAGCACTTTGCCGACGCGAACGAGGACGTCCGCCAGATCCTGATCTCCGCCGACAAGATCGAGAAGCGCGCAGGCAGAATCGAGGAGCTCGATTTCAGCAAGACCGACGCGCCGGCGGACGGCCCGCGGCTGGTGGCGTCAGGCGCGCCGGAGCTGTTTCCAAGGAAGCTCCAGGCGGGGGAGTGATGCGGAGTCGTCATGGCCGGGCTTGTCCCGGCCATCCACGACCTTTGCAACGGCACCAAGAACGTGGATGCCCGGGACAAGCCCGGGCATGACGGTTTTTGTGGCCGAGGCAGCGTCCCCAGAATCTGCTAACACCTCCCCATGACCGCACCCGACGCGACCTCCCCTGCCGCGACCTCCGCCCCCGCCCGCTCCTGGCGCGACAGCCTGGCTGTTTACCTGCAGCCGCGGGTGCTGATCGTGCTGTTCCTCGGCTTCTCCTCGGGACTGCCGCTGGCGCTGTCGGGCTCGACGCTGCTGGTGTGGATGCGCGAGGCCGGGGTCGATCTCAAGACCATCGGGCTGTTTGCACTGGTCGGCACGCCCTACACACTGAAATTCCTGTGGGCGCCGCTGGTGGATGCGCTGCATGTGCCGCTGTTCACGCGCGCTTTCGGGCGGCGGCGCGGCTGGCTGCTGTTCTCGCAATTGCTGCTGATCGTCGCGATCCTGCTGCTGGCGCTGACCGATCCGGCGCGATCGCCCTTCTATGTGGCACTCGGCGCGCTGCTGGTGGCGACGACGTCGTCGACGCAGGACATCGTGGTCGACGCCTTCCGCGTCGAGAGCCTGCCCGAGAGCGAGCAGGCCGCCGGCATGGCGGCCTATGTCGCGGCCTATCGCATCGGCATGCTGGTTTCGACCGCGGGTGCGCTGTTCATTGTCTCCGGCTTCGAGAGCACCGGCATCACGCGCACATCGGCCTGGATGTGGGGCTATGTGGTGATGGCGGCGATGGTGCTGATCGGGACGATCACGGCTCTCGCGGCGACCGAGCCCGAGCAATCGGTGCGGGCGGAAGCCGTGACGCACGACGAGACCGCGTTCGCGCGCGTGCTGCACGCGGCGATCGGCGCCTTCTCCGAGTTCCTGTCGCGCAAGGACGCGATCGCGGCGCTCGCCTTCGTCGTGCTGTTCAAGTTCACCGACGCGTTCTCGGGAACGATGACGGCGCCGTTCGTGATCGACCTCGGCTTCACCCGCAACGACTATGCGGCGATCGTGAAGGGCGTCGGCCTCGCCGCGACCCTGATCGGCGGCTTTGCCGGCGGCTTTGTGGCGCGGCGTTATTCGCTGGCAACCTCGCTCTGGATCGGTGGCGTGGTGCAGGCGCTGGCGAACCTGACCTTCTCCTGGCTTGCGCTGGTCGGCACCAATCAATGGGCGCTGGCGCTCGCGATCTGCGCCGAGAATTTCACCAGCGCCATCGGCACCGTGATCTTCGTCGCCTATCTCTCGGCGCTGTGCCAGAACCCGCTGCACACAGCGACGCAATATGCGCTGCTCACCGCGCTTGCAGCGGTGGGGCGGACCTATCTCTCGTCAGGAGCCGGCTTCGTGGCCGATACGACCGGCTGGCCGCTGTTCTTCTTGATCTGCGTGCTGGTGGCGATCCCGAGCCTGGTGTTGCTCGTCTGGCTGCAAAAGCGCGGGCATTTTGAGGCGCTGGGGCCCGTGCGGGTGTAGCGCCGCCCCTCCTACTTCCTCACCAAGTCCACTTCGTGACCACGGCCTCACTCATCTGGCCGGGGTCGCTGGCGCAGGCGATTTCGTCGATCTTGACCGAGATCTCTTTGCCGACGAACGATTTCAACTGCGTGGCCTGCGCGTCGCTGGAGGTGACGAGCTGAAACGTTTCAGGTCCGGTCTCGAGATTGCACAGCCCGTTCGGCGCCGGCAGGCGGCGCGGCTCGGAGGTGATCTGGTACATCGCAATCCGCTTGCCGGCGTTCTTGACGTCGCGGATCTTCATCGCATTCAGCTCGCCCGAGAGCACCTCGCCGGCGCTGATCGGCTTGCCGGGCTTCGAGGGCGGCGGCGCCTCGTCGTCCCGCTGCGCGGCGATGGCCGGTGTCACCAGCAGCAGCATCGTCGCGACCAAAGCCGATCGTGTGGCGAAAAGTTTCGTCATGTCGTCCGTTCCGTCAAGTCTGGATGGCTAGAACAGGGTCCGCTGCCGCATCGCGGCCGAGAGCGTGCCCTCATCGAGATAATCAAGCTCGCCACCAACAGGCACACCATGGGCCAGCCGGGTTACTTTTACGTTGGCGTCCTGAAGCAGGTCGGTGATGTAATGCGCGGTGGTCTGTCCGTCGACTGTCGCATTCAGCGCAAGAATGATCTCGTGCACCTCGGCCGCATGCGCGCGCGCGACCAGCGCGTCGATGCTGAGGTCCTGCGGGCCGACGCCATCGAGCGGCGACAAGGTCGCGCCCAGCACGTGGTAGCGCCCTTGGGTCGCATTGGCCCGCTCCAGCGCCCAGAGATCGGCGACGTCGGCGACGACGACGATGATGGCGGGATCACGCTTCGGATCGGTGCAAATTGTGCAGGGATTTTGCGTATCGATGTTGCCGCAGGTCTTGCAGACCTGAACCTTGTCGAGCGCGACCTGCAGAGCGCCCGATAGCGGCATCATCAGCGCTTCGCGCTTCTTGATCAGATGCAGCGCCGCGCGCCGCGCGGAGCGCGGGCCCAAACCCGGCAGCCGCGCGAGAAGCTGGACGAGCCGCTCGATTTCGGGACCTGCAACCGCGCCCATATTACTGGCCGAACAGCCCCGGCGGCAGGCCGAGGCCGCCGGTCAGCGACTGCATCTTCTCCTGCATCGCGGTCTCCGCCTTGCGGCGGGCATCACCGAGCGCGGTGACCAGCAGATCTTCCAGCACCTCGCGCTCTTCGGCCTTCATCAGCGAGGGGTCGATCTTGACGCCCTTGACGTCCATCTTCGCGGTCATGCGCACGGCGACGAGACCGCCGCCGGAGATGCCCTCGACCTCCACATTGGCGAGCTGCTCCTGCATCTCCTGCATCTTGGATTGCAGCTGCGCCGCCTGCTTCATCATGCCGAGAAAATCAGCCATGGGTGCTCGTCCTTGGAAAGCCTAAGTTGTTTTGAGCATGATCTTGTCGGAAAACCGCTTCACACTTTTCCGGATCAGGCTCTAGAGATCGTCGTCGGCGTCGGAACCGTCGGGCGGATCGTCAGAGCCATAGTCAGCGTTAATATTGGTTTCCGGCGTCTCGGGGGCAAGCCTGCGGACCTCGACGACCTTCGCACCGGGGAAGCGCGACAGCACCTCCTGCACGCGCGGATCGGCCTCGGCGCTGCGCGCATGTTCCTGCTTGGCGGCCTGGCTCATCGAGCGCAGCGTCGCCTGGCCCTGCTCGTTGGAAACAATGATGGTCCAGCGGCGGCCGGTCCACAGCTCGAATTTTCGCGCGAGCTCGGAGATCATGGTTTTCGACGCGTTCGGCTCGAGCGCGACCTCCAGCCGGCCCTCCTCGAAACGAACGAGGCGCATGTCGCCTTCGAGCGCGGCCTTGGTCATGAGGTCGCGCTTCTGCCCGGCGAGCGCCACGAGCTGGGCGAAGCTGGTGATGCGCAGCTGGGGTGCCGCCCCCTGCGGGTCTGGCGCGGGCGCCGCCATTTGCGGCCGGGCACCGCCGCCGAATGCAGTCGGTGACGAGGTCGGCATGCGAACTGGCGCAGCAGAGGTCACGGACGCCGCGGAAGCCATTGGTGCCGCCGGCGCGCCGCTGCGCGCGGCACTGCCGCCCACGACCGGCGAACTGCCGCCGTTCTGCTCCAGCATCCTGATCGCCTCGTCCGGCGTCGGCAGGTCGGCGACATAGGCGATGCGCACCAGCACCATCTCGGCGGCCGCAGCCGGCCGGGTTGCGGCCTGCACCTCGGTGATGCCCTTGAGCAGCATCTGCCACATCCGCGACAGCACGCGCATGGAGATCTTCGAGGCGAAATCCCTGGCGCGCACGCGCTCGGTCTCGCCATAGGCGACGTTGTCGGCGGTTGCCGGCACGATCTTCACGCGGGTGACGAAATTGACGAACTCGGCGAGGTCCGAGAGCACGACGATCGGATCGGCGCCGACGTCGTACTGGTCGCGGAACTCCTTGAAGGCGCTCGCGATGTCACCGCGCGCCAGCGAATCGAAGAGGTCGATGACGCGGGTGCGGTCGGCAAGGCCCAGCATCTGCCTGACCGCATCGGCCTTCACCTGGCCTGCCGCATGCGCAATGGCCTGGTCGAGCAGCGACAGGGAGTCGCGCACGGAGCCTTCGGCCGCACGCGCGATGATGCCGAGCGCTTCGGGCTCGATCTCGACGTTCTCCTTCGCGGCGATGTTGGCGAGGTGCTTCATCAGCACGTCGGCCTCGACGCGGCGCAGGTCAAAGCGCTGGCAGCGCGACAGCACCGTAACCGGAACCTTGCGGATCTCGGTCGTGGCGAACACGAACTTGGCGTGCTCCGGCGGTTCCTCCAGCGTCTTCAGGAAGGCATTGAACGCCGCCGTCGACAGCATGTGGACTTCGTCGATGATGTAGACCTTGTAGCGGGCGCTGGCCGGGGCGTAGCGCACGCTGTCATTGATCTGGCGGACGTCGTCGACGCCGGTGTGCGACGCCGCGTCCATCTCCAGCACGTCCATGTGCCGGCTTTCCATGATCGCCTGGCAATGCACACCCAGGGTCGGCATCTGGACGGTCGGCCCTTTCACCGAGCCGTCCGGCATCTCGTAGTTGAGCGCACGGGCCAGAATACGCGCGGTGGTGGTCTTGCCGACGCCGCGAACGCCGGTGAGGATCCAGGCCTGCGGAATGCGCCCGGTCTCGAACGCATTGGAGACGGTGCGGACCACAGCCTCCTGGCCGATCAGATCGTCGAACGAGGAGGGGCGGTATTTGCGCGCGAGAACGCGGTAAGGCGCGTTGGCGGCCTGGCCGGCGCTGTCAGGAGTGGAAGGGGCGCCAGCGTCGGTCATCGGTCAATCCGCAATGGAATGTCTCTCGGCTGGCTTTTGCGGACAGGAGCGCGCAGGCGGGAAGCCCGCCGACGCAATTCGCTCGAAAAAACAGGTAGGAGACTGACGAGCGACCCGATCCGGACCTCGTTAGGGCTGCTTCCTTCCGGACCTGACCCGGTTGGCGAGTGGCTCGTCCACCGCCAATCTCCCGGTCCCTATTTGGGGCCAAAAGGTCGGGAAAGCAAGCGGGTATCACTTTGGCGAGCTTGATCTTGCCCAGCATCCGGGCAATTCCGGGTCTGCTCAGCCGATAGGCTGTGCTTTCGCAGTCTCCGCCGCCTTGGTAAGAACGCTGCCGGAACCCACCTGATCAGAAAAGCGATTGATCCCAATGGTTACACGTCGTGATGTTGCATCGATTGTCGGACTTGGCGCCATCGGCGCGGTGACCGCGGGCGCGCTGGCCTCTCCGGCTGTGGCCCAGGCGGCCGATCCCAACGAATCGACCTTTGCCCGCATCCGCCGCACCAAGAAGATGCGGATCGGCGCGGTCGGCGGCGGCGCGCCCTATTACATGAAGGATCTCGCCAGCGGCCAGTGGAAGGGTTTTTACGTCGACATCGCCAAGGCGCTCGCCGACGACATGGAAGCCGAGCTGGAGATCACCGAAACCACCTGGGGCAATTCGGTGCTCGATCTCCAGTCCAACAAGATCGACATCTTCTTTGGCCTGAACCCGACCCCGAAGCGCGCGCTGGTGATCGACTTCTCGGTGCCGGTCTTCAACAACGCCTTTGGCATCCTCTGCAAGAAGGACTTCAAGCCGAAGAGCTGGGCCGAACTGAACTCGCCCGACGTCAAGATCGCGGTCGACCAGGGCTCCTCGCACGACCAGGTCGTCAGCCGCCTGACGCCGAAGGCGCAGATCTCGCGGCTGAAGACCGCCGACGACGCCACCGCCGCGCTGCAGACCGGCCGCGTCGACGCGCAGTGCCTGATCACCATGCTGTCGCTGACGGTGCTGAAGAAGAACCCCTCGCTCGGCCAGTTCGTGCTGCCGACGCCGATCTTCGCCACCACCTCGAACGCCGGCTTCCGCCGCGAGACCGACAAGACCTTCCGCGACTACGTCAACACCTGGATCGACTTCAACAAGGGCCTCGGCTTCATCCGCAACGCCATCATCACTAACATGGAGCTGGTGGGCGTGACGGAGGCGGACATTCCGCCGGGCGTTTCGCTGTAGGTATCACAAGCTTGGGGCAGTCTCGATCCTCGCGCGCCGCTCCACTCCCTCTCCCGCTTGCGGGAGAGGGCTGGGGTGAGGGTGTCTCCGCTGGCAAGACTCCCCAAGAGGAGAGAGCCCGCACCCGCATCGCATCTTCGATGCGACGCGACCTCTCCCGCAAGCGGGAGAGGTGAAGCAAGAAAGCACGCATGTATCAGTGGGACTTCGGCATCCTTTGGAGCTATCGCTGGCTCTTTCTCAACGGGCTTGGCGTCACCGTCGGCTTCACGGTGGTCATTGTCGTGCTCGGCCTGGTGTTCGGCCTGTTCGGAGCGTTTGGCAGCCTATCGCGCTTCAAGACCGTGCGCCTGACCGCCCTCACCTTCATCGAGGCGTTCCGCTGCACGCCGATCCTGGTGCAGCTGATCTGGTTCTATTACGCGCTGCCGATCCTGGCGGGTGTCGAGATGACGCCGATCACGGCCTCTGCGCTGGCGCTCTCGCTCTATGGCGGCTCGTTCTACTCGGAGATCATCCGCGGCGGCATCATCTCGATCGACCGCGGCCAGTCGGAAGCGGGGGCCGCGCTCGGCATGACGCCGGGGCAGTCCATGCGGCGTATCGTGCTGCCACAGGCGATCAAGCGCATGATCCCGGCGCTGATGAACCAGTCGATCATCCAGTTCAAGAACACCTCGCTGGTCTCGGTGCTCGCGGTGCCTGATCTGGTCTATCAAAGCCAGGTCGCCGCACATGACAGCTACCGGCCGTTGGAAACCTACACCGCCGTCGCGGTCGCCTATGCGGCGATCCTGATCCCCCTGACCATCCTCGCCAGGCGTGGCGAGAAGCGACTGGCGGTCAGCGAATGAGCGAGATGTCAAAGATCGAGATCCGAGCCTTGCGCAAGCGCTTCGGCAGCAACGAGGTCTTGAAGAACATCAATCTCGACGTCGCCAAGGGCGGCGTCGTGGCGCTGATCGGGCCGTCCGGCTCCGGCAAATCGACGCTGCTCCGCTGCATTAACCTGCTGGTCGCACCCGACGGCGGCAGCGTCCGCGTCGGCGACACGCGCTTTGCGTTCGGCGATGGTTCCAAGCTCCCTGACGTGAGGACACTCGCAAGATTCCGCGCCACCACCGGCATGGTGTTCCAGCATTTCAACCTGTTCCCGCACATGACGACGTTGCAGAACGTGATGGAGGGACCGGTCACGGTGCGTCGCATGGCCAAGGCGGACGCCGAAAAGCTCGCACGTGCCCAACTTGCGAAAGTCGGACTTGCGGAGAAGGCCGATCAATATCCGGCGACGCTCTCCGGCGGCCAGAAGCAGCGCGTCGCGATCGCACGCGCGCTCGCGATGGAGCCTGATGTCATGCTGTTCGACGAGGCGACGTCGGCGCTCGATCCCGAGCTCGTCGGCGAGGTGCTGAATGTGATCCAGCAACTGGCCTCCGAGGGCATGACCATGGTGATCGTGACCCATGAAATCGCCTTCGCCCGCGAGGTCGCCGACCGCCTGATCTTTATGCGCGATGGCGTTGTGGTCGAGGAAGGCCCGGCGCGGCAGGTGATCGACAATCCACAGGAAGCCGCGACACGCGCCTTCCTCAGCCATTTCCACCGCACCGGCGCGCTGCCGCCGGCCAACGCGACACCGTGATGCCCGATATCGACCGCGTCTATCTCGTCACCGGTGCCGCCAGCGGCATCGGTCGCGCCACCGCAAAATTGCTCGGAGCGCCGGGGGTCGCCCTTCTGCTCCACACGCGCTCGAACGCAGAAGGTCTCGACGCCACTGCAACCGAAGCTGAGGCAAAGGGTGCGGTCGTGGCAAAGTGCCTCGGCGATCTCGCGGAGGAGGCAGCCGTCACCGACGCACTCGCCGCCACACAACGCGCTTTCGGCCGGCTCGACGGATTGATCCTGGTCGGCGGCCACGCCCGTCGTGGCAGCGCCATCGGCACGCCGGCGGATCAGTTTCGCCAGGCGATGGATGAATCCGCACTGGCGTTCACGCGGATGGTCGAGGCGGCGCTTCCGCTGCTGCGGGCCGGACAGGATGCGCGGATCGTCGCGGTATCCTCGTTCGTCGCACACGCGATCCGGCCTGAATTCGCGCCCTTCGCCGCCACCGCCGCGAGCCGTGCCGCGCTTGAAGCGCTTGTGCGGCTCACCGCGATGGAGCTCGCCAAGGACGGCATCACTGTGAATGCGGTTTCGCCGGGCCTCATCGTCAAGGACAAGCCGAGCGAGAGCCGGCTGTCGCCCGAGCAGATCGCCGCAACCGAAGCGCTGATCCCGATGCGCCGGCGCGGGCGGCCGGAAGAGGTCGCCGAGATCATCGCCTTCCTTGCGTCACCGGGAGCGTCTTACGTCACAGGCCAGATCTGGCACGTCAATGGAGGCCTGATATGACCGAAGCGACCGTCGAACGTCTCAGGCTGTTCCTGATCGAAAGCCCGATCAAGATGGCCCGCCTGCAGGGCGTCGGCAATGTCAAGGGCACCGTAAAGCGCGTGCTGATCGAGCTGACGTCGAGCGACGGCGTGATCGGCTGGGGCGAGGCGGCGCCGTGGGAGGTGTTCACGGGAACGGCTGAAGCAGCCTTCTCCGCGCTCGACATCTATCTGCGGCCGATCGTGCTCGGCAAGCCGGTCCGCCGCATCCGCGCGCTGATGGCCGAGCTCGACCGCGCGCTGGTCGGGCACGCCGAGGCCAAGGTCGCGATCGAGATGGCGCTGCTCGACATCGTCGGCAAATCCTCGGGGCTTTCCGTTGCTGACCTCCTCGGCGGCCGCGTGCGCGACACGATTCCCCTCTCCTTCTCGATTGCCGATCCGGATTTCGCTGCTGATCTCGAGCGCATGCGAAGAATGGTTCCCGACGGCAATGTCATCTACAAGGTCAAGACCGGCGTGAAACCGCATCGCGAGGACCTCGATCATCTCGAAGCGATCCGCAAGGAGTTCGGCGACAACATCGATCTGCGGGTCGACTACAACCAGGCGCTGGCGCCGTTCGGCGCCATCAAGATCCTGCGCGATGTCGAGGCGTTCGCGCCGACCTTTATCGAGCAGCCGGTGCCGCGCAAATTTCTCGACATGATGGCGCAGCTCACCGCGGCGCTGGAAACGCCCGTGCTCGCCGACGAAAGCTGCTTCGACCGCCGCGACATGATGGACGTGGTGCGCCAGGAGGCCGCCGACGCCGTCTCGATCAAGCTGATGAAGGCCGGCGGCCTGTTCGAGGCGCAGGCGATCATGGCGATCGCCGACATCGCCGGCCTGCCCGGCTATGGCGGCACGTTGTGGGAGGGCGGCATAGGCCTTGCCGCCGGCACGCAGCTGATCGCGGCAACACCGGGCATCTCGCTCGGCTGCGAGTTCTACATGCCGCATCATGTTTTGATCGAGGATGTGCTCGAGGAGCGCGTCGCCAATCGCGGAGGTCACGTTGTCGTGCCCGACGGCCCCGGCCTCGGCATTCGCGTCAGCGAAGCCTCGATTCGCACGAACGCGCGGGTGCTGGCGGAGGCGTAAGCCTCGCCTTGGGGTGTACAACACCCGTTGCTGCCGTCCCGGCCCTGCGCAGGGACGACACCGAATGTGGAGCGCCGCTTTTCGCACCCAACGGTCTCAGTCCCCTTCTTGACTCCTCCCAAATTCGTTATACAACATAACTATTCTGACAAGGACGCAAATGACACAGGGAAACGCCGAGACCGCTGACGCGGGCGCCTCCGGCCTGCTTCGGATCGAGAGGGTGGACCGGGTTCTGACCGTGGGTCTGAACCGGCCGGCCAAGCGCAATGCGCTCAATGACGGCATCATCCTTGAAATCGGCGAGTGCTTTGCGTCCCTGCCCGAGGATATCGGTGCTGTCGTCATCCACGGCATCGGCGACCATTTCTCTTCCGGCCTCGACCTGTCCGAGCTGCAAGATCACGACGCCACGGGCGGCCTGTTGCATTCGCAGATGTGGCACCGGGTGTTCGACCGCATCCAGTACAGCCGCGTGCCCGTGATCGCGGCGCTGAAGGGCGCGGTGATCGGCGGCGGGCTCGAGCTTGCCTGCTCCGCCCACATCCGCGTCGCCGAGCCCACAGCCTATTTCGCGCTGCCCGAGGGACAGCGCGGCATCTTCGTCGGCGGCGGCGGCTCGGTGCGGCTGCCGCGGCTGATCGGCGTCGCGCGGATGATGGACATGATGCTGACCGGGCGCGTCTACAGCGCGACCGAGGGCGCGTCCTATGGCTTTGCGCAATATGTCACCGAAGCAGGTAACGGCCTCACCAAGGCGCTGGAGCTCGCGACCAAGATCGCGTCCAACGCGCCGCTGACGAATTTCGCCGTGCTCCAGGCGCTGCCGATGATCGCGGAGGCCAACCCGCAGACCGGCCTGTTGATGGAATCGCTGATGGCCACCGTCGCGCAGAGCGACAAAGAGGCAAAACGCAGGATCCGCGAATTCCTCGAGCACAAGACCGCCAAGGTAAAGCCGAAGTCATGAGTGCACAGCCGTCCTCTTCCAGCACAGAGCGCGGCGCGAGCAATTCTCCGCTGCGGCCAATCTCGTTCGGCGATCCCGTCGTCGACATCGAACGTCGCGCCGACGGCACGATCTATTTGCGGCCGAAGCAGCCGCTCGGCGATTACCCCGTCCGCATCACCGAGCGCCTGCATCACTGGGCGACGACGACGCCGGATCGCGTGTTCATGGCGGAGCGCGAAGGCGGCCGCGGCTGGCGCAAGATCACCTATGCCGAGCTGCTCACCGCGAGCCGGCACATCGCATCAAGCCTGATCCAGCGCGGCCTGTCGGCCGAGCGGCCGGTCGTCATCCTCTCCGGCAATTCGATCGACCATGCGCTGCTGGCGTTCGGCGCGTTCTATGCGGGCATTCCGTTCTGTCCGGTATCGCCGGCCTATTCGCTGGTCTCAAAGGATTACGGCAAGCTCTCTTATCTGATGAAGCTGCTGACGCCCGGCCTGGTCTTCGCCGAGGACGCCGACAAGTTCGCGGACGCGCTTGCCGCCAACGTCTCGCTCGGCACCGAGATCGCCGCGTCCTATGGCCATGTGCCGGGCCGCGACGTCACCTTGCTCGCCGATCTCATGGCAACGCCGATCCGAAGCGACCTCGACGCGGTGCATGGCAAGATCGGTCCCGACACGATCGCGAAATTCCTGCTGACGTCGGGCTCGACCGGCAATCCCAAGGCCGTCATCAACACCCAGCGCATGATCTGTGCCAACCAGGTGATGCTTCGCGAGACGCTCGCCTTCCTCAAGGACGAGCCGCCCGTCATCATCGACTGGCTGCCCTGGAACCATACCTTTGGCGGCAACCACAATATCGGGCTGACGCTCTACAACGGCGGCTCGATGTATCTCGACGCCGGCAAGCCGATGCCTGGTGGCATCGAGGAGACCGTGCGCAATCTCCAGGAGATTTCGCCAACGGTCTATTTCAACGTGCCCAAGGGTTACGAGTCGTTGCTGCCTTACTTGCGCGACGACCAGGGTCTTCGTGCAAAGTTCTTCGACCGGCTGCACGCGATGTTCTTCTCGGGCGCGGCGCTGTCGCCCTTCGTCTGGAACAGCCTCGACGCGCTCGCGGTGAAAGAAAAAGGCTATCGCGTCCCGATGCTGACCGGCCTCGGCGCAACCGAGACCGCGCCGTTCTTCATGTCGGTCAATCCGCGCACCAGCCGCTCCGGCCATGTCGGCCTTCCCGTGTCGGGCAACGACGCCAAGCTGGTGCCGAACAACGGCAAGATGGAAGTTCGTGCCAAGGGCCCGAACGTGATGCCCGGCTACTGGCGCCAGCCCGATATCACCGCAAAATCCTTCGACGAGGAAGGATTTTACAAGATGGGCGATGCGCTCAAGCCTGCCGATCCCGATGATCTCAACGCCGGCTTCGATTTCGACGGCCGCGTCAGCGAGGATTTCAAGCTCGCAAGCGGCACCTGGGTCAGCGTCGGTCCACTACGTGCGCGCTTCGTCGCGGCCTGCGCGCCGCTGGTGCGCGACGTCGTCATCGCCGGCATCAACCGCGATGAGGTTTCCGCGCTGGTGCTGCTCGATCTCGACGGTTGCCGCCTGATCAACCCCGCGCTGCCGGCCGACAATCTCGCCGCCACCGCCGGGGACCGGCTGGTGCGCGAAGCCCTCCGTGAGCGCTTGACCGGCTTTCTCTCTTCGGCCACCGGCTCCTCGACGCGGATCACGCGTGCGATCCTGCTGGACGTGCCGCTGTCGATCGACAAGGGCGAGGTCACCGACAAGGGCTCGATCAACCAGCGCGCGGTGATCGAGCATCGCGGCGCGCTGATCGAGGAGCTCTACGCTGCCAATCCATCGGACCGTGTGATATCGGTCGCTTAAGAAATCATCGCCAAGGGAGAACGCCATGTTGTTGAAGGATCAGGCAGCCATCGTCACCGGCGGTGCATCGGGACTGGGCGCCGCCACCGCGCGAAAGCTGGCGGCACAGGGCGCCAGGGTCGCAGTGTGCGATCTCAATACCAAGCTCGCGGAGACCGTTGCCGCCGAGATCAAGGGCGTGGCCGTGACCTGCGACGTCTCCGATGCCGCCTCCGCTGAAGCCGCGATCGCCCAGGCGACCAAGGCCCATGGCCCGGCCCGCGTGCTGGTCAACTGCGCCGGCATCGGCGTTGCGAAGCGCGTCGTCGGCCGTGACGGTCCGATGGCGCTCGCCGATTTCGACAAGGTTATCAAGGTCAATCTGATCGGCACCTTCAACATGCTGCGGCTTGCCGCGACCGAGATGGCCAAGCTCGAGCCGCAGGCGAGCGGCGAGCGCGGCGTCATCATCAACACCGCCTCGGTCGCCGCCTATGACGGCCAGATCGGCCAGTCGGCTTATTCGGCCTCCAAGGGCGGCATCGTCGGCATGACGCTGCCGATCGCGCGCGAGCTGGCCCAGTTCGGCGTTCGCGTGCTGACAATCGCGCCCGGCCTGTTCCTTACGCCGCTGCTGGCCAACCTGCCGCAGGAGGCCCAGGACTCGCTCGCCGCCGCGATCCCCTTCCCGCGCCGGCTCGGCCACGCCGACGAATTCGCCGCGCTCGCGCTGCACATGGTCGAGAACTCCTATCTGAACGGCGAGGTGGTGCGGCTCGACGGCTCCCTGCGCATGGCGCCGAAGTAAGAGAATCGCATGTTCGTGAACCGGCGCGAGGTCCAGATCCAGTGGGGCGACTGCGACCCCGCCAACATCGTCTACTACCCGCGCTATTTCGCGATGTTCGACGATTCGACGTCGACCTTGTTCGAGGTCGCCGGGTTCTCCAAGCAGGATCTGGTCCGCAAATACGGCCTGGTGGGCATCCCCATGGTCGACACGCGGTCCAGGTTCTACATCCCCTCGACCTATGGCGACTGGATCACCATCGAGACTAGAATCGAGAGCATCAAGCGCTCGAGCTTCGAGGTGAAGCACAACGTCTACAAGGGCGAGGCACTTGCAATCGAAGGTTTTGAGACCCGCGTCCTGGTCGGCCGCGATCCCGTTAACCCCGACAAGCTGAAATCGGCACCGTTTCCGCCGGAAATGGTAGCGAAATTCACAGGGAGCGAGATCCGGAGCTAATCGCGCATCACCAAAAGACGGGGCTGAAATGGCCCCGAATTTCTGCTTTCAAAGAAACACGAAAAGGGAGGAATAGATGAAACGCTTTTACCTGACCGCCGCAGTCGCGCTGGCGCTGCCGGCCCTGCCGGCGTTGGCCCAGACCAACGAAATCACCATCGGCATCACCACTACCACGACCGGCCCGGGCGCGGCGCTCGGCATTCCCGAGCGTAACGCGCTGGAATTCGTGCCGAAGGAGATCGGCGGCGTGCCGCTGAAGGTGATCGTGCTCGACGACGGCGGCGATCCGACCACCGCCACCACCAACGCCCGCCGCTTCGTCACCGAATCCAAGGCCGACATCATCATGGGCTCGGCGCTGACGCCGCCGACGATCGCGGTCTCCAACGTCGCCAACGAGGCCGGCATTCCGCATTTCGGCCTCGCGCCGTTCCCGATCACGCCGGAACGCATGAAGTGGTCGGTGGCCATGCCGCAGCCGATTCCGATCATGGGCAAGGTGCTTTACGAGCACATGAAGTCCCACAACGTGAAGACGGTCGGCTATATCGGCTATTCCGACAGCTACGGCGACCTCTGGTTCAACGACTTCAAGGCCCAAGGCGTGTCAATGGGCATGACTTTGGCCGACGAGGAGCGGTTTGCCCGTCCCGACACGTCCGTGACCGGGCAGGTGCTGAAGCTCGTCGCCGCCAATCCCGATGCGATCCTGATCGGCGCCTCCGGCACCGCGGCAGCATTGCCGCAGACCGAACTGCGCGAGCGCGGCTATCAGGGCCTGATCTACCAGACCCATGGCGCTGCCAGCATGGATTTCATCCGCATCGCCGGCAAGGCGGCAGAGGGCGTGCTGATGGCATCGGGCCCGGTAATGGATCCCGAGGACCAGCCGGACGAGGCGGCGACCAAGAAGCCGGGCCTCGCGCTCAACAGGGCTTACGAGGGCAAATACGGCCCGAACAGCCGCAGCCAGTTCGCCGGCCATTCCTACGACGCCTTCGAGATCCTGAAGCGCGCTATTCCGGTTGCGCTGAAGACGGCCAAGCCGGGCACGCCGGAATTCCGCGAGGCGATCCGTCAGGCGCTGCTCTCGGAGCGGGAAATCGCGGCGAGCCAGGGCGTCTACAATTTCACCGAGAAGGATCGCTACGGCCTCGACGACCGCTCGCGCATCCTGCTCACGGTCAAGGACGGCAAATACACGCTCGCGAAGTAAGCGGCGACAAGTTTCCAGGACGACGAGAGCCGGCCCGATGGGCCGGCTCTTTTCTTTTACGCTGGCCGCGCAATTGCATCAGGCCGCCTGTCGCAGCGGCGTCCAGGCGAACTCCGGATAGTAGGTGTCCATCATCCGGTCGACATAAGCGGTCAGGTTCGGAAATCCTTCCGCGCGCTCGCGCAGACGGGATTCGAAGAACGGCGTCAAGATGCCCGCAAGCGCGCCGAACGCGGTCGCGTCGACCCCGCTGGGCTTGTTGCCCAGCAGATAGGATTTGTCGCCGAGCTGCACCGATAGTGCGAACAGCGAGCGAACCGCGAGCTCGACATCGTCATCGGGAGCGTGACGACCGAGGCCGGAGAGCAGGTAATTCTCGGCGACGCGGAATTGCGCGTCCTCGCGCAGCTTCTCGCGGCTGTGCTCGGGCGCCCCGTCGAAGAAATGCGCAGGGCCCTTGGCGAAATTGGCAGCATCGACCCAGCGCGCGCCGACCAGCGACCAATAGACGTGGTGCTCGATCATGCGCTCGAACGCCCAGGCCTGGGCGCGTTCGTGCAGGGAAAGGCCGGCGTCGAAGTCGAAGCCGTAACGGCGCTCGATATGGGCGCGGATGAAGGTGGAATCGGCCACCGCCTCGCCGCCGTCATCAATGAAAGGAAGCTGCCCCTTCGGCGACGCCGGCGGCATCGCGCGCTCCTTCCGGTAGGGCAGTCCCGCCATCTTGAGCTGCACCTCCGTCTTGGTGACGAAAGGGCTGATTTCCGGCAGGCCGAAGCCGGTGCCAAAGCCGTAAAGCGTGATCATTGGAGCTCTCCTGAACCTGCCGAAAGAGTTGATGGAACCTAGCGCCGGGCTGCTGCCACCATGGTGGCAGCAGCCGTGATATCTTCTGCGAAACGGGCCCCCCGCCAGGCGCGGCCCATCACATGGCGGACCAGCGCGTCCGCGGCCTGGACCAGCGAGCGTGTCAGCATGGTCACGAGCGCAACGCGGAGATCGACGATGGTGAGATCGAAAGGTGCGAGGCGGCCGAAGACCCAGGTCTGCAGCGAGGCTAGCAACGAGGCCTGGCTCCGCCACAGCGGTCCGGCCGGACCGAGATGGGTTGGAATGATCATGGACAAATCCTCTTCAGTCGATGTGTTGTCCCGGTATAGAACTCCCCTGCTGCCAATATCCTGTCAGCAGCCACGCGCCGTTTTCTGATCCGCCCCCGATGAGAGAATCGTCATGAGACGCGCCGACCGGCTGTTTCAGATCATCCAGGTACTGAGGCGTACCCGTAAGCCGCTAACGGCGGACGCGATTGCGGCCGAGCTCGAGACGTCGAAGCGAACGATCTATCGCGACATCGCAACGCTGATGGGCCAGCGCGTGCCGATCCGTGGCGAAGCCGGCATGGGCTACATTCTCGAGAAGGGTTTTGACCTGCCACCCTTGATGCTGACACCCGACGAGATCGAGGCGGCGGTGCTGGGCGCACAATGGGTCGCGGGCCATGCCGATTCCACGCTGGCGCGCGCGGCCGAAGACCTGATGGCCAAGATCGCCGACACCGTGCCTGAACGCCTGCGTCCCTTCGTGCTGGAGCCTGCTAGCCGCGCGCGGCCGAGCTGGAACAGGGAGCCGGATCGCCTGGACATGGCGCGCACGCGCACCCAGATTCACGAGGGCAAGAAGATCATGCTGCGTTATCGCGACGAGCAGGGCCGCCCGAGCGAGCGCATGATCTGGCCGATCTCGGTCGGCTATCTCGAAGCCGTGCGCCTGCTCGCGGCCTGGTGCGAGCTGCGCAGCGATTTTCGCAGCTTCCGCACCGACCGCGTGGTAGATGCGACCTATCTCGACGAAAGATATCCGGAGCGGCGCGACGTGCTGCGCGCAAAATGGCGGCAGAGCCTGGTCTGGGGTCCGCCCAAGGATACCTGACAAGGACACATGACGCTGATGGAAGAGACCGATCTGTCGAGCCGCTGCCAGAGCTGCGGCGCCTGCTGCGGCTATTCGCAGAACTGGCCGCGCTTCTCGATCGAGAGCGACGAGGAGCTTGCGTTGATCCCGGAGACGCTCGTCAACGCGCGACAATCCGGCATGCGCTGCGAGGGCGATCGCTGTTCAGCGTTGCAGGGCGAGATCGGCAAGGCGACTACGTGCGGCATCTATGCAGTGCGGCCGGAGGTGTGCCGCACCTGCATGCCGGGCGACGCCGAATGCGCGATGGCACGGCGGAAGTTCGGACTGCCTGTGATCGAGACCGCTTAAGCCGGGACGGCTTCGCTGATCTCGTCGTCGATCTCGTCGTCCAGCGGTGCGAGCACCGAGAGCGGCTTGGTCGACAGCGTGATCGGCTTGCGGCCACCCGACACCGACGGGGACGATTTGGCCGAGCCCTGGCGCGACAGCGCGTAGAGCGTCGAGCCGACACGGCCGCCGTTCTCGATCAGGTCGCGCTCGCTGCAGCTGGCTGCGATCGCGACGGCCAACGAATGAAGATGGCTGCGGCGATAGCAGAACAGCGCCAGCCTGGCGCGCGCGTCAGGGGAAACACTCTCAACCAGCCTCGGCAGGCCACTCTCGCTGGCGCGGTACATCTCGCCAAGGAGCTCGTCGCGAACCGGGCAGAAATCGCTTTCATAAGCGTCGCGGCTTGAAAACATTGCAGTTCTCCCTCGTGTAGGGAAGATGCAGCGCAATTCTCTAATGAAAGGTTAACCAACCCGAGCGGTAGTCACCCGGGGTGCTTGCGCGTGGGCCACGAATCAACCGGGCGGGACTTGTTGCGTACCGCTTTGCGGGCCCCGGAACGACAGTGCCAGCAGTCAGTTCGCCGCCATGAAGATGGAGAGGCCGAAGCCGGTCAGATGGTGCAGCGCCTGGTCGACGCCGATCAGGGTCCAGAACCAGGGGTGCTCCTGGTTGACGCGGAAATTGGCCGAAACCCATCCCTTGGCGCGGTCGATCGTGATGTGAATGACGAAGTCGATCAGCGCCACGAACCAGAATTTCGGCGCCACGATCAGGATCAGCGGCAGCGCAACCGCAAAGTGAATCAGGCAATGCACCAGAAGCGGCAAAGCCCAGCCGTGCTTCTGGTCCTTGCCTTGCGCCATCCAGGCGGTCTGCAGCACGAAATCGGCGATGATGTGCTTGAAGGTAAGCAGCAACATCCAGCCAATGAGCGCTTCGACCGGAACCGCCGATGACAGAGGTGGAAACGACAAAGCTGACGCCCTCGTTGACCTAAAAGGAAAAAATGGAGCGTTCAGCGCAACTTCTTCTTGGACCCGTCAGAACATCGGGACCGCTGATTTATGACATCTCCCGCGACGGAATGCAGCCGGGGGAATTGGAAAATCGCCAACTGTGGCTAAACGGTGATAGCATAACCAAACGACGCGGATCGGTTGAGTAAGGTTACCTTCGGCGCGGAATTTGCATTCTCGCGCTGGAGCGCTATCATCCTCAGGTAGAGGATTATCGTTCTTTTTTCAGACGCTTACGAATTTTTGAGCGTGCCGCCGGCGATGGCCGTGCCGCCCGCCATTTCGGGAACGAGGCCAGAGTGCTGCCATGAGTGCTGAAGGCCCGACCTCGTCAACCGAGCTCCCGCCGCCACGGCGTCCCAAGGTGATCAAGACCAATCAGCAGCAGGTCCTGCTGTATGTCGTGCTGACCCTGCTGCTGTCGCTTGCCACCGTCTGGGCCGGGCGCGTTTGGTGGCACAATTCGGAGACGCTGACTTTTGCCGTCGGCGCTCCCAGCAGCGACGAAGCACTGTTCGCGACCAAGCTCGCCACACTGCTGAAGAACAACGCCTCGCGCTTCCGGATCAAGATCGTCAACAACGCCGACAACGCCAAGGCGCTCGCGCAGTTCGATCGCAGGCAGGCCGATCTTGCCGTCCTGCGCACCGACGCCAAGGTGCCGCTGCGGGCGCGCACGCTCGCGATCCTTGAGCACGATCTCGTGCTGCTGCTCGGCCCCGGCAACAAGAAGATCAAGTCGCTCGCCGAGCTCAAGAAGAAGAAGGTCGCCGTTCTCGCCGAGAATGATTCGTCCCTCGCCTTCGTCCGCAGCATCCTCGATATTCCCGCCGACAGCCCCGACGCCGCGAAGATCCAGATGGCGCCGCAGGGCGCGACGCTGGACAAGCTGTTCGCGCCGGCCAGCGGCTTTGGTGCGGTGATTGCTGTCGTCCACGCCTCCAAGGCCGTGCGCGACAAGGCTTACGAGCAGGTCGCCAGGCGCGGCGGCTTCACGCTCAACGCCATCGACGAAGCCAAGGCGCTGGCGCGTAAATTCCCCGGCATTTCCGACGAGACGCTGACAGCCGGCACGCTGTCCGCCTCGCCCGAGATTCCCGACGACGATCTCGACACGATCGGCCTCGAATGGCTGCTGGTCGCGCAGTCCAAAATGTCGCCGACCACCGCTGGCGACATCGCGCGCATCGTCTACGAGAACAAGTCCGCGCTCGGGCTCGACAACGGCTTTGCCACCCATATCGAGCCGGCCTCAGTCGAGAAAGATGCCTTCGTGATGGCGCATCAGGGCGCCGCCGATTACATCAATGACGACACCAAGTCGTTCATGGATAAGTACAGCGACGTGATGTACTTGGGCGCCGCCGCGCTCAGCGTCATCGGCTCGATCTTCGCCGCGATCTACGCCAAGATCACCCGCGTCGCGCCAGAGAAGGCGAGCGAGCTCTCTACCGCGATCCTCGATATCGGGGAGCGGATCGAGCACGCCCATTCGCTGGATCAGCTCGAATGTCTCCAGGACGAGCTCGAGGGCATCTTGCGCGGCGCGGTGATCGGCTTGCGCGACGGCACGATCAGTACCGACGGGCTCGATACCTTCAAGCTCGGCTACGAATTCGTCCGCGACGAGATCGGGATGCGCCGCGACTACCTGAAGCGCCATGCCAGCGAGCTCGAGAAGATCGCCGCCCCCGCCGCGCTCCCCCCGCCCGAAGACAGCAACGTTGTGGTGGTGAAGACAGCTCAGAGCGCCTGACCTATCGATTCGCGCCTGGATGGCAGGCGCCCATCTCCTTTTGGCGAATCGCTGCCTGCAGCCCGTGGAACCGTTTCCCCACCGCAACCGTTGGCTTCCAGCACAACCGGAGAACGCACCATGCGTCTACTCCTTCTCATCATCTTGCTGGGAATGCTGGTTGCGGTTGGTTATTTCGCCTACTCGGCCATGTCGGTCGGAGGCGATCCGATCCCGACGGAAGGTTATGTGGCACTGGCGCTAGGAGCGGGGTTCTCCGTGGTCGTCGGCGTCGGCCTGATGATGCTGCTGTTCCTGAGCAGCCGCCGCGGTTACGACGAGCCTCCGCATTTCAAATAGCCAGCAGGCCCGGCACCTTCCCAGCCATTGGACGAGGCATCCGCGCCCTGATCGGGGCGGATGGCGCGGCTGCCCGCCCCGTCGTTGACGGCTCCGGTGCGGGCGGGCACTTTGGCGCCCAAGTCCCAGCTCAAGTCCCGGCCCGGGACCGTCAGCACCAAGATCGAGCCGCCATTCCGCATGTCCAAGCCGATGTTTCCTGCTCTGGCCCAGTTCGTGGCCGCGACCGCCGGCCGCAACATGACCAAGGCGGCCTATGTGGCCGTGACGATCGGCGTGGTCAGCATGGTGCTGCTGACGCTCGATCCGGCCTATGAGACGGCGCACCGCTGGGTCGATTTCCTGCTGTGGGCTTGTCTCACCTATTTCGTGTTCGAATGGCTGGTCCGGCTGCGCCACATGGCGCGGCAGGGGCGGCTGGGCCTCTACATGTCCTCCTCCGCCGGGCTGGTCGACGCCCTGGGGGCGCTGGCCGTGCCGGTCGCGCTGGTCCTCGGCGCCGAGCCCAAGACGGCCTGGCTGCTGAGCGTGCTCTGGGTGCTGAAGGTGGTGCCGGGCATTCCCGGCCTGCGCCAGCTCCGCCGCGTGCTGGTGCTGGAATCGGGCCCGCTGATCAGCGTGCTGGTGATCTTCCTGATGGTGGTCTTCCTGGCCTCGGTCGCCGAATATTTCCTGGAGCGGGACGTGCAGCCGCAGACGTTTGGCAGCGTCCCTGCCGCGCTGTGGTGGGCGGTCGTCACGCTGACCACGACAGGTTATGGCGATGTCGTGCCGGTCACGCCGCTCGGCCGCATGGTCGCGGCGCTGGTGATGATCTCCGGCCTCGGCGTGTTCGGCCTCTGGACCGGTATTCTGGCGACCGGGTTCGCGGCGGAAACGCGGCGTGACAACTTCCTCAAGACCTGGGAATCCGTGAGCAAGGTGCCGTTCTTCGCGGCGCTGGGGCCCGCGGCCATCGCCGACGTCACCCACATGCTGCGCACCATGGAGCTGCCGGCGCGCACCATGATCATCCGCAAGGGTGCGCAGGGCGACTGCATGTATTTTATCGCCGCCGGCGCGGTCGAGGTCGACCTCCCCGGCAAGAAGGTGCAGCTCGGCGAAGGCGCCTTCTTCGGCGAGATGGCACTGCTCGGCAACAACATGCGCGGCGCCAATGTCTCGACCACGAAAGTGTCGCGGCTGTTGGTGCTCGACCTCGTCGACTTCCGCGTGCTGATGGCGCGGCACCCAGACCTCGCCGAGACTATCGACGCCGAAGCGAAGCGCCGCACGCTCGAAAACAAGTAAATGGAGACAAGAATGTCGGACACAGCCGACGCGGCCAGTGGCCCCGTGCTCGAAATCGATGGTGCGCGCGCCACCATCCGCTTGAACCGGCCCAAGCATCTCAACCGGCTCCAGGCGGAAGATCTCGGCGAGCTGACAAAGCTGTTCGACCGGGTCGAGGCCGATCCCGATATCCGCGTGCTGGTGCTGACCGGCACGGGACGCGCCTTCTCGGCCGGCTATGACCTCAATTCGGTCGCGGAGCGCGCGGTGAGCGCCAACGAGCAGCAGAGCGCCGGCTCGGCCTTCGAAGTCGTGGTCAACCGGCTGGAGGATCTCGGCGTGCCGACGATCTGCCGTCTCAATGGCGGCGTCTATGGCGGCTCGACCGACCTCGCGCTGGCCTGCGATTTCCGTATCGGCGTCGACACAGCCGAGATGTTCATGCCGGCGGCGCGGCTCGGACTGCACTACTACGGGAGCGGCATCAAACGCTACGTGACGCGGCTCGGCGTCGACAACGCCAAGAGGCTGTTTCTCACTGCGCAGAAGATCAGTGCTCCGGAGATGCTGCGGATCGGCTATCTCACCGCCATGGTTCCGGTGGAAACACTCGACGAGGAAGTCGACAAGCTCGCCAATGTTCTCGCCGGCAATGCCCCAAACGCGATGCGCGGCATGAAACGCGCAATCAACGAATTCGTCCGCGGCGAGCTGGATGAGCAAGCCGCCGACCAGCGCCACCGCGACAGCATGCGCGGCGACGAGATCAAGGAAGGCATCAAGGCATTCGCGGAGAAGAGAGCGCCGAAATTCTGATCACGCCCGCTTCGACCGCATCGCGCGGACCTGCGTGAGCTTGAGATCGCGCGCGAGTGCCTGATAGCGCTCGCTGTCAATGGCGTAGATCGCGATCCGCCCTTCGCTATCGGCATGAACGCCCCAGCCAAAACGCTTGCCGAGGCCGGATGCACGCATGCAAGCTTGGCCTTTGGAGAAGAACGCCTTGCGGGCGAGGGTGCGCTCCTGCTTCGTCGCCTTCGCACCCAGTTCCCGACCAGCCGCAGACGTCGCGAAGATCACGTCGTCCGACGTGTATTTGTAGGGCTCCGTCGCGATCATCGCGTACTGCAGGTTCGCCACGGTCGGCTTTCCGGCGCGCGGCGGTGGATCTTCGCCGGTAGGCGCCGGGCAGTCTTCGGCGACCCGGATGAAAGTATTGAAGCAGTTCGTCGTGTAAATCGGCTTTGTCATCTGATGACCGGCTTCTCTATCCTCCGACGGCCGCGGCATGCTGCGCCGCCATCTCGGCGTCGGTCGCATTTATCCGCTGGAACGCAGGGCGCGACGTTATGCGCTCGGAATAGCGGACGAACACGTCCTTCTTCGGCACGATACCGAACATCATCGTCCAACTGAACGCAACACCCCAGAGAATATCGGCCGCCGTCATCCGCTCGCCGAGCAGATATGGTCCCTTTGACAACTGCGCCTCGAGCGCACCCAGCATGGTGTCGTAATCGGCGTAGGGTGACTGCGTGACCGGCGCAGGCTCGCGCTGCATGAACTTGTCGATCAGCGCGGGCTCGAAGGAGGAGCCGTAGTAGGCGGTCCAGCGCAAATAGGGACCTCGCAGCGGATCGTTGAGCGCGGGCGCAAGGCCGGCCTGCGGAAACAGGTCGGCGAGATAGATGTAAATGGCCACCTGCTCGGTCACGAGCGCCTCGCCGTGCCGGATCGCCGGCACCTTGCCAAGCGGATTGATGGCGAGATAGGGAGGCCTCCGCTGCTCGCCGGCCTTCATGTTGAGGACGTGGAGATCGTAGGGCGCCCCGAGCTCCTCCAGCAGCACCCGCGTGCCGGTGGCCCGGCTCTGCGGCGAATAATACAGCGTGATGCGGTTCGGATCGGTCATGGCGGATCTCCCTTTGGGCCCCCTTGGGCGGCTTGCGATGGGTGCATCTCTAGCCGACCATACCTGACATCCTGTGTCAGGTATGGTCTAAAGGATCATGCGCGCGAGCCGGATGTTGTCGATCCTCACCACCCTCCAGGCCAGGGGGCAGATCACTGCGCCCGAACTTGCGGAGGCCTGCGAAGTCTCGGTACGCACGATCTATCGCGACATCGATGCGCTCGCGGCTTCCGGCGTCCCCGTCTATGCCGACCGCGGTGCGGAGGGTGGCTACCGCCTGCTCGACGGCTATCGCGTGCGCCTCAACGGGCTGTCGCAGAGCGAAGCGGGCGCGCTGTTCCTGGCGGGATTGCCGGGCCCGGCGGCGGCGCTGGGGCTGGATGCCGCGATGATCGCCGCACAGAACAAGCTGATGGCGGCACTGCCCGCAAACTTGCGCGAAGACGCCGGCCGGATGCAGGAGCGTTTTCATCTGGACGCGCCAGGCTGGTTCGGCGAGCCGGAAGAGCCGAAGCATCTGCGCGCGATTGCCGGCGCGGCCCTGCGCGGGACACTCATCAAAATCCGCTATCAGAGCTGGCGCGCCGAGAAGCAGCGCCGTGTCGCTCCGCTCGGCCTCGTGCTGAAGGGCGGCAACTGGTATCTCGCCGGCCAGGTCGACGGCAGCGTGCGCACCTATCGCATCGCGCGCGTGCTCGACTGCACGGCGCTCGACGACCGCTTCGATCGTCCCGCCGATTTCGATCTCGCCGCCTACTGGCAGAATGCGACGCTGCGGCTCGAGGCCGACATGCACCCGAACGTCGCGATCGTACGGCTCTCACCATTCGGCGTAAAGCTGCTCGATGCGCTGAGCCAGCCCTACGTCAAGGCGCGCACCCAGATCGAAGAGACGACTGATGCCGACGGCTGGTGCATCGCAAGGGTGCCGACCGGGAAGACATCATGGCATGCCGCAGCCGAATTGCTGCGGCTCGGGTCCGAGGTCGAGGTGCTGGAGCCCGCCGATCTCCGCGAGAAGATGGCCGAGATGACACAGGCGATGGCCGCGCGCTATCGCGTGGCGCGGTAAGCCTGACGACGGCGCATCTCTCCGCAACCGACGAAACAATCCCGAAACGCGATTCTTGCCTCATCGCGTGAACGAACTCGCGTGTCGCCTCGACCGAGAAGCAGGGACACAACAACGGCCTCGCGCCACACTGGAGAATAAGAATGTTTCGTAAGCTTGCTCTTGGTCTGATCGCCGCCGGTTCGCTCGGCGCTGCCGCCCTCGCGCCCACCGCTGCGTCGGCCCACGGCTTCCACCACTGGGGTCCCGGCTGGGGCTTCGGTTATGGTGGTCTCTACGTCAACACCGGCGTCAGCAACTGCTACCAGGAGCGCGTCGTCCAGACCCGCCGCGGCATGCGCGTTCGCGTCGTGAATGTCTGCGCCTACGGGATCTACTGATATCGTGCCGTCACGACAAAGCTCCGGTCGCGCTGCGGCCGGAGTTTTGCGTTGAGCTAAGCGCGCTTTCGATCCCGGCGAAACCACGCCCAGGTCTCGCGCGTCGTTCTGATATAGCCGCGTCCGCGATGGACGATCTCCCCATCGACGATTCCGTTAAGCTTCGGCAGCGCGTGAAACGGGATCGAGGGATAGGCGTGGTGCTCGACGTGGTAGGGCATGTTCCACGCAATCCATTTGACGATGGCGCCGGTATAGGTGGTGCGGGTGTTCTGGAACGCGCTGCGGGTACGGTCGCAACCGGTGTGCTCGGCATAGAGATAGGGCCGCAGGAAGAATTGCCCGATGATCACCGGCCCGATCCATATCCACAGAAGCAGTGCGGACGAGAACCACAGCGACAATGCGAGCAGCAACGCGTAGAGCGCGACATAGGCACGCGCCTCAGTCACGATGGTGCCACGCTTGTTCTCGGGGATCCAAGGCACGACCACTTTGCCGGTGGCGGCATGGCCGAGCATCAGCCGGAGCCGGCCGGCAACCTGAAGCAATCCGCTATAGGCAATCGCAAGCTGGGTGTCGGATGTCGGCTTGACGCCGACGATCAGTTCCGGGTCCTTGTCCGGATCCTGGGTGTAGCGATGATGGTCCCAGTGGAACAGGCAGTAATATTCATAGGGCAGTCCGATGATGAAGGCCGAGAAATAACCGACCGCGAGGTTGAAGCCACGACTTCTGAACGCGGTCTTGTGCGCAGTCTCATGCACCGCCATGAACAGGAACGCGACGAGATAGCCCTGCACTGCCATCAGCGGCAGCGCCCAGAGCACGCTATGGCGCGACGACACCATCGAGATCAGTACGCCAACCAGCACGATCATGCCATAATGACCGAGGCTTTGCGCCGCACCCCTGAGGTTCGAGCGCGCCGACAATTCGCGCAGCATGGCCGGGCTCAGTGGCTTCAGGCGATGGCCGGGCTCTGAAACAGTCGCATCAATCATGATCGGATGCCTACATTACTTGCTGAGAAGCGCTGCGACCTCGGCCCTGAGGGGATGACGATGAAATAGCGGGCGGGATCGAGCACGCCGTCGGAGCCGATCAGCCACTCGGTGTCGACCTGCTGGGCGCTGAAGGAGGTCGGATTCAAGATGAGGTTGTCTTTGGCCGCGCTCAGCGTGCCATAGGTCTGGTAGGCAAGCTTCATCGCAAGGAATACGGCGCCGGATTGAAGCGCGACGTTGCCGGCTTCAAAGATCTGGTGGTCGCGCTGCCCGGTCATGCGTCCAACTCCCGCTCACGCGGCCGCAAAACCCGCCCGCCGCAACACCCATGCATCGAACGTGCCGGACCGGCATACGCATCATTGCGTCTCGCTTAATAACTGTACCAATCGTACAGTTAATTGGCGAAAGCAATGGGATTTCGATCGTCAGGCGATCGCTGCGATGTATCGCTCCACCGACGCCGCGAAGGCCGCCTTGGCGCCGGAGGCGATGTTGCGGCCCCACCAGGCGCCGTAGATGCGGTCGAAAGCGAGCGGCTCGACCGCCGCCGCGATCCGCCGCACCGCGGCGGCGTTGAGCGGCATGTAGTTCGGATAGGAGTACATGAAGCTGAGGAAGCGGCGGTCCATCGTCACCTGCGCGATATCGCCGGTCAGCAGCGCGCCCTTGCCGTCCGCGCCGCGCGCATGATGCAGCATGGTGGCGCCTGCGAAATGGCCGCCGGTGCGGAGCAGCAGAATATCGTCGGAGATGCGATGGCTGTCTCCGGTCCAGTGCACGATCGCGGGATACGGCCGCATCACCCACTGACGATCGTCGGCGTGCAGATAGACCGGTACACCGCCGAACGCCTCGCTCCAGTCCGCAAACGCACCATAGAAATGCGGATGCGAGATCGCGATCGCCTTCAATCCGCCGAGCGAGCGGACATGCGCGATCGCGTCTGGCGTTGCCAGCGGCACGCAGTCCCACATCACGCAACCGTCCGCGAGCGGCACCAGCAGGGCGCGCTGGCCGATCGCAAAGCTCGGCTCGGACCCGATGCCGGTCAGGCCGAGATCGTCGCGCCAGACCACGCGATGACGCTCCGCCAGCGCCTCGCGCCTGAGGAAGGTTTGTCCCTTCCAGTTCACGAATTGCCGTTCGTCCTCGCAGATCGGACAGGACGTCGGCGGCTTTTCGCTGTCCGGGAATTGCGCGCCGCAGGTTTCGCAGGTCCAGAGGGGCATGGCCGTGATCCAGAAATGAGACCGTCGCAGACATGAAATGACATCGCGGTCCAGCGATCGCAAGTCCGGAGGAACCAACACGGCCAGCACAGGTTACTTTCATGTCCGCCCCGGCACACATGGCCATCCATGCCCGCCTGCGCGAGATCACAGTCGATCGGCAGCATCACGTTCAGCGTCTCGATGACATCGCGCCCTTCCTCACCCCGTCTCTGGCCCCTCTACGCCGTCAACTTCTTCATGGCCGACATGCAGTCGGGCATTGGGCCGTTCGTCGGGGTGTTCCTGCAAGAGCGCGGCTGGGCAACCGGATTGATCGGCACGGCGCTGACGATCGGCAATGTCGCGGGCATGCTGGTCACGACGCCGATCGGCGGCTTCATCGATTCCAGCCGCAACAAGCGGCTATGGGTCGTCATCCCCGGCATCTGCGTTGTGCTGGCCTCCGCCATCATCCTGATCTCACAAAATTTCTGGGCGGTCACGTTCTCGCAAGTTGCACAATCGCTGGCGAGCGCCGCGATCGTGCCGGCGGTCACCGGGATCACTCTCGGCATCGCCAAGCAAAAGGGTTTCAATGCGCTGAACGGACGCAATCAGGCCTTCAACCATGCGGGCAACATGGTCGGCGCGGCGCTGTCGGGGTATCTCGGATACAAATTCGGCTACGTCTGGGTGTTCGTGCTGGCTGCCGTCTTCGGCGCCGTCGCCGTCGCTTGCGTCCTGATGATTCCGGCCAAGGCCATCGATGATCGCCAGGCTCGCGGCAGCAAGGAAGACGAGAGCAAGAACCCGCCGGCCGGTCTCTCCGTTCTCTTCAAGCACAAGCCGCTGCTGGTGCTGGCGCTGGCATTGGCCATCTTCCATCTCGGCAACGCCGCCATCGTGCCGCTCTATGGCCTTGCCGCCGTGAGCGCAGGCGAGGCGAATGGTCCAAGCTTCGTCGCGACCATCGTCGTCATTGCGCAGGGCGTGATGATCGTGACGTCCCTGGTCGGCATGCAAGTCGCGGGGAAACGCAACTACTGGCCGGTGATCCTCGTCTCCTTCATGGTGCTACCGATCCGCGGCGTTCTCGCCTTCTTCGTCACGGGATGGTGGGGCGTCGTGCCGATGCAGGTGCTCGACGGCATCGGCACCGGACTGCAGACCGTCGCCGTCCCCGGCATGGTCGCGCGCTCGCTCGACGGCACCGGCCGCATCAATCTCGGCCAGGGCGCTGTCATCACTGTGCAGGGCATTGGCGCAAGCCTGAGCCCCGCACTCGGCGGCTGGATCGCGCAATGGATCGGCTACGGTCCGACCTTCCTGCTACTCGGCGGCTTCGGCCTCGCCTCAATGGCACTGTGGCTGGCGTTCGGCGTGCACGTGAAGAAGTATTGAGGCGAACGCGACTTGAGGAAACTGCACAGGCTCCGGCAAATCAGCCAGCTCCATGCCCTCGATCGACCAGTCGTGCGCGACCTGCCAGGCTTTCATGACGACCGCTCCGCCTCAGGTGCCGAAATTCTTCTGGATCGCCTTGTCGAGCGTCTCGCCGCCGACGAAGCGCTGGCGCAGCTCGCGCTTGAGCAGCTTGCCGCTGGGATTCTTCGGCAGGCTCTCGACGAAGATCACGCGCTTCGGCACCTTGAAAGGCGCCATCTGGCCGGCGCAATGCCGGATGACGGCATCTTCATCCAGCTTCTCGCCGGCCTTGACCACGACGATCGCAGTCACAGCCTCGATCCAGCGCGGATCGGGCAAGCCCACGACGGCGACCTCGGAGACTTCAGGGATGCGATAGACCATCTCCTCGACCTCGCGGCTGGCGACATTCTCGCCACCGGTCTTGATCATGTCCTTGACGCGATCGACCACATTGATGTGGCCTTCGGCGTCAACAGTGGCGAGATCGCCGGAGTGAAACCAGCCGCCGGCAAACGCCGCCGCGGTCTTCACGGGATCGTTGTAATAACCGGAGAGCAGATGCGGCGAGCGGTGCACGATCTCACCGACCTCGCCAACCTTCACGTTCTCCATCGACGCGTTGACGACGCGCGTCTCGACGTTGAGCACGGGCTTGCCGGCCGAGCCGGCCTTGCGCAGTTGCTCTTCCGGCCGCAACACGGTCGCCAGCGGCGCGATCTCGGTCTGGCCGTAGAAGTTCCAGAATTTTACGGCGGGCAGTCGACGCTGCAGCTCAAGCAATACCTCCACCGGCATGATCGAGGCGCCGTAATAGCCCTTCTGCAGCGTCGAAAGATCTGTCTTGTCGAAATTCGGTGAGCGCAGCATGGCGATCCAGATCGTCGGCGGCGCAAAGAACGAGGTGATGTTGTGCGCCTGGATCAACGCCAGAATGTTGTCCGCGGTCGGCTTGCCCGTGATCACGCCGGAGGCGCCGAGATAGATTTGCGGTCCCAGGAACACGTCGAGCTGCGCGCAATGATATAGCGGCAGGGCGTGCAGGAATTTGTCGTCTACGCTCATGCCGCCGTCGATGGTGCAGCTGACATACTGCCACATCACCGCTTCATGGCTCAGCATCGCACCCTTGGGGAGCGATTCTGTACCGCTGGTGTAGACGATCTGCGCGAGATCGCGGCTGTCGACGGACGCCTCGAGGAACGAGCCGTCGGCATGAAGCAGATCGTCGAAGGTGGCGATGCCAGCGGGCGCCGTGGCGAAGTCCTCGCCCGGCAGCCAGATCATCTTTTCGACAGCGCAATCCTTCGCGCTTGCGGCGCGCGCCGGCTCAACGAAATCGGGGCCGGTCGCGAGCAGTTTTGCGCCAGAGCTTTTCAGGATGAAATTGATCTCATCGGGATTGAGCATGAAGTTGATCGGCACCAGCACGGCGCCGATCCGCGCCACCGCAAAGCGCAGGGCGGCGAAGGCATGCGAGTTGCGCGAGAGCACGGCGAGACGGTCGCCCTTCTTCACGCCGAGCCCGAGCAGGCCGCGGCCGAGCCGGTTGCAGATCGTATCCATCTCCGCAAAGGTCCAGCTCATGCTGCCGCAGCTCACCGCAAGCTTGGTCGGCTCGCGGCCCGCCGAGCGGCGCAGAAGGTCGCCGATGGAATGCTCGCGCGCTTTCGAGATGATGGCCGCGATATCGTTCGACATTTCCGTCCCCGGGAATTTGCACAAAGCGTAGTCGGCGCAATCTGCCGCGTCAAATCGATCCGAGCCCTGGCGGGCAGATGTTCGGCAAGCCGATCGACGATGGAATTGCAGCGCGGAAGCGGGCGGTCCAAAATCCATTCGGACACCGGTACATCCGTGAGCCGGAAGCGATAATGCAGACGCCCGTCAGCCCACCCATCGTGCAGCCAAAGTGAACGTCGTTTGTGCATCGCACAAGCTCGTCCGGCGCCGAGATTTTGGATGGCCGCCGCCTATACGCAAGACCGGTTTGCGCGGACAAGCAAAAGCTTTGCGCTCCGGAGCAAGCCGGGTCCGGGCGTGTGGCCTATGAAGAACAAGAATCGGTCAATGAGATAGGCAGGAAGCGTTCGCTTGCATCAGGACAGATCAGCTGCTGCACAACCCGCCGTGCCGCCTGGATGGCGGTGGCCGTGAGAGCGCCCTCGTTGACCACGACGCGATTCAGCCAGCCGGTCCAAACCATCGCCGACATCGAGGCGCTGGAAGGGCGGCCCTACAACTCGCCCATCTCTTCCCGCAATCTGCACGATCTCTTCGAAGCTACGGCGCAGCTGCATCCCGACCGGCCGAAGCGCATCGTGCTGCTCGAGACCCTCCCGGTCACCGCAGTTGGCAAGATCTTCAAGCCCGCGCTTCGCGACATCGCTGTGCAGGAGAAAGTCCGAACCGAGATCGATCGCATCTTCGGTCCGGACATCGCGGCAGACATTCTCGTCGACAAAGACGCCAGACTGAATACGCTGGTCCACATCTCGATCGGCTCCGACGACCAGGCCCAGGTGAGGGCACTCACGGAAGGCCCGACACCGCTCCCACAGACCTATCGCACAGAGACCCGATCGTCATAACTGACCCACAGAGGCCGACGTCGAAGAAAGGCAATACGGGATGAAGCGCTTTCGGGTCAACCAGCAGGAGATCGTCTTCGCCGTCTTCGCGCTGCTGTTCCTCGTGTTCTCGATCTTCCTCAACGGCTTCCTGACCGCGGACAATATGCTGACGCTGCTCCAGAACGTGGCAGTGCTCGGCATCCTCGGCCTCGCCATGGCGATCGTCGTGATCGGCCGCGGCATCGACATCTCGCTGATCGCGGCCCTCGCCGTGCCCCCGGGGCTCGTACTTCAGATGGTGCAGAACGGCCATTCGCTGCCGACCTCGCTTCTGACTGCCGTGCTGCTCACGATCGCCTTCGGCCTCGTCAATGGCTGGCTGATCGCCTATGCCGAGGTGCCCTCGCTGTTTGCGACGCTGGCAACGGGTCTGTTGCTCGCCGGGCTGGGACAAGCCGCGCTGTTCCAGCTCGACGTCGTGCAATGGAGCCCGGGCATGAACGGATTCGAACGTCTCGGACAGGGCACCGTTCTCGGCATCCCGACCTCGATCTGGATGTTCGCGATCGCCTGCATCGTGGTCGCATTCCTGCTGCGGCAAACCCGCTGGGGCGCTTATATCTATGCGATCGGTGACAACCCTTACGCCGCGCGCGTGACCGGCATTCCCTCCCGCCCGATCATTGTCCTGCAATATGTGATCACCGCCCTGATCGGCTGCTTTGCCGGCCTCGTGCTGGCGGCCTCCGTCAATTCGATGCCGACCCGCATCTTCAACTCGACGCTGATCTACGACGTGATCCTGGTCGTCGTGCTGGGCGGCATCGGGCTCTCAGGCGGGCGTGGCGGCGTGCTGAACGTCATCATCGGCACGCTCCTGATCGGCACCATGCTCAATGGCATGACCATCATGGACATCTCTTACGCCGGGCAAAATCTCATTAAAGGCGTGGTCCTGCTGCTCGCCGTCATCACGGACTCCTTCCTGAATCCGCGCAACGAAGAAACGGCACAGCAGGGCGACATCTGAACGACCGACAAGAACGACAACCATAACCAAGGAGGAAGCAATGAAACATCCTGGCAATCCGACAAAAGCAACCCTCGCCGCACTGGCTCTCTCGGCACTGACTGGGCCGGCTCTCGCCCAGCAGGGCCTGGACGAGCCGTTCCAGAAGCCATTCAAGGAAGCGCTCGCCGGCAAGACCGTGGCCTATGTGCCGGTGGCGATGAACTTCGACCTCACCGAGGGCTGGTATGCCGGACTGAAAAAGGAGCTTGAGCCGTTCGGCGTCAAGTTCGTGATCCGCGACGCTAACTGGAACACCAATGCCGGCGCGCAAGCCGTCACGTCGCTGATCTCCGAAAAGCCGGCGGTGATGGTGGTGCATAATCCGGACGTGCAGACCTACGCCAAGCTGCTGCAGCGCGCCGAGAATGAAGGCATCTACGTCATCCAGATCAACATGGGCTCGGCCTATCGGAGCTCGGCGTTCGTCGGCGCCAACTGGGTCGAGATCGGCGAACGCCAGACTGAAGGCGTGGTCAAGGCTTGCGAGGGCAAGTCGAACAAGATCGCGATCATCCAGGGCGCGCTGTCGGCCGCCGCGAGCGCCTATACTCTCAAAGGCGTCGAGAACGTCCTGGCCAAGCATCCCGAGATCAAGGTGGTGTCGAGCCAGGCCGCCGATTGGGACGCCGCCAAGGCCAAGGCGATCACGCAAACGGTGCTGAAGCAGAATCCCGACCTCTGCGGCATCGTCGGCTTCTGGGACGGCATGGACATCGGCACCGCAGCCGCGGTCAAGGAAGCGGGCCTCACCGGCAAGGTGTTTCTCGCGACCTCAGGCGGCGGCGAGCGCAAGGGCGCTTGCGAGCTGGTCAAGTCCGGCGCGTTCGATCTCAACATGAGCTACGACGTGCCGACCCAGGCGGCGCAGATGGCCGGCACAATCAAATGGCTGCTGTCATCGGGCGCGAAGCCCGGCTCGATCAAGGGCTCGGAATACACCACGCTGATTCCGATCACCAAGGAGAACGCCGACAGCCAGACGGCCTGCTGGAATCTCAGCGATCTCAAGAAATAGTCCGCTCCGACGCTCGAAGTCCCCGAGGCCATGCCTGTCTCGGGGACTTCGCTCCCACCATTGTCCACGCCCCGCTGGAATGCCGATGCGCGACACCCTGACGAGCCTGCGTTACCGCTACTGGCCGGATCATCTGCTTGGTGAAATCCTGTCCAAGCGATGGACCGAGACAGCCATCCCGGTCATCCTTCTCCTGATCGTCGGCTTCGCGTTCAGCCGGTCCATCGACAACTTCCTGTCGCCGGCGAGCCTCGCCGACACCGCGCGCCAGGCCGGAGAGATCGGCTTTATCGCGCTTGGGCTTGCGCTGGTCGTCATCGTCGGCGGCATCGATCTTTCCGTCGGCTCGATCTTCGCATTGACCGATTTCTGCGCGCTCTATCTGCTCGACGTGCTGGGCTGGCCGGTTCCGGCGGTGGTGGTCGCGACGCTGCTCTGCGGCGCGACGCTCGGCGCCGTCAACGGCATCCTGGTCGGGTATCTGCGGCTACGCGCTTTCATCACCACGCTGATCACGCTGATCATCTATCGCTCGGCCTACGATCTTCTGATCCAGCGCTACTCCAACGCGATCGCCTCGGCCTTCCCCGACATCCCGTCCTGGGACTTCATCGGCGCCGGTTCTGTCTTCGGTATTCCGACCGTCGCACTGGCCTATATCGTCATCGCGATCTTCGGCCACATCTTCATGACGCGGCTGCGGCCGGGCTGGCACATCACCGCGATCGGCGGCTCACGCCGTTCGGCGTATAATTCAGGCATTTCGGTTCGCCGGACGATCGCGCTCTGCTACGTCGCAAGCGGTGTGCTGACCAGCATTGGCGCGCTGTTCTTCGCCTCCCGGCTCGGCACGGTCGGCGGTGACATCGGCGTCGGCCCGGAGGTGATCGTGCTAACCGCGACCGTGCTCGGCGGCATCACGCTCGGCGGCGGCAAGGGCTCGGTCGCAAAATCTGCAGTCGGGGTGCTGATCGTGCTCCTGATCACCAACGGTCTCACGACCATGAACGCGCGCGGCGGCGTCAACCGTATGGCGCTCGCCGGCATCCTGCTCGTCGCCGCGATGGTCGACATCCGCTGGCAGAAGAACCGGACCCGCATCATCAGCAAGGTCTATGTCGCGCCGACCTATCACGAACTGCCACCGCCGCCACCGACCGAAATCGGGCAAGGCGGGCCCTTCGAGCAGAACGACAAGCTGCGTGACGTCGAGGCGATCGGCCTCGGCCGCATCGAGGCGCCGGAAGACGTTATCCTCGATCGCCACGACAATCTCTATGCCGGCTCACGCCACGGCGACATCATGCGCTTCCTCGCGCCCGACTATCAGACAATGGAGGTGTTCGCCCATATCGGCGGCCAGCCGCTCGGCATGGCCTTCGACCGCGAGGACAATCTCTATGTCTGCATCGGCGGCATGGGGCTCTATCGTATCAAGCCTGACGGCACCGTGGAAAAGGCGACCGACGAGACCAACCGCAGCATGCGCTCGGTCAACGACGATAGCCGGCTGCGGCTCGCCGACGACCTCGACATCACCGACGACGGCCTGATCTTCTTCTCGGAAGCGACAGTCCGTTACGAGATGGACGAATGGCCGATCGACGGCCTGGAAGCGCGCGGCAACGGCCGCATCATCTCCTACGACACCAAGACCGGCACCACGCGCACCGAGCTGCGCGGCCTCAAATTCCCCAACGGCATCTGCGTTGCCAGCGACGGCCAGTCGATCCTGTTCGCCGAGACGTTTGGCTGCTCGATCAAGCGTTATTGGTTCGCGGGCCCCAAGAAGGGCGCGGTCGAAATCGTCATGGACAATCTGCCGGGTTACCCCGACAACATCAACCTCGCCTCCGACGGCAATTACTGGCTGGCGCTGGTCGGCATGCGCAGCCCCTCGCTCGACCTCGCCTGGAAGATGCCGGGCTTCCGCCGTCGCATGGCCAAGCGCGTACCGGTCGACGAATGGCTGTTCCCCAACATCAACACCGGCTGCGTGGTCAAGTTCAACGAGCAGGGCAAGATCGTCGAATCGTTCTGGGACCTGCACGGCGAGAACCATCCGATGATCACCTCGATGCGCGAGCATCGCGGCTATCTCTATCTGGGCGGCATCCTCAACAACAGGATCGGTCGCTACAAGCTCGAAAACGCCGATCCGAACTTCGTCCAGTATGACAAGCGGTGGGGAAAGCAGTCGTGATCGCTGCCGTCAGAGACTTCGCCAACCGTTTTCTAGGGCGCGGCGAGGCCACCATCACAGTGCCGTCCTTCGACGGCGCATTGAAGCCGAACCAGAGGCTGGAATCGGCCGAGACCTTGCTGACATGCGAGGCGCCGGAGGATCTCGCCACCGACGGAAGCAACCTCTTCATCGCCGACGGCCAGCGGCTGATGTGCCTGAACGGCGGCACGGCATCGGAGGTGCGCAGTTTCGAGCAGCCGATATCGGCGCTCTGTGCACTTCCTGGCGGCGGCCTTGCCGTCGCACTCGAGGGACGCGAGGTGCGTGTGTACGCAAGCCTCTCGGCCGAGCAACCGAGCGTGACGTTCACCGATGCCGCGTTCAACGCCGTCAATGCGCTGGCGCTCGCGGACGACGACACGCTCATTGCAACGGACGGCTCGACGACATGCGGCATCGACGATTGGGCACGTGACCTCCTGGAGCTCAATCGGACCGGCCGCGTGTTCAAGCTCGATCCCGGCAGCAAGGCCGTGACACGATTGGCGCAGGGGTTCGGCTATGCCTTCGGCGCCTGCGCTCACGGCAACGCCATGCTGGTCAGCGAGAGCTGGCGCCATCGCCTCGTTCTCGTCTCGCCAGGCGCATCGCCAAAGGTCGTGCTCGCTCACCTCCCCGTCTATCCGTCGCGGCTGTCGAAGGCCTCGGGCGGCGGCTATTGGCTCACCGCCTTCACCGCACGGACCCAGCTCGTCGAGTTCGTGTTGCGCGAACCCAGTTACCGGCGCCGCATGATGGCCGAGATCGATCCGGCCTATTGGGTTGCGCCGCGCCTGCGCTCCGGACGTTCATTCAAGGAGCCGATGCAAGGCGCGCACATCAAAACCATGGGCGTGATCAAGCCATGGGCGCCGCCGCGCTCCTATGGCCTCGTCATCCGTCTCGATGCGGACGGCCAGCCGCTCTACTCGCTGCATAGCAGGGTCGACGGCATCAACCACGGCATCGTCGCGGCCATCGAGATGGGCGACGATCTCGTCCTGATCGCCAAGGGGCCCGGCCGGGTCCTGCGACTGCCCCTTGCTGGCCTTGCCGAGGAGTTTCGCCCATGAGCGACATCGCACTCTCGCTGCGCAAGGCGACAAAACTCTACGCCGGCGTGCCGGCCATCGACGGGGTCGACTTCGAGCTCCGCCGCGGCGAGATCCACGCGCTGGTCGGCGAGAATGGCGCGGGCAAGTCAACCCTGACCAAGGTGATGGCGGGCGTGGTGATGCTGACCTCGGGGACCATGACGATCGACGGCGCCGATGTCGCACCGAAGACGCCATTGGAGGCGCGCAATCTCGGCATCGCCATGGTGTTCCAGGAGAACAGCCTGGTGCCGACCATGACGGTCGCGCAGAATCTGTTTCTCGGGCAGGAGAAGTTCTATAACCGCTTGCGCGGCATCTACATCGCCGCGCAGCAGTTTTTGCAATCGCTCAATTTCGACGTCACGCCGACCGCAACCGTCGGCGGCCTCGGCGCAGCCAAGAAGCAGATGGTCGAGATCGCGCGCGCGGTCCTGCACCGCGCCAAAGTCATCATCTTCGACGAGCCGACCGCATCGCTGACGCCGGAAGAGAAGAAATACTTCTTCGACCTGGTCCGCGATCTCAAGAAGCGCGGCGTCTCGATCGTCTTCATCTCGCACGCGCTGGAAGAAGCGCTGCTGCTCGCCGACCGCATCACGGTGCTGCGCGACGGCAAGCATGTCGTGACCGACGATGTCGCCAAGTTCGATCGCGCCGCGATCGTGCAGGCCATGGTCGGACGCGACCTCTCCAACACGCTCTATGGCGCGCGGAAAAGCAGCGTGCGGCCGGCGGGCGCGCGCGTGCTCACTGTGCAGAATTTGAAGATGGCGCCGATGGTGAAGAACAACTCGCTATCGGTATTTGCAGGCCAGATCACCGGCGTGTTCGGCCTCGTCGGCGCGGGCCGCACCGAGACGTTCAAGATCGTCGCGGGCGTACTCAAGCGCGACTTCTTCCACGGCGGCGAGATCCTGCTGCACGACCAGCCGGTGCGCTACCGGGTGCCGGCGCCGGCGGTCAAGGCCGGCATCGCCTATGTCACCGAGGACCGAAAGGTCGAGGGCTTCTTCGAGACGTCCTCGATCGCGCGCAACATCTATCTCGGCCTGCTGTCGAAGTTTCCGCGAGGCCGCATGATGCTGTCGCGGCGGGAAAACGATGCGGTCGGTAAGACCTGGATCGAGAAGCTCAGGGTTCGCGCCATCGGCGACGACGGCAAGGTGGTCGAGCTGTCCGGCGGCAATCAGCAGAAGGTCGTGATCGCCAAATCGCTGGTGCAGGAGCCCGACCTGATCATCTTCGACGAGCCGACCCGCGGCGTCGACGTCGGCGCCATCGTCGAGATCCACGAGCTGATCAACAGGCTCGCCGACGAGGGCAAGGCGGTCGTGGTGATCTCATCCTATTTGCCCGAGATCATGGCGCTCTCCGACCGCATCCTGGTCTCGCGCCAGGGCAAGGTGGTGGAGGAGTTTTCGGCGCTTGAGGCGACCGAGGAGAAGATCATGTACGCGGCTATTCACTAACCGCGTCTACAATTTGTGTCCCTTCTGACGCAGCGCCTCGATCAGGCGCTGCTTCAACTCGTCGGCGGCCTTCTGGCTGACGTCCTGGCCGATCTGCGCACTCGCCTGCGCCAGCGCATCGGATTCCGCCAGCAGCTTTTGTCCGGCCGGCTGGGCGTAGAACGCCTCGATCTGGTGCAGCTCGTCCAGGGTGAAGCTTGCGGCATAGACGGCGGCGATCCGGTCGATCATCGAGGCGAGGAACGGGGCGTAGATCTCCGCGCCCGGCGCCGTCATCGCGTCATAGTCGCGCTCGATCTCCGGCCTGTCCTGCGCCACCACCGGCCGCAGCTTGAGCAGAAGCTGCGGCAGCAGCGCGCGATACTGATCTCCTATCTTCAGCGTGACCACGAGCTTGCGCGCCGCATTCATCGCCTCGGGCGACGGCGTGTCGGCCCATGCGCCGCCGGCGAGGAGCAGGAGAATGCCGGCGATCGTCAACCAACGTCTGGACATGGATCTCTCCACTCAGCGGCTCGCATTGGGGGCCGGTGCGATCTCGACGGCCGTCTCGGGCTCCTCAACGTCGGTCACTTTCACGAACAGGTTCGGCACCCGCTCGGCGCGATCGAGCAGCCAGGCGGCGCCGATCATGATGACGATGCCGAGGAGCGAGACCGCGAGCTGCTCCCAGACGCCCTTGGTGTATTGCGTCAGGATCCAGTGTGCGGAGAACGACAGGAAGACGCCGAGGCAGAAAATCGGCAGCGAATGCTGGCCGCAGAGAATGACGGGACGCAGCCACGCCGTGTGCAGCGCCTTCCATTTGCGCGAGACGAAATGCGTCACCCAGATCGCCAGCGCCAGGAAATGCGTGAAGCGCAGCATGTCGAGATCGGTCTTGTCGATCGGGTAGATCGCCTTGATCATCCATTTCGGAATCATGGCCTCGAGCGCGTGGACGTGCCAGGTCATCACGATCAGGAGGGCGAAGACGAGCCACGCCGCGGCCAGCGCCATCGCGGTCCTCGACCACACCCATTCGCCGATCTTGTCGATCTGGCCGATGCCGCACCAGGCGGCGAACACGAACATCAGCTGCCAGCAGAACGGATTGAAATACCAGGTCGTGCCGGGCGGATAGGAGGCGACGTTCCAGTCGAACCAGCGCGACAACACATAGAGCACCACGGACGCCGCAAGCGTCAGGCTCGGCCGGCGCACCAGGCACCAGACGATGAAGGGCGCGGCGAACACCAGCGTGATGTAGAGCGGCAGCACGTCGAGATTGACGGGCTTGTATTTCAAGAGGATCGCCTGCCCGATCAGCTCGTCCGGATGCGCCAGGAAATTGAAGACGTTGAACTCGTGCTCGTACATCGGATTGTCGAAGCGGCGGGCGGTGCGGGCGATCTGCGCCGTGAACAGCAGGAACAGCATGATGTGGGCGACATACATTTCCGCCGCCCGCCGCCACAGCCGCTTCAGCGCGGCGAGGAACCAGCCGCCGGCGACGATCGGCCCGTAGATCCAGCCGACCAGATAGCCGGAGATGAAGACGAAGAACTCGGCGGCGTCGCTGAAGCCGTAATTGCGCAGCGTCAGCCAGGCCACGACGTCGTGCGGGATGTGATCGAGGAAGATCATCCACAGGCCGATGCCGCGGAAGAGGTCGAGCCGCAAGTCGCGCTCGACCGGCGCCAACAGTGCTGACTGGTCCCGCATGATCATGGCCCCCGCCTCGTCCGGTGGGCGTCGCGCCGTCGCGGCGCCGATGAATTCGGATGCTAAAATAGATCAATCAAATCGTCACCTGACCTGGTGACCAGAACCCCGACGGTAGCCGACCTTGGCGTCCGCGCAAGGGACTTTGTCATCGCGACGCACGGCCGCCGGCCATAAAGCCGAAAACAACCCCATGCACAGTAGCTAAGTCCTTGTATCGCCTGCGAAACTTATCTGACCCGTCGGGCAAAAACCCCACGCGTCGCGCGCCCCGGAATCAGGTCAGCTGATCGCCCTCGGCAACCATGCCGTTCAACATCGCCTCGGCCTTCTGTTGCAGTGGCTTCGCGCCGCTTTCGGAGGCGATGGCGATCGCTGCGCGCAAGGCCGCCAGGATGATGGTCCGGCTCTCTGCGCTCGATGGCGGCGTCACCACGGCCTCGCCGAACAGGGCCTCGGCCTCGAGGCCGGAGAAGCCCTGCTGGCGCGCGGTGTTGCGCGCCTCGCGCAGCATGTTCTGGGCCGCCTGGACATCGCCGAGCTGGTTGGTCGCCAAGGCGAGGTAGATCGACGAGCGCAGCACCGCCGAGGTATAGCCGACGGTGCGGGCCTCTTCGCGCGCCTCGGCCAGCATGCCGCGCGCCCGGTCGAACAGCCCCTGCTCCAGATAGGCGATGCCGAGATGGCAGGCGAGCACCGGCACGAACAGCCGGATGCCGTGTTTTTGCGCCAGCACAAAACCGCCTTCGAGAATGGACGCGGCCGCTGCCGGATCGCCCCGGCCAAGCATCAGCCAGCCGCCGCTATAGGCGGCGGCAACGCGGTCATAGGGGCGGCTGGTTTCCTCCGCGATCGCGTCGGCGTGTCGCTGAAGCCGTTCCGCGGCATCAATCTCGTCCATGACGGTGTGGTTGATGCTGCCCATCATGCAGCAAAGCAGCAACGCGTATTTCGCTGTCGTCCCGAAGGGCGCACTCGCCTCCGGCCCCATCAATTGGGCGCGGGCTCGTGCGAACAAACCGTCCGCCTCGCGATAGCGGCCGGCGAGGAAGTAAACCTGACCGAGACCGTATTGCGCGGCGTTGAGCCAGCCGGAGCTGTCCGAACGCTCTGCGAGGCTCACGACTTCCTCGTTGAGCCTGATCGCTTCGGCCGGCGTGCCATAGAAATTCTGCGCCGCCGCCATGACCGTCATGGCCGCCACCTTCCGCCCGATGTCGTTGATTGCATCGGCGCGACGCTCGGCTTCCTTGCCGAGGTTCAGCCATTCGGAAACATGGCCGGACCCGATGAACGCCGCGCGCGCTTCGATGCGGATGTCCACGGCCTTGGCTTCCCGCGCGGGATTTTCCGGGGTCATGTCCAGCGATCGCATCGCGGTCTCGAAATAGTCCGCGGCGTCGGTAAACGCGGACCGCGCCAGACATTTCTGCGCGGAGGCCAGGCCGTAGTGGAAAGCTTTGTCCCAATCCTTGGCCCGCGTGGCGTGATAGCAGAGCTTGTCGGAATCCTCAGCCCCGCTGCCTTCCAGTGCAGCCAGAATGCGGGCGTGGATGTCCTCGCGCACCTTGTCGACCATCGAATCGTAGGTGACCTGGCGAACCATCTCGTGGCGGAACTCCAGCGAATCCTCCAATTCGCTGTCGATCCGAACCAGCAGCTCGGTGCGATCTAGCGAGACGAGGCAGCCGCGCAGGGCATCTTCGGGCAGGATCGCAATCTTCCGCAGCGTGGCCTCGCTCGACCGCGCCCCCAGCGCCGCCGCGACCTGCAAGACGGACCGTTCCTGCTTCGACACGCGGTCGAGGCGTGCCGCGATCACGCCCTGAATGCTGGTGGGAATACCGAGCTCGTCGATCGGGCGCACCAGAGCGAGGTCGCCCCACTCGCCGCGCAAGGTGCCGCTGTCCTTCAGACCGCGGCAGACCTCCTCGATGAACAGGGGCACGTTGGCCGTATGGGAGATGATCCGGCTCTTCAGATCGGCGTTGGTCTCGGACGATCCGAGCATGTCGGACAGCATCTCCAGCCCCGAATCGTCGTCGAGCGGCCGCATCGCGACGATCTCGGCATGGCAGCGCGCGATCCAGACCGGCATGCCGTTCGGGCGGGAGGTGAGCAGCACCAGGAGATCGGGCACCGCCAGCGAGGCAATGGCGGCGACGACGACGTCGCTGGCCCGGTCGATCCAGTGCAGATCCTCCAAAAGCAGGATCGTCGGCTGGCGACCGGCCAGGCTCTGGATGACGGCGCAGCTCGCATCGGAGATCACGCGTCCGCGGGCGTGAGGCTCGAGCTCGTCCCATTGCGGGTTCGCGATCGCTACATCGAGCACCGCGTCGAGGGCACTCTGCTGGATCGCAGGCAAGTCCTTCAGGGGATCGCCGGGATTGCCGGGGTCCCTTGCGGCTGCGTCGATGGCCGACAGCAGGATTCGCTTGAGCGTGCTGAATGGAGCTCCCTGGAGATTCGGGCTGCACTCGGCGTCGATCAGCCGCCAGCCCTCTCCCCTGAGCTTCTGGGCGAACTCGTGCGCCAGCCGGGATTTGCCGATGCCGGCATCGCCGAGCAGCAGGACTGTCTGCCGGCCGGCCCTGGCCTGCCCGGCCGCGCGGTCCAGCAGGGCCCGCTCCGTGGTACGATCGACAAATCGGGAGACGCTGCGGGCGCGCCGGACCCGCCAGCTCGAGAGATCGCTGGCACTGACGATCCGGTAGACCGGCACGGGCTGGCTGAAGCCGCGCAGCGATTTGCCGCCGAGAGATTCGAACCGGACATGCCCGTCGGCGAGATTCTGGCAGGCTTCCGAAACGTAGATCTGGTTCGCCTCTGCCTCCTGCTCCAGCCGCGCGGCCAGATGCTGAGCGGCGCCGCCGATCTCGTAGACCTTGGAGAATTCGCTGGCGACCATGTAGGCAACGACGTGGCCGGAGTGCAGGCCGACCCGAACCTGAAGGGCGGGATCACCGAGGCTGGCGACGCGCCGGACCAGCTCGATCGCGGCATGGCACGCCAGCGGCGCATGGTTGTCGTCCGCGATCGGGGCACCGAACACCGCGGCAAGCCCGTCGCCCAGCTCCTTGCTGACGATGCCGCCGAACTGCCGGACCGCGCCGCGCATGGCGGCCAGCGCCGGCTCCAGGCGCGAGACCGCCGCCTCCGGATCCAATTCAGCAACAAGACCCGTGGAGTCGATGACGTCAGCACGAAGAATCGTGACGAACCGCCGTTCGCTGTCGGGATCCGACCGCCGGACGGCCGCGCCGCATTTGGGGCACCGGCTCCCGCCTGGGTCGATCGGCGACCGACATGCAGCGCAATGCATTCCCGTGCTCTCAAGTGATTCCAAAGGCACTGTCGATCGGGCCCCCGCGCGCGGATCGCGCCAAGATCGCTTATCGAACCTTGCTTAGCAACGCCTACTAGCAGGGCAGACGATCCATCCCCGGCGGAGTGCTGCCAAAGCGGTTGGTGATCTGGACGATTCACAGTCTCTGGTGGTAGCCTCGCGAATGTCGCGCGGAAAAAAGAGGCTGCGAATCGTGGGCTGCCAGGCTCTCGTCGCAGCCGGCAAGTTTCGCAGAGCGGCATATTCCCGGGGAAGCCAAGGGACTCATTGAGGGGCAAACATATGGGTATGCGAGTTTATACGGGCCGGCCATTTAAGGACCTGATGAATGCGAATTACTTTCCTTTGGAGAACATGAAGAAGAGCGTCAAAAAGCTCAAAGCGTCAGAAAACATTCACCTGCCGACCCTGGAATACGGCCAGTATCATTTGATCCTGGTCCCAAAGAGCAAATGGCCGCAAGGAAGCGCAAAGCACTGGCACAAGGAGAAGGGCCGCGCCCGCGTCGATCTCGCCAACCAGCCGAACACCACGCCGGTGTCCAAGGACGAGCCCAACGTCGTTCCGCTGACCCGCGTCGCGCTGCTCGATGCCTGCGTCCGCAAATGCTTCAATTCGGAGCCGCCGATTCCGATGAAGACCAACATCATCACGCACGAGGCGTCCGACCGCAACGCCGACCGGCACGAGATCAGGCTGGAGTGGGAGTACGAGGACAGCAGCAAGACGCCCACGCTGCTCAACCTGACGATGGTCTGTCCGCACAAGCCGGCGAAGGCCTGACCACCGGTCGGCGCCAACAGGTCGACAAGAAGGAAGGTCTGTTGTCGCCGCCCCCTCGCCCAGCTGCGAATCCCCTGCTCGATGGCCCGATCCTGCGCACGCTGCTCTCGCTCGCCTGGCCGAACGCGTTCGCGTTTTCGGCCGGCACCTTGGTTGCGATCGCGGAAACCTCCTACATTGGGAAACTCGGGATCGAAGCGCTGGCGGCAATGGCGCTGGTGTTTCCCTGCGTGATGCTGACCATGAGCATGTCCGGCGCGGCGATGGGCGGCGGCGTCTCGTCGGCCATTGCCCGCGCGCTCGGCGCCGGTGACCGCGACCGGGCAGAGAGCCTCGCCACGCACGCGCTCCTGATTGCGGTCTTCTTCGGCCTAGTTTTCATGCTTGGCATGCTGATCGGTGGCCGGCAACTGCTGGAGTTGCTCGGCGGCAGGGGTGACGTGCTGGCGCAGGCAGTCGCCTACAGCCAGGTGTACTTCGGCGGAGCCGTGCTCACTTGGCTGGTCAATATTCTGGCCGGCGTCCTACGCGGCACCGGCAACATGAAATTGCCATCGCTGATGATCGTCAATTCCGCGATCTTGCAGATCATCCTTGGCGGAACGCTGGGTCTTGGTCTCGGCCCGGTGCCGCAGTTCGGAATGCCGGGTGTTGCGACGGGATCGTTGATCGCTTATTCGGTCAATATCGCCGTGATGAGCTGGTATCTGTTCTCCGGCCGGGGCCGCATCGTTCCCCGGCTGCATGGGCTTCGCGTGGAGTGGGCGTTGTTTGCCGACATCCTCAAAGTCGGCGTGGTCGCCTGCTTCTCTCCGCTGCAAAATACACTGACGAACCTCATCTTCACGCATATGCTGGCGGTGTTCGGCACCACGGTCCTCGCGGCTTATGGTATCGGCGCACGCCTCGAATACGTGCTGGCGACCATCGCCTTCTCCGTCGCCGTTGGCGCGGTGCCCATGATCGGCCTGGCGATCGGGGCCGGGCGCATCGCGCGCGCCCGTCGTGTCGCCTGGACGACGGGCCTCGTGGCTCTCATCGCGATCGGCGCGCTCGCAAGCGCGATCGCGGCCGTCCCCGGTCCTTGGGTCAGCCTGTTCACGGATGATGCCGGAGCACGCGACGCGAGCCGCCAATATCTGACGATGGTGGCGCCGTTCTACGCCTTCAGCGGACTTGCCTCGGCCATGTATTTTTCCTCGCAGGGCGCCGGCAATGTGGTGGGGCCGGTGCTGGCACAGACGGCACGGCTCATCACCATCGTCGCCGGCGGCTGGTGGCTCGCGGCGCAGTCGGCAGCAGCCACGAGCTTCTTCGCGCTGAACGCAACGTCAATGATCGCGCTCGGCATTCTCTCCGGCGTCGCCGTTGCGCTCACGCGCTGGGGACCACGCAAGAAACCGGTGGTGTCCAGCGCAACCTAGGAAATCTCTTTTGGTTGCGTTCATTGACGACATTCGTTCCGAACGATGCGCTCGATACGTCGGGTCAAGCAGACCGGGAAGCAACGACGGCTGGAATCTACGAAGACCAGCGCGAAAAGGGCCCTGATGCACGGCAACTACGATCCTCTCGAGAACATGAAGAAGAACGGTGCTAGCCTCAAGGTCACGAACCAGATCGACATCGAGACGATTCTGGACAATTCACTCTCAGGTGGTATCGTTCCAACGCCGTGCGAAGCTGAGCTTCAAATCGTTGGCCGCCGGACATTCGTTCCCGTCGGCAAGTTTCGCGGGGCTAAACTAAAGACATATTGAGGGAAAAGGCGATGGGCTCAAGACCTTACACCACGGCTTCATTCAGAAACCTGATGAACAGCAATTACTACCCTCTGGCGAACATGAAAAAGAGTGTGGCCAAGCTCAAGGCATCGGCCCACATCGATCTGCCGACTCTGGAATACGGCCAGTACCACCTGATTCTGACGCCGGCCTCGAAGTGGCCGCAGGGCAGCGCGAAGTACTGGCACAAGGAGAAGGGGCGGGTGCGCGTCGATCTCGCGGCCCAGCCGAACACCACCCCGCTATCCAGGGACGAGCCCGATGTCGTTCCGCTGACCCGATGCGCGTTGCTCGATGCCTGCGTCCGGAAATGCTTCAATTCGGAGCCGCCGATTCCGATGAAGACCAACATCATCACGCACGAGGCGACCGACCCGGGCGCGAACACGCATGAGATCCGGCTGGAATGGGAGTACGAGGGAGACAGCAAGACGCCCACGCTGCTCCACCTGACGATGGTCTGTCCGTACAAGCCGGCGCACGATGCTCGAACTGACGATACTCGGTCTGTAGAAGCCGGCGAAAGGCTGAGCTTGGGCTAGATCGCAACTGCATCATCTGATCTGAACGGCGCGGGCCGGCACTTTGCCGGCTCGCGCTTTTTGTTGCGTAGGTTGGAAGCACAGCAAACCAGCCCTGCGGCGGTGTGTCTCCGTCCCTCCTCCCGTCATGGGCCTGTCGCATGAAGATGGTCCGCTCCGTCTCATTGCGTGCGAGTCGCCATGCGACCGCGGGCTCATGAGGAGGAGCGCCGATGCCGGTTGGATTGCTGGAGGTCGAAGGCACGATCGAAATCAGCCAGTTCTGGCCGGAGGGGCGGTCGGACGCCGACACCACGAAGGTCGTCGTGAACGTCGCCCCCGATGCCATCCGTTTCCGCAAGAACGATTCTTCGCCGTTCCAGCCGACCCACGTCTTCGACAATGCCAAGGTCAAGGGCAGGACCGCGACGGCGCCGATCAAGAACGGCAAGCTCACCATCCGCCTGCAGGGCATCGACGCGCCCGAACTGCACTACCAGCCGTCCCCGCTCTCGCCCGCCGAGAAGAAGGCCCTGACCGACGCCAAGCGGCAGGCCTATCACGAGGTCACGCATTCCTACCGGCAGTTCCTCGGCGCGACATCGACGAAGGCGCTTCATGATTTCCTCAGCAACACCGGCGAGGCGACGCTCGCCTGCCGGGTGTTCACCCATGTCGATGCGCCGAACGAGGTGTTCGACACCTATGGACGGCTGGTCGGCGACATCGAGGTGACGGTCGCGAACAAGACGGTCGACATCAACCACTGGCTGGTCGAGCAGGGCTTTGCCTATCCGACGTTCTACTCTTCGATGAACGACGACGAGATCAAGGCCTTCCTCGCGCTCGCCAAGACCGCGCGCACGAAGAAGCTGCCGGTCTGGAAGAACCTCGCCAAAACCATTCCCGCCTTCGACTTCGATCTGCGCGAGCCGAAAAAGAACGAGACCGACGTGCTCGCGACCGACAAGCGCCCGGTGATGCTGCCAAAGCTCTACCGCCGCCAGACCAACTGGGTGGCGCGCAAGAGGGCCAAGATCACGAGCCAGAACTTCCAGAAATTTCTGGCCGAAGGCTCCGGCGGCAAGCCGGACACCTGCTACGCAATCGACGACTTCCTGGCGAACGGGGTGCACTCGGCGACGCCGCGCAATTTTGCCGACTTCGTCGAGGGTGGGACGAAGATCAAGTTTCAGCCGGATGGGTTGGTGTTCGGCGAAGCGCCGTCGACGCTGGTTGGGGCGGACGGGAAGGTGATTGCGGGGTTTTGAGGGGGCTCGACTGCCTCCCAATCCCTCCGCAAATTTTTCTACGTCGCTATTGGCACACTAACGCCGTAGTTGTACTATGATTAGACTTCTATTTGAGAAGGGCTTCAGACGCCAGACGCACGCATCTCTCGAATCCCGAGAGATCGTCGAAGGGATTGGACGCTTTCACCGGATTCCGAACAATGGGAAAGCCGCCATGCTCGACCACGGACCATTCGATCATGAGATTGTCGGAGTTACCGAAATTCTCGACCGTCATGCCATGGGCATCCTGCAATGGACGCGTCTGTAGGCCGGTTGCGGCCGACGTCGACACGCGATGAGCATAGTCCGAGGCATCATTCGTGTAACCGAACACGCGCTTGCCGAGGCCGACCATCAGACCGAGTTCGAAGACAGTTCCAGCATCGGCACTCGGTCCTCGGAAGGGGGTCAGATTGAAGATGCCCAGATCAGCGTTCTGCATCATCGCTTCGTTCGCACGGTAGATGAGACGATCGACGCGCTGCCCACTCTCGTTCGTCGTAATTTCATTATCGAAAGGAAATAGACCCTCTAACCCGTATCTGGAGCATAGCAGCTTCTTTTGCCGGCCAATCTCGATGGCGTCGGGCAAGAAGACATCTGGACCGGCTAGATAGACTTTCGGCATGGAGAATCGATTCATCGAGCTGATTGACTGCAACGACGATACGCTTGGTTGCCTCGTCAAGAAACACAAAATTGAACACAGCACGAATCGGCCACCGCGCATCGCATCACCGAAATGGAGACCGGAATGACTGACGAAGCCGTAGCAGCGCAAGAGCGTAGCCGCCTGGTCGATCACTTCAAACGCGCTTATCAGATTATCGTCGGCGTTTCGATCACGGTCGCCTGCAGCAATCTGTTTCCTGGAAAATTCATCAGCTTTCCGCTGGACACCTCGTTCTGGCTGTTCGGCGCCTTCTTCGTGACGGCTGTCCCGATCTTTCACGGCGGAGATCGCTCGCTCGACATCAAATACCTGCATCGCCGACCGGCGGGATTTTGGGGACACGCCGCCTACGTGTGGGACATCTACATGTTGCTCATTACGGCGATCTTTTTCGTCAAAATAGCTCAGTCGGTGCCCATTCCGCACGACGTTAAGCCGCCGAATCCGACCGCTCAAACATCCCCGGACAATTTCTATCTGTGGATGGGATCAATGCTTGTGTTCGATGTCTGCGTGCTGATTTTCGATGGAATCAAGAGTCACTCTCTGGGACTGGGCGGCGCCAAGCTGAGCGCGTATGTGACGTGGACCGTGATAAACTTGGGGCTAGGCCTCATCTGCCTCGGCGCTGCCCTGTGTCCTCTCGCCACCGGCCTGTCCGAGGGAGCGCTCGCGGCTGCAGTGTTCGCCTTTGCGCTGATACGCACCACGGTGGACTACATTCAGGGCCGGGAATTCCTGTTTCCTTGATCCTGCGGGACAGCAGGACGCGCTGTTGGCACCAGTTAGCAGTCGCACCAGACAAAAATGGCCCGCGCGAAGCGGGCCATTTTCTCATCGGAAGCTGTGACGTCCGAACCTGGCCTTCAGCGACGTCGGACCGCCAAAGCACCTTGCGCGTCAGCGAAGGCCGCCGGTGACGTGAAGGGTCTCGCCCGTGACGTAGGACGCGTCGTCCGAAGCGAAGAAGGCCACCGCGGCGGCGATCTCCTCAACCTTGCCGATGCGGCCAAGCGGCGTGGTGGATTCGATCCAGTTGCGCATGTCGCCCTCGTGCAGGCCGGCGGAGACCACGCCTTCGGTGGCGATCATGCCCGGATTGACGGCGTTGACGCGGATCTTGCGCGGCGCAAGTTCCTTGGCCAGCACGGACGAGATCGCATCCACCGAGGCCTTGGTCGCCGTGTAAACGGCCGTATTCGCCGGCGCGATCGTCGACGCGCCCGAACTGATGTTGATGATACTTCCGCCATTGGCGTTGAAATGCCTGGCCGCTTCAGCCGAGACCAGCAGCAGGCCGAGCACATTGAGGTCGAATTGCTTGTGGAAATGCTCAGGCGTGATGGCCTCGAGCGGGGCGAATTCGTAAATGCCCGCGTTGTTGACGAGGATGTCGATCGCACCGAACGCCTTCACCGTCTCCGCGACCACGCTTTTCACGGCGTTGGCGTCGGCCAAATTGCCCTGGACGGCGACGGCTTTACCACCCTTGGCGGCGATGGCGGCAACCACGCGGTCGGCGCCCTGTTTGCTGGCGCTGTAATTGACAGCGACCGCGGCCCCCTCCGCCGCGAGCCGGGCGGCGATTTCGGCACCGATGCCTTTGGATGCGCCGGTCACGAGCGCAACTTTTCCTTCAAGTCTCTTGGTCATCGCAGTTCTCCTCGATCCGGCCGTCAGCCGACATTCAATAGTTCAATACTAGTGAACTATTGAATGAGTTCAAGGGAGGCGCTATATTTTAGGCATGGCGCAGTTCGTTCACCCATCGCGGGACGAGATTACCTTGGCCGGGGTGCTTGGAGCCCTCGCGGATCCGATGCGGCTGCGCATCGTCAAAAGCCTTGCCGCGCAAAACGATTGCATGTCGTGCACCGAGGCGGCGCCTTGCCCTGACATGGCGAAGTCGACGCTGTCGCACCATTTCCGGATCCTGCGGGAGGCTGGCCTGATCCGGACCTCGAAGCAAGGCGTCCAGCACCGCAACGTTTTGCGCGAAGAGGACATCAATGCGCGGTTTCCCAAACTGCTCAAAATGATCTTGAGCTTTCCGGACTGAGGACATTCGCTCACGTCAGCAGATTTGCGGGAGAGCGTCGCTGACGTTTCCACGCGGCTCGATTGCGGTGGCAGATTACGGCGCACCTAATCCGGCACGAGAGTTAAGTGCACTGTCACCGAAATTTGACGGCGTATTGAGTGCACTGTCACCGTAACCACGTAACCACGGTAACTCCGAGCACGCCAGTTTCCCTAGCGCAGCCTACGATCATCGCAAATAGGCTACTGCGGATTGTCTAGCGGGACCATTTTGGGCGTCAACCACCAGAGCAGGAACAGCAATGCGGCGCCGTGAGAGAGCAGCGCCGTTGATAGTGGCACGTTTATGATTTGCTGAACCACAATGCCGGAAGAGAGAAGAACGAACCGCGCCGGCAGATGCGACGCCATCGCGCTCCCGAATGCGAGGATAGCGCCGGATGCTAGTACGGTGAGGGGCGCCCATTCCGTGCCGACCGATGCAATCCCTTCGGTTGATAGGAGAGAGGCATTGAAGTTTCCGAGTTCGTACGCCCTTGCAAGCTCGACGCCGAGCTGCGGATCGTAGGGGCAGCCGATGAGAGACCGGACAAAGCCGATCTGACAAAAATGCGTCGGAGCGTGGCTGTAGAAGAAGGCGTTGTAGACCTCCATTGAGATCGAGGTGACGCCGAACATCCGGAAATTGATCAGCCCGAAGACGCGATAAACTCCGTGGTGCAGGCCCGATTCGACCGCTAGGCTTGCCAGACCGACAACGAGCGGCAGAAGGACTGAAAGTATGACCGCGTTCTCTGGCTTTGAAAATCGCTGAAGTGCTAGCAAAAACAGCAACCAGAACGGCGCGAAGGCTGCAAATTTGGAAAGGGTTGCCGGATAGAACGCCGCCATCAGGACGAGTGCTGCGATTGATGGTAAAGCCCGGCGGCGCTCTACAAAGCAAGCGAATGCGAACGGCAGAAGGGTCGATTGCACAATCCCGTTTGCGTACCTGAGCGGCATTGGGAAATCGATGCTATCGCGGAACTGATAGATATCCGCCAAGCCAACTAGATGAAAGTTATAACGTAGCGCGGCCCCAACCGTGACGGCTCCAATCACAAGGAGCGCATAGGGAAGAAGCTCTGTGAACGACGGGCGAAGCTGAAAGCGAGCCAAGCGCAGGCGGCTCGATGTCACCAACACAACAAGAAGAGCGGCGCCGGACAAGAAGGCGGAAACAAGTGCTGCCTGGTGGTCGTATGGTAGCCTTGAGAATGGGTTAATCCATAGATACCCGACGACGATGCAAAGGAAATAGATCGAACACACGTAGCCGAACGAGAACGGTGCACGTCGCAGGATATAAGTGGCAAAGACTGCGAAAGACGGCGCTGCGATGAAAGCCAGCAAGCTGGCCTTAGGCGAGACCTCAATACCCGGAATAGGTTGGTGGAAATATCCGAATGTGGCGCCTACGCAGTAAAGGGATATGCATGTCGCAACGGCGGTCGCGACGAGGAGCGTCGCCCGCATTAGCTATCATCATTGGGCGGGAGGTATCGATCCAAAAAGACCCTTAACAGCAGAAGAAGGGCGCCCCCCACAATGAGAATTCCAACAATCGTCCAAAGCGCGGTGTGCATAGAGAGATTTTACACCCACGGCCGCAAATAGCGCAATAGACAGCTACGATAGGGTAACAACCGAAAACTTCTGGTTACGGGGTTACGGTGACAGTGCATTTAATCCGGGGGTTACGGCGACAGTGCAGTTAATCCGGAAAAAATATTAAGTGCACTGTCACCGTAATTGCCGGAAAAAATATTAGGTGCACTGAAGATCATCTAGCCGGCCTTCGCGACCAAGAAGGCGGTGGAGCTAAAGTGAGTTCGAAGTGATCGAATCACTTTTGGGCCACGAGGA
>NZ_JBEPOS010000017.1:0-173425 GCF_040546885.1 Bradyrhizobium sp. S3.2.6 | reverse complement strand
AGCTCGGCGGTGACGTTGGACAGGCGCTGCAACGGCACCTTGAACTCGGTGTCCTCGTTGCGCCTTGAGATCTCCAGCAGCTGGTTGCGGGTCAGCACCAGCTCGGAGACCATGGTCATCAGATGCTCCAGCGTATCCACGTTGACGCGGATCGACTGGTTGGCGATGCGGTCGCCTTCGCTGGCCCCCTCGTCGGCCATCGACTTCTTCGGCGCGGCCTTCTCCCTGGGCGGCTTGGCAGCTTCCTTCGCAGCTTCCTTGGCAGCTTCCCTGGCAACGGGCGCGGGCGCCTCAGCGACGGGCGCGGCCTTGGCCTCGACAACGGGCGCCGGCGCTTCGATCGCGGTCTCGCGGAAGGCGCGCTCGAGCTCGTCGAGCGAGACTTCACCCGGACGCAGCGGACGCTCCAGGGTCTGGTCGATCAGCGCGCCCGTGGTCAGCTCCTTGGCGGCAGCGGGCGCCGCGGCAATGGGGGCGTCCGGCACCAGCGGCGGCGCGTCAGCGACGGGAGCAGGAGCAGCAGCCCCCGCAGCCATTGCCGCCATCGCCGCCATGCCCTGCTCGACCATCGCTTCCAGCTTGTCGATGAGGTCGCGGTCGGTGCCTTCGGGCTCGGCTTCGGTCGCCTCTAACCCTGCGAGGATCTCCTTGATGCGGTCGATCGAGGACAGGATCAGCGTCACCGCCGGGCCCGTCACCGGCATGCCGTCGCGGAACTTGCTCATCAGCGTCTCGCCGGCATGCGCCAGCGCTTCGAGCCGCGGCAGTCCGAGGAAGCCGCACGTACCCTTGATGGTGTGGACCAGGCGGAAGATGTTATCCAGGATCTTGGCGTTGTTCGGCTCCTGCTCGAACTTCACCAGCTGATTGTCCACGGTGTCCAGGCTCTCGCTGGTCTCCGTCAGAAACTCCCGTAACAGATCATCCATGAAAACAGGCCTTCATACAGGGAGGGCACGCACGAATTGTGATGCGCCATTTCAGAATGGGGCCAGCTTCACCGCAAAGCGTTTAATATTGGTTGAGTATGTGCAAAAGAACGGAACGAACAAAGAGATAAGGCGCTCCGGACAACCCGAAGCGCCTCGTAAAGATTTGATTAACGTCTGAGTGCGAAGGGCGTGTTTAGGAAGCGGTAATGATGATGGCTTCGCCCTCTAGCCTGAGCGTCACGGTGAGCCCGCAGGCCTGCGCCAATAGCCGTGTATAATAAGGCTGGATCGCGTGCGCATCCGCAGCCGGCCCGCGTGCTCCGCTCAGAAGCTCGGAGATGTTCTGCGGCAGGCGCGCGTTGTGTCCGGTCGCGGTGATGCGGAAGCTCATCGTCTCGCCCTCGCCGATCGGATCGATCGTCAGTGTGCCGCCGCGCGGGATCGTGTGCTGGGACACGACGAGCATATTGAGCAGCAGCTTGACGCGATTCTTCGGCAGTAGCAGCCGCGGCAAATTCCACGTGATTGTGCTCTTGCCGTCCTCGATGTGACCGCGCGCCATGGTCTGGGCATCGCCGAGGTCGATCTGCGCGCCGGAGGAGCCGGCCGCGCCGAAGGCGAGGCGGCAGAATTGCAGGCGGGCGGAGGCCGTCTTCGCACTCTTGCGGATCAGGTCGAGCGCGAATTCGCGGTCCTCGGGCTTGGGATCGTCATCGAGCACCTCGAGCCCATTGACGATGGCGCCGACCGGGCTGATGAGATCATGACAGACCCGCGAGCACAGCAGGGCCGCGAGTTCGAGCATATCGGGAGCAGAAGCGGTACCGGGTGACGGAGCGTCGGACATAAAGGGTTCCTGGAATTGCACGGCGCGGACGCGGCGAATCACGCATGCTTGACGGATGCTGCGGGTTCTAACATTCGCCAGCCCGTGGCAGCTAGCTTGCGATAGGCTCGAAGCGGCCATAAGGGACAGAGGCGAATCAATTGATGAGAGGCGAGACTTGCCAATGCGAGATTTGCCAATGAATGAGGCATGCAGGTGAGGATTATCGACGGCGAGGCCGCATTCCGGCTGATGGAGCCCCTGACCGCGCTGGTGGTTCAGGCCGGCGAGGCGATCCTCGCGGTCAACCGCGCGGCGATGCGGGTGGACGGCAAGCAGGACGGCTCGCCGGTGACCGAGGCCGACCTCGCCGCCGACCGCATCATTGCGGAGGGGCTGACCAGCCTTGCCAACGATGTACCGTCGCTCTCGGAGGAGCGGTGCCAGCTCGCCTCGCCGCCGTTTCGCGGCAGCTTCTTCCTGATCGACCCGCTCGACGGCACCAAGGAGTTCGTCGCCGGGCGCGATGAGTTCACCGTCAACCTCGCCCTCGTGACCGAGGGCGTGCCGCTGCTCGGTATCGTCGCCGCACCCGCGCTCGGGCTGCTCTGGCGCGGCATCGTCGGCCGCGGCGCCGAGCGCGTGACGTTTGACGGCACCAGCATCGGCGCTGCCGAGCCGATCCGGACCCGCAAACTGCCCGGACACGGCGAGCCCTGGGTCGCGGCGGTGAGTCGCTCGCACGGCGACCCCACAAGCGAAGCCTTCATCGACAGCCGGCCCAACGCCGTCAGGAAGATGTGTGGCTCCGCGGTCAAATTCGGCCGGATCGCCGAGGGCAGCGCCGACATCTATCCGCGCTTCGGGCCGACCTCGGAATGGGACGTCGGGGCGGGCTGCGCCGTGGTCACGGCAGCCGGCGGCAAGGTGACCGACGGCAAGGGCGGCGAGATCCGGTTCGGCGAGCGTGGCGACAATCGCTTCATCATCCCCGCGTTCGTCGCCTGGGGCGATGCCGCAGCGGTCATGCCTATTGACTGAGCTTGTCCTGCAGCGCCGGCCAGCGCTTGCCGACTTCATACAGGAAGCGTTCCGGATCGGCGGCGAAGGCGTCGCGGTTGGCTTCGCGGCTGAACAGATAGAGCCGCTGCGCCGAGATCACGAAGAAGCGGGGATTGCCGGCGATGGTCACGCCGCGCGCGATATCGGCCGGGTCGTAGCCGCCGAACTGCGGGCCGTAGATGTCGGGATGGGCCAGGAAGGAGGCCCGGTTGCCCTCGTTCCGGAAGCGCCAGACCGCGCCCCACAGGTTGGCCTCGAACTCCGCCGTGCCCTGCTCGGGGCCGCCATCGACGAAATAGGCCACGGGATCGAAGCCTTCGATGGCGACGCCCGAGAAGCGATTGACGACGATCCGCTCGGTGGTGGCAGCCTGCGCCGGCAATCCGGAGCAGGCGAACCAAATGCCCACCAGCAGGCAGACCAGACGGCCGATCAAGGCAATTCCGGGGCGCAAAGGGCTATCTTCCTGCCGTTGTGCCGTCATAGTTGCTGCGGATAACATCCGAGTCGAGGGGACATCCGGCGCAACCTAGAACCGTGCCTGTTGGCGTCAGGTTAAGGGAAGCGGACCGGAATCGATACCAGGGGTTCTTTTATGACTTTCGCATCACGCCTTGCCGCAGTGGCGCTTGTAGCGCTGGCTGGCTGGATCGTGCCGGCCTCCGCGCAGACGGCTGCGCCGCCGCCGGACCTGCCGCCGCCGCAGCGGACCCCGACGCCCAACACCTATGGGCCGGACGAGCTCGTCAACGCCGGCCACCGCTTCTTCGGCAACGTCTCGCGCGGCCTCGCCTCGATCATCGAGAAGGCGGTCAGCCAATGGGGCCTGCCGAACGGCTACATCCTGGGCGAGGAAGGCTCCGGCGCGTTCGTCGCCGGCCTGCGCTATGGCGAAGGCACGCTCTACACCAAGAACGCCGGTGACCTGCGCGTCTACTGGCAGGGTCCGTCGCTCGGCTTCGACTGGGGCGGCGACGGCGCGCGTACCATGACGCTGGTCTATAATCTGCCCGCCACCAACGCGATCTACCAGCGCTTCGGCGGCATCGACGGCTCAGCCTACATCATCGGCGGCTTCGGCATGACGGCGCTCACGTCCAACAACATCGTGCTGGTGCCGATCCGCTCCGGCCTCGGGCTGCGCCTGGGCGCCAATATCGGCTACCTCAAATACACGCCGCGGGCGACCTGGAACCCATTCTAGGTCCCCTCCTCCCTTCCAGGTCCGGATTCACGTTAACAACAGGGCGGGGCTGGCTTTTTGCCGGCCCGCCATGCATTGTTTCTTTGGTAAATTTTTCCTTGCTTCCGGGAGTTGTGCCCCATGGTCGAACCGATCATGTACCTGGCGATCGGTTTCCTGCTGTCGATGCTGTGCGGGCTTGCGATCGTGCCGCTGGTGCATAACCGCGCGGTGCGCCTGACCACGCGCCGGCTCGAGGCGGCGACCCCGCTGTCGATGGCCGAGATCCAGGCCGACAAGGACCAGCTCCGCGCCGAGTTCGCGATGTCGGCGCGCCGGCTGGAGATGAGCGTCGATCAGCTCAAGAGCAAGACCACGAGCCAGCTCGCCGAGCTCGGCAAGAAGAGCGACGCCATCAACCGCATGAAGATCGAGCTCGGCGAGAAGAACGCCACGATCTTCGCGCTGGAGGCGCGCGAGAAGGCGGTCAAGGAGCAGCTCCGCGCCACCGAGGAGGAATTCAACGCCAAGACCGCATCCTTGCGCGAGGCCGAGATTGCACTGAGCAACAAGCAGGGCGAGCTCGCCAAGATCAACTCGGAGCTCACCGACCGCTCGATGATGGCGGAGAGCCGCCAGGTCGAGCTGGTCGCGGTGCGTGCGCAAATCGAAGAGCTGAAGAACCGCGTCGGTGACGCCGAGAAGGAATTCACCGCGACGCAGGCGCGGCTGGCGCAGGAGCGCGTCGAGTCGGAGACGGCCTCGCGCGATCTCGGCGATGCGCGCGGCCGCGTCGAGAATCTGAGCCAGCGCGTCACCGAGCTCGATCGCCAGCTGATCGTGCAGGTGAAGGAAGCCGAGATGCTGTCCACCCGCGTCGCCGACCTCGAAGGCCGCCTCGCCACGCAAGGCAAGCTGCTGGCCGAGCGCGACTACGAGAACAACCAGCTCCGCCAGATCAATGAGGGCTCCGAGCGCACCATCAAGGAATTGCGCGCCGAGATCGCTGGCTTGAGCGGCGGCAAGTCGTCGGCTGCGTTCGAGTCGATGCGCGCGGAAAAGGCCGCGCTGGAACAGCAGCTCGCCACCGCACGCGACGAGCGCGCCAAGCTTCAGCGCGACCTCAATGCGATCCAGCAACAGGCGGAGAGCTCCTGGGCGACCGAGCGCATGGAGAATGCTCTGCTGCGCGAGCGCATCAACGACATCGCCGCCGAGGTGGCGAAACTCGCGATGCAGCTCGAGGGCCCGAACTCGCCGATCGAGGCGCTGCTGGCGGCCGAGGCCGGCCAGCCGCCGAAGCAGGCCGCCCGCCCGGCCAACGGCGTCGCGACCAATGGCGCGGCCGCCGCCCTCCCCGAAGGCGGCGGAACGCTCGCCGAGCGCATCCGCGCGCTGCAGGCCCACGCCTCCCGCGCCCGCCAGCAGGGCGCGTAAGCGGCCCGAAATCCGGCCGCGCCGCCCAATTGCGACACGGCGGAAGGTTTTCAGGCCGCAAGCCGCCTGAAAACTTGACACTTCTAGCCCGCACTTCTAAATCGCGGGCTCCGATGCGCCGGCCGGCCGACAAGGTCCGGCCGTCTGCATGATGGTCCCGGGCGCATAGCTCAGCGGGAGAGCGTTCCCTTCACACGGGAGAGGTCCAAGGTTCGATCCCTTGTGCGCCCACCATCCATCATTCTGAACCCTGTTGGTTGCGCACGATCCCCGACGCGGGGCGGCTTTCGTCACCGTCCCGTTGAAATGTCGAAAACAACCCCATGCACAGTAGCCGATGTCAGTCGGATCAGCGGATTACGACTTTTCCGAAACACCACTTGCTCCGTCGGGCAAAACAGGGGCATGATGGCATCATTGGAGACGAAGCCCCGATCAAGTAGCCGAGGCTGTAGAACAATTTCGGCCTCATCGATGAGGCGCCCTTTCCACAAAAAAAGCGCTCACATGAGCTGAGCGACGCAACTGCTTCCGCCAGACAAGAACACGAAGCCGAGCCGCCTCCGCCAAAGATCATTTCGTTTCAGAGCAGCCGATAGCCGTCCCAGCCTTGCTTAAGACTGTCGTCCCTTTGCTGCACGAGCAACCCCAACCAAACCCTAATGGATATTTTCGTCCTCCCGGTTGAGCGACCTGTTTCCTCCGGGTTGTCACGACAAGCAAGGTGACAAGGGTTCATTTTCGCCTTAACGAGTGTTTTTGACGTCTGAATATTCGAAGTTGTAAATCAATTGAGGGGCTGCTTTGTCTACGAAGGATTCTGAACAGCAAATCGCACGGCTAATTGGCGCGTCAGAGTTTGCGGAAAAAAGGATTGCCGAACTGAGCGCCAGAATCGAGGCAGTTGCTCAGGGTGAAACCAAGGCCAATAAATCGATGTTGGCGGTTTTTGCAGGAATGGTCGTGTTTATTGGCACCATCATGACAGTGGGATTCGGACTCGCCGGCCTCATCCAGTACTGGAATAATGGAAAAATAGATGACGCCATCCAGAGCAGCAGGAATCAATCCGAAAGCAGCAAGAAAGATTACGTAGCAGCTACAGACGCGGGGAAAATTCAGTCCGAGGCCCTTAAGACGGAGGTCCTGGACGCCATTAATGCTGGAAAAACCGAGATACACACAGCCACGTCCGAGTATCTGAAAAGCCAGAAGATCAACCTCTTTGCGATAAAAAATGCAACGGGTGACCCCGACATTGCGACGTGAGTTCCAAGCTTTACCAAGTTTCCAAAATCGCCGGATCGCTACAGAGCTATCTATCGCGTGACGTTGACCTCTCACACCGACATCTACTTCACTGGCGAAGGTATTGGTAAGCTCCTAGCAACCCGCAATTATTTTAGCGGCGCCATGCTTGATATTATCGGCAGACATAAAGATTACATCGACAGCGACTTTGTTGGCAGGTTGAAGAGCGGCGTTGTTTTCGAGTTCAACAAGACCGCTACATCAATCGTTCCCGCACAAACGGAAAACACTATTACGATAGACCGATACACCTGTGATGAGCTGATAGAGATCGATAGGACCTTCCGCGAACAGACCAGGCTGGGTGAGATGAAAGTGCAAGTTTCACTGGAAAAAGCAGCAGAGGCACCTGAACGAACGCTCCGAATGGAATACGTGAAGGGTGTTCCTGGGCCTGATTGATCACAGGGGTCTGGCCAATCGCAACACTTCAGGCTCAGCTCCGGTCACCACAGCCTAAAGTGGCTAATCGCGCTACTACCTCCGTCCGGGAGGCGCTGACTCGACCGCTATTGCTGATACCCGGCCTCCGGATAGTGATCCAACGCGCCCATCGTGACCGTCCATCGGGGGTGCGCCCTCGATGCCGAACGTTGTGGCGAGTTCTCTAACGCCAACTGGGGTTACGACGAGCGCTCGGCTGTCCCTGACGTGCTCGACCCAATCGTGCTCCAGAGCGTGATCAAGAATGGCGGCGCCAACTGCCCCGGCCAGATGCGGCCGGCGCTCGCTCCAGTCGAGACAGGGGCGACAGAACACCCGACGCTTGGAGGCGAGGCAAAGATCGACGCCCAACTCATTGAAGAATGACCGGCCGGCGTCGGTGAGTTGCCCGCCATCCTCGTCGAGCAGAATAAACGACTGTTGGACCAGCCGGTCGGCGATTGCGACCGCGATGCGGCCGGCCATGTGGTCATAGCACGTGCGCGCGTGCCGGAGCGTTTCTCCACCGCGCCAGAGATTGCGCTGCCGGGCGGGGCCGTCCTGCGCCACGACCATGAGACCTTCTAGCACGCGCGCGACGTGCGGAGAGGCCAGGCGGAAATATCGCCTTCGGCCCCGCTTTGCGAGCGCGAGCAATCCCGCGTCGCTGAGTTTCGCAAGATGGCCACTGGCTGTCTGCGGCGCCACGCCAGACACATAGGCGAGCTCCGAGGCGGTCAACGTTCGGCCATCCATCAGCGCGCTCAGCATGTTGGCGCGCGCCGGGTCGCCGATGAGCGCTGCGACTTGGGCGATTTTGGGTCCCGTGTCCATGCCCTTCTCGTACGCCGATAAGGACGCAGTGCCAAGCACGAATACTTCGGTCAAGACCGTAGTGTTTCCGCGAGACTGGATCGATCACGAAACATAGGTTGCCTGGACGCCAGTAGGCCCGGCGAAGGAACTGCCGCGACGAGTAGAAAGATCATCCCGCGGCTCCGAATATTCGGTTGGTATCGAATGACCATCGCAATGCGGGCTGATCTGGGCCGTCAAATTCTCACAGGCAACTGAGTGTGATCAAATGCAAACAACTTCGTTCAATACAAGGGAGCCGGAACTAGCCCACTCCGACAACACGTCATCCCGTTCGCCTCTCGCGACGGCGCTGGCACTTGCTGCCACGAGCCTCGGCCTTGGCGTGGTGCAGCTCGATATCACCATCGTCAATACTGCGCTGAGCAGCATCGGCAATTCGCTCGGCGGTAGCGTGGCCGAGCTGCAATGGGTGGTGACCGCCTATACCATCGCATTCGCGGCCTTCATTTTGACCTCCGGCGCGCTCGGTGACCGCGTTGGCGCCAAACGGATATTCATCGCGGGCTTTGCGATCTTCACGTTGGCTTCGCTCGCCTGCGCGCTGGCGCTGTCGGCGATATTCCTGATCGCCGCACGCTCCGTGCAGGGCCTGGCAGCAGCGATCCTGGTGCCGAACTCGCTGACGCTGCTCAATCATGCCTATGCCGATCCGAAGGCGCGCGGCCGCGCGGTCGGCTTCTGGGCCGCAGGTGCGAGCGTCGCACTGACTTCGGGGCCGTTTGTCGGCGGCGCGCTGATCGCGCTGGTCGGCTGGCGCGCGATCTTTCTCGTCAACCTGCCTATTGGCGCCGCCGGCCTCTGGCTTGCCTGGCGTTATGCCGAGGAGACGCCGCGGCTCGCGCAGCGCGAGATCGATCTGCCGGGACAGATCGCGGCGATTGCAACCCTCGGCACGCTCGCCGGCGCCCTGATCGAAGGCGGCGTGCTCGGCTGGAGCCATCCGCTCGTCATCATGGGCTTCGTGGCAGCGGCCGTGATCGGACTCCTGTTCGTATGGCGCGAGGCGCGCGCGCCACAACCGATGCTGCCACTCTCGCTGTTCCGCCACCGCATGTTTGCGCTGGCCGCTCTGGTTGGGCTCCTCTTCAACATCGCCTTCTACGGCCTAATCTTCGTGCTCAGTCTCTACTTCCAGAAAATCAACGGCTGGTCGCCATTCGCAACAGGCCTCGCTTTCGTGCCCATGATGGGCATGGTGCTGCCCGCCAACCTCGTCGCCGCATCGGTCAGCGAGCGCCTCGGCGCGCCGCAAACCATTGCACTGGCTTGTGTGATCACTGCCGCGGGCTGCGTTGCGCTGCTGCCTATGGCCTCAGGCACCAGCTACGGGGCGATCGGCACTCAGCTTATGATCCTCGGCGGCGGGCTCGGCTTGCTCGTGCCGTCCTTGACCTCGACGCTGCTCGGCAGTGTCGAGAAGTCGCGATCCGGCATCGCCGCGGGCGTTTTGAACGCAACGCGGCAGACCGGCAGCGTGCTTGGCGTTGCCCTATTCGGCTCGCTGGTCGGAGGCAACAACGTGTTCATTGCGGGCGCACATGCCTCGCTGCTCAGTTCGGCCGCTGTGTTGCTCGCCGGTGCGGTCGCGATCTGGCTTGGCCGAGCAAAGGACTGACGATGAAAGGGAGGGGCAGATCGACCTCGTATGGTGCCCGGATGTCGAAGACCGTGGGGTCCGACGGTTCGCAGCTTTCTTACACAGTGAAGCGAGCGTTTGTCACACTGCAAATTTGGCGCGAACGGGTTCGGCAGCGCCGCGAATTGGCGTAATGGACTGACCACGACTTGCATGATGTCGGATTGTCCTGGTCTGACATCGCTCTGGAAATCAAAAAGTCCTTCTGGCGGGCTTGAATAGCACTCGAATAGGGCTGCCTCTTGCGCGACGAGGCCGGCCAAAGAAGGCGGACCTTTGTCCAACTAAATTCTTCTGCTTTTGGCCCATCTCGGACCTCCCGACCGGCGCCGGTGATGTCCGCTCCCGGTGCTCGACCGGAACGACACAGCCGCGATGCCGAAAGGGCGCTTTTGACCCACAGGAGAATTCAGCGCCGGTGGTTCGTCGAATGGGCAATGAGCCAAATGCACAGGCGCCTTCAACGTTCGCGTTCCCAAGCGAGAGTGCCGACGACTTTCTTACCCTGATAGATGCCAACGGAGCTGACTTGTTCAGCGGTTCGGATGCTCAGCCGGTCACCGTCCAGCTTGAAAAATCTCACCTGATCCTGCCCGGTGAGGAGCTCGTTGCCCGAAATGTCGACTTTAGTCGTGAACTTGTCTCCGTCGATGGTGAATTTTCCGGTGTAGACATTCAACGACTTGAGGAGCGTCGCCGTCTCGTCGTTGTTTGTTGCAGGCTTGCGATTTGCCCCCACAATGATGAAGGCCGCATATCCGTCCGGCGTGAAAAGTGCTCTACCTTTCGGGTTGGGACCAAATGGTTCGCTGGCGTCGCCGCCGACAATTTGAATGGTCCATGAGGTCAATTTCCAACTCCCGACTAGCTGCTTCGATGCGTCGTCCGCAAACACAGGTCCAGACGGAAAATAGCAATAGAGAGCAACCAATAAGGCAACGAGACGCGCCATGCTGTTCTCCCATGAATGGCAAGTCGGGCTTCGGCAATAATCGGGATAGCTTGAGCGATCAAAACTTACGAGCCTTCGGACGGCAGGCTCCTCGCCAGCCTGTCCGGTGCTGGCCCATCAGCGAAGTGGCAAGCGAGCCTGAGCACGTCCGATCATCGGAGTAGACCGGAAGTGAACGGCGGCGTGTCAGAGCGATGCTTTTGACCCAAGGCGGCGCACTCCGGCGTGATGTCTGCACCTTACGTTATGGAGAGTCGATCTCACGCGGCTTGCAGGATCAACTCGCTCAGGCGGTCCGGTGCATCGAGCATGGCCATGTGCCCAGCGTCCGGCAGTTCGAATGTGGACCAAGACTTGTTGCCTTTGCAGTCCGCAAGAGCCTTATCGAAAACTGGCTGCGGAAATTTCGGAAGGCGGATGTAAGTTTTCTTTGCAACCTTTTCGAGCGCCCCAGAAAGTTTGATCGGCTGGACATACGTGCCGACCGGATGCGCTGTGGCCTTGGACTGTACGAATGGCTGATCACGTTCAGCGACAGCAGTCACCCCAAACTTCGGCGGACCAAAGCCTGCCGTGCCCGTTTCAACAGCAGACTGCACGGCCTTGCGAACAGCCTCGACCGAGAGGTCCGGCACTGTCTGTCCGTCGGTCGGCAGAAAGGCATCAAGCCACACGATTGAGGAGACGCGACCGCCAATGCTTTCGAGTGCGCCTGCGCCTACGAAGCCAGCATAGGACCACGCCACAAGGCAGACGTTCTCGAGACTTTCCCATTGGACCAGATTGACGACGTCGGCAATGTGGGTGTCAAGATTGATGTCCTTGCTCAGCAAGTGCGAGCGTTCTGCTAGACCCGTCAGGGATGGAGCGAATACTTTGTGGCCGCTCTGTTCGAGCCGGTCCGTGACCCGGCGCCAGATCCAGCCGCCACAATAAGTTCCGCTGACCAAGACGAAGGTCTTTCGCGCCGATTGGGCGCGGGCGGCACCAGTCACGCCTGATGCCGCTGTTGCCACGAGACCGCCAGCTGCAACAGTGCGAAGCATGCGGCGGCGAGTAACGTGAATTCTTGTCACGACGCGTATCTCCCTCTGTTTCGTAATCCACAACTATTAGTCGTTGACCATAAAGAGTTGCCACCAAAGTGACAAGGTAAGCAGACATCCCAACTGTCACCCGTTAGGGTGATGCAACTCGATCTCGTCGTTCTAATATTATTCGTTTGGCAGTTTGCCGAAACGAGAGACGAGGAAGTGATCTTTGAGTTTACGGGGATCGGACCAACAGGTATCGACTACCTAACTCCCGAGGATGATCCACGGAGGCAAAAATGATGTTCAGGCTCATTTCCGCTGTTGGCCGATTGTGTTGCAAAAGTCGAAAGTTGCAGAGTTCAGGATTCTTCGCGAAAACACTAAGCAGCGAGCGATCGCTGATTCGTATGACCTCAATCGCGTTACCGAAGTCGCCTGTGAATTTTGCGCGAGGCCGTGAGGTCCCTCGCATCTTGTACGCGAAAGTCGCGCCCACGGCCCGCAGAATTTTGGTCATCGGCGAATATCGATTTTTGCAACAAAATCGGCCCATCTCGGACCTCCCAACCGCCGCCGGTGATGTGCGCTCACAGGGCTTAAGCGGAAGTAAGCAATCGGGATGCCGAAAGACCGGTTGTGACCCAGAAGAGACATGGGCAATTTTGATCCGAAGTGATCGGTGGTCCAACAGCGCACGGCTAGACCGAGGAGAAGACCGGCGCTGTAGCGCGCCACGCGGCGCTCAAATTCACATAGTTGAACTCTTTTGGCTCAACCTGCTCGATGCTTGGTATGACAGCCCAAGGAATTGCGCTCCTCACGAACGTCTGGACGATGGGAACCGCCCAGCTGGCGTCGTCGAGAGTCCCCGCACGTAGAGCCGTAAAGTCCGGCCGCGCTACGTCGTTCGATGTCAAACCCGCGCGGCAATGGGCGCACGCAGCATTGCGAACTTCCCGACCTCGAGCCGTTGTCCGCGTAAATGTTTCCAACGGGCCAGTGAGCGTCAACGCCGCAGCGGGGACCAGCACGGTTAAGCTATAGGCTGAACCTGAGATCGACTGGCAGTCATGGCAGTGGCAGACGTGAACCAGCAAAGGCGCTCCGCTCAAGCTGTAGCGAACTTCGCCGCATAGGCATCCGCCAAACAGCGGAAGCTTGACCTTCGCTTTTTCCATGACCTGCGTCCCCATGAATGAATGCACCGAAGGACTATTACTTTCGCCTTTTCTCCCTCCATGCGCAACCTCCGATTGTTGCCTGTTGGCCCGAACCCGACATTGCATTCCACGCAGAGGCCACACCATAGGCTGAGCTGGATGCAGCGATGGAGGCCGGGGATGAGGTGCCTGCGCATATATGCAACGCCTGACGGGGAGTCCCATTTTGGAGAAGTCGATATCGCGATGACGATGAAGCCGGCGTTTCCCAACGAAGCGCCGTTTGAAATTTCGGCTTGGTTGCGCAAAGGAGGTCGGTATGGGAGCGAAGCGGACTTCGCCGCGGGTTTATGAGTACACGGTCTAATCATCCTGAACGGGTAGGGCGCGGCCCTTTAGCGAAATCAGATTGCCCCATCGGGCGAAACACCGACCGGACGGCCGCACCTGGAAGAGGATTACCCGGCGGTCAGAGCGCGCTCTGAGGTCCACGTCATCGGCTCAAGATCGAACATCGACTCAAGCCTTCCAGGACGAATTGAGGGGAGTGGTGGCTCAGCACAAAGTGTTCGGGACATGCTGAAAGGACATGAGCGAAGCGCTCACCTTGCCGGAGCAGCGTTTTCTATACGTGCAAGAAGACACTGGCGTGCTGTACCTGACGCTTGGAGGCGTCAAGACAGGCCGAGGCATGGGCTAGTTCGATCAAGCAGTTCTTTTTCTGTCCATTTTGCGGGACCCAGCTTCAAACGCGCGACGAGATCAAGCGCGCAACTGCATAGCTGTTCAGGTATTTCCCTGGACCGTGGCAGAGGCTCGCCGATCAGCGACTTCGCGAGCTGAGCGACAAACGAGAGCGGCCCTGTCTTTAGGAGCCGCTTCGTCCTCTTCAATGACAACGCACATCCGCCACGCCGTCCGCGGGGTGCGAACGGCGCCACCACCATCACGCCGCTGGAAACGGATTCGCGGCCTTGGTGTATTTCAGCGCGCCGATGCCGAAGCCTTCCTGGCTGCGGTTTTGAATGAATTCCTTGTGCTCGTAGAACGGCGACAATTCGCGCCATAGCTGCGGGACGCCGCCGGCCCAGGCGCTGGTGTTGCCGCTGGACTCGCAGATGTCGTGGAACAGGATGATGCCGCCTTCGCGAACGAAATGCCGGTAGCAGAGAAAGTCCTGCTTGACGCCTTCGTAGCGGTGATCGCCATCGATGAACAATGTGTCGATCAACCTGCCATTGAGAAACTTCTCGACCCGCTTGACGCTTTCATCCGCGTAGGACGGCATGTCGAAGAAGGTCCATTGCTGCTTCGGCGTCGCGAGCAGCTTCAGCATTTCCTTGTTCTTCACGTGCAGATCGATGCAGATCATCGTCTCCATCGTCGGAAGAAATCGTCCGAACAGGAGCGACGTTCCGCCGTTCAGCGTGCCGATCTCAACCACGAGCTTCGGAGCGGACGCCGCGATGTAGTCGAGGGCCGACGAGATCTCCGTCTCGATCTGGCAGGAGCCGGTGCCCATATGCTGCTTGGTGAAATCGATGACGTCCTGCACGCTCGATCCGCGCTTGTACTCCCCGATGATCTCGTCGCGCTTCTGGGTATTGAACTTGAGGCGCAGTGCCGGTCCGCTATCGGCCAGCCGCTTCTTGATCTGTCTGACCGCGAGAACGGCGGGATGAAATTTCAGTTCCGTTAGACGCTCATTGAAGGCCTTGCTCATCGACATGATCGAACCTCACTTCATGCAGAGTTGCCCGACAGTTCCAAAGCCCAGGATTGCTTCAAATTATGATCGACTTAAGGTTTTTGCTTGACGGCGAGATGAAACGGGGAGCCGGAATCGCTCCGTAATCTCGTTACGCGATCTCGATAAGCTCGATCTCCTGTGTTCCCGAGCCGACGACGTCACCGACGGCCTTCCCCATCAGCGACTTCGCGACCGGCGACACGAACGAGATCGAGCCGGCCTTCGGATCGGCTTCATCTTCCCCGACGATACGGTAGGTCTGCACGCGGCCGTCGGTGCGGCTGAACGTCACTCTGCTGCCAAAGGCGACCGTCTCGTTCGACGCCGGATTGGGAACCAGTTGCGCGGTGCGCAGCCGCTCGGCGAAATAGCGGACATCGCGCAGGGGCGCGGCCGACTGCCGGCGCTTTTCGTTGACATCATCGATGGCTTGCGCGGCTTCATAGGCCTCGCGCGCGTCCTGGAACTGCTTCTGCAGCGCCTGCAAACCTGTCTCGGTCACGAGGTTCGGATGCGGCGAGATCGGGCGATCCGGCAGCAGTGTCTCGGAGGCGGTCTCGGCGCTTTCTTCCTTGGTAAAGGCGACGCTCAATTCGAATATCCTGTCGAACAGTTTCGGGTCACGGCTGTACCAGACCTATATCTCAAGTTCGACGAAACGACGGAGCTTGAACACGAGATCTGGCAATGCCTGACGGAACCGGGTCGCGTTCTGGAACGTGGTGGAGAACGGCGCGAAAGTGATCATCGCGTTCCAGTGCCGATAGCCGTAGACCGTCACCGAGACGCCGGACGCCGGAAAACCCTCGATCTTGCGCAATTCGCCGAGCACGAGACCGGCAATCGCGTCCGCGGGCAGACGCCGCTTGCCGTCCGGTGTCAGGGGTGGACCGGGCGCAACCGGCCTCGGAGCCGCCACCGCTTGATCGGATGCATCCTGGAGCTTCGGAGACTCCGCTTCCGGGATTTGCGCTACCTCCGCTAACGGTGCGGCCGCCGGCGCGACCGGCATGAAGTCAGCAAGCGGCGGCGGGCTGGCGGCCTCTGCGCGTTTGTTGCCTCCCAGGATGCTGCTGATCATGGCAACAAGGCCAGCATCCCTCGCATCGTCACCCATCACGGCTCCCCCCCGGCTTGGCCTACTTTAACACCGGCACCGTAGATCGCCACAGGGGTCGGCTGATCGAGCCGTCGGCTGCTGCTTGGCTGCTACTTGGCTGCTACTTGGCTTCTGCGTGGCTGTTGTCCGGTTCCACGGCGTCGGGGAGCCCCTCGTGCCGCGGTGCGATCGGTCACTGCTTCTCGAACGGAATATATTGCTGGTACTGCTTCGGCACGGAGCTGCGATAGCGCGCCGGAACGGTGCCGCTGTCGACCGAATGGTCGATCTCCTGCTGCCGCGTCATCTTCTTCTTCGCCGGCTTCTTGTCGGCGCTCTTCTTCGGGCCGGCTGGCGCCGTCGAAGTGTCGGTGGTCGCAGCCGGCGTGGTGGTTGCGGCCGGTGCAGTGGTCGCTGCAGGCGCAGTCGTGGTGGCCGGGGCGGCCGGCGGCGTGCCGCCTGCGGCGGGCGCGCTCTGCGCGAGCGCGAGCGGTGTCTGCATGATGAGCGCCAGTGCCGCAGTCGCAGCCAGCAAATATGATTTTTGCATCAGAACCTCCAAAATGCCTGATCACCAATAACGGAAGCGTAGTCCCGCGGGATCGGCGCGTGCAAGCCCGCCGAACATAGGCGGGAGCCGGGCTGCAAACTGTGGCCGAGATCACAGTGTCCACGAGGCGGCGTGCGTGCGCCAATGCAATTTTTACGCGAACACGATGTTCGCGATGACAAAACACCTGCCGATTAGGTCGGTGAAGCTGACATTGCTTCGCGTCGAGATTTTCGATGACGAGAATGTTATTCGGCATTGCTGCGGGAAAAATTTGCAAAGCGCATCCGCGGCTTGACCGCAACGCGCGCTCGTCGAACGCCATCGACGTCGCGCGATGTGTGAAGCAGCGCATTGCGACGCCGAATTCCGCGATCTAGCCTCACATGCATAGTGCACAACGTACAACTTTAACTTTAGTTGCTTGCCGTCGTAACTTTTCATGGAGGTACTTTATGAGCAGTCGTCACGCCATTGCGCCGCGCGGTCTCAACGCCACCCGTTCGCCGCTGTCACAAGGCCGCTTCGGCCGCATGTTCCGCAATCTGACGCCGGCGAAATTCGGCCCGAGCGAGGCCGACAACATCGCAAATCTCGCGGCGCTCGCCGACAACATGGTCGGCGATTTCGACCCTCCCAAAGACGGCCCCGATGCCGAGGAGAGCGGAATTCCCGCGCTCTACACTTATTTCGGCCAGTTCATCGATCACGACATCACCTTCGATCCCGTGAGCTCGCTGACCAAGCAGCAGGATCCGGACGGGCTCGTCGATTTCCGCACGCCGGCGCTCGATCTCGACAATCTCTACGGCCGCGGTCCGAACGACCAGCCCTACATGTACGACAGCAGCGGCAAGTTTCTGCTCGGCGAAACCTTGACCGGCACCGGCGTGTCCAACGCCAGCGACCTGCCGCGGTTCAAGGGCCGCGCATTGATCGGCGATCCCCGCAACGACGAGAACAGCATCGTCTCGCAGTTTCAGGGGCTGATGCTGCGCTTCCACAACCGCATGGTCGACGACAATGAGGGGCTGTCCTTCGAGGCCGTGCAGCAGCGCGTGCGCTTCCATTATCAATACGTCGTGCTGAACGACTTCCTGCCGCGCATCGTCAATGCCGGCGTGCTGAACGATCTCAGGACCGGCGGCCATTACGACCGCAGCAGGCTCGCCTACTATCACTGGAAGAATTTTCCGTTCATGCCGGTCGAGTTTTCGGTCGCGGCCTACCGGCTCGGCCACTCGATGATCCGGCCCGGCTATCGGCTGAACGACGCCGACAACATGCTGCTGCAGATCTTCCCCGATCCCAACAACCCCGACAACAATGCGCTGACCGGCTTCCGCGCCATGGGTCCGGGACGCGCCATCGACTGGGGGCGGTTCATCGACATCGACACGCGAGCCTATGGCGTCGAGGACGACAGCACCAATCCGGACAACAAGCGGCGGCTCCAGCTCGCCTATCGCATCGACACCTCGCTGGTCGATCCGCTGCGCAAGCTGCCGCCGGAGGTCGCCTCCAATCCGTCGTCGCTGGCGCTTCGCAATCTCGAACGCAGCTGGCGGCTCGGGCTGCCTTCGGGCCAGGCGGTGGCCAGGGCGATGCACCTGACGCCGCTGACCGACGAGCAGATCGTCATCGGCCGGGCCGTCGACGATCCCGATCCGACCGGCGATCCGCAGGTCCCGATCTCCTCGATTGCGAACGGCGTGTTCAAGGGCAACTGCCCGCTCTGGGCCTACATCCTCGCGGAAGCACGCCAATTCCAGACCGCCGTCACGATCCCGGCTACCGGCGCGCCGGCGAGCGGCATCAACACGCCGCAGCTCGGCCCGGTCGGCGGCCGCATCGTCGCCGAAGTCTTCCTCGGCATGATGTTCGGCGACGCCTCCTCGATGCTGTCACTCGATCCGAACTGGGCGCCGGTGACCGGCCCCGATTTCCGGCTGAGGGATCTCGTGACCTACGCGCTGGGCCAGGGCGCTGCGCTGCATTGAGCTGGTGACGGTTGACGACGCAAAGGCCGCTCGCATCGCGCGGGCGGCTTTGTGTGGTTCATCGCTCCCCGACGGGGAGAGGTGAATCGAGTCCCGAGCGCGCATCGCTTCAACCAAAACTCATCCGTCTCCAGCGCGTGGACTCACAAGCGCGTCGCGTCCGGTGTGCGCTCAGAGGGCGACATTGAAACCGACATGCCGCCATATCGGCCTTGTCACAACAACGGATTCACGCAGGCGCCCTGCCGGCATCACAGCTCCAAAACACCGCGCCCGACATAAACCTTTGGTTGAACTTTCATCCAGAAAGGAGAAGGGTATCCGGGAGCCGAGAGAACCGGCTCGAAACAAACAAGGGAGCGAAGCAATGCTTGGACACCGAACATTGTTGTGCACCGCTGTCAGCATGATCGTGGCAGTGATGTTTGCAACCGACGCATTCTCGATGGAGGGTCAGGGAAGGGACGGGGCGGTCCGTTTGCTGACGACCGTTCCCATCCCTGGAACGAAGGCGAACATGACCGGCGGCAACATGTACGTGTTCGACATCAGCTTCGTCGATCAGACGACGCAGACGTATTATCTTGCCGATCGCTCCAACGCCGTCGTCGATGTCGTCGATGCAAGAACAAGCGCGCTGATTTCGCAGATAAGTGCCAAGCCGGCGTTCAAGGGCTTTACCGGCGACAACGGCACCTCCGGCCCCAACGGAGTGGTTGCGGCGTTTCCGTGGCTCTTTGTGACGGACGCCAACAGCCGCGTGGTCTCGATCAATCTCAGGACCGGCAATACAGTGGGCGACGTATCTACCGGCGGCGCACCGGGCCTCCGTGCGGACGAACTGGCATATGACGCCAACGACGGACTGCTGCTTGTCATCAACAACGCCGACACGCCACCCTTTGCGACGTTGATCCACGTCAGCAAGACGACCGGTGCCCTCACGGTCGGAAAGCGAATAACGTTTGACACGTCGCATACCGGGGTCGACGCGACCAATGGTGCCGAACAGCCGGTGTGGGAGCCGGTGACGGGCAAGTTCTATCTGTCGATTCCGCAGGTAGGCCCGAATGCCAAGGATGGGGCCGTCATTCGGATATCACCTGCCGGCACCGTGGAAGTGCAATATCCGATCGAGTTCTGCCAACCGGCAGGCCTTACCGTAGGCCCCAACGTCGATCTGCTCGCTGGCTGCAATACGGTTTTTGACACCGCGGGCAATCTCTGGAATTCGACCAAGAACGTGACGGCGGCGCCGATTCAGGTAATTCTCGACGCCAGGACGGGTGCAATTGACAAGATCGTGCCCGGCGTCGGTGTTGGCGACGAGGTATGGTTCAACAAGGGTGACGGAAACTACTACACGGCCTCCTCGACCAGCCCGTTGCGTCCGACCGAGGTCATCGGCGCAACCCCCCTGACCGCTCAGGGAGCTGCGATACTCGGCGTCATCGATGCGCGCGATAAGACCCTGAAGCAGCTGGTGCCTACCTTCAACGTGCCTGCGGTGACCACGGGCCCGCTCGTTCACGCAGCGAGCACCGCCCATTCGGTTGCTGCCAATGCGGAAAACAATCATGTGTTCGTTCCGCTTGGCGCCAATAATGTGTTTCTCAACTGCTTGACCGGATGCATTGCGGTATACGGAACAGGGGCACGCGCGGACGAAAGAGCCGAAAGATAGCCTTAGAAAGCCAACGATGAGGTCGCGGGTTAGCGCGCCCCGCGACCTCTTGCTGGTACGGAATATCTAACGTTTAGGAGTACACGCCCTAATGCGCGCCCGCGAGACCGCTCTCCGCGAGTCGCGTCGCGAACCAGAGCGACAGCGCCTGATCGACGACGCCGCTGACATAAACCTCCGACATCGTCACGTTGTGCCTGTCCAGCACCAGCAACACGCCGATCCAATAGGCAAACCAGACATGCGGGTCGGTCAGCGCTCTCAGCTTGTGCTGATCGTGCTCCAGCGGCGTGTGATTGCTCGCCTTGCGGATCTCGACGGTGAGCAGATTGTTCGGAATCTCGCGCTGGTGCACGACGACGTCGGGGTAGATCGACTTGCCCAGATGATCGTCGGTCGAGATGATCGTGCCGTGCGGCAGATGCAGCGTGCGCTCGCCGAGCCGGTCATAGTTGCAGTCGACCGCCCAGCCGGAAAACTCGCGCTCGAGATAGACGGCGAAGCGGTGCGTGATGGCACGCTCGCCGATGTCCTTCTCGAACAAAAATCCTTCCTGGGCGTAGAAGTCCCGGAGCGCCGCGATCACCTTGTTCAGCTCGGTCTGCATCGTGCCTCCGGGCTCTCGGCGCTCCGTTGTACGTGCGCCTCCCCTACATCTGGACTTCGATCAGCCGCGGCCCCGGCTCGGCGACGGCTTCAGTCAGCGCCTTGTTGAACTCGTCGGCATTGGCGACGGCGCGGCCGGGCACGCCCATGCCCTTGGCCAGCGCGACGAAATCGAGCGTCGGGCGGTCGAGGCGAAGCATGTCGTTGGCGCGCTGGCCGGGTTCGCCGGCTCCGACATTGTCGAACTCGCCGCGCAGGATCTGGTAGATGCGATTGGCGAACACGATGGTGACGATGTTGAGGTTCTCTCTAGCCTGCGTCCACAGCGACTGGATCGTGTACATCGCGCTGCCGTCACCGACCATGGTGATGACCTTGCGGTCCGGACAGGCGATCGCGGCGCCGATCGAGAGCGGCGTGGAGAAGCCGATCGAGCCGCCCATGTTCTGGAGCCAGTCGTGCGGCGCGGCGGCCGCCGTCGGCGGGAAGAAGCCGCGGCCGGTGGTCAGCGACTCGTCGACCATGATCGCGTTCTCGGGGATCGCGCATGCGATCGCCTGCGCGATCGAGGCGAAGGTGAGCGCGCCGGTCGGCTTGATCAGCTCAGCCACGGCCTGCGGCTTGACGTCCTTGGCGCTGGCCTTCACCGCGCCAGCCAGCGCTTCGAGCGCTGCGACCGAATTCTCGCCCCATGAGGTCATGCGATGGACGTCGCAGCCCTCCGGCTTGAGCATGCTCGGCTTGTTCGGATAGGCGAAGAACGCCACGGGATCGTCGGACTCGACCAGCACGATGTGACGGAATTTCGCCAGCATCGGCAGCGCGTTCTCGATCACGTAGTGAATGCGGTCGATCGAGTAGCGGCCGCGGCCACGCGCCATTTTCGGGCGGAAGGTCGGGCCCATCACGGTGCACCCGGTCTTGGCCGCGATCCGCTCGGCCAGCGCCAGGCCCTTTGCGCTCAGCGCGCTGCCGGTCATCAGCAGCAGCGTGCCCTCGCCGTCGCCGTGCAGGATCCTTGCGGCCTGCTCGACCGCCTGCGGCGAATAGCCGGCGCGCTGCTGCTCGGCCGGCACCTCGGCGATGCCGTCGGCCTCGTTCCAGGCGGTGTCGGCGGGCAGGATCAGGGTCGCGATCTGCGGCGGGGCGCTCTTGGCGGCGGCAATCGCCGCGGCACCGTCAGCGGCGACCGATCTGGAGTCAGGCGAGGTGCGGACCCAGGACGACATCGGCCGGGCCAGACCCTCGATGTCGGAGGTCAGCGGCGCGTTGTAGCCGATGTGGTAGACGGCGTGCTGGCCGACGATGTTGACGATGCCGGAATTGGCCTTCTTGGCATTGTGCAGATTGGCAAGGCCGTTGGCGAGGCCGGGGCCGAGATGCAGCAGGGTCGAGGCAGGCGTGCCCTTCATGCGGAAATAGCCGTCGGCCGCGCCCGTCACCACGCCTTCGAACAGGCCGAGCACGCAACGCATGCCCGGCACGCGGTCGAGCGCCGCGACAAAATGCATCTCGGAGGTGCCGGGGTTGGTGAAGCAGACGTCCACCCCGCCCTTGACCATCGTCCGCACCAGGCTTTCCGCACCGTTCATTCTGTCTGCTCCCGCAACCGGCTATTCCAGCGATCCATATCCCAGGGATCCATATCCCAGGGATCCATGGGATCAATCATTGTTCGCGGGCCCCGTCAAAGCAAGAGCCGGCGTTGCGGCCCTGCCCCGCACCGGCAAGTTGGCGTGGTTGCCGATTTGCTAACGCCAATCGCAGCAGACGACGTCCCTCACGGCCCCGTGGCTTGCAGAATGCGCGCGAATATGGCCTCTGGCTTTGGTTGAATCGATTTTTTTCTGGGGGAAACAATGATCCGGTTTTTTGCCGCGCAGATCACCGCAATGGCGCTGTTGCTGGCTGGCGCGGCCGACGCGTCCGCGGCGGGGATGATCGACTTCACAGGCACCAGCTCCACCGGCTTTCTCGGCGGCGGCTCGAGCCCGATCCCCCGCACCACTGTCATGTATAACGGCAATTATGCCCCCGGCACGGTCGTGATAAACACCGCCGAGCGCCGGCTCTATCTGGTGCTCCAGGACGGCCAGGCGCTGCGCTACGGCATCGGCGTCGGCCGCGACGGCTTCCGCTGGGGCGGTGTGCACAGAATCACCGCCAAGAAGGAATGGCCGGATTGGACGCCGCCGTCGCAGATGATCGCCCGCCGGCCCGACCTGCCGCGCCACATGAAGGGCGGCATCGAGAACCCGCTCGGCGCGCGCGCGATGTATCTGGGATCGACGCTCTACCGCATCCACGGCTCCAACGAGCCGGAGACGATCGGCCAGGCGGTGTCCTCCGGTTGCTTCCGCATGACCAATGACGACGTCACCGACCTCTACGGCCGCGTCGGGGTCGGCACCACCGTGGTCGTGATCAACAACTAGGCCGGCAGCGACTGCAGCCGGAACCCGCGGCGCTTGAATATGCGGACTTGTGCGCAGCCACCGAATACGGCAGCGTTGCGCAACGATGAGCGCATTGGTCCTGCCCTCGGCTGCCCTTCGCTTCGCCCTGCTGGCGTTTGCAGCGCTTATCTGTGCGCCTGACACCGCAGCCAAGGCGACCGCCGGCGAGCTGCCCGCGATTGCCGCGCGCCAGCGCGCCGAGAAGAAGAGCTTTACCGACGCCGAGATCGTCGACGGCTTTCTGAAGACCGCCTTCGGCGCCGAATACCACCTCGCCGGCCGTGTCGACCGCATCCGCAAGTTCGACGGGCCGGTGCGCGTGTTCGTCGAGAGCGACCGCGCCGACCGCAAGGTGCAGCTCGCGAAGGTCGTGGCCGACATCGGCACCCGCGTGCAGCATCTCGACATCGCGATGACCGCGACCGCAGAGGCGGCGAATGTACGGGTGAAGCTCGTGCGCGACCGCGACCTCAATCGCACCATCGCGAGCTTCTACGGCGCGGAGAAGGCGCGCGAGATCCGCACCTCGCTCGATCCGCAATGCCTGTCCGGCTTCCGCAAGAACGACAATTTCGAGATCGAGCATTCCGACGTCATCCTTACCGTCGACAATGGCGACTTCACCTTTCTCGATTGCGCCTATGAGGAGCTGCTGCAGTCACTCGGCCCCATCAACGACACCGCCAGCGTGCCGTGGACGATGTTCAACGACAATGTGTCGATGGGCTATTTCGACGTCTACGACCAGTACATCCTCAACCTGCTCTACGATCCCCGCATCAAGCCCGGCATGACCGTGCTGGAGGTGAGGTCGGTGCTACCCGAAGTGCTCGCGGATGTGCGGGCGTGGGTGAAGCGGGTGAATGATTTGAAGGAGTGAGGACGGCGCTTTCGTCATTGCGAGCGCAGCGTCCTACTGCACCAGATCGGCGACCGTGGTGGCGGCCTTCAGGCCGGTGCCGGTGAGGACGGCTACCGTGGTCTCGTTCGCCTTGATGGCGCCGGTGGCGGAGAGTTTCTCCAGCGCGGCGGCCGCGCTGGCGCTGGTGGGTTCGGCGAACAGGCCCTGCCGCGCCAGACGGCGCAGGGCGGCGACGATCTCGTCCTCGGTGAGCGCAACCGTGCCGCCGCCGCTTTCGCGCAAGGCCGCAATGATCTCGCGCAGCCGCAGCGGATGCTTGATCGCTGTGCCTTCGGCGATGGTCTTGTTGACCTCGCGCGCGACAGGAATATCGACGCCGGCCTTGAAGCTGGCATCGATCGGCGAACAATTCAGCGGCTGAGCCGCGAACAGGCGCGGCAGTTTTGCAATCTGCCCCGCCTTCAACAACTCGCGGAAGCCGAAGGCGCAACCGAGCAGGCTGCTGCCGGCACCGACGGGAACGATGACGTTGTCGGGCGCGACAAAACCAAGGTCTTCCCAGATTTCATAGGCGAGCGATTTTGTGCCCTCAAGGAAGAAGGGCTGCCAGTTGTGGCTGGCATAGAAGGTCTGGCCCGACTGCCGGATCGCTTCGGCCTCCGACTCCTCGCGGGGGCCCTCGACGAGCTGCACCTCGGCGCCGTAGGCGCGCACCTGTGCGATCTTGGCCGGCGAGGTCGAGGCCGGCGCCAGGATCTTCACGCGCATGCCGCCGGCCGCACCGAGACCTGCCATCGATGAGCCGCCATTGCCCGAACTATCCTCCAGAATGGCGTCGACTCCGATCTGCCGCAGGAACGACAGCATCACCGCCGAACCCCGGTCCTTGAAGCTGCCGGTCGGATTGAACCATTCGAGTTTGAAGAACGGCCGCAGATCGCCCCAATCCTGCTGCACCAGCGGCGTGCAACCCGTGCCGAGCGAAATCGGATGCTTGATCTCCACCGGCAGCGCCGCGCGGTAGCGCCAGAGCGAACGCGTGCGGCTGTCGATGTCCGCGCGCGAGATGCCCGCCCCCGGCGTCACCAGCAGCGGCGTGCGCTCATCCGAGCACCAGCGCGGCTCGTGAAGCGGATAGCGCTTTCCATTGCGGGGATCGATGTAGCTGGCGGTGGGCATGGCAGTCTCCAGGCGATAGGCGATCTCTACGATTTGTCCGATTATGTGGGTCTGGTCCAGCCCACGGCACTGCGGTGGGGCCGCCCTCTTGAAAACATGAAAAATAAAACTATTTCAAACCCTTAGGCCTATCGTGCAGATCGAACAGGAAGGTTCGGCCCTAGCGAAGGCGCGGCATGCAGGCGAGCCGGCCTGCCCGTCGATGACGGGAATTTGGCGATGATCACCCGCCCGGCGCGGCACGATTAACTTGTCTGTCGCAGCTGGCCGCTACAATATGTTGGATTGCGTCGCCGGGGCTCTGTTCCGGCAACGCCGCAGAGCCAGGCCCGTCCGAGCGGCGGGCCGTTGGCTTTTTGGGAGTTTGGCCATGAGCCGCGCGAACCGTACCGACCACATCCGCCTCACCTCGCACCCGGAGCCGGGCAAAAAGGCCGCCTTCCCGATTCACTGGGGTGCTGCCGATGCGCGCGCCCGCGGGCCGATCATCGGCACGGTGTCGCGCGCCGGGGATCGCAATGTGATCGGCAGCCATGGCGGGTCCTACGCGATGTACCGTGCGCTCGCCGTCTCCGCCGGTGCGCTCGATCCGATCCGGCGCCCAGATCTCACCAACACGTTTCCGGCCGCGACCATCGGACCGTTCGAGCAGTGGCGCGATCCCGCAAAAATCGTCGCGCTCGATCCCTGGGGTCATCTCGTCGCCGAGAATTTCGGCAAGGACATCGCCGAGGGCGTCGACATCCGCCCGAGCATCGCGGTGACGCGGGCGAGGCTCGACCTGCCTGAAATCCGCGAGGCGCTTGCGGCCAAGCGATTGCGCGCCGACGGCGAGGTCGTCCATGCCAATGGCAGCGTCTCGGTGGTGAAGATCGCGATCGATCCGGTCTGGTACCTGCCCGGCCTTGCGGAGCGCTTCGCGACCGGCGAGACCGAGCTGCGCCGCACGCTGTTCGAGCAGACCGCCGGCATGTTCCCCGAGCTCGTGACCCGGCCGGACTTGAAAGTGTTCCTGCCGCCGATCGGCGGCACCACGGTCTACATGTTCGGCGATGTGACAAAACTGCCGGACCACCGCACCAAGATCACCTGCCGCGTGCATGACGAGTGCAACGGCTCCGACGTGTTCGGCTCTGACATCTGCACCTGCCGGCCCTACCTGATCCACGGCATCGAGGAATCCGCACGCGGCGCGCAGGAGGGCGGGCTCGGGCTCGTCGTCTACAACCGCAAGGAAGGCCGCGCGCTCGGCGAGGTCACCAAATTCCTGGTCTACAATGCGCGCAAGCGTCAGGAGGACGGCGACGCCGCCGCCGCCTATTTCGAGCGCACCGAATGCGTCGCCGGCGTCCAGGACGCGCGCTTCCAGCAATTGATGCCGGACACCATTCACTGGCTCGGCCTGAAGCGCATCGACCGCTTCCTGTCGATGAGCGACATGAAATACGACGCGCTGACCTCGCAAGGCATCGACATCGTCGAACGCGTGCCGATTCCGCCGGAGCTGATCCCGGCCGACGCCTATGTCGAGATCGCCGCGAAGAAGGCCGCCGGGTATTACTCCGCCGACGACGTGACTGAAAAGGACGTGAACGACATCGTTGGACGTTCGCTGGAGAAATACTGAACGCCATGGCGGACGCCACAGAACAACAGACCCGCTCGCTGCTCAGCGCAGCGGCGGTCCGCGCGCGCGCCGGGCAAATGCTCGACATCGGCCTGCACGACGGGCTCACGCATTTCACCATTGATCTCGATCGCATGGATGGCGTTGCGGACGCCGTGCTGGCCGTCACGCGAAAAGCCTACCCTACGGCGGAGATTCCCTTCCACGCGCGGTGGCGGCATTTTGTGCTCGGCGGCGTCGACCGCTGGGCGCAGCTGGCGGACGCCGCGTCGTGGCAGAATCGCGCCGCGCGGGCGCGCGCGGAGTTCGACCTCGCCATCGTCAGCGTGCTGCTCGATGCCGGCGCGGGTGCGGCATGGCGCTATCGCGACGCCGTGACGGGGCAAGGCATCGGCCGATCCGAGGGGCTTGCGATTGCCAGCCTCGACATGTTTGCCGGCGGACTCTTCTCAGCCGATACGCGCGCGCCGTTCAGGGTCGATGCGGAGGTGCTCGCAAAGCTGCCGCTCGCCGCGCTCAATTCGGCCTTCCAGGCGAGCGACGCCAATCCGCTGCTCGGCCTCGAGGGACGCACCGATCTGCTGCGGCGCCTCGGCAAGCAGGTTGCGGCGCGCGCCGATGTCTTCGGCATGCACGACACGCCACGACCGGGCGGCCTGTTCGATCATGTCGCCGCGCAGGCAACGAACGGCGCAATCCCCGCGCCCGCGATCCTCTCCGCGGTGCTGAACCAGCTCGGGCCGATCTGGCCATCGAGGCTCGAGCTCGCAGGCGTCCCGCTCGGCGATTGCTGGCGTCATCCGGCGATCAAGGCGGATGATGCGACCGCAGGCCTCGTGCCGCTGCACAAGCTGTCGCAATGGCTGAGCTATTCGCTGATCGAGCCGCTCCAGCGCGCCGGATTTGAGGTCACCGACATCGACGGCCTCACCGGGCTCGCCGAATACCGCAATGGCGGTCTGTTCGTCGATCACGAGGTGCTGCGCCTGCGCGATGCCGAGGATGCCGGTCGTGCGCACGCGGTCGACTCTCTGCTGGTCGTGGAGTGGCGCGCGCTTACGGTCGCACTGCTGGATCGTGTGGCCGAGCTGGTTCGCGCCAAGCTCGGCCGGACGCCGCAGTCGCTGCCGCTCGCCAGTATCCTGGAGGGCGGCACCTGGGCCGCCGGCCGAGCCATTGCCTTTGCGCGCCGTCCCGACGGCTCGCCGCCACTCAAGGTGATCAGCGACGGCACCGTGTTCTAAACCTTCTCCCCTCATCCGGCGCTTCGCGCCACCTTCTCCCACAGGGGGAGAAGGGAAAAGCAAGAGCAACCGATCATGGAAGGCGTCACGATCGTCGATCATCCGCTGGTGCAGCACAAGCTGACGCTGGTGCGGGACAAATCGATCTCGACAAAGTCGTTCCGCGAGCTGATCAAGGAGATCGGCATGCTGCTGTGCTACGAGGTGACGCGCGACCTGCCGCTCGCCGACACCGTGATCGACACACCGCTGGCGACGATGCACTCGGCCAAGATCGCCGGCAAGAAGCTGGTGTTCGTGCCGATGCTGCGCGCCGGCACGACCTTTGTCGACGGCATGATGGATCTGGTGCCGACCGCGCGCGTCGCCCATATCGGCCTCTACCGGGAGCCGCACAGCTTCGCCGCGGTCGAGTACTTCTTCAAATCACCGTCGGATCTCAGCGAGCGCCTGGCGATCGTGGTGACGCCTGTGGTCGCGACCGCCAACACCGCGGTGGCGGCGGTCGACCGGCTCAAGGAGCGCGGCGCCAAGGACATTCGCCTCGCCTGCCTGATTGCGGCGCCGGGAGGATTAGAGCGGCTGCGCGGCTTGCATCCGGACGTGCATATCTGGACTGCCGCGGTGGATGAAGGCCTCGACGAGAACGGCTTTATCGTGCCGGGCCTCGGCGATGCCGGCGACCGCGCTTACGGGACGCGATAAGCGGCAAGCTCAGATCTTCCCGCTGCCGCAAATGCCTTTCAGCGCCTGCCATTCCTTGTCGGTCAGCAGCGGCGGGCCGCTGGCGGGATGGTCTTCCTTTGTCATGCGCGCAAGGCGATCCTCGGTGAGCGGATGGCTCGCCAAAATGGTGAAGCCTGATCCGCCCTCCTTGCCGGTGATGCGGAACATCAACTCGGCCGCGGGCTTCGGCGAGCGGCCGAGCTTGTGCATGATGTCGATCGCGAAGGTGTCGGCATTGGTCTCGGCCTCGCGCGAATAGGAGGCTTCGACCAGGCTGCGCGAGGCGAAGATCACGGCGGACGAGCCGGTGACGTCGCCGAACAACAAGCCGATCAGGAACGAGGTGCCGCCGTTGTAGATCAGGCCGCGCATGTTGTCGTGATGCTTGAGATGGCCGAGCTCGTGGGCGAGGATGCCGGCGATCTCGTCGGGGCTCTCGGCCTTGTCGAGCAGGGCGTTGAGCACGAAGACCTTGCCGCCCGGCAGCGCGAACGCATTCGGCACCGAGCTCGGCAGCACGCCGGCCGTCATGCTGTCGTCGTCAAGGCCTGCGGCGTCGCGCAGGCGATTGACCAGCTTGGAAAACGCCGCCTGCCCGGCCGGATCACTGCAGGACTCGCGACCGAAGATGGTTTTCACCTGGACCTCGGACGCATCGCCGATCCGCCGCTCGATCGGTTTCGGCACCAACGGCGCCAGACGATCCGCGGCGAGCGGCACGCCGAACAGCACGACGCAGACGATGGACACGGCAGCCGCAACCGACCAGCCGACGATTTTTGCAACGCCACGGCGCGTGGTCTGGTGCTCGTCGAGCCGCAAACAGCGCGCGACGATCTCCGCCGCGAGAGCAATGTCGCGGATTTCGAGCCGCGCCAGCGGCGGCGCGGACGTCGAGGTCAGACGCAAGATGGCGGGCGGACTGTCGGCGCGGCGGATGTCGGCGTAGACCCAGCGAACCGGCGTTACGCCGGGTTCGAGGATATCGAGCGCATCACCAAGCGTCAGTGTCACCTGCCGCCTGCGGCTCGATACGCCATCGAAGAAAACCGTCGGGTTTGCCGACTGCGGCGGGGCCTCGGCGGACGCATCACTCACAGCTCAGAATCCCGCGACATCGAGACCATCGGCAAAGCCTTCGCCGAGCGCGCTGGCGAGCTCGCCGCTGGCGCGGACATCCGCCGCGGCTCCGATGTTATGCACCTCGACTGTCTCCAGCACTTTCACCCAGATATCGCGCTGGAGATACATGCGCATGACGACGTTCAAGGCAAGCGCCAGGGCAAAATAGCCGATGACCATCATGGATAGAAGCGGAATGCTCCGCCCGATTGCGTCAGGTCCGGCGATCGACACGCCGGCCGCAGCGACCAGTCCGGCAGCACCGGCAAGGTAAAACCCGAACAGGACGCTCAGCAGCAGCCACCAGCCGATCACCTTCCAGTAAAGGCCGTAGAACGCGTTGTGCGGCAGCGACGAGGACAGGCTGACGCCGCCGATGCGGATGCCGTCGAGCCACCAGCGCCATTCGCGCGCCTTGAACTCGGCATAGAGGAACGGTGCAGCCGGGAAGATGACAATTGCAAGCGGGGTCAAGAGCCACAGCCACCAGCCGCGCTTGAAGAACGCCCAGCCGTCGCCTTCGAAATCGCCTTGCAGATCGCCGAAATGGGTGTGCCGCATCTTGTAGCGCTCGAGCGAGGCCTCGCGCCACGGCAGCGCCAGGCCCAGCGTCAGGAACACCAGCAAGCCCCACAGCATCGCGCGGAACGAATAGGCCCAGCCTGAACCGTCCATCCAGAACCGCACACCGCGCCAGACCGTGCGGGTCAAACGATAACGTCGTGCGCGAAAAATCGCGAACTGGCCGAAGGCATAGAATGAGATGAACAGCGGCGTCGAGGCAAAACCCTGCCAGCGCTCGAACTCGATACCGACGAGGAAATAGGCGAGATAGATCGGCACCAGGATCGCGAGCGCGAACAGGAAGCCGATCAAGAGCTCTTTGCCGCGGCCGGTATATTCGGCGGCGTCGCCGTCGATCGCGGTATTCGACCATAAATGGCGGCGGATGTCGGTGACGAGCCAGAACCGGTAGAAGCCGAAGGTGACGAGCTCCAGCATGGCACCCTTGGTGACCATCTTGCGGAACCCGGTGCGATTGCCGCTGAAGTCGACCCGCGAGGGCGGCAGCGGCGGCGGGACCGGTTCGGAGGGGCCGATGGGCGTCCATTGCATGTCGTTCACGGCAGCAACCTCGGGATGCGGATCTGATCTGCTCAAACTATAGATCGGAGATTGGTCGATCCCCAAGACGAGCGGGTTCGATTTACCTCGGTTTCGAGCGATTTCTCGCACGATTCCGCTGGCTGAGGCGTGCGGGAGGTCACGTTCACACAAGAACGCGACGGCCGCCCGACGCTCTCGCGAAGGTTGGATGTGGCAAAACTCGCCCTTGCTCCGGCGCAGACAACGCGCTGTAATTGCAGCCAAATACCGCAGCGCAGAATTCAAGAAAATCGCGCGGTTCATGTCAGGGAGAGCGGTCATGCACGGGACCATCGAGAGCGCGACAAAACTCGACGCACTGCGCGAGCGCGCGTCGTCACTTCCGCTGGACCAATTCGATCCGGGCGATCCCGAATTGTTCAGGACCGATACGTTCTGGCCCTATTTCGACCGGCTGCGCCGCGAAGATCCGGTGCACTATTGCAAGGACTCGATGTTCGGCCCGTACTGGTCGGTGACGCGCTACAACGACATCATGGAGATCGAGACGAACCATTCGGTGTTCTCCTCGGCCTCCGCACTCGGCGGCATCACCATTCGCGACATCGACCCCGACCTGCGCCGCGAGAGCTTCATCTCGATGGACCCGCCGCGCCATGCAGCGCAGCGCAAGACCGTGGCGCCGATGTTCACGCCGACACATCTGGACAATCTCGCGCTCAACATCCGCAAGCGCTCGGCCGAGTGCCTCGACAATCTGCCGCGCGGTGAGGTGTTCGACTGGGTCGACCAGGTCTCGATCGAGCTCACCACCCAGATGCTCGCGGTGCTGTTCGATTTCCCCTGGGAGGACCGCCGCAAGCTGACGCGCTGGTCGGATATTGCCACCACCATTCCCGGCCCCGACGGCCTGGTCGCGACCGAGGACGAACGTCAGGCTGAGCTCGCGGAATGCGCCGGCTATTTCGCGCGGCTCTGGAAGGAGCGCATCGAGCAGCCGCCGAAGAGCGACCTGCTCTCGATGATGGCGCATGGCGCCGCGACCCGCGACATGGACGCGCGGAACTTCCTCGGCAATCTCATTTTGTTGATCGTCGGCGGCAACGACACCACCCGCAACACCATGTCGGGCTCGCTTCTCGCGCTGAGCCAGCATCCCGAACAATATCGCAAGCTGCGCGAAAAGCCCGCGCTGCTCGACAGCTTCGTGCCCGAGGTGATCCGCTGGCAGACGCCGCTTGCGCATATGCGCCGCACGGCGCTTGCCGATTTCGAGTTCCGCGGCAAGCAGATCAAGAAAGGTGACAAGGTCGTGATGTGGTACGTCTCGGGCAACCGCGACGAGGAGGCGATCGAGAAGCCCTACGAGTTCATCATCGACCGCGCCCGCCCGCGCACGCATCTCTCGTTCGGCTTCGGCATCCACCGCTGCGTCGGATTGCGGCTTGCCGAACTCCAGCTCAAGATTATCTGGGAGGAGATCCTGAAGCGATTCGACCATATCGACGTGGTCGGCGAGCCGAAGCGGGTGTATTCGAGCTTTGTGAAGGGTCTGGAAACATTGCCGGTCAAGATTGCGACGTGACGCGTGAGAAAACTCCCTCTCCCCGTTCTTACGGGGAGAGGGTTGGGGTGAGGGGCTCTATCCGCGAATACGGTGAGAGCCGAATCGCGGACAGTTCCCCTCACCCGGAATTCGAGCTTCGCTCGAATTCCGGCCTCTCCCCGCACGCGGGGAGAGGCAAAGGAAGAGTCAACTGGAGCGACCGCCCATGAACATTCAGGCCCCGGTCAAGGCCGACACGACCGAACGCATGCGGCGCGCGCGCGAGGAAGCCTATACGACGCCGCTGAAGAATTTTCATCCGGGCGCGCCGCGGCTGTTTCAGGACGACACGTTGTGGCCGTGGTTCGAGCGGCTGCGCAAGGAAGAGCCGGTGCATTACTGCACCAACGCGCCGATCGAGCCGTACTGGTCGGTGGTGAAATACAACGACATCATGCATGTCGACACCAATCACGGCCTGTTCTCGTCCGACTCGACGCTCGGCGGCATCGGGATCCGCGACGTGCCGGACGGCTACGACTGGCCGAGCTTCATCGCGATGGACCAGCCCAGGCATTCGTCGCAGCGCAAGACCGTGTCGCCGATGTTCACGCCGACGCATCTGGACGACCTCGCAAAACTGATCCGCCAGCGTTCGCAGACCGTGCTCGACAATCTGCCGCGCAACGAGACCTTCAACTTCGTCGAGCGGGTCTCGATCGAGCTGACGACGCAGATGCTGGCTACCCTGTTCGACTTCCCCTGGGAGGAGCGGCGCAAGCTGACGCGCTGGTCGGATGTCGCGACCGCGCTGCCCAAGAGCGGCATCGTTTCATCCGCCGAAGAGCGCCGCCGCGAGATGGACGAGTGCTACGCCTACATGTCGAAGCTGTGGAACGAGCGCATCAACTCGGCGCCGCGCAACGACTTGCTGTCGCTGATGGCCCACAACGACGCCACGCGCTTCATGGACCCCGACAACCTCATGGGCAACATCATCCTGCTCATCGTCGGCGGCAACGACACCACGCGCAACACCATGACCGGCTCGGTGCTGGCGCTGAACGAGAATCCCGAGCAATACGACAAGCTGCGCGCCGACCCGGCGCTGATCGACACCATGGTGCCCGAGGTGATCCGCTGGCAGACCCCGCTCGCGCATATGCGGCGCACCGCGCTTGCCGACACCGAGATCGGCGGCAAGCACATCAGGAAGGGCGACCGCGTCGTGATGTGGTACGTCTCCGGCAACCGCGACGAAGAGATGATCGAGCAGCCGAACGAGTTCATCATCGACCGCGCCCGGCCGCGCACCCATCTCTCCTTCGGCTTCGGCATCCACCGCTGCGTCGGCATGCGGCTCGCCGAACTGCAGCTGCGGATCGTCTGGGAGGAGATGCTGAAGCGGTTCGACCGTATCGAGGTGGTCGGCGAGCCGAAGCGGATCTATTCGAGCTTCATCAAGGGATATGAGTCGCTGCCGGTGAGGATTCCGGGGTAACGGCTGCATCCTCCGTCATTGCGAGGAGCTCTTGCGACGAAGCAATCCAGACTGCCACCTCGGAGGGATTCCTGGATTGCTTCGCTACGCTCGCAATGACGAGATCTTGAGTACACCTGCGCGTCAAACGCGCAGCGCCCGAGCCCAGCTATAAAATTCCGGCATGACAGGTCGCGCCAGATGCGAAGGCAACACGGCGCCCGACTGGTCTACGACACCAGCGCATCTAACTCAATTTGATGTCCCACACGCCTTCCTTGCGGCACGCGGCGACCTCATCGCGCAGCAGTGCGGTGACGGCCAGCGAGGCCGTGGAGGGCGGGCGGTCGATCGGAGAGGCGAAAATGAGCTCGCGTGACATCGGCTTGGAAACGGCAGCGGTTTCCAGACGTCCGTCCGCGACTTCGGCGTGGACCGACGATGGCGGCAGCAGCGCGAAGCCGAGCCCCTCCTCGACCAGGCTCGTCAGCACGCGGAACGAATCCGCTTCGAGCTGGACGTTGAGCTTGATCTTGCGCTGCGCGGCCGCTTGCTCGATCAGCGCACGGAGGCCGTGCGAATGACTGGGCAGCACCAAGCGCTGCCGCAGCAGCCAGCCGACGTCGACGTTCTTCTTGCGCGCAAGACCGCAGCCGCGCGGACCGACCGCGACGATGTTGTCGCGCCCGAGGCTCTGCACATTGAGATGCAGATCGGCGGAGCGGCCGTAGAGGATGGCAAGGTCCATCTCGCCGCGATGCAGCCATTCGACGATGTGGCCGCTGTAGCTTTCGACGATGCGCAGCGAAATGCCGGGATGTTTTTCGACACAGCGCCGCGCAAACCGCGCCGACAGCACGCAGCTCACGGTCGGAACCAGGCCGAGCACGACCTGGCCCGACGGCGGCCCCTTGGCCGACTGGATGTCGTCGCGAATCTGGTCGATCTGCCGCACGATGCCGGAGGTGCGCGCCAGCAGCAGGCGCCCGGCCTCGGTCAGCACCATGCCGCGGCCGTTGCGAGTGAACAGTTCCGTGCGCAGCTCGTGCTCCAGCAGCTTGATCTGCCGGCTCAGCGCCGGCTGTGCCACGCGCAACGTATCGGACGCTTTGCTCAGGCTGCCGAGCTCCGCCACACAACTGAAGGTCCTGAGCTGCCGGAAATCCATGCTTGCCAATCCTGGAAGGCTACTCCATACGCTATAGCAAATGAGCATAGGGGGATGGCGTTGTTTTCACAACGCCAGAGGATCGGCCGGCGTTATCTTAACTGCCGCACATTCGGGAAACGCCATGAGTGAAGAACACCACAGCGAAGATCACGCCGACATCCGCGAAGCCGTCACAAAGCTCTGCGCACAGTTTCCCGGTGAATACTGGCGCAAGCTCGATCGCGAGATGGCTTACCCCAAGGCATTCGTCGACGCGCTGACGCAGGCCGGTTACCTCTCGGTGCTGATCCCCGAGGAATATGGCGGCGCGGGCCTGAAGCTTTCGGCGGCGGCTGCCATCCTCGAAGAGATTCAGCGCGCGGGCTGCAATGGCGGCGGCTGCCATGCCCAGATGTACACGATGGGCACCGTGCTGCGGCACGGCAACGACGAGCAGAAGGCGAAGTATCTGCCGAAGATCGCGAGCGGCGAATTGCGCCTGCAAGCCTTCGGCGTCACCGAGCCGACCAGCGGCACCGACACCTCCTCGCTCAAGACCTTTGCGCGCAAGGAAGGCAACGACAGCTACATCGTCAACGGCCAGAAGATCTGGACCAGCCGTGCCGAGCATTCCGACCTGATGGTGCTGCTGGCCCGCACCACGCCGAAGGAGCAGGCCAAGAAACGCACCGATGGCCTGTCCGTGTTCATCGTCGACATGCGCGAGGCCAGGAGCAATGGCCTCGAGATCCGCCCGATCCGCACCATGATGAACCACGCCACCACCGAGGTGTTCTTTACCGACATGAAGGTGCCGGCGGAGAATCTGATCGGCGAGGAAGGCAAGGGCTTTCGCTACATCCTCTCCGGCATGAACGCCGAGCGCATTTTGATCGCGGCCGAATGCATCGGCGATGCCAAGTGGTTCATCGCCAAGGCCACCAGCTACGCCAAGGAGCGCGCGGTGTTCGGCCGGCCGATCGGCCAGAACCAGGGCATCCAGTTCCCGATCGCCAAGGCCTATGCCGCGATGCGCGCGGCCGAGCTGATGGTGAAGGAAGCGACACGCAAATACGAAGCCGGGCTCGACTGCGGCGCGGAGGCCAACATGGCCAAGATGCTCGCCGCGGATGCGTCCTGGGAAGCGGCGAATGCCTGCATCCAGACCCATGGCGGCTTCGGCTTCGCCGAGGAATACGACGTCGAGCGCAAGTTCCGCGAAACGCGGCTGTATCAAGTCGCGCCGATCTCGACCAATCTCGTGCTGTCCTTTGTCGCCGAGCACGTGCTCGGCATGCCCCGCTCGTACTGAGGCAGCAATCATGGGAGCATTGGACGGGATTAGGGTGATTGCGGTCGAGCAGGCTGTGGCCGCACCGTTCTGCTCCTCGCGCCTGGCGGATGCCGGCGCCGAGGTTATCAAGATCGAGCGGCCCGAAGGCGATTTCGCCCGCGGCTATGACGCGGCGGCCAAGGGCCAGAGCAGCTATTTCGTCTGGCTCAACCGCGGCAAGCAATCGGCGGTGGTCGACCTCGCCACCACGGAGGGATGCGCCGAGCTGGAAAAGCTGATCGCGAGCGCCGACGTGCTGGTGCAGAACCTCAAGCCGGGCTCGATGGACAAGCTCGGCTTCTCCCGCGAGCGGCTGCTGCAGGACTATCCAAAGCTGATCTCCTGCACCATCACCGGTTACGGCGACGAGGGCCCCTACGCACACCGCAAGGCCTATGATCTCTTGATCCAGGCCGAGAGCGGCCTTGCCTCGATCACCGGCAATCCCGACGGCGCCTCGCGCGTCGGCATGTCGATCGTCGACGTCGCGACCGGCGCCACCGCGCATGCGGCAATTTTGGAGGCGCTGATCGCGCGCGGGCGGACCGGCAAGGGCTGTGACATCCGCATCTCCATGTTCGACGTGATGGCGGACTGGTGCACCGTGCCGCTGCTCAACGCCGAGGCCGGCAATCCGCCCAAGCGCATGGGCCTGCGTCATCCCTCGATCGCGCCCTATGGCGTGTTCACCTCGAAGGACGGCAAGGACATCCTGATCTCGATCCAGAGCGAGCGCGAGTGGAAGACGCTCTGTGCCGAGGTGCTGGACCAGCCCAACCTGCCAAACGATCCGCGCGTCGCCAACATGGTCGAGCGCGTGCGCAACCGCGATTTCACCGACAGGACGGTCGCGGATATCTTCGGCAAGATGACGCGCGACGAGCTGTTGAAGCGGCTGTCGGATGCCGACATCGCGTTTGCCGAGGTCAACACCATGAGCGACCTCACCAACCATCCGCATCTGCGCCGCATCGAGGTGGATACGCCGAACGGCCGCGTCAGCTATCCCGCGCCGGCGCCGATCATCGTCGGCGAGACCCGTGCTTACGGAGCCGTGCCGGCGATCGGCGAAAATCCGCAATCCAGAAAATAACAAGAGCGAGGCACCATGACCGGGAAGCTCGACATAGATCACTTGCGGCAATGGATCGGCCGCAGCGAAGAGGCGACCGACATCGTCACCGCGCAACTCATCAGAGGCCTGCGCGCGACGCTGTTCCAGGAGGTCGGCGAACCCAAAACGGGCGACGCGGCACCCTTCACGGTGCATTGGTGCCTGGCGCAGCCGGTGTTTCCGATGTCGATGTTAGGGCCCGACGGCCACCCGACCCGCGGCGGCTTCCTGCCGCCGGTACCGCTGCCGCGCCGGATGTGGGCCGGCGGCGAGATCGCGTTCTTGCAGCCCTTGCGCGTCGGCGATGAATCGACCCGGACCTCGCGCATTGCCGACGTACAGGTGAAATCGGGCTCGACCGGCACATTGTGCTTCGTCGCGGTGGAGCACAGCATCTCCTCGCCACGTGGCGTTGCCATCCGCGAGCGGCAGGACATCGTCTATCGCGAGATGACGGGCAGCGCGCCCGCGACCGCAAAGGCCCCGCCGCCGAAGGCACAGCACCGCGAGACCCATGTCTCCGATCCCGTGCTGCTGTTTCGCTATTCCGCGCTGACCTTCAACGGCCACCGCATCCATTACGACCGCGATTACGTCACCAGGGTCGAGGGCTATCCGGGCCTGATCTTCCACGGTCCCTTGCAGGCCGCGCTCATCATCGAGATGGCGGCGAAGTTGCGCAGCGGCAAGCCGCCGAAGAAATTCACCTACCGCGGCCTGCAGCCGCTGTTCGAGGGCAGCGAGTTCTCCATCAACGCCAATGAGACCGACGCGGGCATGGAGCTGTGGATAGCGAATGCGGAGGGGCAGCCGACGATGAAGGCGACGGCGGTGTGGTAAACCACCGCTGCTTCCTCGTCATTGCGAGCGCAGCGAAGCAATCCAGAATCTTTCCGCGGAGATAGTCTGGATTGCTTCGTCGCAAGGGCTTCCTCGCAATGACGGGTGGGGCCGGGAGCGTCGATAAACAACAGGGGACGGAAACCATGGCAAAGAACGGCAAGACCGGCAGCAAGTCCGTCACCGTCAAGCAGGCAACGCTCGACCTGCTGCGCTCGTTCGGCATCAGACGCGTCTTCGGCAATCCCGGCTCGACCGAGCTGCCGTTCCTGAGCGACTGGCCCGACGACATCGACTACGTGCTGGCACTGCAGGAGGCCAGCGCCGTCGGCATGGCCGACGGCTATGCGCAGGCGACGCGCAATGCCGGCTTCGTCAATCTGCACTCCGCGGCCGGCGTCGGCAACGCGCTCGGCAATATCTACACCGCGCACCGCAACCAGACGCCGCTCGTGATCACCGCCGGCCAGCAGGCCCGCTCGATCCTGCCGTTGCAGGCGTTTCTTTACGCCGAGCGCGCCTCCGAATTTCCGCGGCCCTATGTGAAGTACAGCGTCGAGCCGGCGCGGCCCGAGGACGTGCCGGCCGCAATCGCGCGGGCCTATTACACGGCGATGCAGCCGCCCTGCGGCCCGACCTTCGTGTCGATCCCGATCGACGATTGGACACACGCGACAGCGCCGATCGAGGCGCGCAAGGTCAGCCGCGAGATCGGGCCCGAGCCTGATGCGATGAAGGCGCTGGTCGCAGCGCTCGGTTCCGCAAGGCACCCTGCCCTCGTCGTCGGCCCCGGTGTCGACCGCGCTGGCGCTGTCGATCTGATGGTGCGCGTCGCCGAGAAGGCGAAGGCTAGCGTCTGGGTCAGCCCGTTCTCGGCGCGCTGCTCGTTCCCCGAGCGGCATGCGCAATTCGCGGGCTTTTTGCATGCCTCGCCGGCGCAACTCTCCGACGCGCTGCGCGAGCACGACGTCGTCGTCGTCATTGGCGCGCCCGTGTTCACGTTCCATGTCGAGGGCCATGCCGCGATCTTTGATGGCGGCGCGACGATCTTTCAGATCACCGATGATCCGGATGCCGCTGCCGTCACACCGGTCGGCACCAGCATCATCGCGACCATGAACCCGGCGCTGAGCGCGCTGCTCGAGCTCTTGCCGGAGAGCAAACGCGCCACGCCAAAGGGCCGCAAATTGGCGCCGGCGCCGCAGGCCGCCGATCCGCTGCCGGTCGATTTTCTGCTGCACTCGCTGTCGCAGGCGATGCCGGATCGCGCGTCACTGGTCGAGGAAGTGCCCTCGCACCGGCCGGCGATGCAGAAATTCCTGCCGATGCGCGGCCAGGACAGTTTTTACACCATGGCAAGCGGCGGCCTCGGCTATTCGCTGCCCGCCGCAGTCGGCATGGCGCTGGGCAAGCCAACCAGCCGCACGGTGTGCCTGATCGGCGACGGCTCGGCGATGTATTCGATCCAGGCGCTGTGGACCGCCGCGCAGCGTAAACTGCCGCTCACCATCGTCGTCATCAACAATTCCGGCTATGGCGCGATGCGATCGTTCAGCCAGGTGATGCAGGTGCGTAACGTGCCGGGCCTGGAGCTGCCGGGAATCGATTTCGTCCGGCTCGCCGAAGGCATGGGGTGCCATGCGGTGCGGGTCAGCAAGGCGGCGGAGCTCGGCGAGGCGCTCAAGCGCGGAATGGCGCACGATGGCACCAGCCTCGTGGAGGTGGTCGTGGATTCGGCGGTGCCGGTACTGTACGGGCAGAAGCATTAGGCGATTATGCTGCCAGAAATCCCCCGTCCGCCGCCAGCACATGGCCAACCACGTAGGACGACGCATCCGACGATAGCCACACCACGGCCTCGGCCACCTCTTCCGGCGTGCCCATGCGCCGCAGCGGCAGGCCGGCGCCCACGGTTGCGACATCGCCGACGCCGGCGCTGAGCATCATGTCGGTGATGACACGTCCGGGCGCGATGGCGTTGATGCGGACGCCGCGCGGGGCATTCTCCATCGCCGCCGAACGCGTCAGCGAGATCGCGGCGGCCTTCGAGGCCGAGTAGAGCGAAAAGCCGGGATTGGGATTGCGCACGCCGCTGACCGAGGCGTTGACCACGATGCTGCCGCCGCCGTTCGCCAGCATCGCTGGCAGCTGGTGGCGCAGGCACAAAAACAGCGCGCGGACATTGGTGTCGAACACGCTGTCGTAGACGTCCATGTCCTGCTGTTCCAGCGGCGCACGGCGCTCCTGGAAGCCGGCATTGTTGAAGGCGACGTCGAGACGGCCGCAGCGTTCAACGGCCGTGCGGACCAGGCGTTCGACCTCGTCGTCTCGCGTGATATCGGTCTGGATCGGGAAGGCCTCCGCACCAAACTCGCGGCAGGCGGCCGCGGCGGCCTCGATCTCGACCCCGCGCCGGCCTGCGACAACAACCGCCTTTGCACCCTCCGCCGCCATCCGCAGTGCGGTGGCGCGACCGATGCCGCTGCCGCCGCCCGTGACGAGGCAGACCTTGCCCCTCATCCGCTCACCGGTTGGCAAAGTTCCGCTCATGGCTCACTCCAAAAACGCTTGCGCGCGCCGTTGCGCGCATATAGTTGTATGATACAACTATATGCCGGGAGTCAAGATGGCTGAACTCGCGCTGATCGACGACATCCGCGCTGCCTCGCGATTGATGGTGCGCGAGCTCGGCTTCATGGATGCGACGGTGGCGGCCTCGGACTATCCGCCGTCGGCGGTGCACACGATTTTGGAGATCGGCATCCGCGGCCCGCTGACCTCAGGCGAGCTCGGCGATTTCCTGCGGCTGGAGAAATCCAGCGTCAGCCGCCTGGTGCGCAAACTGATCGATTGTGGCGAGCTCAGGGAGACGCCGGATGAGCTTGACGCACGCAGCAAGCTGTTGTCGCTGACCGCGAAGGGCCGGCGCACGCTGGAGGCGCTGCATGCATTCGGCCGGCAGCAGGTGCGCGGCGCGCTGGCGGCGTTGACGGCCGCCGAGCAGCGTACGGTGCGCGAGGGGATGATGCTCTATGCGCGGGCGTTGCGGGAGAGTCGGGTAGAGGATGAGGCGCAGTCGGTGGCGTAGCGGCACTCTCGGTGTCATCGCCCAGGCGGGCGATCCAGTACTCCGAGGCGGTCGTGGGTGATGGAGAAGCTGCGGCGTACTGGATTCCCCGCCTGCGCGGGGAATGACAGTGTCGCTGGGGCTGCCGTCTCAATCCACCAGGATCACCCGGATATCGTTCACATTCGTCAATGTCGGGCCGGGCATCAGCAGATCGCCCGTCGCCTCGAAGAACGTCGTCGCGTCGTTGTTGTCGAGATACGCCTGCGGCTGAAGCGCTAGCGCCTTGATCTTCGCGAATGTCGCCGCGTCGATCAGTGCGCCGGCGGGGTCGGTGGGATGGCCGGCGCCGCCATCGGCGCCATCGGTGTCGCCGGCGAGTGCGGAGATGTTGGGCGTGTCCTTGAGCAGCCCAGCGAGCGCCAGCGCATATTCCTGGTTCGGGCCGCCGCGACCATGGCCGCGCACGGTGACCGTGAGCTCGCCGCCGGAGAGGATCGCGACGCGCTTGCCTTGCGCGCGGGCCTGCAGCGCGAGCCTGGCGTGATCGGCGGCGACCTCGCGGGCCTCGCCTTCGAGATCGGCGCCGAGATCGATGGTCTCGTAGCCGGCGTCCTTTGCGAGCTTCACCGCGGCGTCGAGCGACTGCTTCGGGCGCGCGATCAATTCGAAACGCGCGCGCGCAAAGGCGGCATCGCCCGGCTTGGCGCTTTCGTTGGCGGGATCGTCGAGCGCACGGCGCACGGCATCGTCGATGGCGAGCTTGTACTTTGCGACGATCGCGCGCGCATCCGCAAGCGTAGTCGGATCGGGCACGGTCGGGCCCGAGGCGATCGCGGACGGATCGTCATGCGGCACGTCGGAGATCGCGAGCGTCACGATCTCGGCGGCGTTTTGGCCCGCGCGCGCCAGACGCCCGCCCTTGATCCGCGACAAATGCTTGCGCACGGTATTCATCTCGCCGATCGGCGCGCCCGAGCGCAGCAGCGCCTTGTTGACCGCCTGCTTCTGCGCAAAGCTGATGCCGTCGACCGGCGCGATCCAGTTGGCCGAGCCGCCGCCGGTGAGCAGCACCAGCAGCAGATCGTCAGGCCCGGCTTGGCCCGCGAGCGCGAGCGTGTCGGCGGCGCCCTTGAGGCCAGCCTCATCGGGCACGGGATGGCCGGCCTCCACGACGCGGATGCGGCGCGTCGGCACGCCATAGCCATGGCGCGTGGTGGCGATGCCGACGAGCCGCTCCGGCGCGAGCGCGAGCGTGTCGAGATAATGCCGCTCCGCAGCCGCGGCCATCGCGGCCGCGCCCTTGCCGGCGGCAAGGCAGATCACGCGCCCCTTGGGCACGGGACGCAGATGCGGCGCCAGGATCGTGTTGGGATGGGCGGCGGCAACGGCGGCGTCGTAGAGCGCGCGGAGCAGGGGGCGTCGGTCGGTCATGACGATGGCCTTCAGCAAAGCGGACGGAAGTGATGGCGGCGAACGCGCCATTCACCTGCCTACCGCATCAGGCGCCAAAGCGTAAGCCGGCTTTGCCACCATTCGATTGTGCAATCGCGTGATCATAATCGGCGCAGCAAACCCCCCCTGCGATCATCTCGCAGGGGGCTTGTTATCGTCGGACAGGGATATGGGCTAGCCGCCGACGTCGGCGCTGATCACGTCGCCGAACAACTCAAACTTCTCGCCCTTGAACTTCTCAAGCTGAAGCTGGCTGATCGGCGCGAAATCGGTCGGCGAGGTGTTGATCTTCACGCCCGGCAGCAGCGCCTCGGTGCGGAAGTCCTTGAGGTTCGCCGCCTGCTTCATGATGTTCTCGCGCGTGAGATCGTCACCGCACTGCTTCAGCACCTGGACCAGTGTCTGCGCGACGGCATAGCCGACGATGGTGCCCTTATCGAGCTTGTCGCCGTCGGGGAAGTATTTGCCCATGAACGCCAGGAATTCTTTCATGCCGGCATCATTGGCCCATGCGGGATCCGACACGTCCTTCAGATAATCCGCCGAGATGACATCCTGACCGTTCTCGAAGCCGGCCGGCTTCATCACGCTGCCGACGGAGGCCGAGACGTTGTTGAGGAAGTGCAGCGGCTTCCAGCCGATCTCGGCCACCTTCTTGATCGCTTGCGCGGCAAATTTCGGCGTCGTGATATTCATGAAGACATCGGCGCCGGTCGACTTCATCTTGACGATGTGGTTGTCGATGGTCGGCTCGGAGGTCTCATAGCTCTCCTCCATGACGATCATCGAGGCGGCCTTGGCGCCAAGGCCGTCCTTCAGGCCCTTGAGATAATCCTTGCCGTAGTCGTCGTTCTGGTAAAGCACGGCGATCTTGGCGTCCGGCTTGTTCTTCAAAAGCCACTTCGCATAGATCTGTGTCTCGCTCTGGTAGTTGGGCTGCCAGCCCATCGTCCAGGGGAAGTTCTGCGGGTCGTTCCACTTGGTGGCGCCGGTGGCGACGAACAGCTGCGGCACCTTCTTCGAGTTCATGTATTTGTGGATCGCCGAGTTCGGCGGCGTGCCGAGCGAATTGAAGATGAACAGCACCTCGTCGCTCTCGACCAGCTTGCGCGCCTGCTCCACCGTCTTTGGCGGCGAATAGGCGTCGTCATAGCTGATGTAATTGATCTTGCGGCCGTTGATGCCGCCTTCGTCGTTGATCTTCTTGAAATAGGCGGCTTCGGTCCGCCCGATGATGCCGTAGGCGGAGGCCGGTCCGCTGTAGGGCATGATGTTGCCGATCTTGATCTCGGTATCGGTCGCGCCGGTATCGTATTTCTTCTGGGCCGACGCGATGGAGGTCGTGGCCGCAATGAGCGCGAGCGCCAGTGACGCGGCCGCAAGCTTGCCGGTGACAGCGGGCATTCAAATCTCCCTATTTTCTTGGTGTGTGTGCGCTCCTTTTCTTGTCTTGACTGTTTTTGGCGACGCGACCGCAATTCAATACGATTTACCTGATGCCTTCAACAGAAAGCCCCCGCGACAACGTCGCAGGGGCTGCGTCTTTAGTAGTCAGGAAGGACGGCGCCGTCCTGTGCAACTGCGAAAAGGCGAGACCGTCTTGAGTTGCCTAAGTGGAGTCGTGCTATTCTGAGTTGCCATCAGTGACCGGGGTCACTCGAGATGATATCGCCGAACAATTCCCAGGTCTTGCCCTTGAATCGCATCATCTGGAGCTGCTCGATCGGCGCGAAATTGTCGGGCGCGGTGTTGATCTTGATGCCGGGCAGCAGCGTGTCCGGCTCGAAATCCTTCAAGGACGCCGCCTGCTTCATGATGTTGTCGCGGGTGAGATTGTCGCCGCACATCTGCAGCACCTTCACCATGGTCTGGGCGGCGGCATAGCCGAACACAACGCCGGCATCGAGCTTGTTGGCCTTCGGATCAAACTGCGCGAGGAAGTTGTAGAACCTCTTCATGCCGTCATCGGCGTTCCATTGCGGGTCGGAGCCGTCCTTGATGTAGCTCGCCGACAGGATGCCTTGCGAGATCTCGAAGCCCGCCGGCTCGATCACGCCGCCGACGGAGGCCGAGACGTTGGAGATGATGTGCATCGGGTGCCAGTTGATCTCGGCCGCCTTCTTGATCGCTTGCGCCGCGAATTTCGGCGTGGTGATGCTGATGAAGATGTCGGCGCCGGCGGCCTTCAGCTTCACGACGTGCTCGTCGATCGCAGGCTCCGAGGTGTCGTAGGGCTCCTCCATCACGATCATCGAAGCCTTGGCGCCGAGCCCGTCCTTCAGCCCCTTCAGATAATCCTTGCCGAAATCGTCGTTCTGGTAGAGCACGCCGATCTTGCCGTCCGGCTTCTCCTTCAGGATGTACTTGGCGTAGATCTTGGCCTCGCTGGCATAGCTCGGCTGCCAGCCCATGGTCCACGGATAGTGCTCGGGATCGTTCCATTTCGAGGCGCCGCTCGCGACGAACAATTGCGGCACCTTCTTCTCGTTCATGTATTTCCGGATGGCGCCGTTGGTGGAGGTGCCGAGCGAGCCGAAGATCAGCAGCACGTTGTCGCTCTCGACCAGCTTGCGCGCCTGTTCCACCGTCTTCGGCGGCGAATAAGCATCGTCATACGAGATGAACTTGATCATGCGGCCGTTGACGCCGCCCTCGGCATTGACCTTGTTGAAATAGGCTTCCTCGGCCTTGCCGATCACGGCGTAGGCCGAGGCCGGGCCGCTATAGGGCATGATGTTGCCGATCTTGATTTCGGTATCGGAGGCGCCGCTGTCGTAGGACTTCTGTGCCAGCGCGGGATTGCTCATCGCAGTGCACAACGCGAATGCGGCCGAAAGCGCCGCAACCTGAAATCGAACGACAGCCATTGCTCTCCTGCCCCAACTGGATCGGCGTCGCATTGAACAAGATTGATGCACGACGTCAACAAAAAGCCCCCGCGGGAGAGCGCGGGGGCCTTTCAACCTTGGACTACAGCGTCAGCGCGTCACTCCGTGGCGACGTCGCCGCTGATGATCTCGCCGAACAGTTCCCACTTTTCGCCCTTGAAGCGCTGCATCTGCAGCTGCGAAATCGGGGCGAAGTCGGTGGCGCTGGTGTTGATCTTGACGCCGGGCAGCAGGGTGTCCGGTGCAAAATCCTTTAAGGAAGCGGCCTGCTTCATGAGGTTGGCGCGGGTGAGGTCGTCACCGCACATTTCCAGCGCCTTGACGAGGGTCGAGGCTGCGCCATAGCCGTAGACCGTGCCGGTGTCGGTCTTGTCGGCGCCCGGCATGTACTTGTCGATGAACTCGTTCCACTTTTTCATGCCGGGGTCGGTGTTCCACTGCGGGTCCGTCGAGTCCTTGGCATAGGCCGCCGACAGCACGTTCTGCGAGGCTTCGAAGCCGGCCGGCTTCATCACGCTGCCGACGGAGATCGACACGTTGGTGAGGATCTGCAGCGGCTTCCAGTTCAGCTCGGCTGTCTTCTTGATGGTCTGGGCCGCGAACTTCGGCGTCGCATAGATCAGCAGCACGTCGGGATTGGCAGCCTTGATCTTGACGATGTGGCCGTCGATCGACGGCTCGGAGACCTCATAGCTCTCTTCCAGGATAATTGCGGACGAAGCCTTGGCGCCAAAACCGTCCTTGGTGCCCTTGAGGTAGTCTTTGCCGAAATCGTCGTTCTGATAGAGGATCGCGACCTTGGCGTCGGGCTTCTCCTTCATCAGCCATTTCGCATAGATCTGCGCTTCGCTCTGGTAGGACGGCTGCCAGCCGATGGTCCAGGGGAAGCTCTTCGGGTCGTTCCACTTGGTCGCGCCGGTGGCGACGAACAGCTGCGGGATCTTCTTGGCGTTGAGATATTTCTGGATCGCGGAGTTCGAGGGCGTGCCCAGCGGGTTGAACACGGCGAGCACCTCGTCGCTTTCGACCAGCTTGCGGACCTGCTCGACGGCCTTCGGCGGCGAATAGCCGTCGTCATAGGTGACGTAGACGATCTTGCGGCCGTTGATGCCGCCCTTGTCGTTGATCATCTTGAGATAGGCTTCTTCGGTCTTGCCGATGATGCCATAGGCCGAGGCGGGGCCGCTGTACGGCATGATGTTGCCGATCTTGATCTCGGTATCGGACGCGCCGGTGTCGTATTTCTTCTGGGCGAGTGCTGCGCCGGAGGTGAGGGTCGCGACCGCCGTTACGAGCGCGGTGGTCCGCAGTGTTCTTCCGAAAAACAAATCTGGTCTCCTTCCTTAATTGATTGATTTCAGTTCTTTCTGAGCCGTCCGGCGAGTTGCTGGCCCAGGATTGCGACTTGCCTTGCGCCATGCGGCACGAGGTAGATGACGGCGAACAGGAGCACGCCGAACACGGCGCCGGAGAGGCCCTTGGAGATGCCCTCCGCGATGTTCGGCACAAAGATGATGAAGGCCGCGCCGACGATCGAGCCGGGCAGCCAGCCGACGCCGCCGACGACCATGCCGAGGAACAGCTGGATCGCGAGCGTGATGGTGAAGCTGTCGGGCGCGACGAACTGCACCGCGATGGCGCTCAGGCCCCCGGCGACGCCGGTGACGGCCGCGGAGACGCCGAAGGCGAGCGTCTTGTACAGCGCGACGTTGATTCCCATGGCGGACGCTGCGATCTCGTTGTCGCGGATCGCCATGAAGGCGCGGCCCGAGCGGGAGCGCAGCAGGTTGACCGAGAAGATGTAGATCGCGAGCACGACGACGAGCGTGAAATAATACAGCCACATGTCCTGTGACATCGGCAGGCCGAACGGCGCATCGGGCTTGGTGACGACGAGGCCCTGCACGCCGCCGGTCCAGTGCTCGAGGAAGTTCAGCTTGAGCAGCTGTGGCATCGCGGTGGCGAGCGCGAAGGTCGCAAGCGCGAGGTAGACGCCGGAGAGCCGCAGCGCCGGCTGGCCGAACAGGAAGCCCGCGCCGAAGCAGACCACGGCCGCGGCCGGCAGGCAGAGGAAATAGGGGACGTTGAACTGCTCCATCATCACAGCGGTGACGTAGGCACCGATGCCGTAGAACGCGCTCTGGCCGAGCGAGAACTGGCCGGACCCGCCAGTCAGGATGTTCAGCGCCAGCACGGCGAGGCCCAGATACAACAGCTGGGTCAGCTGGAAGATCACGAAGTTCTTCGCAAACAGCGGCACGGCGATGAGAAGCAGCAGCACCAGCAGCGAGGTGCCCGTGCCCAGCGTCATGGCCCGCTTCGGAACCGCTTCGACGGCCGGGGCTTCCGTGACGACGTCTTCTGCAGCGCTCATGATCAAACTCGCTTGACGATGTGCCGGCCGAACAGACCAGCGGGTTTGACGACCAGGACGGAGATGATCAGCGCGAGCGCGATCGGGAGTTTGAGCTCGTTGCCGACGCCGGGGATGTAGGTGCCGGCGAGGTTCTCGAAGATGCCGACGAGGAAGCCGCCGACCACGGCGCCGAATGGACTGGTCAGTCCGCCGAGCACGGCGGCGGCGAAGCCGTAGATCAGCACGCCGCCCATCATGTTGGGCTCGAGGAACACGACCGGCGCGATCAGCATTCCGGCGATGGCGCCGATGGCAGACGCCATGCCCCAGCCGAGCGCGATCATCCAGGAGGTGTTGATGCCGACCAGGCGGGCCGATTCAGGCACCGAGGCGGCCGCCCGCATCGCAAGCCCGATCCGCGTGTACTGGAAGAAGAAATAGAGCGCGATCAGCAGCAGCACGGTGACGCCGATCATGCCGGCCTGGTGGGTCGAGATCAGCTGGCTGCCGAGGAACGGCGAGGAGCCGAACGGGGTCGGATATTGCTTGATGGTGAAGTCCCAGATCAGCCCGGCCGAGGAGTTGATGATCGCATAGAGCGCGATGAACCCGGCGACATTCGTCAGGATCGGCGCCTTGGCCAGCGGCTTGAACAGGATGCGCTCGATGGCGATGCCGCCGACGAAGGAGAGCGCCAGCGCGATGATGAACGCGCCCCAATAGGGCACGCCCCACTGCATCAATTGCCAGGAGATGAAGGTCGAGAACATCGCCATCTCACCTTGCGCGAAATTGAGATGGTCGATCGCCTGGTAGATCATGACCACCGCGAGCGCCATGCAGGCGTAGATGGCGCCCGTGGCAATCCCGGCCAGGACCTGGTTGGTAAACAGTTCCATTGTCCCGGCTCCTCAGTAACCCAGATAGGATTTGCGGATTTCTTCGTTGTTCGCGATGTCCTTGGCGTTGCCGGACATCACGATACGGCCGGTCTCGATCACATAGGCCTGGTCGGCGAGCTCGAGCGCGAGCTGGGCGTTCTGCTCGACCACCAGGATCGACACCTTGTCCTCGCGGTTGATCTTGCCGAGGATGCCGAACAGGTCGCGCACCACCAGCGGCGCAAGGCCAAAGGACGGCTCGTCGAGCAGCATCAGCCGCGGCCGCAGCATCAGCGCGCGGGCGACCGCGAGCATCTGCTGCTCGCCGCCGGAGAGCGTGCCGGCCTGCTGGGTGTGCCGCTGCTTCAGCACCGGGAAATGCGCATACATGCGCTCGATGTCGGAGATGATGCCGGCATTGTCCTTGCGGGTGATGGCACCGAGCTGGAGGTTCTCCTCCACCGTCATGGTGGTGAAGGTGCCGCGGCCCTGCGGCACATGGGCGATGCCGAACCGCACGATGCTCTCGGTGGAGCGGTGGTTCAGCGGCTTGCCGTCGAACTCGATGCCGCCGGTCGAGCGCACCATGTTGCAGATCGCGCGCAAGGTCGTGGTCTTGCCGGCGCCGTTGGCGCCGAGCAGCGTCGTCAGCGAACCTTCGTTGAGCGAGAAGGACAGGCCGTGGAGCGCCTGGACCTGGCCGTAATAGGCGCGCAGGTCCTTGACGTTGAGCAGCGTCGTCATTGGTCCTTGCTCCCGAGATAGGCCGTAATGACGTCGGGGTTCACCTGCACCTGGGCGGGGGTGCCTTCCGCAAGCTTCTTGCCGAAATTCAGCGCGACGACGTGGTCGGCGATCGACATCACGAGACCCATGTGGTGCTCGACCAGCAGCACCGTCATGCCGCGCTCGTCGCGGATGCGGCGGATGAGGTCGCCGAGCACGTGGACCTCCTCGTGGTTGAGGCCGCCGGCGGGCTCGTCGAGCAGCAGGATCTTCGGATCGGCCGCGAGCGCCCGCGCCAGCTCGACGCGCTTCTGCGTGCCGAAGGGCAGGCCGGAGACGGTGGTGTGGGCGACGTCATCGAGGTCGAGATAGGCGAGGATCTCGTGCACCTTCTTGTTGATGCTGCTCTCGCTGCGGCGAATCCAGGCCAGCCGCAGCGAGTCGCTGATGATGTCGGAGGAGGTGCGGGCGTGCGTGCCGACGCGGACGTTGTCCATCACCGAGAGATTGGGAAACAGCGCCACGTTCTGGAAGGTGCGGCCGATGCCGATCTCGGCGATCCGGTGCGGCGGCCGCGTCAAGATGCTCGCGCCGTCCATCAGGATGTCGCCGGACGACGGCTGGTAGAGGCGTGAGAGACAGTTGAAGAGCGTGGTCTTGCCGGCGCCGTTGGGGCCGATCAATCCGAGGATCTGGCCCTTGTGCATGTCGAACGACACGCCGTTGAGCGCGACGATGCCGCCGAACACGACGCTGACGTCGCGAACAGCGAGCAGGGGCGATGTCCCCTGCGCGAGCTGTGCCTGCGTCATGTCGTCTCGCCCACACTATTCCGCGGGCGAAGGGGCGATGCGAACCGCTCCCGATGATGACAAAGGCTATCTGAATCCCTCGGCCACACGCGCAACTTTTCCTCCTGATTTCAGCTTTTTGCTGACTTCTTTTTTGGATTGCGGCATCAGACCCCCAAGTGCCGCTTCGATGTTCCTTACCATCGCCAGCAGTCGCGGTCCAATGTCGTTGATCAAACGCTCTTCCGTGAAGCGGAATGCGGGCGCACCGCAATTGAATGCGTAGGGACCGGTTCCGTCGTTGAGCTTGAGCGCGACACCGGCGGCGCCGATATCGTCGTGCCAGTCGCCGACGGACATCGCGAAGCCGTATTTCGCAACCGTCTCGCCCGAGCGCTCCAGTCCGTCGCGCATCTTGGGCCAGCGGCTGCCGTAATGTTCGCGCAGAATGCGGGAGACTTCAGCGCGGCCCTCTTCGTCGAGTGCCCAGAAGTAGGCGCGGCCCATCGCACTGGTTGCAATCGGCACGCGGGAGCCGACGTCGAGTTGAACGCCGACCGTCTCGCTGCCGCGGCTCTGCCCGAAATAGATCATGCTGTGACGGTCGCGGCCGCCGACGGCGACGGCGCCGCCGGTCGCGCGCATCATTTCTTCGCGAAACGGTTCGGACAAATGCCGAACGCCGAGATTGGCGAGCGCCGCATAACCAAGCGACATCGCCGCCGGTGTGAGCTGGTACTTCTCGAAGCGGGGAACCGGCGCAAGATAACCGAGCTTCGTCAACGTATAGGTCAGGCGTGATACGGTCGGCTTGGGCAGATTGGTCCGCGCCGCGATCTCCTGGTTGCCGAGCAGGCCGTCATTGGGTTGGAATGCGCGCAATACATCCAGTCCGCGGGAAAGCGCGACGACGAAATTCCGATCGGTCGCGGTCTTCTTTGCTGTACGCTTCATCCCGGATCTGCTCTTGCGCGGAGTCGTTGACAAGCCACGTGCTTCAAAATAACCCTGCCGTCAAGATGCGGAATTAAATTCCGCACTGCGAAATCGAATAAAAGTAAATCCCCACCAAGGAGGGAAACCGTGAGCGAAGTGGTCAAGTTAGAGCGTCATGACGAAGTCGGGATCGTCACGGTCAACAGCCCTCCGGTCAATGCGCTGAGTGCCGCAGTCCGCGGTGGTATCCTGGAGTGCATCAAGGCCGCCATCGCCGATCCCGCGATCAAGGGCATCGTGCTGACCTGCGCCGGCCGCACCTTCATTGCCGGCGCCGACATCACCGAATTCGGCAAGCCGCCGAAGCCGCCAGGCCTCAACGAAGTGCTGGCCGAGATGGAGAATTCGCCGAAGCCGATCGTGGCAGCGATCCACGGCACCGCGCTCGGCGGCGGCCTCGAGGTCGCGTTGGCCTGTCATTTCCGCGTGGCCGTCAAAGAGGCTAAGCTCGGCCTGCCCGAGGTGAAGCTCGGCCTGTTGCCGGGCGCTGGCGGCACCCAGCGCCTGCCGCGTGCGGTCGGCCCCGAGCTCGCCGTCAAGATGATCGTCGGTGGCGATCCGATCGGTGCGGCGGAGGCGCTCAAGCACGGCCTGATCGAGGAGATCGTCGAAGGTCCGGCCTCCGGCGGCGAGGCCTTCGTCCGCAAGCTGCTGGCCGAGAAGCGTCCGCTACGCCGCCTGCGCGACGACGATTCCAAGATTGCGGCGGCCAAGGCCGACCGCTCGATCTTCACCAATGCGGTTGCCGCCATGACCAAGAAGTCGCGCGGCCTGGAAGCGCCGTTCGCGGCGGCCGACGCGGTCGGCTACGCCATCGACCTGCCGTTCGACGAAGGTCTCAAGAAGGAGCGCGAGGGCTTCCTCAAGCTCGTCGCCAGCGACCAGTCCAAGGCGCAGCGTTATGCCTTCTTCGCCGAGCGCGAAGCCAGCAAGATCGCGGGCGTCCCTGAAGGCACCAAGTCGCGCCCCGTTAACCGTGTCGCCATTCTCGGTGCCGGCACGATGGGCGGCGGCATCGCGATGTCCTTTGCCAATGCCGGCATCCCCGTCACGCTGATCGAGACCGGCGAGGAGCAGCTCAAGCGCGGCATGGGTATCATGCAGAAGAACTGGGAAGCGACCGCCGCACGCGGCGGCATCCCGGCGGATGCGCCGGCCAAGCGCATGGCGCTGATCAACGGCGTCGTCGGCATCGAGAATGTCGGCGATGCCGACCTCGTCATCGAAGCCGTGTTCGAGACCATGGCAGTGAAGCAGGAAGTGTTCGGCAAGCTCGACCAATACGTCAAGCAAGGCGCCGTGCTTGCCTCCAACACCTCGTACCTGAACATCGACGAGATCGCGAAGGCGACCAAGCGTCCGCAGGACGTGCTCGGCATGCACTTCTTCTCGCCGGCCAACGTCATGAAGCTGTGCGAGATCGTGCGCGCCGACAAGACCGCGCCGGATGCCCTCGTGACTGCAGTCACGATCGCCCGCAAAATTGCAAAAGTGCCGGCCGTGGTCGGCGTCTGCGACGGCTTTGTCGGCAACCGCATGCTGGCCCAGCGCGGCAAGCAGTCCGAGAAGCTGTTGTTCGAAGGCGCGCTGCCGCAGCAAGTGGACGCCGTGGTGACGAAATTCGGCATGCCGATGGGCCCGTTCGCGATGGGCGATCTCGCCGGCCTCGATATCGGCTGGCGTTCGCGCAAGGACCGCGGCATCAAGTCGGAGATCGCGGACGCGCTGTGTGAGGCCGGCCGCTTCGGCCAGAAGACCGGCAAGGGCTATTACAAGTATGAAGCCGGCTCCCGCGCGCCGCTGTCCGATCCGGAGGTCGAGAAGCTGATCGACGAGACTCTGCTGCGTCTCGGCCGCAAGAAGCGCATCGTCAGCGACGACGAGATCCTCGAGCGCATGATGTATCCGATGATCAACGAGGGCGCGAAGATCCTCGAAGAGGGCATTGCGGCGCGTCCCTCCGACATCGACGTGGTCTGGCTCTACGGCTATGGCTGGCCGATCTATCGCGGCGGCCCGATGTTCTGGGCCGACAGCGTCGGCCTCAAGCACATCGCCGACCGTCTCGCCTTCTACGCCAAGGAGACCAACGACCCGAGCCTCGAGCCCGCGCCGCTGCTGAAGAAGCTCGCGGCGGAGGGCAAAACGTTCGCCTCGCTCGCGGCGGCGTCGAAGGCGGCGTGATGGAGGCTACCTCCCCGCTCGTCATTCCGGGATGGCCCAAAGGGCCAGACCCGGAATCCATTTCACCCCTGATTTCGTGGCCTGATGGATTCCGGGCTCGCGACTTTGTCGCGCCCCGGAATGACGACTGATTGTGATGTAGAAAATGGCCCATCCCGGCGAACAGTTTTACCCCGAGGGCGTGCATTGGGACGACTCCATCGTCCAGGGCACGCTGCCTGACCTGCTCTCGACGGCCGCGGCAAGTTACGGCCCTCGCACCGCGCTGGAATTTCGCGATCGTCCGATCACCTATACCGAGCTCGCCGCCATGGCCGAGCGCGCGGCGGCTGCGTTCCTGCGTGCCGGCTGCGGCAAGAGCAGCTCTGTTGCGCTATTCCTCGGCAATACGCCGGATCATCCCGTCAATTTCTTCGGTGCGCTGAAGGCAGGCGCCCGGGTCGCGCATCTGTCGCCGCTCGACGGCGAGATCGCGCTGACGCACAAGGTTTCCGACTCCGGCTCGCGCCTGCTGGTCACGTCGAACCTGCAGGCGTTGTTGCCGACCGCGTTGAAATTTCTCGAGAAGGGGCTGATCGATCGCCTCGTCGTCTGCGAGGACGACAGCTGGGGCAAGGTCGGCACGCCGCAGGCGGCGATCCCAAGTGATTCCCGCATCGTCACCTTCAAGGCCTTCGTCGAAGCCGCGCCGCTGCCGGCGCAATGGCCGACTGTGGCGGTCGATGACGTCGCGCTGCTGCAATATACCGGCGGCACCACCGGCCTGCCGAAGGGCGCCATGCTCACGCACGGCAATCTCTCCTCCGCGGTGTCGATCTACGACGTCTGGGGCAAGCCGGCACGCGCGGCGCGCGGCGACGTCGTCGAGCGCGTGATCTGTGTGCTGCCGCTGTTCCACATCTATGCGCTCACCGTCGTGCTGCTGTCCTCGCTCAGCCGCGGCAATCTGATCTCGCTGCACCAGCGTTTCGATGTCGAAGCCGTGATGCGCGACATCGAGGTCAAGCGCGCGACCTATTTTCCGGGCGTGCCGACGATGTGGATCGCGATCGCGGCACTTCCCGATCTCGACAAGCGTGACTTCTCTTCGCTCGCCGCGATCGGCTCCGGCGGCGCGCCGCTGCCGGTCGAGGTCGCGAGCTTCTTCGAGCGCAAGGTCGGCAAGAAGCTCAAGAGCGGCTGGGGCATGACCGAGACCTGCTCGCCCGGCACCGGCCACCCGCCTGTCGGTCCCGACAAGCCCGGATCGATCGGATTGATGCTGCCCGGCATCGAGCTCGACGTCGTCTCGCTGGAAGAGCCCACGAAAGTGCTGCCACCGGGCGAAGTCGGCGAGATCCGCATCAAGGGCCCGAACGTCACCAAGGGCTATTGGAACAAGCAGCACGACTCCGCGGAGTATTTCTCCGACGGCCGCTTCCTCACCGGCGACATCGGCTATGTCGACACCGACGGCTATTTCTTCCTGGTCGACCGCAAGAAGGACATGATCATCTCTGGCGGCTTCAACGTCTATCCGCAGATGATCGAGCAGGCGATCTACACCGTATCGGGCGTGCACGAGGTGATCGTGCTCGGCATTCCCGATCCGTATCGCGGTGAGGCCGCAAAGGCCTTCATCAAGCTCAAGCCGGACGCAAAACCGTTCTCGCTCGACGAGCTGCGCGCGCAGCTCGCCGGCAAGGTCGGCAAGCACGAATTGCCGGCGGAGGTCGAGTTCGTCGACGATCTGCCGCGCACGCCGGTCGGAAAGCTGTCGCGCCACGAATTGCGCCAGCGGCAGAAATCAAGTCAAAAGCACGATATAAACCAGGAATAACGCTTCACAGGAGGATCCGATGGATCTCGCATTCACGAAGGAAGAGCAGGCGTTTCGCGAGGAAGTGCGGTCATTCTTCCGCGACAACGTGCCGCTGGACACGCGGCGCAAGCTGGTCGAGGGCCGCCACCTCTCGAAGGACGAGATGGTGACGTGGTGGCGCATCCTCAACAAGAAAGGCTGGGGCACCAGCCACTGGCCGACGCAGTATGGCGGCACCGGCTGGACAAGCGTGCAGCACTACATCTTCAACGAGGAGCTGCAGTCCTATCCGGCGCCGCAGCCGCTCGCCTTCGGCGTCAGCATGGTCGGCCCCGTGATCTACACCTTCGGCAACGAAGAGCAGAAGAAGAAGTATTTGCCGCGCATTGCCAATGTCGACGATTGGTGGTGCCAGGGTTTCTCCGAGCCCGGCTCCGGTTCTGATCTTGCCTCGCTGAAGACCAAAGCCGAGCGCAAGGGCGACAAGTGGATCATCAACGGCCAGAAGACCTGGACGACGCTCGCCCAGCACGCCGACATGATCTTCTGCCTCTGCCGCACCGACAACAATGCGAAGAAGCAGATGGGCATCTCCTTTATCGTGTTCCCGATGAAGTCGAAAGGCGTCACCGTGCGCCCGATCCAGACCATCGACGGCGGCGTCGAGGTCAACGAGGTGTTCTTCGATGATGTCGAGGTTCCCTACGAGAACCTGATCGGCGAGGAGAACAAGGGCTGGGATTACGCCAAATTCCTGCTCGGCAATGAACGCACCGGCATTGCGCGGGTCGGCGTCTCCAAGGAGCGGCTGCGCCGCATCCGCGATCTCGCCTCCAAGGTCGAATCCGGCGGCAAGCCGATCATCCAGGACGCCGCGTTCCGCGAGAAGCTGGCGGCCTGCGAGATCGAGCTGAAGGCGCTCGAGCTGACCCAGCTCCGCGTCGTCGCCGACGAGGGCAAGCACGGCAAGGGCAAGCCCAATCCGGCGTCGTCGGTGCTGAAGATCAAGGGCTCCGAGATCCAGCAGACCACGACCGAGCTGCTGATGGAAGTGATCGGCCCGTTCGCCGCGCCCTACGATGTGCACGGCGACGACGGCTCCAACGAAGCCATGGACTGGACCGCCCAGATCGCGCCGAGCTACTTCAACAACCGCAAGGTCTCGATCTACGGCGGCTCCAACGAGATTCAGCGCAACATCATCGCCAAGGCGGTGCTGGGGCTGTGATCGCGCACTATCACCACGCACTCACCGTCATGGCCGGGCTTGACCCGGCCATCCACGCCTAGCGGCACGAAAGAACGTGGATGCCCGGCACAAGGCCGGGCATGACGAAATCGATACCGGGAGAGCAAAGAACATGGATTTTGATTTGACCGAGGAGCAGCGGCTCCTGAAGGACAGCATCGACGGCCTGCTGACCGATTCCTACGATTTCGAGAGCCGCAAGAAGTACATGAAGGAGAAGGGCGGCTGGAGCAAAGCCGTCTGGGGCAAGCTCGCTGAGCAGGGTCTGCTTGGGCTGCCCTTCGCGGAAGCCGATGGCGGGTTCGGCGGCGGTGGCGTCGAGACCATGATCGTGATGGAAGCGCTCGGCAAGGCGCTGGTGCTCGAGCCTTATCTCGCGACCGTCGTGATCGGCGGCGGCTTCCTGCGCCATGCCGGCACCGACGCGCAGAAGGCCGCGCATGTGCCCGGCATCGTCGACGGCAGCAAGACGCTGGCGTTCGCCCAGCTCGAGAAGAACTCGCGTTACGATCTGTTCGACGTCGCTACGACGGCGAAGACGAAGGGCGAAGCTTACGTCATCGACGGCGAAAAGTTCGTCGTGCTCAACGGCGAGAACGCCGACACCCTGATCGTCACCGCGCGCACCAAGGGCAACCGCCGCGATACGACCGGCATCGGCGTGTTCCTGGTGCCGGCGAATGCCAAGGGCGTGACCAAGAAGTCTTACCCCACGCAGGACGGCCTGCACGCCGCCGACATCACCTTCACCGGTGTGGAGGTCGGCGCAGACGCCGTGCTCGGCAACCCCGATGACTCGCTCGCCCTGATCGAGCGCGTGGTGGACGAGGCTCGTGTCGCACTCTGTGCGGAAGCAGTCGGCCTGATGGACGAGTCGCTGAAGACCACCGTCGAGTACATCAAGACGCGAAAACAATTCGGCGTCGCGATCGGCTCGTTCCAGTCGCTGCAGCACCGCGCCTCCGACATGTTCGTCGCGGCCGAGCAGGCCCGTTCGATGTCGATGTTCGCGACCATGGCGGCCGATTTCGGGGACGCCAGGGAGCGCTCCACCGCCATCGCCGCCGCCAAGGTGCAGATCGGCAAGTCGCTCAAATTCGTCGGCCAGCAGTCGATCCAGCTCCACGGTGGCATCGGCATGACCATGGAGGCGAAGATCGGCCACTACTTCAAGCGCCTGACCATGATCGAGAACACTTTTGGCGACACCGACTACCACCAGCGCCGGGTCGCGGATGCGGGCGGGTTGGTCTGAGTGATCTAAACCACACGAAGACTGTCATGCCCCGGCTTGACCGGGGCCCAGTACGCTGCGGCAGCAGTTCGTTCACGCAACATCCGCCGCGGAGTACTGGATGCCCCGCCTTCGCGGGGCATGACAGCGTCAAGCTGTCGCCTACTTCCCGAACTCCTCCCGCATCCTGGCCTGGATCTTGGCCATGCCGCCGATCCAGCGATCGTAATTCTCGGACTTCTTGCGCATATAGCCGAGCACCTGGGGGTGCGGCAGGATCAGGAAGGTTTCCTGCTCGAGGCCGGCCAGCACGTCTTTGGCAACCTGCTCGGGCGTGAGGTCGCCGTCGCCGGATTGCGGGCCCTTCGGGATCGCGCGCAGCATGTTGGTGTCGACGCCCTGCGGACAGAGGATCGAGACCTTGATGTTGTGGGCTTTATGCGAGATCGCGAGATTCTCGGCAAAGCCCACCGCGGCATGCTTGGTGGTGGAATAGGCCGGGCTGCCGACCTGCGACAGCAGGCCCGCAGCCGAGACGGTGTTGAGGAAATAGCCGCCGCCGCGCGTCTTCATGCGGGGGATGAGATGCCGCGCCGCATAGACATGCGCCATCACGTGGATCGCCCAGCTGCGCTGCCACGGCTCGTCGGAGGCGCCGCCGGCATTGACCGACATCGGATCGAAGCCGCCGCCGATGCCGGCATTGGAGCAGAATAATTCGATCGGGCCGAACTGCCGCTCAGTTTCCTCGATGACGTGAGAAATGTCCCTTTCCTGCGCGACGTCGCATCTGAAGGCTGCGCCGTCCACCTTGGCGGCGACGGCGCGCGCGTTCGCAGCATCCATGTCCGCGACCACGACCTTGGCCGCACCCGCCTTGTGAAAGGCCTCGCACAGCGCCTTGCCGATGCCGTTCGCGCCGCCCGTGACGACCACGACCTTGCCGGTCACCTGCATGCGACGTCCCCTCTTTTCTTGATTGGTCTTTATCCCGCTTCGCGGAACTTGCTCAGCTCAACACGAGGTCGAGCACCGCGGTATAATGGCACGCCGCGCCGGCCAAGACAAAGCCGTGCCAGATTGCGTTCTGGAAGCGCAGCCGCCGCCAGGCATGGAAGATCACGCCGAGGCTATAGAGAATGCCGCCCGCCAGCACGAAACCCAGCGCCAGCGCGGGCAGCGCCCGGACCACGGGGCCGTAGAGCATCACGCCGCTCCAGCCCATGGCAAGATAGATGCCGATGGCGGCACGGTCGAACCGGCCGGGATAGCGCAGCTTCAGCACGATGCCGACGATCGCGACACACCAGACGCAGACCAGCAGCGCCAGCGCGAACACGCTGTCCTTCACTTCAAGGATGAACGGCGTGTAGGTCGCGGCGATCAGGAGGTAGATCGCGGAATGGTCAAACCGCCGCAGCAGCCATTTCACCGGCGAGACCGGCCAGAGATTATAGCTCGCCGACAGCACCAGCATCGCGAGCAGGCCGGCGACATAGATCGAGACCCCGACGATGTCGGCCGCATCGGCGTAGACCGCCGCGAGCACGACGAGAACGGTCGCGGCGATAATGCCGGAGAGCACGCCGATGGCATGGATGACACCGTCGGCGATCAGTTCGGCGCGATCGTAGTGCCAGCCGACCGCATCGGCCGCGGCATGGACGGAATGGGAGGCGAGCTGCTTCAGCTGGAAGACGGTCATGGCAATCCGCAAAGGCTTAAGACAATGTCTTCTTCTGTGGGTGTTTCGGGACGTGTTTCGGGATCTGCGCGTCGTTCAATCGGCTGATTTGCCGACAAAGGCGGTGGAAGTATGAAGCTTGATTTTCCTCACGCAATTGCCACTTTGGTGAACGGCTTCACCGTTCCGCCCGCCTGGGATTAATCACGTTCATATGGCATTCAGTTTCCAGGATATGGTCGAAGAGGCGCGCCTGTCGGCGCGGGCGATAATCGACTATGGCGAGCACTTCTTCAACCCGACGGTGCGGCTTGGCGTCACCGGACTGTCGCGGGCCGGTAAGACCGTATTCATCACCGCGCTGATCCACGGGCTGACGCGCGGCGGCCGGCTTCCGGTGTTCGAGGCCTATGCCTCGGGGCGGATCGCGCGAGCGCATCTGGCGCCGCAGCCGGACGACGCCGTGCCGCGTTTTTCCTATGAAAGCCATCTGCGCGCACTGATCGAGGAACGGCGTTGGCCGAGCTCGACCGTCGATATCAGCGAGCTGCGTCTCGTCATCGACTATCAGCGCCCGAACGGCGCCGACCGCACCTTGACGCTCGACATCGTCGATTATCCCGGCGAATGGCTGCTCGACCTACCGCTGCTGCAGAAGAGTTTTGAGCAATGGTCGGCGGAAAGCCTGGCGCTGTCGCGCGAAGCACCGCGCGCGCATCTGGCCGCGGAGTGGCACGCTTATCTCGCAACGCTCAAGCCCGAGGCGCGCGAGGACGAGCAGGCGACGCTCACCGCCGCAAAGCTCTTCACCAACTATCTGCGCGCCTGCCGCGACGAACGGTTTGCGATGAGCCTGTTGCCGCCCGGCCGCTTCCTGATGCCCGGCAGTCTCGCCGACACGCCGGCGCTGACTTTCGCGCCGCTCGAGGTGCCCGTCGGTGGCCAGGCTCCGGATGGATCGCTGTGGGCGATGATGGTGCGCCGCTACGAGGCCTACAAGGACGTCGTGGTGCGGCCGTTCTTCAGGGATCATTTTGCCCGGCTCGATCGCCAGATCGTGCTGGCCGATGCGCTTTCCGCATTCAACTCGGGTCCCGAGGCGCTGCACGATCTCGAAGCCGCGCTCGCCGGCATTCTCGACTGCTTCAACATCGGCCGCAGCACGCTCCTTTCCAGCCTGTTCCGGCCGCGCATCGACCGTATCCTGTTCGCGGCGACGAAAGCTGATCATCTGCATCATTCCAGCCACGACCGGCTCGAGGCCGTGCTGCGCCGCGCAGTGACACCGGCGCTCGCGCGTGCGGAAAATACCGGTGCGCAAATCGATGTGGTGGCGCTCGCCGCCGTCCGCGCCACCCGGGAAGCCCAGGTCACCCGTGGCCGCGACAAATTGCCCTCGATCCTGGGAACGCCGGCCGCAGGCGAAAGCGCCAATGGCGAGTTCTTTGACGGCACCACGGAAGTCGCGACTTTTCCGGGCGATCTGCCGCTCGATCCCGAGCCGCTCTTCAACGGCACCGATGCGTTCCGTGGACTGTCAACGGAAGCCGCCGAGAAAAGCGATTTCCGCTTCCTGCGCTTCCGTCCGCCAAAGCTCGAACGCGAAGGGACGGAAGAGCCCGCACTGCCTCACATCCGTCTCGACCGTGCCTTGCAGTTCCTGATCGGAGACAAGCTCGCATGAACGACCGATCCCAGCCGCGGCGGCCGGCGACGTTCCGGCTCGACGATCCCGGCGTCGTCGTGACCGAAGCCGACGAGACGAGCCGTATCGGTCGCGCCACCATCCAGATCACGCCGGAGCCCGATCCAGCGACATTGCCGGTGCCGATCGAAACGGCGCTTCCGGCGCGACGCGGCTTTCCCTGGGGCGCGCTGTTCTGGTCCGGCGTCGCCGGGTTGACGCTGCTCGGCACCGGGCTCGGCATCGTCCGCCTGATCGAGGATCTGTTTGCGCGCAGCGAGAGCCTCGGCTTCGTTGGCCTGGCGCTCGCCTTCGTCACCACGCTTGCGCTCGCGGTGGTGATCGGGCGCGAGGCGTTTGGCCTCGCACGGCTTGCGACGATCGAAAAGCTGCATCGGCGCGCCGCCGAGGTGCTCGCCAGCGACGATCGCAAGGAGAGCCGCGTTATCGTGCAGGATCTGATCGCGATTGCGCACCAGAACCCGCGCCTTGCCCGCGCCCGTGCCGCACTCGAAAGTCATTCCGGCGAGATCATCGACGGCGCCGACATGATCCGGCTCGCCGAGCGCGAGTTGATGTCGCCGCTGGATGCGGAGGCACGGCGGCTGGTGTCGTCGGCGGCGCAGCGGGTATCGATTGTTACCGCCGTTTCGCCGCGCGCGCTGTTCGACGTGCTCTTCGTGCTCGTGGCCTCGCTGCGCCTGATCCGCCAGCTCGCCCGGCTCTATGGTGGCCGGCCCGGCGCGCTCGGCATGATCCGCCTGCTCCGCCACGTCATCGCCCATCTCGCCATCACCGGCGGCCTCGCCGCGAGCGACAGCCTGGTGCAGCAGATGCTCGGGCACGGGATTGCAGCAAAACTGTCGCAGCGGCTCGGTGAAGGCATGCTCAACGGGCTGCTGACGGCGCGGCTGGGATTGGCTGCTATCGACGTTACAAGACCGCTGCCGTTCGCCGCCCTGCCGCCGCCGAAGCTGTCGGATCTCGCGACGGATCTGCTGCGAAGGAAAGAGGACGAGGCGTAGCTCGAAAGGCCAGCACGCGCCACTGGAACAGCGGCGAGTCCTTTGGCGGAGAGAGCTCCGGCGTCCATCCGGTGAGCTTGTCGATTGTGTAGGTGTCGATCAGGACACCGCGCCAGCGGCGTTCGATCTGCCCCAACGGCTCGCGCCTCGCGGGGATCGATTGCCAGAGAGGCGAATGATCGTCGGGCTGGCGGCCGATATAGATCCCCGTCTGCCCCCGGATCCGGTCCATGCCGGGATCGCGAAAACCCTGAAAGCGGCCGCGCTCGTTGATTTCGACTACGGGGACGCGGCCACGGAACAGCCAGCGCATCATGGCATAGGTGCGGTAATCCGTGGTCGCGATCCAGGTCGCGCCGGTTTCATCCAGTGCGGCCTGTGCGCGCGCGGCGACCTGCTCGTAGCCGGCCTCGGCGCCGATCGGATCCATCTTGCCGATGAAATTCCAGGGCGCTGCGACGTAATAAAGGAACACGATCACGACGAAGGCGATCCCCGACACCAGCGCCGCCTTCGCCCAGAAGATGCTCGACCGGATCATCCACGCCGAACAGCCTTCTCTGGGCATCATCGCAAGATTCACCGCGGCGGCAGCGAAGCCGATCGGCCACATGAACATCGGCCAGGTGTCGCCGACCCTGAGCGTCAGCGACTTGAAGAAGAAATAGCCGAACGGCACCAGCACCGCGGTCGACAGCAGGATCGCAACCGGCTCGCGCCTGCGATAGCCGCGCCAGGCCGTCATCGCGAGGCCCAACAGCACCACGGGCAACAAGACGAAACCAACGAGGCCAAATTGCAGGCCGATATAATCGCCGATGGTGCGCAGCGAGATGCCGTAATTGGCGGTGGCGCGCACGCCCTGGAAACGGAACGAGGCCCAGTCGTGCTGCGCGTTCCAGATCAGCACCGGCGAGAACATTGCGATGGCGATCAGCACCGCGAGCCAGGGATAGGGGCTGCGCAGCCAGCGCCAGCGCCAATCCGGCACCAGCAGAAACGCGGCGACCGCAGGCGCGAACATGATCGCGGTGAATTTCGACAGGAGCGACAGGCCGGCGAACAGGCCGGCGGCGAGCCACCAGCGTCCATCCCCGCTCTGCGCCAGCCGCACCAGCGACCACGTCATCGCCACCGCAAACGGGATCATGACGACGTCGGGGGCGACCTTGGCCATCAGCAGTCCGTAATACAGCGCGGCCTCCGGCATCAGCACCGCAACCACGATCGCGCGCACATCATGGGTGAGGCGGCGCACGATGTCGGCGAGCAGGCACTGCGTCACCAGCATCGCAACGATCCCGCCGAAGCGGACCCCGAGCACGGTGTCGCCGAAGATCGCGGTGCCAAAGCGGATCAGCCAGGCGACGCCGGGCGGATGATCGAGGAAGCTCAGCGCCGCCTCCTTCGACCAGGTCCAGTAATAGGCCTCGTCGGTGCGCAGCTCGATCGCGGAGGCATAGACGATGCGCAGCACCGTCATCGCGGCGATCACCAGCGCGGCCATGACGAGCGGCCGGCGCGACGCGCCGTCGGGCTTCACGGTGATGTCGGGAGCGATCGTCACGGCCGCGCTTTTCCCTGAGTTGGGAGGGGGAGTCAACGTGGGGGTGTTGCCGCCGATGTCCTGGCGAGAATCGTGGGGTGGGCAAAAGGCGCTCTGGCGCCGTGCCCACCATACCACCGTCACTCCCCGATGGTGGGCACGCTACGCTTTGCCCACACTACAATACTTACCGTTACGTAACCTTGCCGCGCATGTGATCGAAGGGGCCGTTCGCCTGCGGAATTTAACTCTCCGCTGGCTGTTCTCCTCAGTGAACTGGTACAACCGAATCATGGCCACGACCGCTCTTTCACGCTTGACCGAACTCGTCCGCTCGACCAGCGCGCGGCAGGTGCGGCTGGTCTGCGGCGTGATCCTGTTCGCTTACGTGGTCAGCCATTTCCTCAACCATGCACTCGGCAACATCTCCGTCGATGCCATGCAGATCGGGGTCTATTACCACACGTCGTTCTGGCAGTTCCTGCCCGTCGCAATCGTGTTCTATGGCGCAGCCCTGACCCATATGGGGCTCGGCGTCTATGCGATGTACCAGCGCCGCCAGTTCCGCTGGCGGACGATCGAGCCGCTGCAGCTCGTGCTGGGGCTGAGCATCCCGGCGCTGGTGATGGCGCATGTGATCGGCGTGCGGCTCGGCCAGACGCTGTACGGGCACGAGAAGCTGTATCCGCAGGAGCTCTATCTGTTCTTCGTCGCGGCGCCCGGCCGGCTCTGGACGATGACGATCCTGCTCATCGTCGCCTGGGTGCACGGCTGCATCGGCATCTATTTCTGGCTCCGGCTCAAGCCGTTCTTCGTCCGCGCCGCACCGTACCTGCTGGCGGCAGCCGTGCTGACCCCGACGCTGGCGCTGCTCGGCATCTACCAGGGTGGCCGCAGCATCGCCGCGGAGAGCGAGGACGGCGAGTGGCGCACGCATAACTTCACTCAGCGCCAGGTCGGAACGGTCGCCGAGGCCGATACGCTCGATCGCATCACCGGCGGACTGACGATGGGCTACATCGGCCTGCTCGGACTGGTGCTGCTCGGGCGCGGTGTGCGCGGCTGGCGTGAGCGGCGCGGCGGCATGATCGCCTTGTCCTACGGCAACGGCAAGACCGTGCGCGTGCCCAAGGGCCTCTCCGTGCTGGAAGCCAGCCTGCGCCACAACGTGCCGCATGCCAGCGTCTGCGGCGGCCGCGCCCGCTGCTCGACCTGCCGCATCCGCATCATCGGTGACCACGGCACCTTGCCCGAGCCGTCGCAGCGCGAGGCCTTCGTGCTGGCCCGCGTCGGCACCGCCGATCCCTCGATCCGGCTTGCCTGCCAGCTGCGACCGAACTCAGACCTCTCCTTCTTCCAGCTGTTCATGCCGCATATGCTGGCGGCCAGCGCGCATGCGTCCTCGCCTTCGAGAATTGGGCAGGAGCGCTATCTCGTCAGCCTGTTCGTGGACATGCGCGGCTCGACGCAGCTCGCCGAGAAGCGGCTGCCGTTCGACACCGTCTTCATCGTCAATCGCTTCCTCGGCGCCGTGTCGCAGGCCGTGATCGAGAATGGCGGCCAGCCCAACCAGTTCGTCGGCGACGGCATGCTGGCGCTGTTCGGCCTCACCAGCGATCCGCAGACCGCCTGCCGGCAAGCGCTGAAGGCGGTGGCCGCCATCGCAACCCATGTCGACGAGCTCAACGAGCTCCTGAGCCACGATCTGCGCCAGCCGATCCGTTTCGGCATCGGCGTCCACGGCGGCGAGGTCATCATCGGCGACATCGGCTACCGCGACCACATCGTCTTCACCGCACTCGGCGACGCCGTGAACGTCGCAGCCCGCCTCCAGGACATGACCAAGACGCTGACCTGTGAGGCGATCGTCTCCGAAGAGGTCCGCCGCACCGCCGGTCTTCACGACGATGCGCTGCCGCAACAGGAGGTCGCGATCCGCGGCCGCGACGAGCCGATGCTGGTGCGCGTCATCACCGACACCAGGACATTGTCCGCCCTGATCGCCGGCGGCGAGCGCGTCGCGGCGTAACACCGGCTTGCTGCAGCGCAACGGCATGGGCTTGCTGCGAAAGCACGAATTGACTTCGCCCGAGTCGTTGCGACAGATGAGTACGGGATCGCGGTGATGACCGCCATCCAACGAAAAGCTCCGGGAGGAGACGACATGTTCGACCGACGCGACCTGCTCAAAGGAGCGGGCCTTGCTGCTATGACGGCCACACTGAATTCCACCAGAGCGCTGGCACTCGACACCGTTACGCTCCCCTTCGCCAATGGCGAACGGCCGCTGGTGAAATATCCGCAGAAGCGGCCGATGATCGGGCTGACCAGCCGGCCACCGCAACTCGAGACGCCGTTCGCGGTCTTCAACGACGGCCCGATCACGCCAAACAACGCGTTCTTCGTGCGCTATCACCTCGCCGACCTCCCCTACAATCTCGATCCCGACACGTTCACGCTCGAGGTCAAGGGCAAGGTGGACAAGCCGCTCAAGCTGTCGCTGAAGGACATCAGGAAGATGAAGGCGACCGAGATCGTCGCCGTCAACCAGTGCTCCGGCAACAGCCGCGGCTTCTTGGAGCCGCGTGTCGCCGGCGGCCAGCTCGCCAATGGCGCGATGGGCAATGCGCGCTGGCGCGGCGTGCCGCTGAAGACGGTGCTGGAGATGGCGGGCGTGCAGGCCGGCGCCAAGCAGGTGGTGTTCGGCGGCATGGATGGCCCGGTGAGCGACAAGACGCCCGACTTCGCCAAGGCGCTCGACCTCGCTCACGCGGCCGACGGCGAGGTGATGCTGGCCTATGGCATGAACGGCGACGATTTGCCGTTCCTCAACGGCTTCCCGCTGCGCCTGGTCGTGCCCGGTTATTACGGCACCTACTGGGTCAAGCACCTCAACGAGATCACCGTCGTCGACACCGTCTATGACGGCTTCTGGATGAAGTCTGCCTATCGTATCCCGGACACGCCGAACAATTCGGTCGAGCCCGGCACAGCGCCAAAGGCGACGATCCCGATCAACCGCTTCACCATCCGCTCGTTCATCACCAACGTGACTGACGGCGCCAAGCTGAAGGCCGGACGCACGATGTTACGCGGCATCGCCTTCGACGGCGGCAAGGGCATCAAGGACGTCTCGGTTTCCACCGATGGCGGCAAGACCTGGACCGCCGCCAAGCTCGGCAAGGATCTCGGCAACTACTCATTCCGCGAATGGAAACTGCCGGTGAAGCTTGCCTCGGGCCAGGTCGAGCTGAGGGTGCGCGCGACCAGCAATTCCGGCGAGACGCAGCCGGACACGCCGCGCTGGAACCCGGCGGGTTATTTGCGCAACGTCGTCGAAACCGTCCGCGTCAGCGTGGCCTGAGGAGAATGATCATGCAACGCACCGTTCTCCTCGCCATCACATTTGCCGTCGCCACTGCTGTGGGTTCGGCCCTCGCAGCGCCGGTCAACTACAAGACGCCGGATGAGGTCGCAGCCTTCAAGCCCGGCCCCAATCTCGAGGTGGTTCAGGACAATTGCGCCGCCTGCCACTCGTCCGACTACATCGCCACGCAGCCGCCGATGAAGGACAAGAAAGGGTTCTGGCAGGCCGAGGTGACCAAGATGATCAAGGTCTATGGCGCGCCGATCGACGACGCCGACGTCGGCAAGATCGTGGACTATCTGGCCGCGACTTATTGACGGAGGTCGGGATGCGCCCGGAGAATTGACCGCGAAACGGGCAAAACCGGCAAAAACGCCGCGAAGTTGAGCGAATTTCCGCGAGATGCAGATGTGGTTTGATCTACCAAGCCCGCCACATTCCGCGTATCCTGTTAGGACCGAACCGGCCGGTTGGCGGGGACTGGCGGTTCGCGATCTCGGAGGAAGACCCGCGGAGAAGACGTGATGGCTAAAGGTACGGTCAAGTGGTTCAATCCGACGAAGGGTTATGGATTTATCCAGCCTGCGTCGGGCGGCAAGGATGTGTTCGTGCATATCTCGGCAGTGCAGAAAGCCGGTCTGTCCTCCCTCAACGAGGGCCAGACGGTTGAGTATGAAGAGATCGCAAACCGGGGCAAGACATCCGCAGAGAACCTCAAAGTATAAGCCCGCCAGCCTTTGCTGCCTTCCGGATCGGTCCGGGAGTCGGGCCAAGAAAATTTTAGAAAACGATCAGTGCATTCGACGACAGGCGTTGCGACTGCGCGTGGAAACTATTTGCCCATAGAGATCGCCAATCAACGCCGCAGCAGTGACAATCGCGACCGCATTTCGTCAGCCAACCGGCAACGGTGCGTCGCGCTTGATCTCCTCCATCACCGCATAGGTGCGCGTCTCGCGCACCCCCGGCATCGACAGCAAGGTCTCGCCGAGGAAGCGCCGATACGCGGTCATGTCGGCCAGCCGCGCCTTCACTAGATAGTCGAAGCCTCCGGCAACCATGTGACACTCCAGCACTTCAGGCGCGAGTTTCACCGCGCGCGCAAAGCGCTCGAAATTGTCTGGCGTGGTCTTGTCGAGCAGCACCTCGACGAACACCAGCAGGCCGAGGCCAAGCCGGTGCGGATTGAGCCGCGCCCCATAGCCCTCGACAAAGCCCTCGCGCTGCAGGCGCTTCAGCCGCTCGCCGATCGAAGTCGGCGACAGCCCGATGCGCTCGGCCAGCTCGACATTGGCGATTCGCCCATCCTCCTGCAGAATGGAGAGAATCTTCCGGTCGATTCGGTCCAGTTCCATATTTTGTACGGCCAATATGCCAGCGACCTTCATTTCCTAAGGCAAAATGGCTATCTTGTCTATCGAACCACGGTCATGCGGGCTTTATCCTGAATTTCAGCCACAGGACACGCCATGCCGAACATCCCGCCTCCTTTCTCCGCCCCCTATGCGCCCGACGACGCCGACATCGCCGCACGGCTCTTTCCATCGGCACATCTGGGCCCACCGCAAGAGGCGCGGATCGACCGCACCGCGACCCGGCTGATCGAGGCGATTCGCAAGCGCGACGACCGGCTCGGCGGGGTCGAGGACATGCTGCGCGAGTTCGCACTCTCGACCAAGGAAGGCCTGGCGCTGATGGTGCTGGCGGAGGCGCTGCTGCGCGTGCCCGACGCACGCACCGCCGACCAGTTCATCGAGGACAAGCTCGGCGAGGGTGATTTCATCCATCACGAGACCAAGTCCACGGCGTTCCTGGTCAACGCCTCCGCCTGGGCGCTCGGCCTCTCCGCGCGTGTGATCCAGCCCGGCGAGACACCGGACGGCACCATCGGCCGTCTCGTGAAGCGGCTGGGCGCGCCGGCCGTGCGCACCGCCACGCGTCAGGCGATGCGGCTGATGGGCAATCATTTCGTGCTAGGGGAGACGATCGAGCAGGCGCTGGAGCGGGGCCGGCCGCGCTCAGGCCAAAAGCCGCGCTACTCCTTCGACATGCTCGGCGAAGGCGCGCGGACGGCTGCCGACGCCAAGCGCTATTTCGACGCCTATGCGAGTGCGATCGAAACCATCGGCAAGGCGGCAGGCGACCATCCCCTGCCCGACCGGCCCGGCATCTCCGTGAAGCTCTCGGCGCTGCATCCGCGCTTCGAGGCGATCAGCCGCGCGCGCGTGATGGCCGAGCTGGTGCCGCAACTGCTGGATCTGGCTCGGCGCGCCAAGGCGCACGATCTCAACTTCACCGTCGATGCCGAGGAAGCGGACCGGCTTGAGCTGTCGCTCGACGTGATCGCGGCAACGCTCGCCGATCCCTCGCTCAAGGGCTGGGACGGGTTCGGGCTTGCGATCCAAGCTTATCAGAAGCGCGCCAGCGCGGTGATCGACTACATCCACGAGCTTGCGCGGGCGCACGACCGCAAGCTGATGGTGCGCCTGGTCAAGGGCGCCTATTGGGACACCGAGATCAAGCGCGCGCAGGAGCGCGGGCTCGACGGCTATCCGGTGTTCACCCGCAAGGCGATGACGGATCTGAATTACGTCGCCTGCGCCTCGAAGCTTCTAAACCTGCGGCCGCGCATCTTCCCGCAATTTGCGACCCACAACGCGCTCAGTGTCGCAACCGTGCTGGAGCTCGCCGGCGACGCTGGCGGCTTCGAATTCCAGCGCCTGCACGGCATGGGCGAAGCGCTCTACGAGCAGCTCGCCAAGGATCACCCCGATATCGCCTACCGCACCTATGCGCCGGTCGGCAGCCATCGCGACCTGCTCGCCTATCTGGTGCGGCGGCTGCTCGAGAACGGCGCCAACTCCTCCTTCGTGGCGCAGGCGGCCGACTACCGCGTCCCCGTCCCGGCGCTGCTGAAGCGTCCGGTCGATCTCATCGTCCGGCCTGATCACGCGCATCATGCCAAAATCCCGCTGCCGGGCGATCTGTTCGCGCCGGAACGGCATAATTCGGGCGGCATCGAATTCGGCGAGCGCGCGGCGCTCGACCGGCTGCTCACCGACGTCAAGGCCGCAACGACCGAGCTCGAGCCGGTCACGGACGCAACACCCGAGCAGGCGGGCGCGGCGGTCGCCGCGGCCCGCGCGGGCTTTGTGGCCTGGAGCCGGACGCCGGCGGCCACGCGCGCCGCGGCGCTGGAGCAGGCCGCGCATCTGCTGGAGAGCCGCAGCGCGCACTTCATCGCGGCTCTTCAACGCGAAGGCGGCAAGACGCTCGACGACGCGCTCTCCGAGCTGCGCGAGGCCGCCGATTTCTGCCGCTACTATGCCGCACAGGGCCGAAAGCTGTTCGGCAGCGAGGTCGCGATGCCGGGCCCGACCGGCGAGAGCAATTCGCTCACCATGCGCGGCCGCGGCGTGTTTGTCGCGATCTCGCCGTGGAATTTTCCGCTGGCGATATTCCTGGGCCAGGTCGCCGCGGCGCTGATGGCCGGCAACAGCGTCGTTGCAAAACCCGCCGAGCAGACGCCGCGCATCGCGGTTGAGGCCGTCGCCCTGCTGCACGAGGCCGGCATCCCGAAAAGCGCGCTGCATCTCGTCACCGGCGACGGCCGCATCGGCGCCGCGCTGACCGCGCATCCTGAGATTGCAGGCGTCGTCTTCACCGGCTCGACCGAGGTCGCGCGTCACATCAACCGGACGCTTGCCGCCAAGGACGGCCCGATCGTGCCGCTCATCGCGGAGACGGGCGGCATCAACGCGATGATCGCGGATGCGACCGCGCTGCCCGAGCAGGTCGCCGACGACGTCGGCACTTCGGCGTTCCGCTCCGCGGGCCAGCGCTGCTCGGCGCTGCGGCTCTTGTTCGTGCAGGAGGACGTCGCCGACCGCATGATCGAGATGATCGCGGGCGCGGCGCGCGAATTGAAGATCGGCGATCCCGCCGACGTCGCTACCCATGTCGGCCCGGTCATCGACGGCGAGGCCAAGCAGCGCCTCGAGGCGCACATCGCGCGGATGAAGACGGAGGCGCGGCTGCACTATGCAGGCGCAGCTCCAGAGGGCTGCTTCGTCGCGCCGCATATCTTCGAGCTCAAGGACGCCAGCCAGCTCACCGAGGAGGTGTTCGGCCCGGTCCTGCATGTCGCGCGCTACCGCGCCGAGACCCTCGAACGTGTGCTGCAAGCGATCGCGCGCACCGGCTATGGCCTGACGCTCGGCGTCCACTCCCGCATCGACGACACGGTCGAGGCCATCATCGACCGTGTCCAGGTCGGCAACATCTACGTCAACCGCAACATGATCGGCGCCGTGGTCGGCGTGCAGCCGTTCGGCGGCAACGGCCTGTCCGGAACCGGCCCCAAGGCCGGCGGCCCGCATTATCTCGCGCGCTTCGCCACCGAGCAGACCGTGACCATCAACACCGCGGCGGCCGGTGGCAATGCCGCGCTGCTTGCGGGCGAGGAGTGAGGCCTTGCGCCCGGCGCCGTTGCATCCCGGCAAAACATCGGTCTAATGGCTCCCATGACGTGCCCGCGCCAATTCCAGCCAGCGGGAAACAACAAGAGCGAGGGAGCAACGCCGCGATGGAGAAAGGCATTTTTGCAGGTCTCAAGGTTCTGGACTGCGCGAGCTTCATCGCAGCGCCCGCGGCTGCGACCGTGCTGTCCGATTTCGGCGCCGACGTCATCAAGATCGAGCCGCCCGGCGCCGGCGACCCCTACCGCAATCTGCCGAACCTGCCCGGCTATCCCACCGGCGAGCACAATTTCGCCTGGCTGCTGGAGGCGCGCAACAAGAAGAGCCTCGCGCTCGACCTCTCCAAGCCCGAAGCCCAGGCCGTGCTCTACAAGCTGGTCGAGGAGGCCGACGTCTTCATCACCAACATGCCGCCACCGGTGCGCGGCAGGCTCGGCATCACCTATGACCACCTCGCCCATCTCAACGACCGGCTGATCTATGCCTCCTTCACCGGCTATGGCGAGAAGGGCGAGGAAGCCAATAAGCCCGGCTTCGACAGCAACGCCTATTGGGCGCGCTCCGGCCTGATGGACCTCGTCCGCGCCGACACCAACACCACGCCGGCCCGCTCGGTCGCCGGCATGGGCGACCATCCCTGCGCCATGGCGTTGTACAGCGCGATCGTCACCGCGCTCTATCAGCGCGAGAAGACCGGCAAGGGCTCGCATGTCGCGTCGAACCTGATGGCGAACGGGGTGTGGGCGGCGGGCGTGCTGGCGCAGGCAAAACTTTGCGGCGCCAAGTTCGGCGAACGGCGGCCGCGTGAACGCGCGCCGAATGCGGTGGGCAACCACTACCAGTGCAAGGACGGCCGCTGGCTGATCCTGTCGCTGCTCAGCGAGGAGAAGCAGTGGCCGACGCTCGCCAAGTGCCTCGGGCGCGAGGACCTGATCGCCGATCCCCGCTTCGCCACCAAGCCCGACCGTCACGCCCGCTCGATCGAGCTGATCAGGATCTTTGACGAGACGTTTGCCACCAGGGACCTCGCCGAATGGCGCAAGATCCTCGACGGCAACGGGCTGGTGTTCGGCATCGTCGGCATTCTGGACGACATCCCGAACGACAAGCAGATGCTCGACAACGAGGTGCTGGTGCCGTTCGAGAACGACACCATGCTCACCATCTCCAGCCCGATCTGGATCGACGGCACCAGGAAGGTGCAGCCGCGCAAGCCGCCCGGCGTCGGCGAGCACAGTGACGAGATTTTGCGTGGCGCGGGATACGACGAGGCCGCGATCAAGCAGCTGCGGGGATCGGGGGCAGTCGGCTAGGGTCGGCACGCCGCCGCAATCCAGAATCTCACCGCGGATGCATTGCTGGATTGCTTCGCTCCGCTCGCAATGACGACGCTGGACCAGCGCGATATAAGGATTGGCAGAACACAATTCTCGCGTGAGGTCACATGCCCCTCTATCGCCTGCACTACTTCCCCGAATCCGGCAACAGCTACAAGCTGGCGCTGATGCTCACGCTTTGCGGCGAGACGTTCGAGCCGATCTGGACCGACTTCGGCGGCGGCGTCACGCGCACGGCGGAGTGGCGCAAGGCCGTCAACGAGATGGGCGAGATTCCCGTGCTCGAGGTCGACGGCGTGAAGATGACGCAGACCGCGCCCCTCCTGCTCAAGCTTGCCGAGCAATATGGCCGTTTCGGCGCCGAGACAGAGGACGAAAAGTTCGAGCTGCTGCGCTGGCTGTTCTGGGACAACCACAAGCTCACCGGCTACATGGCGACCTATCGCTTCATGCGGGCCTTCACCGAGAACAACGATCCGCAGGTGCTGAAGCACTTTCGCCGGCGGTTGGAGGACTTCCTCGGCATTCTCGACGGACATCTCCAGCACAATGCTTTTGCGATCGGCACCAAGCCGACCGTCGCCGATATCTCGATGATGGCCTATCTGCATTATCCGAGCGACGAGCACGGTTTCGATTTCGCGGAAACCCATCCCGCCATCCACGCCTGGCTCGGCCGTATGGCCGCGCTGCCGGGCTGGAAGCCGGCCTATGAGCTGCTGCCCGGCAAGCGGATGACGAACTACGCGAAGTGAGGCGCCGCCTCTTCTCCCTCTCCCCGTTCTTACGGGGAGAGGGTTGGGGTGAGGGGCCTCTCTCCACGAGCGAGATCGCCGTGATACCTGTACCCCCTCACCCGGATCGCAAGCGCGATCCGACCTCTCCCCGCAAGCGGGGCGAGGTAAACCCGCAGCTCACTTCGCGATTCAATCGAAAGAGTTCGCGGCGGCTATCGCAGTGCCAGCCAGCCGAGCGTGAACAGGATGCCGCCGATGATGACGACCACCGCGACCGCCCAGGTGCTGACGCGGATGCTGCCGGTGACCTGTTTGGCTTCCTCATTGCGCGCGATCTCGCGATTGCGCTCCTTGTTGGCTTCGCTCGTGTCCGTCATGGGTCGTCCCGATCGGTTTAGCGCGTCTTGATGAAGCACATGCCAATGCGGCTCGAGGCCGCGGCGGCCTGACAGGTGAGACCTTTAGCACAGGTCCATGACGTAAAACTCTTATCGGGCGTTCCCGATCCCGCGTTTTGTAGAGAACAATGGGCGCCCCAGCCGTCCTGATATTCGGTGCCGGCGAGCTCCCGGCTGCCGCGGGTCTGCGGCCGGCTGGCAAATCCGCGTGAGAAATCAGGGCGTTTGCCCGCTGCAAAAGCGGTCAGGATGTCGCGGCGACGGAGCTGGTCGCCTACGAAATGCGGCGAGGCCGGCACGATGGTGGCATTCGACGGCCTGTCCGCAAGCCAGTCCACGCCCGGGAAATGGAAGCCGCCGATACCGCGGGTCTGGTGGCAGCCCGAGCAGGTGACATCGTTGAGGCGGCGCTGGAAGCCTGCGACCGAGCGGATGTTCTCCATGGCGATGCCGCGTGCCGCGGCCTGCTTCAGCGCGCCGACGACGTCGTTGTCGGTGAAGACGGGATCGCTCTTGCCCTCGCCTTTTTCTTCCCCTTGCATCAAGCCGAACTCCGGCTGCATCGTCGAGGCGTCGAGGCCCGCAGGTGTCGGCGCCACGGCGGCCTTGGCGAGAAATTTCTCCGGGATCAGCACGGTGCCGCGATCGAACTCGCGAAGATTCGCAGGCGCAAGCAGCCAGGCCTTGAAGTCGCGCCGGAGCGCATCATCGGCAAGGATGCGGTCGCGGTCGATCTGGTTCTCCAGCGTCGATTCCTCGAACGTCCTGGTGGCCGCGTCGTATTTGAACACCTTGAGCAGATAGTCGGAGCGGAAATCGTGCAGCGCCGATTTCGGTGCGATCGAGATCTGGATGTTGGTCTCGATACGATCGATCATCGCATCATAGGGAACTGTGCGGCTGCCGAGCAGCCCTTGCCAATCGCCATTGTCCAGCCAGCGCCGCGCGACCTCGGCGCAGGTGACAGGCTTGCCGTCGCCATCGGTCTGGCGTGTGTCGTGCGCCTTCATCACCAGATTGAACGTCATCGGCAGGCGCGTCGCGGTGTTGCTGCCGTCCGGCCTGGTCTCGAACCGGGCCAGCCGATAGATCAGCCGGATCTCGCCGCAGGACTCCTCCGAGACATAGGCGCGGTCCATGCGATTGACGATGCCGGCCAGCACGAAGCGCGTGTCGGGGGATTTCAGCGCGGCGCGATCGAACAGCTGGACGTCGAAACCTTCGCCGACGCCGATGGTCTCGCCTGGCGAGGCCGCCTTGTGCTGCGCGATGTAGCGATCGAACTCCGCATCGATCGCCGGCGGAATTGCGTTCAGCTGCGGCAGCGAGGCGAACAGCCGATCGCTGGTCAGCGGAACATTCGCGTTCCGCTCAGGCTGCAGCAGGCGGGAAATCGACACAGCATCGCTCTGGTCAAGCTTGCGGAGGAGATCGGGATCGGTGATCGCGGTGCCGCGCGCGAGCGGCGCGTTCTCAGCTGCCGAGAGCGACATGACGCCGCCAAACAACAGAATGGCAGCCAGGAGAATTCGCAGCGCGCGGCTCATGCCTCCAGTAACACCGCGCGTGACAGCCTATTCAAGTAAAAAGGCGCTTCACGCGGTGGTGAAGCGCCTCCTCGAAAAGTCGAATATCGAACGCTTAGCGCCCGACGATCAGGCCCTTCGCGGTGACAACCACCCATCGGCCATCCTGGCGGCGGATCGCATCGACGCGGCCGATGCCGGGAATGGGATCGCCGGCATAGACCTCGTACAGGCCACCCCGGCCCTCGATCAGCGCGCCGCCATTGGCGACGTCGCGGAGCCTCCAGCCGTCAATCGTCGGCAGGCGACCGACCTCGGTCTTCGGCGCGGCGGGCGCGGGCGCCGGGGCAGCAGCGGCCGTCGCGACCTGGGTCGGAGCCGGCGCGATCGAGCCGGTGGTCTCCTTCGCCGGCGCCGCGGCTACGGCCTGCGCGGGGGCGGCCGGCGGCGTAGTGCGGAGCTTGTCGACGGTCTCGGACAGCTTTGCGAGCTTGGCCATCGGTTCGGCCTGTGCCTTCTCGAGCTTATCGAGGCGATCGTTGGCCCGATTGAATTGGCTGACGCCGGTCTTCGAATTGTGCTCGACATTGGCCTTCAGCGCGACGATGTCGGCATCGATCCGCGAGACCGACGCATCCAGCGCGCTGGTGTCGGCGACCTGCGCCGGCGCCGGGCTGGCGAAATGCATCATGCCGGCGGTCGCGAGCGCGCCGCTGACGGCGCCGACGCAGGCCGCGATCGCCACCACCGCGGCCATCGCCGACAGGCGGCGCTTGTTGCCGGTGTCCCGCACCTCGTCGGCCTTCACATGCGGGGCAAACTCTTCACGGTCCCAGGACCGTTCCGAGGGCGCCATGACGATCAGCTTGCCGGGTTTAGGTTCAGGCTTGGTTTCAGCCTTAACGTCAGCCTTAACGTCAGCCTTGGTTTCGAATTCCGGGACCTCGATCCTTGAAGCCTCGATCTTTGGCGGCTCGACCTTCGGAGCGTCCGGCTTGGGCGGCGTCTCATGGTCTGGGGCGATCGAGGGGGCCTCGATGCCGGCGGCAGCCTCGACGGCCTGCGGCGCAGCGGCGTCGCCAGTCCGGTCACCCGTCTCTTGGCCGGCCAGTTCGGGCATTGATTCGCTCACGGCTCAAATACTCCAGTCCAGGTTGACTTTTTGGTAACTTTCATTGCTTGCGAATTCCTTACCTCGCGACCCGCTTACCGAAATTTTAGGAACTCGTCGGAGGCCGAATTGGGTCGGGAAAGTGGAACCGGCGTGGCGGCGTACAACAAATTGTCAGCCCATGTTGCCCTGCGGCAGACCCGCGGGGCTTAGCCGAAGGGGTTGTTTGCCCGTCACTGTTCCCCGGCTAACATAGGCCGTCCCGTCAGCCAGAAGGCGTTTGGGGGTGCCATGACGATCGAGAAATGCATCAACGTGTTTGGTGTCGATGACGTCATCTTCGAGGAGGGCTCGACCGGTCGCGAGCTGTTCGTCGTGCTCGACGGCGAGGTCGAGATCGCCAAGGTCGACGGCGCGCGCAAGACCAGCATCATCAAGCTCGGCAAGGGCGAGTTCTTCGGCGAGATGGCCGTGATCGACGGCTCAGCGCGCTCGGCAACCGCGATTGCTTCCGCTCCGAACACGAAGGTGATGCGGATCAACCACGCCCGCTTCGTCTATCTCGTCAGCCAGCAGCCGGCGTTCGCGCTGATGGTGATGGACGCGCTGTCGAAACGACTGCGCGCCTCCAACGCGGTCACCTACCGGGCAGCGCAATCATGAGCGAGCGAAAGCCGACCGCATTCCCGATCCTGATGAAGAACGACATCTGCTCGCTGATCCAGGCGACGGACGACGTCTACCAGATCCGCTTCTCCAACCGCGCCGCCAATGCCTATCTCGTGCGCGGCTCGGCGCGCACCATCCTGATCGATGTCGGGTTGTCCTCGAACTATCCGGCGATGGTCGAGTGCCTGAACTTCGCCGGCTGCCCGCCAGAGAAGATCGACATGGTGGTGCTGAGCCACGAACATCTCGACCATATCGGCGCCGCCTGGCACTTCAACGAGCGCCGCACCTATGTCGCCGCCCATCGGCTTGCCGCCAACAAGATCATGCTGCGCGACGACTTTTCCATGCTGCGCAAGATGTTCAACGAGCCGAACGTCCCAATCAACATCGACATCTGGCTCGAGGAAGGCAATCTGATCGACCTCGGCAATTTCCGCCTCAACGTGATGTACACGCCGGGCCATACCTCGGCCTGCATCACGCTGTTCGACCAGGACAAGGGCTTGCTGTTCGCCGCAGACACCCTGATGCCCGGCGGCGTAATGGGCGGCGTGTTCGGCTCCGGCAGCATCTCCGACTACATCCAGTCGCTGGAGCGCATCAAGGGGCTGAACACGAAGATCCTGCTGTCAGGGCACGGACGGCTGTCGGACACGCCGCAGGACGACGTGCGTATTGCCATTGCGCGCTCGCACGGCCTGCTGGAGGACACAGCGCAATTGTTCGACGCGCTGGATGCGCGCTCGAACTTCGAGCCGATCATGCAGTCGGTGCGGGATTTGAACAAGTTGGATGATTGATTCGTCATTGCGAGCGCAACGAAGCAATCCAGAATCCCGCCGCAGTGACAGTCTGGATTGCTTCGCTGCGCTCGCAATGACGCAGTGTGGGTTATCAGCCCGGCTCACATCACCACCGGCTTGTCCGGCAGCTCGTTCGGATGCGGGCCACCCGGCGGATAGTACTTGGCCAGCTCCTTCGACACCGCAGCAATGCCGTCAATCACGCCGCGCTCGAACTGGCCCGCGCCGAACTCGGCCTCCATCGCGCGGCAGATCGTCTCCCAGCCCTCGCTGCCGACCTTCGCGTCGATGCCGCGATCGGCGATGATCTCGACATCGCGGTCGGCGAGCAGCAGGTAGATCAGCACGCCGTTGTTATGCGCGGTGTCCCAGATCCGCAAATGCGAGAACACGTCGAGCGCGCGCTCGCGGGCATGCTGATTGCGAAACAGCGGACGGCCGTCGAGCGCGCCTTCGACGACGAAGCGGACCTGGCCGGAATGCGTCGCCTCGCTTCGCTTGATGGCCTGCTCGATGCGGTCGAGCACGCCTTGCGGAAACACCTGCCTCGCACGCCAATGATGCTGCACGAGATGCCTGACGATGCGCCCAATGCTCATGGCTACCAGCTCCCCGAGGCGCCGCCGCCACCAAAGCTGCCGCCGCCGCCGCTGAAGCTGCCATTGTCACTGGACGATGACCCGCTGCTCCAGCTGCTTCCCGACGAGGAACCGCTCGACCACGAGCCGCCGCGCGACGACCCCGTCGATGCCGGAAACAGATCGGCGATGAAGGACAGCACGAACCCGATGATCCCGGCGAGCAAGGCTACCCCTGCGGATCCGATGATGAGCAACGCCAGGATGGCGATCACGCTGCCGGTTGCGACCGAACCCAGCAATCGCCCCAGCAGCGCGCGCAGGAAACCGCCGACGACGAGCGAGGCAAACAGGACGACCGGGGCGAGCGGCCCGATCTCGTCCAGATTGGCAAAATTCACGCTGCGTGAGGGAACCGGCAGTGGCTCGCCGTTGACGACGCGCATCATCCGCTCGACGCCGGCCGAGATGCCGCCGGCGAAATCACCGTCCCTGAATTTTGGCGTGATGACCTCGTCAATGATCCGCCGCGACGTCACGTCGGTGAGCGCGCCTTCGAGGCCGTAGCCAACCTCGATGCGCAGATGCCGGTCGTTCTTCGCGACCACGAGGATCGCGCCGTCGTCGACCTTCTTGCGGCCGATCTTCCAGGCCTCCGCAACGCGGATGGAGAATTGCTCGATCGTCTCCGGGTCCGTGGTCGGCACGATCAGCACTGCGAGCTGGCTGCCCTTCCGTGTTTCGAAGTCGCTGAGATTCTGCGACAGAACGGCAATGTCACTGCTCGACAACGTGCCGGTCCGGTCGACCACGCGACCGGTGAGCTGCGGCACGGCGACGTCGGCTGAGGCGGAGAACGCCCAGCCAAGGACGAGCGCGAACACGACCATCGCTCGCCACAACGTAGCTGTCATCGCCCGGCTCGACCGGGCGATCCAGTATTCCAGGGACGCCAGCGGGATACGGAGAGGCCGCGGCGTACTGGATCCCCCGCCTTCGCGGGGAATGACAGTGGTGGGTGGAGCGCGCATCGGGAGCGGACGCGCTTACTTCGACGGCGCGGGCGCCGCATTGAAATCGACTTTCGGCGCGGTCGAGATTTCCTTCTCGTTCTCGACCGAGAAATTCGGCTTCTCCTTGTAGCCGAACATCATCGCGGTGAGGTTGTTCGGGAACGATCGGACGGTGACGTTATACTCCTGCACCGCCTTGATGTAGCGGTTGCGCGCGACCGTGATGCGGTTCTCGGTGCCTTCGAGCTGGGACATCAGGTCCTTGAACAGGGCGTCCGATTTGAGCTGCGGATAATTTTCCGTGACTACAAGAAGCCGCGACAACGCGCTGGAGAGCTCGCCTTGGGCGGCCTGGAACTTCTGGAAAGCGGAGGGATCGTTGAGCACCTCCGGCGTCGCCTGGATGCTGCCGACCTTGGCGCGGGCATTGGTGACCCCGAGCAGCACGTCCTTCTCCTGCTGCGCAAAGCCCTTCACCGAGTTGACGAGATTGGGCACGAGATCGGCGCGGCGCTGATACTGGTTCACCACCTCGGACCAGTTGGCCTTGATCTGCTCGTCCTCGCTCTGGATCGCGTTGTAGCCGCAATTGGTGAGGCTGAGCGAGGCCAGCGCTGCCAGCACGGTCAGGATCTTGCGCATCAAAATTTCTCCCGGTGGAATCGGGTGCAAATTACCAGATTTTGGCGCTACACACTCAACTGTCGTCCCGGACAAGCGCAAGCGCAGATCCGGGACGACGAGGAGAGTTAGCCGCCCACCTTCGCGTCCTTGATCGCCTTCCAGATCTTCTGCGGCGTCAGCGGGGTGTTGAGCTGGGTGATGCCGAACTCGGCCAATGCATCCATCACGCCGTTGGTGACGCAAGGCGGGCCGCCGATGGCGCCGGATTCGCCGCAGCCCTTGGCGCCGAGCGGATTGGTGCGGCAGGGCGCGGAATCGTCGAGCGTCACCACGATCGGCGGGACGTCATCGGCGCGCGGGATGCAATAGTCCTGATAGCTCGCGGTCAGGAGCTGGCCGTCGGCATCATACGACACGCCCTCATACAGCGCCTGGCCGATGCCCTGCGCGACGCCGCCATGGATCTGCCCCGTCACCAGCATCGGGTTCACGGCCACACCGACGTCGTCGACGGTGGTGTAGCGCACGACCTTGGACACGCCGGTGTCCGGATCGATCTCGACCTCACAGATGTGGGTACCGTTGGGCCAGCTGGGACCGTCGACCTCGCCCTCGGAATCGACGCTAAGCTTTGCGCTACTCTCCTTCTCGGCGATGTCAAACAGGCTGATGCGACGGTCTGTGCCGACCACGGTGAGCATGCCGCCCTGGTACTCGATATCCTCGACCGAGGTCTCCAGCATGTTCGCCGCCTTCTCGCGCGCCTTCTGGATCAGATCGTTGGAGGACACCGCCACGGCCGTGCCGCCGACGAACAGCGAGCGCGAGCCGACGCTGCCAAAGCCCATCGCGAGATCCGTGTCTCCCTGGATGACGTCGATCTTGTCCATGGGGATGCCGAGCGTGTCGGAGATCATCTGGGTGTAGGTGGTCTGCAGCCCCTGCCCCATCGCCATGGTGCCGGAATGCAGCACGACCCGGCCTTGCGACGTCGCATGCAGGCTGACCTTCTCGGTATGAGCGCGGCCGCCGGTCCATTCGATGTAGGAGGTGAGACCGCGGCCGTAGAGCAGGCCCTTCTTCTTCGCCGCCTTCTTGCGCGCGGCAAAGCCGTCCCAGTCGGCGAGTTTTACCGCGCGATCGAGCATGTGGGCGAAGGCGCCGGAATCGTACACCTGACCGGCGGCGTTGGTGTAGGGCAGCTGCGCCGGCTTGATGTAGTTCGCTTTGCGGATCGCGCGCGGATCCATGCCGATTTTTCGCGCGGCAGCATCGAACAGGCGCTCGACGATAAAGACGGCTTCCGGACGACCGGCACCACGATAGGCACCGACCGGCGCGGTGTGGGTCATCACCGATTTGACCTCGAAATGCACTAGCGGCAGGTCGTAGACGCCGGTCTGCACGAATGGCCCGAGCACCAGCGGGATGATGTTGGCCGCGCCCGAGGAATACGCGCCGGTGCAGCCGATCGAGGTGACGCGATAGGCCAGCACCTTGCCTTTCTCGTCGAGCGCGAAGGACGCCGTCGAGGTGAGATCGCGGCCGTGGGTGCCGCCGACGAATTCGTCGGTGCGGTCACCGCGCCAGCGGATCTTCCGGTTCAGCTTGGTCGCGACATAGGCGACAATGCCGTCTTCCGGATAGAGGTTGGTCTTCTGGCCAAAGCCGCCGCCGATGTCGCCGACCAGCACGCGCACGCTGTCCTTGGGGCGCTTCAGCACGGCTTCGGCCAGCACATCGCGGGTCGAGGCCGGGGTCTGCGACTGCACGTGCAGGAGGAGGCGGCCGGTCTTCTGGTCGATCTCGGCAATGGTCGAGCGCGGCTCCATCGCCGACGGCACGAGGCGCTGGCTGACGAGATCGACCTCGACTGTGTGCGCGGCCTTGGCGAAGGCCTCATCCACCTTGGCGGCATCGCCATAGCTCATCGCACCGACGATGTTATCAGGGGCGTCCGGCCACACCACGGGCGCGCCGGGTTTCACGGCCGCGACGGGATCGACTACGGCGGGCTGCACGTCGTATTCGATCACGATCGCTTCGGCCCCGCTCTGGGCCTCCGCACGTGACGAAGCCACCACGGCCGCCACCGCCTCGCCGGTGTAACGCACGACCTCATGGGCGAGCAGCCGCCGCGGCGGCACCGTCATCGGCTTGCCGTCGGGGCGCTTGAAGATGCTCAGGGTCGGGATGGTGCCGACATCGTCCTTGATCAGGTCAGTGCCGGTGTAGATCGCGGTGACGCCACGCATCGATGCCGCAGCGCTGGTGTCGATCGAGACGATCTTGGCGTGCGCATGCGGTGAGCGCAGCAGGTGCAACCACAGCGCGCCGTCCTCCGGCTTGTCGTCGATGAATTGCCCCTTCCCGGTGAGCAGCCGCTGATCTTCCAAACGCTTGACGGGCTGGCCCGCTCCGAAACGCAAATTGCCGGGAAGAATGTTCATTCCGCTGGATCCTCGGGGTCTCTTGAAATTCGGGCTGCCTTTTAGCGGAACGAGCCATGCGAGACCAGCCGCGCTTTTGGGCGGCGGGACCATGGATTCGTCATGCCCGGAGGGGCCTACGCCAGCTCTCTGAGAGCCGCTTCCACGACCTTGCGCGCGTCGGCGGTCAGCGGGGCCTGCGGCGGGACCGGATCGCCCACGTCATAGCCCTGGATCGCGAGCCCGGCCTTGATGCAGGCGGCGAGGTTGAAGCGGGCGAAGGCCTCGTTGATGCGCCACAGCCTGCGCTGGAGCGCCATGGCCTCGTCCCAGCGGCCGGCCTGGCAGAGGTCGTAGAGCGCGACGCTGTGGCGCGGGATGATGCAGGCCGGTCCCGCCATCCAGCCGAGGCCGCCGATCAGCATCACCGCAGCCGGGATGTGGGCGGAGGCCGAGAACACGCGCAAGCGATCGCCGCAGCGGTTCATGATCGAGAGCAGCCGCCCGGTGTTGGTCGAAGCATCCTTGATGTAGCCGATGCGCGGATGCTCAGCGAGGCGCGCGATGATGTCGAGGGTCAGGTCCGAGCGCTGGAATTGCGGATTGGTGTAGATGACGACCGGAATATTCACGGCGTCCGCGATGCTGCGGAAATAGGACTCGACCTGGGCATCGGCGAGCGGGAAGTAGGCCTCGAGGATCGCCAGAATGCCGCTGGCACCGAGCCTCTCATAGGCCTGCGCCTGTGCCACCGCATCGGCCGTCGAGGTCGACGCGACGCCAGCAACCACAGGCACGCGACCCTTCGCAGCCTCGATCGTGGTCTGCACCACCGCCATGCGCTGCGCGGCGCTGAGATAGGCGAACTCACCGGTCGAGCCGAGCGGCGTCAGCCCGTGCACGCCGGCGCCGATCAAATCGTCGCAGAGCTTTGCGAGCACGTTGGTGCGCACCTCGCCGTTGGCATCGACGGGCGAGACGAGATAGGGAAAGACGCCGTGAAAGTCGGTCATGTCAGGGTGACCCCCGGAAAGCTGGGTAGCGCCAGACGGGTATTAGCAATGCCCGCGCCGGCGATCAAACCTTGAGCAGCCGCACCCGTGTGCCCCAGGGATCGATCGCCTCCACGCCATCCGCCAGCGCCGTGACCCGCGCGCCAGCCTCGCGCAGGCGCTCTACCTGCGCGGCAAGCAAATCCTGCTTCTCCGTCACCAGCGAGAACCAGACGAGCCCCGTCGTGGCGTCGTCGCGTTGGCCGGCGCCTTGGCTCTGCCAGACATTCATGCCGAGATGATGGTGATAGCGGCCCGATGAGAGGAACGCGGCACCGCCACGGCGGCGGGTCGGATCGAGGCCAATCGTGCCATGATAGAAGCGCTCGGCCTGTGCGAGATCGCCGACGCGCAGATGCATGTGGCCGACGCGGAGGCCGTCGGGCGCCTTGGCATAATCGGCAACGCGTGTATTCGTCAGCGACAGCAGGTCGGGGATGTTGAGCTCGTCGGCCGCCATCTTGACGCTGCCTTCGCTCCACTGCCATTGCGAGGGATCGCGGTCGGCATAGACCTCGATGCCGTTGCCTTCGGGATCGTCGAGATAGACGGACTCGCTGACGAGATGATCGGCAAAGCCCGACAGCTTCACGCGGTGCGAGGCGGCGTGCACCAGCCAGCGCGCCAGGTCCTTGCGCGTCGGCATCAGGAACGCAGTGTGATAGAGGCCGGCGGCGTTGCGCGGCTCGATCGCGGCGTCGGGATGGGCTTCCAGCACCAGCAGCGTGATGCCGGCCGTGCCGAGTGTTGCGACGTTGGCGGAACGCGCCATCACGGTGAGGCCGATGACGTCGCGGTAGTAGTCGGCAACCTTGTCGAGATTCTTCACCCGCAGCGTCACCATGCCGACCCGCATCGGCGTGCGGCTGGCATAGGTCGGCCCGACGCCTTGCGGATTGCCTTCGGCGCGCGCGGCTGCCGCTGCAGCCATCGCGAGCGAGGCTGCTCCGGCGAGTTGAAGCAGGGTGCGGCGGGTGAGGTCGATGGTCATCGGTCAGGGCTCGCTGGAAACGTTTAAGGCCGTACGGCGCAACTCTCTGAGTGCTACACGTTCCCGTGAGCGGCTCCCAATCACATGTTCGTCGGCCGCCGCCTGGGAGGACTGGCCAACCGGCCAGTTTCGCCAGGGGCCGCGACATCCCAGATTGTGGACAGCTTACAGGAGCCTTCCATGACCGACTTCACCCCCCTCACCTCCCTGTCATCCGCGCTCGCGGATGTCGTGGCGCACATCGCGCCGTCCGTCATCTCCGTGCATTCGCATCGCTCCCGCTCAACCGGCTTCGTCTGGAAGCCCGGCCTGATCGTGACCGCCGACGAGGCACTGGCCGATGAGGGCGACGTCCAGATCGTTCTTCCCGATGGCAGCACGACGGCCGCCACGATCGTCGGCCGCGACCACACCACCGATATCGCGCTGCTGCGCGCTGATACCGGCATCGCCCCGGTCAAGCTGGCCACGACGGTCCCCGCCCTCGGCGGGCTGTCGGTCGTGGTCGCCACCAATCGGGATGCGCCGAGCGCAGCGCTCGGAATGGTGTCGGTTTCAGGCAAGAGCTGGCGCTCCTTGCGCGGCGGCGAGATCGATGCGCGGATCGAGCTCGATGCCCGCCTGCGTCCCAGCCAGGAAGGCGGCCTTGCCCTTGACGCATCCGGCGAGGCCTTCGGCATGACTGTGCTCGGACCACGGCGGGTGCTGGTGATCCCGACGGCCACGATCGAGCGCGTCGCGACACAGCTCGAGACACGCGGCCGCATCGCGCGCGGATATCTCGGGCTCGGGCTGCAGCCGCTGCGGCTCGACGACGGCATCGGCGCGATGGTGATGAATGTCGACAAGGCCGGTCCGGCGGCCGCGGCCGGCATCCGCCAGGGCGACGTGATCGTGGCGGTCAACGACCAGAAGCTCTCCGGCGTGCGCGCGCTGTTGCGAACATTGGGACCCGCGAGCGTCGGCCAGGTGGTCGATGTCGCAGTCCGCCGCGGCGGCGAGCCTGTGAGCTTCAAGGTCACGATTGGCGAGAGGCCGGAGGCGTGAGCGAGGACAACGCACCCGAGATCGTGCTGTCCCTCGAGATCGACGATCCTGCGCTGGCCGACCGCCTCGCGACGCTGCTCGGCAGTGTCGCGGGGCTTCGCCTTGCCGCCCCCGGCGAGACCGCCACGGCGAGCGTCGTCGCGCGCGATCCGCGCGTCATGCCGGAAGATATTGCGCTGACGCAGCGCGAGCTCGACGTGCTGGCATTGATGGCGGAAGGTGCCTCCAACAAGATGATCGCGCGGCAGCTCAACATCTCCGTGCATACCGTGAAATTCCACGTCGGCTCGCTGCTCGACAAGCTGGATGCCACCGGCCGCACCGATGCTGTCGCGCATGCGGCGCGCCGCGGCGTGATCGAGCTATAGCGCGATCGGGAAGCTGAGCTGGACGGTCAGGCCCGGCGCGTTGTCATGCAGCGCGATCTCGGCGCCGTGGAGCCGCGACACCGCCGCGACCAGGCTCAGGCCCAGGCCGTTGCCCGGCGTATAGCGGCTCTGCTCGAGCCGGTAGAAGCGCTTGAATACGTGATCGTGCTGGTCGGCGGCAATGCCCGGACCATCATCGGCGATGGCGATCGTCGCACTGTTGCCGGCATTGCGGCAGGTCACCGTGACCTTTCCGCCCGGGCGGCCATGCTTAATCGCGTTGTCGACGAGATTGGCGATGGCATCGAACAACAGGTCGCGATCGCCTGTTACGGCGACCTCGCGGTCACCGCCGAGACTAAGGCGCGTCGCGACCTGCTCGGCGGCGGCGTCGTAGAGCTCGACGACCTCGCCGGCAATCTCGGCGAGGTCGAGCGCGCGAAATGCGCGCCTGCGGGCGCGGGTCTCGATCTCCGAGATCCGCGTGATCGAGGCGAACATGCCGAGCACGGAATCGAGGTCGGCGATGGTGTCGCCGATCAACGACGCATCGGCCTCACTGCTGCGCTCGTGGTGATAGGCCTTTTCCAGCCGGCCCCGCATGCGCGTCAGCGGCGTGCGCAGATCGTGGGCGACGTTGTCGCTGACCTGCTTGACCTCCCCCATCAGCGTCTCGATACGATCGAGCATCTGGTTGAGGTTTTCGGCGACACGGTCCCACTCGTCGTGGCTGCCGCGCAGGGGAATGCGGCGATCGAGGCCGGACAGCATGATGGCGCGGCTGGTGGCATTGATCTCCTCGATCCGCCCGACCGTGCGCCGCGTCACCAGCACGGCGGCGAGGCCTGCCAGCACCACGAGCAGCACGGCGACCGCGATCATCGCGAGCTCGAGCATCGCGATGAAGCCGCTGTCGTCGCCGACATCGCCGACCCGGCTCCGCACATAGGCGAGCGTGCCGAAATAGACATACGCCATGATCGCCGCCACGATCAGGCCGAAGATCGCGATCGCGATCAGCGCGAGGCGGAAGGTCGAGGAACGAAGCGTGTTAGCCAGGAGCACGGAGGCAATATCCGATGCCGCGGATGGTGTGGATCAATGGATAGGCCTGGGCATCGTCGACCTTGCGGCGGACGCGTCCGACATAGACGTCGATGATGTTGGTGGAGGGATCGAAATGCAGGTCCCAGACATGCTGGAGCAGCATCGCGCGGGAGACGACGCGGCCCTCGTTACGAACGAGATATTCGAGCAGCTGGAACTCACGCGGCAGCAGCGGAATCTTGCGGCCGCGGCGGCTGGCGTTGCGCGCGATCAGATCGACCGTGAGATCGCCGACGCGCAAGATGGTTTCCTTGGCGATGGTCTCGCTGCGACGACCAAGCGCCTCGAGCCGCGCGAGCAGCTCGACGAAGGAGAACGGCTTGACGAGATAATCGTCGCCGCCGGCGCGCAGGCCGCGCACGCGGTCGTCGACCTCGCCTAGCGCGGAGATGATCAGGAAGGGCGCGGCAACGCCATCGTCGCGCATTTGCCGCATCACGGTGATGCCATCGATGTCGGGCAACATGCGGTCGATCGTGATCACGGCGTAGTCGCGCGCGACACCGTGGCTGAGCGCTTCACGGCCCGTAGCGGCGAGATCGACATCGTAGCCGGAGGTTGTCAGCTCCTCGACGAGCTGGCCTGCGGTTTCCGGATCGTCCTCGACGACGAGGATGCGGCGGTGGCCTCCGGTCATGACAAACTCCGCGCGACGATCGCCACCAGACTATCCCGTTCCGGGGCAGAGCGGAACCGCCCGGTGGCGATCGCGACAATGGTGCGGTACGGCGATGCTAGTACCAACTATCCCCGCACACATTGACCCATTGCCACCCATACGGCGTCAAGCTCCTGCGCCAGCAGCCATCGTCGTAATAGTTGGCGTAGTAGGGCGCGCCGAAGACGGCGAAACGGCGGAAATGGTGATGGCGGAAGAAGAAGGCGTGACGGCCGATGAAAGGCCGACCATGCAGGCCTGTGCCGGCGAAACGCGGCCCGATCGCCGCATGCGCGAAGCGCGCGCCGCCGAAGGCCGGTCCGCCAAAGCCCGGTCCACCGACATGGGCGAAGTGCGCACCGCCGCCCATGCCGCCGACATGCATGCCGCCGAAGCCGCCTGCGTGCATGCCGCCACCGAAGCCACCGCCGTGCATCCCGCCGCCGAAGCCGCCGCCAGCACGTCCGCCGCCGCCGAAGCCACCACCCCCATGGCCGCCGCCCCCGCCTCCGCCACCGCGAGCGAGAACGGGCGAAGCGACCGCCATCGTCGCAGCCATAGCCGCCGCGACGATGCCAGTGAGAAGCCTGTTGTTCATCTGACTATCCTCCTTGTCGCGGCGACAGTCTCGCCGCTCCAGGGGATCAGATGAGGAAAATGCGCCCTCACCTTCAACTTACAAATGCGCCAGATTCTGACGCGGAAGTTAGGGAAGCGGGATCTCTCACTCCCTCTCCCCGTCCTTACGGGCAGAGGTATCGACTCACGCCCGCTTGCCGCCGTTCTTCTCCGCCGCACGACGCATCGCCTCGGCGAGGGCGCCGCCGCCACCGGAAGAGTCCTGGTTGCGCGGCGCCGACGAGGTCATGCGAGCGCTGTTGCGCGTGTTGTCGCGCTGCATGCCGGGGGCGTCCTTCTTGGCGCCGACCTCGTCGTCGAGGCGCAGGGTCAGCGAAATACGCTTGCGGGCGACCTCGAAGTCCAGCACCTTCACCTTGACGATGTCGCCGGGCTTCACCACCTCGCGCGGATCCTTGATGAAGGTCTTCGACATCGCCGAGATGTGCACGAGACCGTCCTGGTGCACGCCGATATCGACGAAGGCGCCGAAGGCGGCGACGTTGGTCACGGTGCCCTCGAGGATCATGCCCTTCTGGAGATGCTTGATCTCCTCGACGCCCTCCTTGAACACCGCGGCCTTGAACGCCGGACGAGGGTCGCGGCCGGGCTTCTCCAATTCGCGCAGAATATCGGTGACGGTCGGCAGACCAAAGGTCTCATCGACGAAATCCTTCGGCTTGAGCGTACGAACCACCTCGCTGCTGCCGATCAGCGCCTTGATGTCGCTCTTGGCCGCTGCGAGAATCCGGCGCACCACCGGATAGGCTTCCGGATGCACGCCGGAGGCATCGAGCGGATCCTCGCCGCCGAGGATGCGCAGGAAGCCGGCGCACTGCTCGAACGCCTTGGGACCGAGCCGCGGCACTTCCTTCAACGCCTTGCGCGACTTGAACGGGCCGTTGGCGTCACGGTGCGCGACGATGCTCTGCGCCAGGCCGGAGCCCACGCCCGACACGCGGGCGAGCAACGGTGCCGAAGCGGTGTTGACGTCGACGCCGACCGCGTTCACGCAGTCTTCGACCACCGCATCGAGCGATTTTGCAAGCTTGGCCTGGCCGAGATCGTGCTGATACTGGCCGACGCCGATCGCCTTGGGCTCGATCTTGACGAGCTCGGCGAGCGGATCCTGCAGACGGCGCGCGATCGAGACCGCACCGCGCAGGGTGACGTCGAGATCCGGCAACTCTTCCGAAGCGAAAGCCGAGGCCGAATAGACCGACGCGCCGGCTTCCGACACCACGATCTTGGACATCTTCAGCTCGGCGAGTCCCTTGACGAGATCGCCGGCGAGCTTGTCGGTCTCGCGCGAGGCGGTGCCGTTGCCGATCGCGATCAGCTCGACGCGGTGCTTGATCGCAAGCTTGCCGAGGGTCGCGAGCGACTCGTTCCACTGCCGCTGCGGCTCATGCGGATAAATCACGGCGGTATCGACCACCTTGCCGGTCGCATCGGTCACGGCGACCTTGACGCCGGTGCGGTAGCCGGGATCGAGCCCCATGGTGGCGCGGGTGCCGGCGGGCGCGGCGAGCAGAAGGTCGCGCAGGTTCGAGGCGAACACGCGCACGGCTTCGGTCTCGGCCGCATTCCATAACCGCATGCGCAGGTCGATATTGAGATGCACCTGGATCTTGGTGCGCCAGGCCCAGCGCACGGTGTCGATCAGCCAGCGGTCGCCGGTGCGCTTGAGGTCGGCGATGCCGAACCGCTTCATGATCTTCAGTTCATAGGCACCTGGCACGCCGGCTGGCGGTACTTCCGCTTCGGCCTGGATCTGGAGATCGAGGATCTCTTCCTTCTCGCCGCGGAACATCGCGAGGATACGGTGCGAGGGCAGCTTGGTCAGCGGCTCGGAGAAATCAAAATAGTCGGCGAATTTTTCGCCCTCGGTCTTCTTGCCGTCGCGCACCTTGGAGGCCATGCGCGCGTTGGTCCACATCTCCTCACGCAACACGCCGATCAGGTCGGCGTCTTCGTCAAAACGCTCGACCAGGATGGCGCGGGCGCCGTCGAGCGCGGCCACGGCATCCGCGACGCCCTTCTCGGCGTTGATGAAGCCTTCGGCGGCGACCTTGGGATCGTTGCCGGGCTCAGACATCAGCTGGTTGGCAAGCGGCTCGAGGCCGGCCTCCCTGGCGATCTCGGCCTTGGTGCGGCGCTTCGGCTTGAACGGCAGATAGATGTCTTCGAGGCGCGCCTTGCTGTCGGCGGCGAGAATGGAGGCTTCTAGCGCGGCATCGAGCTTGCCCTGCTCGCGGACTGATTCGAGGATCGCCTTGCGGCGGTCTTCGAGCTCGCGCAGGTAGCCCAGGCGCTCCTCCAGGGTGCGCAATTGCGCGTCGTCGAGCGCACCGGTCGCTTCCTTGCGGTAGCGCGCGATGAAGGGAACCGTGGCGCCGCCGTCGAGCAACGCCACCGTCGCCTCGACCTGCTCCGCCCGTACCCCAAGCTCCTGCGCAATTTTCTGGTTGATATTTGCCACGCGAGAATCCCTCTATATCCAAGCACGCGACGCGGGGGCGAACCACCGGCTGCGGGACGCCGCTTATGGACCAACCGAGGCTGATTCATCAAGGTGCGGTGCGCAACCGTCGACAGAGGATTTTTTGTTGAGCCGATGCGATCTCGCCACAATCGTGGGGATGTCGCGGCCTTGGTTACCATTGTTTGTGTCCCGGACGCGCTGCAAGGCTCTTGCGTTGCTGCGCAGAGCCGGGACCCAGAAGGCGGCACGGCATGCGGAGAGATGGGCCCCGGCTCTGCAGCGCACCGCCGAAGAGGCGTTGCGCTGCGTCCGGGGCACGAGAACGGACTATGGCGCACGCTGTCTCCACAATCGTCATTGCGAGCGCAGCCAAGCAATCCAGAATCCCTGCGCGGAAAGACTCTGGATTGCTTCGCTGCGCTCGCAATGACGGAGTATGGAGCAACAGCGTCACTCTTGCAGCTCTCTTTTCATCTGCAGAACACCTTCGCATCCTCCGAATTTCGGTAAAGTGGAATATTTTGGCAAGCGTTGATTGACCCAGCGGTCGTGTCTTGCCTGATGGACGACGCCGGATCTTGTTGCCGCTTGACAGATACCCCACTTCCACGGCTGGTTGCCCCCTGCCGGACCACCGAACTTCCCACGAGGACTATCCATGCGGACAATATCGGTCGGCGTCTTCAAGATCGCCACCAGGGGCCCCGGCGACGTTTCCGGCCTCATGAGCCTGATCGGCTCGGGCGCGATCGATCCGACATCCATCCTGGCGATCCTCGGCAAGACCGAAGGCAATGGCGGCGTCAACGACTTCACCCGCGAATATGCCGTCGCTGCGCTGTGCGCGGCGCTGGCGCCGAAGCTCGGCTTGACGCCGCACGAGGTCGAGCAGCGCATTGCGTTTGTGATGTCCGGTGGCACCGAGGGCGTGCTCAGCCCGCACATCACGGTGTTCACGCGCCAGGAAGTGCCGGCGCGCCCGGCAGGCATCTCCGGCAAGCGCCTGAGCATCGGCATGGCGCAGACGCGCGATTTTCTGCCTGAAGAGCTCGGCCGCTCGGCACAGATCGCCGAGACCGCCACGGCGGTGAAGGCCGCGATGGCGGATGCCGGCATCGCTGACGCCGCCGACGTCCATTTCGTCCAGATCAAGTGCCCGCTGCTCACCAGCGAGCGCGTCGAGGCGGCGGCCGCGCGCGGCAACAAGACGGCGACGATCAGCGCCTACAGCTCGATGGCCTATTCGCGCGGCGCCTCCGCACTCGGGGTTGCGGTTGCGCTCGGCGAGGTCGCATCCGACATCAGCGATGATGTCGTGCTGCGGCGCTATGATCTGTTCTCGAAGGTCGCCTCGACCTCGTCAGGGATCGAGCTGATGCACAATGTCGTCATCGTGCTCGGTAATTCGGCCTCATCAGTAAGCGAGTTCGAGATCGGGCATGCCGTGATGAGCGATGCCATCGATTCCGCGGCGGTGATGTCCGCATTGAAGAGCGTTGGGCTTGACGTCGATCTTGGCACCACGCCGCAACCGGGCCGCGAGCTCGTCAATATCTTCGCCAAGGCCGAGGCCTCGCCGAACGGCAGCGTCCGCGGCTTCCGTCACACCATGCTGGAGGACACCGATATCAGCTCGACACGCCACGCCCGCGCGGCCGTCGGCGGCTTGATTGCGGGCCTTGCCGGCACCAGCGCGGTCTACGTCTCCGGCGGCGCCGAGCACCAGGGACCTGCCGGCGGCGGACCAGTCGCGGTGATTGCGAGGCTTACGGACTGAGGTGGCGACCTCTCCGCCCGGCGCAACCCTGCCCTTCGCGCCGGCTCAGTTGATTCACGCGAGCGCTTGCGAAAAAGGTGGCCCCCGCACCTTGAGGGATTTGATTTCATGACTTTGCCGATGAGCTGGAACGAATGGGCGCAGCAGGATGGCGTGGGCCTGGCGGCGCGCGTCCGCAAGGGCGAGCTGACGGCGAAGGAACTGGCACGTCAGGCCGCAGCGGCCGTTGCCAAGGTCAATCCGACGCTGTCGGGCGTGGTCGAGCTGTTCGATGACGTGATCGCCGATCCCGCCAAGGACGGCGCCAATCTCGCCGGTCCGTTCGCCGGCCTGCCGTTCCTGATGAAGGATTTGGGGCCGACCATGAAGGGCCGTCTGCAGGAGATGGGATCGCTGCTGATGCGCGGCAATCGCGCCGCGGCAGACACGTTCCTGACCGGCAAGTTCCGCCACGCCGGCCTCAACCTGATCGGACGCACGACGACGCCGGAATTCGGCGTGTGCAGCTCGGCCGACAATCCCGCCGTATATGTCACCCGCAATCCCTGGAATACCGACTACACCACCTGCGGCTCGTCCGCGGGCAGCGCCGCGATGGTCGCGGCCGGCGTGGTGCCGATCGCGCATGCGACCGACGGCGGCGGCTCGATCCGCATTCCCGCCGGCGTCAACGGCAATATCGGGCTGAAGGTCTCGCGCGGCGTGTTCTCGCTGGCGCCGCACATGTCGGATCTCACCGGCCTGGTCTCGATCCAGGGCTGCCAGTCTCGCACGGTGCGCGACACCGCCGCTTTCGTCGACAATGCCCGCGGGCCGGCGCCCGGCGAGTTCATGCCGTTCTGGACCACGGCACAGCCCTACAGCGAGATGATCAAGCGCGATCCGTCAAAGCTGCGCATCGCGCTGTCGCACACCTGGGGCGATTACACCGCGACACCCGAAATCGCCGCCGAGCTGGAGAAGACCGGCCGCTTCCTCGAGGGCCTCGGCCATCACGTCGATTACGCGCTGCCCGAGCTCGATTTCCGCGCCGCTTTCGCGGCGCAGACCACCTGCTACATCTCGAATTTCTCCGTGGTGATCTCCAACATGCTCGCCGCGCGTGGGCTGGAGCGGCCGCCGGAGGACCTGATCGAGCCGATGAACATCCGAATCTGGGAAGCCGGACTTCACACCAGCTTTGCCGATCGGGCGAAGATGCAGGCTGTATTCAATACGACCTCGCGCGGCTTCGGCAGCTTCTTCGAGCAGTGGGACGTGATCCTGACGCCGATCACGGCGCTGCCGACGCCGAAGGTCGGCACCAAGGAATATCTCACCCTCTCCGACAATCCCGATGTGCTCGACTGGTTCGGCAATCTCTGGCGCTTCTTCGCCTTCACGCCGCTTGCGAACCTCTGCGGCATGCCGGCGATCTCGATGCCGATGGCCGCGCAAGAGCATGGTCTCCCGCTCGGCATCCAGGCCATCGCGAAGCAGGCCAATGACGGCCTGCTGCTGCAGCTCGCCGCCCAGATCGAGCGCGCGCTCGACGGCAAGTGGAACGGCGGCAACACGGCAAAGGTTCACGTGGCGAAGGGATGAAGTAATATTACGCTGATCCATCGGAGGACACGACGTGGACCCGTTACAGATCCTGGACAGCCTCAACAAGAAAGAGGGTCTTCGGACCGAAGCGATTCAAGCGGCGCGGGCCGATAAAGACTCGGTCATTCCTGTCTTTTTACGTGCCTTCGAAGAAGTCGAATCTCCTGGTCAAACGAATTACAAAGCAGCCTTGTTCTTCGCGTTTCACCTCCTTGGCGAATGGCGCGTGAACCCTGCCTACCCCGTGCTTGCAACATTCTTGCGCAAGCCCCCCGACATCGTCGAGTCGTCTTGGGCGGTGCAATCACCGAGACGACTCACCGCGTGATGGCCTCCGTGTTCGATGGCAACCCGCAGCCATTGTGCGAGATCATCCATGATGAAAATGCTGATGAGCCTCAGTTCTTCACGGTCGGAATCGCTTCGTCGGGCTGCTGCTGTCCGAGCTTGAGCATTGCAAGCGCCTTGTCGAGCGCTTCGCGCAAGGCCAGCGCCGCTGCCGGGCTGCAGCGCAGATGCGCGGTCTGAACCACGTCGACCCTGACGGCGGCGCCGATCGGCATCAGGAGGTTCGCAGCGAGCTCGATCTGGATCGCACCGTTGTGATGGCCGAAGCAGGAGGCGCCGTCGAAATAGATGATCGGCGCGCGCTCGGAGCTCGAGCTGGAAATGGTGACAGGGCCCTGGCTGGTGGCGGGCGTTTCGGGATCGGCCATGGGCACTCCTTAGGGCTAGTCGACGGACGAAGCGCGCCCACCATCGTTGCTTCGGCCGGCTCTGTCGAGGCCAAACCGGCCGCAGGGCCGCCGCGGGGCACATTCAGAGTTTTGCGCCGTTCCCGACACTGGTCTAAAACGTCAGCATGTCCACCACACCGACCACACTTCCCTTCGAGGAACTCGCCGAAGCCATCAAGGGCCGCCGCTCCGATTACGGCCAATTCAGCGGACTCCAGCTCGACCGGTTCGCACCGGGCGAAGCCTGGTCGAGCCTGCCCTATCGCCCCGTCTTCGTCGGCGACACCGAGACCGGCGTGCTGCATGGCGGCGTCGTCACCGCGATGCTGGATGAGAGCTGCGGCATGGCGGTGCAGCTCGCGCTCGACGGCACCAGCGCGATCGCGACGCTCGATTTGCGCATCGACTACCAGAAGCCGGCTACGCCCGGCCTCGACATCAAGGCGCATTCAGTCTGCTACCGCACCACCCGCTCGATCGCCTTCGTGCGCTCCACGGCTTACCAGGACTTCGAGGACGATCCGGTGGCGACCGCCACCGCCTGCTTCATGATCGGCGCCAACCGCACCAACATGCTTGCAGACCGCAGGATGGAGTCGCGCAGCATTCCGACGCTGGAGGCGCCGGAGGATCCGGATGGGCCGTTCGCCAACAGCCCGTTCGCGCGCTGCCTCGGTATTCGCCTGAATGATGACGGCACGTTGACGATGCCGTTCTCGCCAAAAATCATCGGCAACCCGATCCTGCCGGCGATCCATGGCGGCATGACCGGTGCCTTGCTCGAGACCACCGCGATCCTCGGCGTGCGGCGCGAGCTCGGGATCGCGACGCTGCCAAAGCCGATCGGGCTCACTGTCAATTATCTGCGCTCCGGCCGGGTGCTGGACACGATTGCGAATGTCTCGATCGTGAAACAGGGCCGGCGAATCGTCGCCTTCGAGGCGCGAGCCTGGCAGGACGATCCGGACAAGCCGATCGCCTCTGCTTTCGGTCATTTCATGCTGCGCCCCACGCCCGGAAACGGCGAGGAATAGGCGTATTTTACTTGACGGAACGGGCTTGGGACTCAACCATAGCGCATTCCTGCGAGGGGTATTCGGTTGCGGCATCCGATCGACATCATCGCCATGTTCGCCGCCATCTGGCTGTTGGCGTCGATGGTGCTCGACGCGCTGACGCCGAAAGAGCTGACGGCGGTCATGATCGCCATCGCAATCGGGCCGGCCGTGGTCATTACCGCCGTGTTCTACTATCTGCGCTGCCCGCGCACGGATTTCGCGGTGCTGTTCGCAGCGCTCTGGCTGATCTCGGACATCGCCATCGCTCTCATCTCGCCGAAGGAATTGCCGCATTTCCTGATCGTGCTCGGCTTCCTGCCTGCGGCGCTGATCGGCATCGTGCTGCACTGGCAGCGCTTCCAGCGCCGCCATGAGCGGTTGCCTGTGCCGTCGGCGAAGCGCGGCTAGCGCGGCAGCAGATTCGTCTTCGCGAGATCCACGACCTCGTCGCCGCGGCCGTTCATCACCGCACGCAGCACCCACAAGCTAAACCCCTTGACCTGCTCCGCGGTGATGGTCGGCGGCATCGACAGCTCCTGCTTGGCGGTGACGACGTCGAGCAGCGCCGGACCGTTGTGGGCCAGCATCTCCTTCATCGCGCCCGGGAGCTCGCCGGGGTCCTCGACGCGCTTGGCGAAGATACCCATCGCACGTGCCATCGCGGCGAAATCGGGATTCTCCAGATCGACATTGGTGTCGACAAAGCCCGCCGCCTTCATCTCCAGCGCGACGAAGCCGAGCACGCCGTTGTTGAAGACGACAATCTTCACCGGCAGCTTCATCTGCGTCAGCGTGATCAGATCGCCCATGAGCATGGTGAAGCCGCCGTCGCCCGAGAGCGAGATCACCTGACGGGCGGGCTGCGAGGCCTGCACGCCGATCGCCTGCGGCATGGCGTTGGCCATCGAGCCGTGCACGAAGGAGCCGATCAGCCGGCGGCGACCGTTCATATTGAGATAGCGCGCAGCCCACACAGTGGGCGTGCCGACATCGGCGGTGAAGACGGCATCGTCACTCGCGTGGTCGCTGATGACTTTTGCGAGATATTGCGGATGGATCGGTTTGCTGCCCGGCGTGCCCTTGGCAAGCGAGTCGAGGCCCTCACGCGCCTTCTTGTAGTGCGCGACGGCATCGTCGAGATGCTTGCGCTGCGTCCTGGTCTTGAGCAGCGGCAGCAGCGCCTCGATGGTCAGCTTGACGTCGCCGACGAGGCCGAGATCGATCTTGCAGCGCCGTCCCAGATTTTCCGGGCGAATGTCGATCTGCGCGATCTTCGCATCATCAGGGAAGAACTGCCTGTAGGGAAAATCCGTGCCGAGCATCACCAGCGCATCGCAGGCGCGCATGGCGGCGTAGCCCGAGGAGAATCCGATGAAACCGGTCATGCCGACATCGTAGGGATTATCGTATTCGACATGCTCCTTGCCGCCGAGCGCGTGAACGATCGGGCTCTTCAGGGCTTCGGCAAGCTGCATCAGCGGCGCATGCGCGCCGGCACAGCCGCGGCCGCAGAACAGCGTGATGCGCTCGGCGCTGTTGAGGAGATCCGCGAGCGCCTTCAGTTCGTCGGCTTGCGGCACGATCTTTGGCGCGGACAACGCAAGCCCGCGGGTCGTCGACAGCGCGCGCTTCGGCGGCGTGCGGAAGGCGACGTCGCCGGGCATGGCAACGACGGCGACGCCACGCAGGCCCACCGCCGCGCGGATCGCGTTCTCCAGCACGAAAGGTAGCTGGCTCGGATCCGAGATCAGCTCGCAATAATGGCTGCATTCGCGAAACAGGTTTTGCGGATGAGTTTCCTGAAAATAGCCGCCGCCGATCTCGGCCGAGGGGATCTGCGCCGCGATCGCCAGCACCGGAACGCGGCTGCGATGGGCGTCGAACAGGCCGTTGATCAGGTGCAGATTGCCCGGCCCGCAGGAACCCGCGCACACCGCAAGGCTGCCGGTCATCTCGGCTTCGCCGGCGGCCGCGAAGGCCGCGACCTCCTCGTGGCGGACGTGCACCCATTCGATGGTACCGCGGCGGCGCAGCGCCTCGGTAAGACCGTTCAGGCTGTCGCCGACAATGCCATAGATGCGCTTGACGCCGGCCTGTTCGAGCGTTGCCACGAACAGATCGGCTATGTTGTTGATCGCCATGTCGGTCTCCTGATCTCACGGATAGCAGCAAGATAGGACAACGCACGACCGTGACGACATCACGGCTTGTTTATTGCGGTGTCAGTCTTTCACAATCGCCCGATCATAGGCGTCGATTGTCGCTTTCGCGCGCGCCGCGACATCCGTAGCCGTCATGCCGGGCTTGTACAGGCTGGAGCCGAGCCCGAACGCGGTGACGCCGCCCTTGATGTATTCCGCAAAGTTCTGGTCGGAGACGCCGCCGACCGCTGCGATCATCACACCGGCCGGCAACACGGCGCGGATCGCGGCAATGCCGGAAGCGCCGAGCACGCTCGCCGGAAAGAATTTCAGGCCGGACGCGCCGGAACGCGCCGCAAGCAGCGCCTCGGTCGGCGAGAACACGCCCGGCAGCGTGATCATGGCGTACTGATGCGCACGCGCGAGCACCTGTGTATCCATATTCGGCGAGACCATCAGCGTGCCGCCGACGTCGTTGAGACGATCGACATCCGCCGTGGTCAGCACGGTGCCGGCGCCGATCAGCACGCCGGCCGGTGCGAGCTTCACGGCGGTGCCGATCGAGCGGAATGGGTCCGGCGAGTTCAGGGGGATCTCGATCGCGGTCATGCCGGCCTCGATCAGCACGCCGACGATGGCCTCGGTCTCCTCGGGCTTGACGCCGCGCAGGATCGCGACCAGGGGCCGTTTCATCGGCGGAAAGGGAACGCTCATCTCGAAGGTCCTTCTATGTCGTCCAGATTGCCGCAGCGGCCATCGACAGGCCGCGGCGCACCGCGTCATCGGCATCGATCGGGTTCACGTCGACCTTCAGCGCGTCGAAGGCCTGCCGGTACAGAGCCGCCAGCCGCCCGGACGCGATCAGCGTGATGCCGGCTTTCGGCATAGTGCCTGAGAGACCCGCCGCCAGCTCGACGCCGATCAACGTGCCCGACAGCGTTTCGCGCGCCGCGGCCGGCGTGCCGCCGAACAGCAGCTGACGCGACCGCGCACCGAACAGGAGGTTTGCGGCGAAGGCCGGCGCCCCGTAGGCGGCTTTCACCGCCGCATTGAAGCTCGCGACATCCTCGGCCTCATCGGCGCCGGCCACTGCGAGCGACAAGATCGTCTCGCGCGATACGACGCTGAAGAGCTCACCAGTCATGAAGGTCGAAAAATGCGCGACCGTGCCGTCCTTCACCCGCACCCATTTGGAATGCGTGCCGGGCATGCAGACCAGCGCCTCGCCGGCGGGTTCCAGGCCGAGTGCGCCGAGCAATTGCGTCTCTTCGCCCCGCATCACGTCCGGCGCGGCTGTGTCGCGCTGCGCGATGCCCGGCAGGATGCGGATGTCGCGCGCTTCGCCCGGCACACGCGCGGACTGCTTGAGGATCGCCGGCAAGGGCGCTGGCGTGTCGACGTAGCCGGCCTCGACCCAGCCAGTGCGCGCGCCGGCCATGCCGCAGACCAGAACCGGCAGATGATCCGGCGCGGCAACCGCCGCCAGGTGCGATTGCAGCACGCCGGGAAAGCCGGTCCTGGCGGCCGCCATCATGCCCTCGTCGCTGCGGCGCTCGGCCAGCACGTGACCTGCGCGATCGACCAGCCAGAGCCGAAAGCTGCTGGTGCCCCAGTCCACCGCGACAAAAGCGGGTTCGGTCATTTCGAATCGTATCCTTGGTCTTCCCTTGGTCTCACGGCCAAGACGTCGTCTCGCGACAATGAGACGGGCGCTTCGCAAATCTGCCCCGGGATATCGGCAATTGGTGCCCCAAACCAGCCTTTTCTCGCAGGTCTGGGGCACGGCCCACGCTGGCACACCGCTTGCTGAAGCTGTTCTTGTTTACGTCCCGGAACGCGCAGCAAGACGCGTCAACATCAGATGAGGAAACCCATGGAGATCGGCTATTTCACGATGCCTTCGCACCCGCCGGAGTGTGGCCTGAAGGAAGGAAACGACTGGGACCTGCAGACCCTGCGCTGGCTCGACGAGCTCGGCTATCAGGAGGCCTGGGTCGGCGAGCATCACACGGCGCCGTGGGAACCCAATCCCACGCCGGACCTTCTGATCGCGCAGGCGCTGATGCAGACCAAGAATATCCGCATCGGGCCGGGCGGCTTCCTGCTGCCCTATCACCACCCGGCCGAGCTCGCCAACCGCGTCGCCATGCTGGACCATCTCTCCGAGGGCCGGCTCAATTTCGGCGTCGCGGCGAGCGGCTTGCCGAGCGACTGGGCGATGTTCAACGTCGACGGCATGAGCGGGCAGAACCGCGACATGACCCGCGAGGCACTGGAGATCATCCTGAAGCTGTGGTCCGATCCAGCGCCCTTCACCTACAAGGGCAAATTCTGGACGGTGACCAAGCCGGACACGATGTTCGATTTCCTCAAGCCCCACATCAAGCCGTTGCAGGCGCCGCATCCGCCGATCGGCGTTGCCGGGCTGTCGAAGAACTCGGATACGCTCAAGCTCGCGGGCGAGCGCGGCTTCATCCCGATGAGCCTCAACCTCAACCCGGCCTATGTCGGTAGCCATTGGGACTCGGTCGAGATTGGCGCTGCCAAGACCGGACGCAAGCCGAACCGCGCGGACTGGCGTCTGGTGCGTGAGGTGTTCGTCGCCGACACCGACGAGGAGGCCTGGAAGCTCTCGACCGGCGACATGATGGGCCGGATGATGCACGAGTACTTCCTGCCGCTGCTCGGCCATTTCGGCTTCAAGGATTATCTGAAGCACGCGCCCGACGTGCCCGATAGCGATGTCACCGTCGAATATTGCGCCAAGCGGAACTGGGTCGTCGGCTCGCCCGCGACGGTCGCCGAGAAGATCGAGAAGATCTACGACGAGGTCGGCGGCTTCGGCGTGCTGCTGGTGTTTGGCTTCGACTACAAGCACAAGCCGGAAGCCTGGCACCACTCGCTCTCGCTGCTCAAGAACGAGGTGATGCCGCGCCTGAAGCATCTCGGCTCCGCGAAGAAGGCGGCTTGACCGAATGCGGGTGCGGCGCGAACCTGCCGCACCCGTATTCAATTCGGAGATTTTCGCGTGAGCGTCGACGCCAAGGATTTCAAGCAGGCGATGCGCCAATGCGCCGGCGCCGTCGCGCTTGTCACGGTCGGCTCCGAGCACGGCAAGCGCACGGGACTCACGGTGACCTCGGCCTGCTCGCTGTCGGATAGTCCGCCGTCGCTGATCGTCTGCGTCAACCGCAACGCCAGCGCGCATGGGCGCATCCGCGAGGAAGGCGCCTTCGCGATCAATTTCCTGCACGAGGATCACGCGCTGCTGGCGCTGACCTTCAGCGGCCAGAAGGGCGTCAATGGCGACGACCGCTTTGCGTTCGGCCAGTGGACACGCGGAGTAACCGGGGCACCCGTGCTGACGGATGCAGTCGCCGCGTTCGATTGCGTGCTGACGCAGGAATTCGAGACCAGGACGCATTCGATCTTCGTCGGCGAGGTGCGCGGCGCGACGCATTCCGACGGGGCCTCGCCTCTGGTCTATCTGCGCAGCAGTTTCCACACGCCTCACGAAATCCGCGAGATCGTTTCGGTCGGCGATCTCGATTCGCGGCATCTGAGCTGGAGCGATTTTTCGTAAGTTACTGCGCCGTCTCGATCTTCAGCTGCTTGATCTTCCGATACAACGTCGCGCGGCTGAGTCCCAGCACTCGCGCCGCCTCCGTGACCCGGCCGCCGTGCCTGTGCAGCGCTTCGACGATCGTCGCGCGTTCGGCCGCCGCGAGATCTGGCTCTGCTGCGCGTCCGCCAAACGGCGGCAGGTCGAGATCGGCGTCGGTGATGACGCCCTCCTCCGCCGTGCAGCCGGCGAGCCGCAGCACGTGGCGGAGCTGGCGCATGTTGCCGGGGTAGGGATAGGCCGACAGCAGCGACCAGGCTTCCGGCGACAGCCTGCAGTCCGGCGCCTCCTCGCGCGCGATCTGGCGGATGATGTCACCCCGGTCGGCGCGCTCGCGTAGCGCTGGCAGCCGCACCTCCAAGCCGCGCAAGCGGAAATAGAGGTCGGCGCGGAAGGCGCCCTGCTCGGCCATGCGGCCGAGATCGCGATGGGTCGCGCTGATCAATCGGATATCCACCGGCACCGGCTTGAGCGCACCGAGCGGCCAGACCTCGCGATTCTCCAGCACGCGCAAGAGCCGCGTCTGCAGCGCGATCGGCATGTCGCCGATCTCATCCAGGAACAGCGTACCGCCGTCGGCCTGCACGATCAGGCCCTTCGAGCCGTCGCGGCGTGCGCCGGTGAAGGCGCCGGCCTCGTAGCCGAACAGCTCGGCGTCGATCAGGCTCTCCGGCATCGCCGCGCAGTTCAGTGCAACGTAGTTGTTGCGGGCACGGTTGCTCGCGGCATGAATCGCGCGCGCGAACACATCCTTGCCGACGCCGGTCTCGCCATGCAGCAGCACCGGCAGATTGTGATCGCCGATGCTCCTCAGCCGCTTCATGCTTTTGACCAGGCCGGGATCATTGCCTGCTAGCCGATGCAACGCGTCGAACCGATCGACGGACGCATCACGGCGCAGCGTCGAGGATTTTGCACGCAGCGGCGGCGCGACATGGCCCTGGCCCAAAGGGCGGCCATCAGCGCGGCGGAGCTCGACGATCTCGTCCGCATGGCGCGAATGGTCGATCTTGACGTAGCGCGACAGATCGATGCCGGATGCAATCAGGCCATCGGTCAGGCCCAGCAAGGCACGCGCCGATCGGCAGGCGCCGACGATGCGGCGATCGTCATCATAGGCGAGCAGGCCGCTGCCGCCATCGCCCGGCACAGTCGCGATCCACGCATTGCGGAAATGATCGCGGAAGATCGCGCCCTCCATGCGCCGCGTCGCCTCCATCGTCACCGCAAGTGCAAGCTGATGCGCGGCGCGTTCGAGATCCTCGCGGCAGGAGGTGATGTTAACGGCGCCGGCGAGGCGCCCGGCCTGATCGAACAGCGGAGCCACCGCGCAGGAGAACATGTGCCACTGTGCACGAAAATGCTCATCGCGATGCACCAGGATCGGCTTCCGCTCTGCGAGCGCGGTACCGAGCCCGTTGGTGCCCTCAAACGTCTCGGCAAAGTTCGAGCCGGTGTAGATCTTCCAGTCCATGAACATCCGCGCGTCGGCCTCGCCGGGCAGACGGCTGAACAGCATGGTCGCATTCGCGTCAGCGAGATTGACGCAATAGCCGGCATCGCGCAGCACGCGGGCGAGATCGTCGAGCTCGGGCGTCAGCAGCCTGATGGTCTGTTCCAAGGGCTCGGCGACGTGACGGATCTCGGCTTCGGTGAGCGTCTGCGGCGGGCCCTGGCGGGCGGGATCGAGCTTGTGGCTGATTAGGCAGCGCCGCCAGGAGGTCGCGATCCGCGACTCCGCGTCGACGTCAGCCGCATGATTGGCCACGGACAAGACACGGGCGACATGATTCGAGGCCGAAAGGCTGGCCATCGCGGACGTCTCCACCCTGTATTATTGTGCAAAGTCTGGCACCACAGGCGGGGATGTCAATCCGGAACCGGGACGACCCAACGGCGCACATCGCCGTCATGGCCGGGCTTGTCCCGGCCATCCACGCCTCTGCCGCGCATGCGAAAGAACGTGGATGCCCGGGACAAGCCCGGGCATGACGATGTGGAAGCAGATTGTCTCAAGCGACTCTGATTTGCTGCACTGCGCTCACCACGTGTCGATACACGGCCGCTTCTTCTCCGTCCGCACCGGCGGCTTCGGCACCGAACGGAGCCCCGCCATGATCCAGCGCCGCGTCTCGGCGGGGTCGATCACGTTGTCGATCTCGAACACCGAGGCAATCGAGACCGCCTTGCCGTTGGCGTAGAGCTCGGCGACCTTGTTGCGGTAATAGGTCTCGCGCTCCTCGGGATCGGCGATCGCCTCCATCTCCTTGCGGAAGCCGAGGCGAACATAGCCCTCCAGCCCCATGCCGCCGAACTCGCCGGTCGGCCAGGCCGCCGTGAAGAACGAGGCGTGGAAGCCGCCGCCGATCATCGACTGCGCGCCGAGGCCGTAGCCCTTGCGCAGCACGATGCCGAACAGCGGCACGGTGAGGCTCGCACCCGTCACGAACATGCGCGAGACGTGGCGCACGATCGCAGTCTTCTCGGCTTCCGGGCCAACCATGAAGCCGGGCGTGTCGCACAGCGAGACGATCGGCAGATCGAAGGCGTCGCAGAGCTGGAGGAAGCGCGCGGCCTTGTCGCCGGCATCGGCATCGATCGCTCCGCCGAGATGGCGCGGATTGTTGGCGATCAGGCCGAACGGTTTGCCTTCGATGCGAATCAGCGCGGTGATCATGCCGACGCCATAGTCGCGGCGCAGCTCCAGCACGCTGTCCTTGTCGGCGACGAGATCGATCACGCTGCGGATGTCGTAGACACGTAGGCGATTCTCGGGGATCGCGCGGCGGAGCAGGCGCTGGTCGGCCGCCTGCCACTCCGTCACCGCGCCCTGGAAATAGGACAGGTATTTTTGCGCGACGGATGTCGCCTCCTCTTCATCCTCAACCACGATGTCGATGACGCCGTTCGGCGACTGGAACGAGACCGGACCAACCTCGGCCGGGTGATAGACGCCGAGCCCACCACCCTCGATCATCGCAGGGCCACCCATGCCGATCGACGCATTCTTGGTGGCGATGATGACATCGCAACAGCCGAGCATTGCGGTGTTGCCGGCGAAGCAATAGCCGGAGACCACGCCGATGACAGGCACGAGACCGGAGAGCCTTGCGAACTGCACGAAGGATGGACCGTCGAGGCCGGTCATGCCGAGCCGGTCGGTGTCGCCGGGCCGGCCGCCGCCGCCTTCGGCATAAAACACCAGCGGCACGCGCCAGTCTTCCGCCAGCGTAAGCATGCGGTCGATCTTCTTGTGGTTCATGTGACCCTGCGTGCCCGCGAGCACGGTGTAGTCATAGGCCACGACAATGCAGCGCGCGGTATCGCCGCCGAACTTCCCGGCGTTGACGGTGGCAACGCCCATGACGAGGCCGTCGGCCGGGGTGTTCTTGATGAGATCGTCGAGCTTGCGACGACGCCGTTGGGCGGCAATGGCGAGGCTGCCATATTCCATGAACGAGCCGTCGTCGACGAGCTGCGCCACGTTCTCGCGCGCGGTGCGCTGATTGGTGTTACGGCGGCGCTCGACCGAGGCCGGGCGGTTCGCGTCGAGCGTGTTGGCCTGGCGCGCGATCAGCTCGGCGAGATCGGGTCGGGTGTGGTCGAGATCGACATCGGCTTCGACCGCCGACGCATCCGCGGCGACGTCGAGCGGCTCGAGATAGAGGATCGGCTCGCCATGCATCAGCGTGTCGCCGTCGCCGGCCGCGAGCTTCATGACGCGGCCGCCCTGTTCGGCCATCACCAGATGCTCCATCTTCATGGACTCGATCACGGCGAGCTGCTGCCCCGGGCGCACGATCTCGCCTTCCTTCACCTGGATGGTGACGATGGTGCCTTGCAAGGGCGCGGCGACCATCACCGTACCCTCTGGCACGATCTGCGCGACGTGGGTCTCGGCGGCGTGAGCGCCGCCTCGCTCGGCCGCAGCAAAATAGAGCGGCTTGGCCACGCCATCGGCCGCCTCGACCAGCTTTGCGACATTGCGATCGATGAAGTCGGTCGCAATGTGATTGGTCTGGAAATCCGGGTGCGCCAGCACTGCCTGGAGGAAGGCGATGTTGGTGACGACGCCGTCGATCCGGAACTCCCGTAGGGCACGCGACGCCTTAGCGACGACATCGTGCCAAGCTTCACCCGGCGTATGCACGATGACCTTGGCCAGCAGGGAGTCGAACGCCGCGCTGGTCTTGTAGCCGGCATAGCCAAAACTATCGACGCGGACGCCCGGCCCTGACGGCGGCTCGAACACGGCGAGCACGCCGCCGGTCGGATGCGTCGCGCCGGTCTCGTCCAGCGTCTCCATGTTGACGCGGAGCTGCATGGCATAGCCGCGGGGCTTCGGAATTGAGCCCTGCGCCAGACCGAGCGAGGCCAATGTGCTGCCTGCAGCAATCGCAAGCTGGGCGCGGACGAGATCGAGGCCGAGCACCTCTTCCGTCACGGTGTGCTCGACCTGGAGCCGCGGATTGGCCTCGATGAAGGCAAAGCTGTCCTCGGCCGTGCCGTCGACCAGGAATTCGAAAGTGCCGAGACTGTCATAAGCCGCCGCCGTCGCGAGCTGCTTGGCCGCCTCGATGATCCGACCGCGCAAGGTCTCGCTGAGCGACGGGCTCGGCGCAACTTCGATCAACTTCTGATGCCGGCGCTGAATGGTGCATTCGCGCTCCCAAAGATGAGAGATCGCGCCGTGGCGGTCGCCGATGATCTGTACCTCGATATGGCGCGCCTGCCGGATCAGCCGCTCGGCATAGACGCCGTCATGGCCGAACGCCGCCCTGGCCTCGGACTGGCAGCGTGCATAGGCTTCCGCGAGATCGGCTGCGTTCTCGACAACACGCATGCCGCGGCCGCCGCCGCCGGCCATCGCCTTGATCACGATCGCTGCGTTGCTGCCGAGCGAGGTGAAGAACGCCGTGATCTCGTCGAGCGACGACGGACCGCTGGTGCCCGCAATGATCGGCACGCCGCAGCGTTTTGCCAGTTGCCGTGCCGCGACCTTGTCGCCGAACAGTTCGAGCGCTGCCGGCTTGGGCCCGACAAAGACGATGCCCGCGTCCGCGCAGGCCTTGGCGAACGCGGCATTCTCGCTCAGAAAACCATAGCCGGGATGCACGGCATCGCAGGAGGCAGCCTTCGCCGCCTTCACCACCGCTTCGATGTCGAGATAGGCCCGCGCACCGCGGCCGGAAATTTCCACCGCCTGGTCGGCCACGCGCACATGCAGCGACAGCGCATCGTCGGCCGGGTGGATCGCGACCGTGGCTATGCCTGCATCGGCCGCTGCGCGCGCGATACGGATGGCAATCTCGCCGCGATTGGCGATCAGGAGTTTTTTGAACGACATGCAGCGGTCTCCATGGCCCCGCAGCCAGACGCCGGGCGGCAGGTTCGATGATCCTGCTTCTTCACTTTAGCCGCAGTCGTCAAGGGAGAGGAAGCGGTCGCTGTAACAACTCCCGCGGGCCGGAATATCAGTTGGCCGGTCGCGCTTCGATGAGGCGAATAATCCGCATCACAGCAGACCGGATCGGCGCGATGACCGGCACGGTGAACATCAGCCGCAGGTCGCGCGCGGCCTCACCGAGTGGCCCGCCGCCGATGATGACCGCCTCGGCACCATCCTGCGCGATGCAGGCTTCGACCGCGCCGGCGAGCGCTACGCGCAGCCGCGCCGGATCGCGCATCAACTCTTGCGGATCGCCCTCGGCGAAGCGGGTACCGGTGTAGTGGGATCGCAATCCCAACGCGACCGGTAGCGCGTCGATCTTCGCCTTCAGCAACGGCGTCGTGGTCGCCACGCCGAAGCGGCGGCCGTTCTCTGCGGCTTCCAGCATCGAGGACTCGCCGATGCCGACCGCAGGCAGATTCGTCGCCGACTTGATCCTCGCAAGGCCAGGATCGCCGAACGCCGAGACGATAATGCCGTCGCAGGAGCTCTGATGTGCGAGTGCGATCTCTTCGACCTCGGGCGCGGCAGTGTCGAGCGCGTCGGGTGTCACGATCATCGCGGGCGCACGCGTCGCCGTGACGCCGACGATGTCGAAGCCATCGCTGGCGACAGACGCCGCAATCGCGACCATCATTGCGGTGGTCGCCTCAAGACTGTTCGGATTGATCAGCAGGATACGCGCGCGGAGATCGGAGTTTTGACCCATCCCCCTGCTATACTAGGCCGCCCGCACGCCGGCAACGAAAGTGCTGACCTCGTCCTCCAGCGATTGCAGCTTCTCGGTCAGGCGTCCGCTCGACTGCAGCACGAGGCCAGCGGCCTGGCCGGTCTCCGCCGTCGCATCGGTGACGCCGGAGATGTTTTGCGAGACCTGGTCGGTGCCGGAGGCCGCTTCCTGCACGCTGTGCGCAATGGCCTGCGTCGCGGCGCCCTGCTCCTCGACTGCGGCTGCGATCGACGAGGAGATCTCGTTGACCTCCATGATGGTCTTGCGAATGTTGTCGATGTTGCCGACGACGTGGTTGGTCTCGGCCTGGATCGCACTGATCTGCGCGCCGATCTCGTCGGTCGCCTTCGCGGTCTGGCTCGCCAGCGACTTCACTTCGCTCGCGACCACGGCAAATCCCTTGCCGGCCTCACCCGCGCGGGCAGCTTCGATCGTGGCATTGAGCGCAAGCAGATTGGTCTGCGAAGCGATCTGGTTGATGAGGTCGATGACCTCGCCGATCTTGTGGGCGGCCGCGGCCAGCCCCTGCACGGTGTCGTTGGTGCGCTGACCGTCGGCGGCCGCCTTGTCGGCCACGGACGCCGCCTGCGCGACGCGCTGGCTGATCTCGGTGATCGAGGACGACAGCTGGCCGGCGGCCGAGGCCACCGTCTGCACGTTGCTCGAAGCCTGCTGGCAGGCGGTGGCGACGAAGCTCGCACGATCGGTCGCCTTGTTCGCGGTCTCCGACATGCCTTGCGCAGCCTGCTGCATCGTCCGCGCCTCGTTGAAGACGTCGCGGACGACGGCCTGGACGCTCGCCTCGAACCTGCCGGCGAGATCGGTCATCGTCTTGCGCTTCTCGTCGTCGGCCCGCTGCTTGGTCTCCTGCTGCTCGGCATGCATCCGGCCTACCGCCGACGCATTGTCCTTGAACACGGCGAGCGCCCTGGCGAGCCCGCCGACCTCGTTGCTGAGGTTGGTGTAGGGCACCTCGAAGGCGCCGTCGCCAGCGGCGAGGCGCTCGGTCAAGTCGGTGATTTTCGCCAGCGGCCGGGTCACGCTGCGGCCGATCACGAAGGAGGCGCCGAGCACGAGCACAAACACCGCAAGGCACACCAGACCGAACGTCATCGCATCCTGGCGGAAGACGGCGTCGACGTCGTCGAGATAGATACCTGTGCCGACGATCCAACCCCAGGGCGCAAAGCCCTTCACATAGGAAATCTTGGCAACGGGCTGCTCGAAGCCGGGCTTCGGCCAGAGGTAGCTGTAGAAGCCCGCACCCTGTTTCTTGACAACATCAACGAACCCCATGAACAGCGCGTTGCCGGAGGGGTCCTTCATCCCGGAGAGATCCTTGCCGTCAAGCTCGGGCTTGATCGGGTGCATGACCATCTTGGGGGCCATGTCGTTGATCCAGAAATACTCGACCTTGTCGTAGCGCAGGCTCTTGATTTCGGCCATCGCGGCGGCCTGCGCCTGCTCGCGCGTGAGCTTTCCGTCGCTCTCGAGCTTCTGGTAATGCGCCAGGATGCCGTAGCCGACATCGACCATGTGCTGCGTCTTGGCCTGGCGGTCCGCGACCATCTGGCTACGCAGGGTCGACAGCGCGATCGGCACCAGCGCGATCATGCCGAGGAGGCTGATGCCGACAATGAGGACCAGCTTGGAACTGATGCGGGAGAAAATCATCGGTGCTCACAAAATTGGCGGGGCTGATATGCCATTTTATCCTGATCGTCTTAGCAAAGCCTTAAGCATTCAGGTTCCCGAACTCCCGCAAAAGGTGCCCGGAAGCCGCCAGGGCTGGTCCGTCTGACGCGCACTTTGGAATTCGTCGACATTTTGCAATCGCATTGGAATGGCTCCAAAGACCGAGCGTCCAATGCTTGCGCGTTTCTAGAAGACCTCGATATCGGTCTTGCCAGCGTTGACTTGCGCGTTCCCCTGGCAGAACGATCGACGCAAGGCGTAGCCATTTGCCAGAGGCTCCATGCATCAATCGACAGACACGAGGACGCTTGACCTTCCAGCGTTGTGCGCAGCCGAGCGGCTCTTCATCTGGGGATTCCGCGCGAAGGCGCGAAGCGGGACCGCCGTTCCGACGGCGGCCGACATCCAGCAGGTCTACGACCATTTTCGCGTCGGCGACGCCGTGCCCTCGCTGGAAGCGATCATCGAGATCTTTGCGTGCACGGCACATACGGCCATTGAGGTTCATTGCCCCACTTGCCCGAAGATGTCGGAGAGCGAGCACGGAATTTTGCACGCGATCGCCGCGACGCAAGAGGAGCGCATCGATGTCGCGCGCGAGCAGTTCGAAAGCTGGCTGCCTCCAGTTTGCGCGGATTGGGCGCTCGCCCCTGTCAGAGGACTTGCGACGATCTTCCGCATGGCCGGTCTCATCTTGCCGGATCGACACGTCCGGACTCCCGGCGTAATGCAGACGATGGCGATGAAGAGCTGGTTCGTCGGAGGCCCCACATTGCACTGACGAGATCGTTCATGATGCAGGACAATCCGCGAGGCATGGAAGGCTGCGATGATTTCTGCCGCACTGCGCTCTCGCTGTTCCGGTTCATCGGCGCGGCCTATGCGACCGGCGCGTCCGATTGCTGGGAGGCGGCCTATCGCTTCGCGGACGAGGCGCCCGGCATTTCCGACAGCCCGCTGCTGGTCGCACGCGTTGCCGCGCTGGTCCGAATCCTGCGCTGCGGACGTGCCTGCGATCTGTGCTTCATGCCGCCGTCGTGCCGGCGGCTGTCAAAGGACGAGGCGGAATTGATGCGACTCCTGGCTGTTGCGCGTCGCAGGGACCCAGGTGAACTCAAGACCGCCGTCGGCCAGCTCGTCGGGATCGAGCAGGAGAGCGCGGCCACGCAGGCCGTCAACGCGCTTGCATTCTGCTGAGGCCTAGCGGGCACCCCTGCCGAGCACGAGGTCGACGGTGTGGGCAGCAATCTTGCGCAGCTGGGGCTCGTCACCGAAGGCGCGTTCGAGCACCGCGAGACCGCGCGTGACCGTGATGATGTGCAGCGCTGCGGCCGCCGGGTTGCCGCTGAATTCGCCGCGCTTGGCGCCCGCCGACAATGTGTCCTCAACCAGCGCGGTGATGCGCGACACCAGGTTCGCAAAAGCTCTCCGCGCGTCTTCGTCGAGCCCCTCGCCTTCAGCGGCGCCGAGCTCCATCAGCCCCCGCGTCGTCGGACATCCGCGCGGCGGCGAGCCGGATCGGAAATTGGTGATGGTCAGGTCGAAAAATGCGATGAGGCGCTTACGCAACGAGCCCGCGCCGAGCGCCTTCTGCAAGGCGACGAGATAGTCGCCGGCGTAGCGCTCATAGGCCTGGAGGAACAAGGCCTCCTTGCTGCCGAACGCATTGTAGAGGCTGCCGCGCTGAACGCCGGCATCGCGCGCGATGTCGGACAGCGAGGTGCCGCGCACGCCCTTGCGCCAGAACTGGTCGAACGCGATGCGCAGGACGTCGTCGTGATCGAACTCGCGCGGCCTCACATCATGCTCCCTATCGACGGCATATTTGACACGATGTCAAAAACGTGCTTTCTGGACATCGTGTCAAAAATAAATTGGGATTGATAGCCCGTCTCGTCAATGGGCCGAACGGCCGGCGCTTGCATGCGCCCGGTCGATTGGGCTCGCATGCAAAGGGACCAGCTGATGCCTCTGCTTCACATCTCCATGCGCGCTGGTAAGCCCGAAGCCTACCGGCAGGCAATCCTGGACGGCCTCTATTGCGCGATGCGCGAGGCGCTGAACGTGCCTGAAGGTGACGAGTTCATGACCATCAGCGAGCTGTCGCCTGCAAACTTCCGTTGCGGCAACGCCTATGGCGTCAAGCGCAGCGACGACGCCGTGCTGATCCAGATCACCGTGTTCGCTTCGCGTACCCCTGAGCAGAAGAAGGCGCTGTACCGCCGGATCGCGGAACTGCTCGGCGACAACCCGGGCATCCGCCCCGAGGACATATTCGTCAACGTGCTCGATGCCCCCGCGGAGAACTGGTCTGTTGGGAACGGCGTCGCGCAATTCGCGTGAGGCCGCCGCGGCCTGTGACGCCCCCGAGCTCCGGGGCACATGTCCCCAAATCCCTGTCTTTGCGTGAAGTCGACGTAGTCGCAGCTTACTTTTCTCCGTGATCAGACGGATCAGAGGCTCTTGTGCGTGGAAGACGCTCCGTGGCCGCGGTGATATCCACTTGGCGACGGCCAGCTCCAGGCCTTCAGTGTCGCTCGGTCCGGCTCAAAGATCTCGATCTTGAGCGGATGGCATGCCGCAGCGTCGCTGGAATGGGTTGCGCTACAGTCTCCACCGGGACAGGCCGACAACGCGCCGAGCAGATCGATCTCCGCGAAGAACTCGATGAAGTCGCCGGGACGGACGGGGCTTGCCTTCATGAAATATTGGTGCGTGTCCCTGGTGAAGCCGGTGCACATGAAGACGTTGAGCACGTCGTGGACGTGATGCTCGACCGCGTGTGGCTCCATCGTCAGCTCGGCGGCAAGCGCGCGGCACAGGTTGGAATGGCAGCAGAAATCATAGCTGCCGCCGTTGAGCAACAGATTGGTGTAGCGATCGCAGCGCGTGCCGATGACATCGTGAATGCCGGCGCCGTCCTCGTCGAAACCATACCAGCCGAGCGTGTCGTGACTGATGGTCGCCATCGGCCGAAGATAGGGCATGTTACTCCAGAGCCGGTCGCCGGCGCCGACATGCGTGCCATAAAGCGCCCGCGTCTTGCCACTGAAGAAACGCTCGGAGAGATCGTCCGCGTTCCAGAGATTGAGGTCGCCGACCTGAGGGCCTTCGATGCTGACGATGCGGAAGAACTGGCCGCGCGCCACGCGAAATGTCCTGGCGTCGCGAGGCGGCACGGTGAGCTCGCGCGTCTTGACCATCGTGCTGCGCGCTTGCTCGAGCGCCGCCATGTCGGGCCCGCGCATTGTGCCCGCCGGATAGACGATCGTCGGTTTGGCGGCGCGGCGCGAAGCGGCGTCTGCGGGTGCGATTTTGGGCGACATGCAAGGCTCATCCCTGTGACTGCAATCCATCCTATCGCCTCACCTCAGCCGCTCGCAACGCACCCCTCCATGATTCCGTCGAGCTCGGCTTTCGATAGCACCCCGAGCTCGGCGATGAAGACGATCCGTGCGCGCGGCACGCCTGGCGTCGGCGCATCGCCCGGCGCCAGCGTCGCCCGGCCGCCGGCGAAGTGAAATACCATCAGACGTCCGGGCTGCTCGATCGTCTCGAACAGGCCTTTCGCGCGCGCAAGCTTCGGTGCCAGCTTGCCGATCGCCTGCTGCAGGCGCGGCAGCGAGAGCGGCCGGTCGGAGGTCCAGCTCAGCGTCTCGAAGCGTTCTTCTGCCGGCCGTTTCGGCCCCGGCTCGCGCCGTGCCGGCGTGCGCTCGGTGCTCGCGGGAAACAACAATGCTGCGGGAATTTCACCATGCCGCGCGTCGACCACCACGGCAGGTGAGCGTAGCGCGCGGATAGCATTGCGTATCCGCTCCCCCGCCTCCTCGTCCGCCAGATCGAGCTTGCTCAACGCCACGATATCAGCGACGCGCAACTGCGATCGCATCAGCGCGTCGTCCAGGGCGGCCGGCGGCGTCGCCGCGTCCATCACGCAGAGCACGGTTTCCAGCGGCGCCTCGCGCAGGATCACGGGGTCCAGCAGATTGCGCACGATGTCGGCGGGATCGGCGACGCCGCTGGTTTCGATCACGATGTACTCCGGCTTCGGATCACGCCGCAGCAGCGTCGAGAGCGTGCGCAACAAATCGCCTTCGAGCGAACAGCAGATGCAGCCATTGGCAAGGCTGACCACGCCGTCGCTCGCGCCCGCGATCAGCTCCGCATCGATGTTGATCGCGCCGAAATCATTGACGATTGCGGCGATGCGCCGTCCGTCCGCGTTTGCCAGCAGATGGTTGACGACCGTCGTCTTGCCTGCCCCCAGAAAGCCCGTGACCAGGAGAATGGGGACCGGCATGGCTCAGCTCTCGACGACGGGCCGGCGGACGGGCTTACCGGGCCGCGCGGTCACATCCAGAATGCCGTCGCTGATCAGCGGCTGGCCGCTGACGACGAGATGGCGGACGCCTTCGGACGGACGGTTCATCGCCGTGAAGGTCGCGCGGTCCGAGAGCTTCTCATAGTCGAACACGACGATATCGGCATCGGCATCCTTCGTGAGCCTGCCCTTGGCCCGCATCGCCGGTGTGCTCGTCGACAGGATCTCTGCGGGGATCAGCGCGCATTTGCGCACGCCTTCGAGCAGCGACACGGCCTTGCGCTCGCGCACCCATTCGCGGATGAATTTTGTGAAGCAGCCGGCCGAGCGCGGATGCGAGGTGGCGTCATCGGGCAGCGGCCAGGCATCGCCCTTGTAGGTGGTGCCGTCCGGCAGCGTCCACGGCATCGCATCGGATGCGATCGCGCCGCCGGGATAGAGCACCGACATGTCGAGAAGGTCGCGATGATGCGCATTGTTCTCGGTGTCGAGGATGTGCCAGAGCACCAGCGAGGACGGCTCCTCGGCTTGCGCCTTGAGCAGCTCCTCGCGGTCGTGGAAGCGATAGCCGTCGGTCACGCGCTGCACGGAGTCGTAGCCGGTGCCGTTGCGCTCGACGAACTCGGGATCGCTGAAGAAGGCGGCCGCCAGCACGGTCGAGCCGGTGCCGTAGGGGTAAGCCTCGACCGTGATCGGCAGGCCCTGGGCCTGCGCCTTCTCGATCAGCACGCGGCAGCGTTCGATGTCGGTCTTGCTGGACGAGTTGAAATGGCAGATGTGCATGTGCGCGCCGGTGGCACCGGCATAGCCGATCAGGCGGATATAGGCCTCCGCCGCGCTTTCAGGGTCGATGCGCGACATGTAGGCCACATGGGTGAAGGTCGGCACGTTCTGCTTCGCGGCGAGCTGGCACACCGCGGTCAGCTCCTGCACGCCGGCGCCCGGCGCATAGGCGTTCAGGATGCCAATGCCGATACCGCCCTCGTTCAGTCCGCGCGCGAGGCGTTCGAGGATGCCGGCGACCTCCGCATCGGTTGCGACGTTGTCCATCCAGCGGCGATCGCGCATGGCGTTGCCGAACGCTTCGAGCGAGCTCTCCGCGTTGGAGCCCGTCATCGCGCCGATGCGCGCAAACGCCCAGTTGGTGGCGGCGCCATAGTTCAGCACCCGGCCCTTCCGGGCCTGGCGCTCATACCAGGAGGCGACCGGCAGCACGCCGGCCTCGAGATCGAGCGTCGTCGTGACGCCGTCGAAGGCCTGCATGCGGTCGGCCGGGATCGACTGGCCATGGGCGTGCAAATCGATGAAGCCGGGCGCAACCACGAGCCCGGTCGCATCGATCACCCGCTCGGCGCCGCCGAGCGAGGAGCCGACGGCGGCGATCCTGCCGTCCACCACCGCCACGTCGCCGATGGCGTCCATTCCGCTCGCCGGATCCACCACCCGGCCGCCAGAGATCACCAAACCGCTCATATCGTCACTCCCGAAAGCAGAATGCCAGAACCTCCGAAGGCCCGGCAGCAGCTTCGGAGGCAGGTTCGGTCACATAGAGGCAGATTCTGGCAACAACGACCACCTCCGAGGATGCCGATGCATCATGCTTGCATGGGAGGTCCGGACGCGCGTTCTCGTCCTCGCGGCATGTTTTGCCCGAGCTATGCGCTCCTCTTCACACCCTCGTCCTGACGGAAAAGGGCGCAGGGAAGACCGGGCGCCGGCTGGCACCCATAAAACCCCCATGCGAAAATGATGCACACGCAATGCACAGGGGAGACACAGGGCAACCGAAACTCGGCCTTCCCTGCGCGATGGTCTGACGGCTTATGCGCGCTCTCCCCGGAGACGAATTCCTTTTGCCTCCGTCGCGATCGCGAAATTCACGACCATCGCGCCGGTTGACGCGATGACGCCTTCGCAAACGCTTGACCGTAGCGACGACGGCCAGGACCACACGGTTTCGCCGTACGCAGGCATCCTGCTTCGCCAGGAGGCTTCGCAGGATACGGTCCTGCTCTGCCAACAACTCCGCAAGTATGGGCCCGTTCGTCGACGCGGTTCGCGCCATGCTCACGAGGTTCATCTCGCCCTGCACGCTCGATTCCGCCTTGACGCCGCCCGCGTCCACCGCAACCCAGCCCGCGTTTCGTGACGACGTACGACCGCCCCTTTTGTGGGCTGGGATGGCCGACACATACGACATTTCCGAATTTCGGTAAAGTGGAATATTTTCGACGAGGCAGCTTGACAGCGGGTTTACTGTTTCGTCCGACTGCACGCTGGTGCGGCCGAACCGGATCAAGCTGCAGGCCTTTCGGGAGCCTCCCCGCTGAGTTCCCCGCTTTTGCGCCACTGAGCCGGCGTGATGCCCATGTGGCTCTTGAAGGCGCGCTGGAACGCCGCTTCGGATTGATACCCGACAGCTTCCGCCACGGCGCCCGTCGAAAGCGAAGATTTCTTCAGTTCGTTCGCGGCGAGCGCCATCCGGATATCGGTCAGGAGATCAGCGGCTGAGCGCCCGAGCTTCTCCTGGAATTGCCGCGCGAGCGTCGCTCGCGACATGCCGCACAGACGCGCCAGCTCGGGCAGCGACCATGCGCGCGCCGGCTCCTTGAACAGGGCGGCTACCGCCGGCGCGAGACGCGGATGACCGGCCAATGCAAGCAGACCGCGTGGCGCGTCGTCCGTCAGGCTGGCGAGCCGCAGCACCAGCGCGAACATCGCGCTCGACAGCGCGTTCAACATCGCACGTCCACCGAGGCGATCGCCTGCGGACTCGCTGCGCATCAAGGCGACGAGACCGGCGAGTTGCCCCGCCGTGTCTCTGTCGCCAGCGTCAGAGCCGGCATGCACGACGAGGCGCGGTGGCAGATAGCTACGAAGCAGGCGGTCATGCGGCGGCGCGATGGCAAAGTGTCCGCACAACAGATCGAGCCGTTCCTCCGAGCCGGGATTTTCGCTGATCGTGAAATTGAGAGATGCGCGATTGCGCGCCGGCAGCGGCACGGCCCCGCTGCCATCGTGCATGACGTGTCGGGGATTGCCCGGAAGCAGCAGGATGTCGCCGGGCTTAAGCTTGAGCGGCCGGCCCCCCGCCGGATCGTCCAGCATCGCCGAGCCGGCAAGCACGGCGTGATACGGAATTTCGTTCGGCTCGCCCGGCCCCTGGTCGATGCGCCACGGCGCGCCGTAGGCGCAGCGCAGGTCGAGCCGTCCGCGCACGGGCATCATCTCGAACAGCCGGCTCAGCCAATCCATGCGGTCTCCTAAGACCATCTCATCTCGAGACGTTTGAGCATATAATCGAGATTTATTGACATTCAAAGTATCAGTTCGCGACCCTATTGTCACTCCGCAATCGTTCACCAACCCGAACCAAGGAGTGGCACCATGTCCCGTCTTTCCGTTCCCCGTATCGACTCCGCAACCGGCGCGACCGCTGAAATCTATGCTCAGATCAAGAAGGCGATCGGTAGCGTGCCCAACACCTTTGCCGCGATCGGCGCCCATGGGCCGGACGCGCTCAAGGCCATCCTGCTTGCCGACAGCGTGCTCGCGTCGGGCACGCTCGCGAAGCGCGACCAGGAAACCATCAAGCTTGCCATCTCCGAGGTCGCCGGCTGCGACTACTGCGTCGCCGCGCACAGCCTGCTTGGAAAACTCGCGGGCCTGAAGCCCGACGAGTTGAAGAAGATCCGCGAGCGCCGGGCGACCGGCGATGACAAGCGCGATGCGCTGATCCGCTTCGTCCGCAAGCTCGCGCAATCCAGTGGCACTGTCAGCGACGCGGATTTCGCCGCGATCAAGGCTGCCGGCTACACCGACGCGCAACTCGTCGAGATCAGCCTTGCCTTCGCGACCACCGTCTTCACCAACGTGTTCAACCGCATCAACGACACCGAGATCGACTTTCCCGCGCTCGCCTGAAGCGACTGCGCCAGTCAGATCTTGAATGAAAGGATCACGACAATGACCGCGATAACCAGCAACATGCAAAATCCGTTTGTCCGCGCACTGCAAAAGTCCGGCCTGCTTGCGAAGGATCTCGACTACCACGTCGTTCGAGCGTCGATGGTGATCATGTTTCTCTTCTTCGGTTACCAGAAGTGGTTCCCGTATGAATTCGAGCGACTGGTCCCGTTCATCAGCAACGGGCCGCTAATCTGGTGGCTCTATCCCGTCTTCGGTCACGCGGGCGCCAGCTATTTCCTTGGCGCTTCGGAGTGGACGTTTGGGACGCTGTTGCTCGCCGGCTTCTGGAACACGCGGCTCGGTGTCCTCGGCGCCCTCGGCTCGACCGGTACCTTCATCGCGACGGTCACGATCATTCCGTTCATGCCGGATGGCTGGGACGTCGCTGCGGGAGGATTCCCCGCGATGACCGGCAACGTCCCCTTCCTGATGATGGACGTCGTCCTGCTGGCGGTGTCGTTCTATCTGCTGAGGCAGGATGTGGTGCGGCTGATGCGGCAATAGGGTTTGGGATCTATCATTCGGTGGCGGCGGTCCGTTCGCTCGGCGGGCCTGCCGTCACGGTAGACACTGCGCCGCGGCTCGACAAATTTTTCAAGACTGGCGCCGTGTTCCGGATGAACATTCAGACACGCTTCGATCTCGAAACCGCAGAAGACGCGCTCGCACGGCGAATCAAGAAGATCGCGGCTTACGGTTGATCGGGAGATTCTCACTCCGCGAATCGGTGAACAGCGCTTATCATGCGGAGCAATATTCCGCCTCCGGAGAGTTCCATGGCGTTGCTCCACACTCAACGGCAATTAACGCTACCCTGGGGCGGCGAATGTCGCTCGACACGCGATGATCTTCTCGCCCGCTATCTTCACCTGCGGGAAATCTCGAAACGCCTTCATGGCGAGGTGTTCAAGTCGATATCTGATGACACGCTGCTGGATCGTGCACGTCGCCTGGGATTGGCGCAAGGGAGGACATTGGCTCTCGAAGACCCGGACGAGACCTATTATATCTATGACTTGGCGATCTACACCGCACCGGCCGATCGTTCCCGCGCGATCGATCGCTATGCGAAATCGGCCAGGTTCGAAGCGCAGTCTGACGAGCGGCGAATGCTGGAGGCGATGCGCGCCTCGCAATTTGCGATACTCATGGTCGAGCGACGTCACGACACGATAGGCCTGATCGCAACCGATATCCTTCGGAATTCCAAGGTATGGCTGATCGACGTCGGGCTCGAGCATTCGATCGACGACGGACAATTATTCGCGACCCGGCTGCTCACCGTCGAGACGTTCTCGATGACCGCCGGCGTCTACGTACCCTTCGAGATCAATATGCTCGAACCGATCTGCATGATGCTGCCGCGGCGCGTGGCCGACACCAAGCTGAGCCAGGTCGCCGACGACAGACGTTTTGCGGAAGCCGTATACAAGGTGGGGTTGGCCGACGGCGTCATGGATCGCCTGGCCTACGTCGAGCCCGGCTGAGCTGGTTGATTCATTCAATGGCCTCTAGTCGAAGAACTCGCTGATCTGAGGCTCTCGGTTCACCCGGCGGAGCGATATTGCGGGGTCGCTCGGGCAGGATGTGTGAAGGCGTGCTCCATGGTCAATCCTCAGAGAAGTGTCGGACGAAACGACCCCTGCCCCTGCGGCAGCGGCATGAAATTCAAGAAGTGCTGCCTCAATTCACAACGCCTGGACGAGCCGTCGTCCGGATTGCAGCGAGCTGATCCGCAAGCGCGCGACGTTTCCCGAACAGCGATCGAGCAAGAGAAAGGCGCGACCTGGCGATATGATCCATTCGTGGAGCCACCCCCGGATCGGTGGCTTGCGCTGGAAGAAGAAGAGCGGATCGATCTCGTACTGGCGTATCATCGACATGCTGGCATCCGCCTCCCGCGGGAGAAATTGCACGCTGTCATTCACGCCGTTGTCGAGAGCCAGATTGCGGATGCCGAGCTGCCGGTGCGAGGAACCGCGCAGCGATTGATGTCCGAAGGGCTCGATCGTCACGAAGCCATACATGCGATCGGCTCTGTGCTTGCCGGACACATCAACGATCTGATGCGCGGCATCAAATCGGACGGCGACGACCTGGACACCACGTCCGGCCACGATCCGAATGAGGGCTATTTCGCTGAGCTCGAAGCTTTGACCGCAGAAGGGTGGCGCCGGTCGACCTGATCGGCGCGTCAACGCCTCGAAATGGCGCGCCCTCGAGGAATCGACTTCGGTCCCAACCTTCAGGGGACGAGGTGAACAACGTGCAGCTCCCCAGGTTCTCCGCGCAGTCAAAAGCTCCGGGCCAAGGCCCGGAGGTCGCGGGTCGTCGCGACGAGGGAAAAATTGTCGCCCGGTTGTGAGGCGACAACCAACTACTGCGCCAATCTCCGCTCGGCGACGATCCGTACAGGCGGAAACGCAACGCAATCCACCACGTCGAACATCACTTCGATGCTGCGATCGAACGCCTGAGCAAAGGCAATCGCATCGTTGCGCCGTTCGTCGGCGATATGCATGCCGAGCGTGCAGTGCGGGGTCCATGTTCCCGGCCGGTAATGCGGACGGCAATGCGCCGGGTCGATTGCGGCGCTGATGGAGCTGTGGATGCGGGTTAGCGCCGCATTGGAGATCGGCTCCGCCCAGAGAACGAACGGCGAGCCTTCGAACCAACGAAGTCGTTTGAACTCGATGCGCAACTGCGCCTCGTCGGCGACAGCGGCCCGCATCGCGCCCCATGCGGTTTTCTCGTCGATCTCAGGCGCATCGTAGATCGCAAATGTAAGATGCGGCCGGTAGCCGAGCGCACGCATCGACGGCTCGGCTTCGAACGCAGCGACGTGATCCCACAGCCGCTCGATCTCCCCGGCTGAACCGTTGTCGGCTCGGATGTTGATCGCTAACGCCACCGGCTTACCCGACGGGCGAAGCGGGGACGCAGAGTGCTGCCGGCCATCAGCCGCCTCCGGCCGCGGGAGTTGGTCGGGCCGCATCCGCTGCGGCCTGGGGCTCGACCAGCAGCCCCTGTCGTTCGTAGCGGCGGCGGGTCTTGCTGAAGCGTACGACGACGGCATATCGGGTGCTCCTCGCCTTGGCGCGCCGCGTCAGCAGAGCCTCGCCCGCGGGAAGAAATTCGAGATCGTCGAGGCCAGCGCAGCGCAAGCATGCCGGGCCGGGCGTCTCCATCATCAGGAGATCGCCGGTGCCGCCGCACCGATGGCATGTCCAGTCCGCTTTCAACGGTTGAACAACGACCAGCTCCGGGGCACGGCTCACCTTTTCCGCCAGGCGCTCGCGCTTCTTCTCGGAAAGCTCCGGCGACACCCAATGTGTGCGGTACGACTCCTCGAGAGCCGGATCACCGCTGCGGCTGAATCGGAGCGGTTGGCGACGCGGCGTACGCGCGACATATTCCGTCGGGTTTGCGAGCAGTCCCTGCGCGGTCGCCCAAGACCGGAACAGCCGCATGGCTTCCGAGACGCGCGCCGGATCGGTCGGGATAGCCTCCTCAAGGCAGTCGACCTGGCCACGGCGCCAACGCTCCGCCGCTCCAGGGTCAAGCCATCCGATCCCGACGAGAATATCGATGGCACTTGCAAAGTGCCGGGCGGCAAGCGAGGCCTCAGCCGACCTGACGACGCGATCAGCAAGGGGAACCTTATTCTTCCGGCTCATGGTGACTCAACCAAATCCGCTGCAAACCACGACCAGCCCGCCATTCCGGGAAAAACGAGCTACGAAAGCCCTGCCACACGCCATCTTGCCGGGATTCAAAGGCTGATGATCGGGAGTTTCAAGTGGAAATTTTCCGAGCCGCTCGTATCTCGGTCAGCCACTACGAAGGATCGGTTTCGAACCCATGCAACCTGCCGTGAAGCTGCTCCGCCGTCTTCTCGCCCCCATTGTCATTCAGTGAGCTAGGCGGGGTGGCGCTACGGTGGGCAAAGTTCCAAAGGTTCCGTGTGATCGTCCGACGTATTCTGCAACGCGACTCCTGTCATTCCATTTCGCGCCGCGCGCTCCTCGGCGGAATTTTGTCGGCGGGAAGCGCCCTCGCGCTCGGCGGATGCGCCGGCCTGAGTGCGGCCGGCGCGCGCTTCGACGCGTCGTCCCTCTCGGCTGACCCCACATTGCTTGTCACCACCACGCGCAAGCCCGTGAACGGCGGTCGCACGAAACCCTGGTTCGGGCCGGAGCGCGCCACGACCATGACAGTCGCGCGGGCGAAGCTGGTGGCGCCGGACGAGGGCCGTCTTTCTCTCGCGTCGGTTGGAATTGGCGATTGGCGCCTTGACCGGGTCGAACCGGTGTCGGCCGACGTTGGCGATCTCGTTGCGCAGGCCGGCGGAGGAGACGTGCTGATCTATGTGCACGGCTTCAAGCAGACATTCGAGACGGCGGTGCTGGATGGCGCCCATCTCTCCGATGGGATCAAGTTTCGCGGCCGGACCATGGTGTTCTCCTGGCCCTCCAAGGCAGGACTATTCGACTACGCCTACGACCGCGACAGCGCGATGTGGTCCCGCGACGATTTCGAACGCGTGCTCTCTGCGCTGGTGTCGGCGCCAGGCGGCGGCCGCGTGCACATCGTTGCGCACAGCATGGGAACCATGCTGACGCTCGAAAGCCTGCGTCAGCTCTATGCGCGATACGGCGACACAGTCACGGGCAAGATCGGCGCGGTCGTGTTTGCCGCGCCTGATATCGACATGGATGTGTTCTCGTCGGCGATCCAGCGCATCGGTCCGCTTGCCGGAAAGATTACCGTGATCGCCGCGACGAACGATCGCGCGCTGGCACTGTCGGGACAGATCGCAGGCGGAATGACCAGGGTCGGCGCCGCCGAGAAGGCCGCCATCGCGCGGCTCGGTGTGCGCGTGGTCGATGCCTCGCAGGAAGGCTGGGGCATCATCAACCACGATCTGTTTCTGTCCAATGCGGAAGTGCAGCGGGTGATCCGCCGCTCGATCGACGGCACGACCGCGTAAGAGAGCGCCTGGACGGCGAAAGCTCGTGGGCACGCTGGTTGCGGCTACAAGCGGAAAAACGGCTGGGTTTCGGAATGCCCGGTCTCGTACGCAAATGGCGCGCCATTCAGAATAAAACTACGAACTCTTATGTAATTGAAATCGCTACATAACCTCGACGCAAACCCTGCATGCGATGCTCGCATGTGCTCAAAGGACAGCAGCCAGAGCCCGTCAACGAATTGCGGCTTGCCGATGAAAGACCTATGTTGGATTCATAGTCAGGCAGCCGCCCATCGCGTGGTGAGAGTCTGCTGGGATGACCCTCACGGTGGATGGTTTGCATTCCGCATCGGAGGTGATGTCATGGCCATTGCTCCCACGCTCCAGAAATACCTAGCCGCTGAAAACATCCAATACGAGGTGATACCGCACGAGCTCAGCATGACGTCCGCTCGGACGGCCGAGGCATGCCATATCTCGGGCGACCGCCTCGCCAAGGGCATCGTATTGCGGCGCGACGGCGGATACATGCTGGCCATCTTGGCCGCATCGCATCATCTCCGCCTGTCGGACTTGAGGACAAGTCTCGGCGACAATCTCCACATGGCCGATGAAACCGAGATCAATCGGCTGTTCAGCGACTGTGCACACGGTGCGGTTCCTGCCGTCGGCAAATGCTACGGATTGGATATCATCGTGGACGACAGCATCGAGGCACAGCCGGACATCTATATCGAAGCCGGCGATCACGAGACGCTGCTTCATATGGGTCATGCGCAGTTCGCGCGCCTGACGGCCAATGCGCCGCACGGGCGGTTCAGCGCGCACGATTGAGCATTTCGCACACTGCCTGTTACGGTCGTACAATTCGGAAGATGGGGTTGGGGGCGCCGCTGCATTGCTTCAATGCACCTGAAACCCACGAACGGAGGTTCGCCATGAAAGTCAAGGACGTGATGCACAAGGGTGTCGACTGGGTCAGCCCCAACACCCCAATCACCGAGCTCGCCAAGTTGATGCGGACGCATGACATCGGCTGCATTCCGATTGGCGAGGACGACAAGCTGGTCGGGATGGTGACCGACCGCGATATCGTCTGCAAAGGGCTCGCGAGCCACAGCTTCGACGCCGGCCGCGCGACGGCGCGCGACGTGATGACCGAGGGCATCCATTGCTGCCGGGAGGACGATGACCTCGCAAAGGCGATGCATCATATGGAGAAGCTACAGGTCCGCAGGCTGCCGGTGATCAACAAGAGCAAGCGGATGGTCGGCATCATCAGTCTGGGTGACGTCGGCCATTCCGCGGCAGGTGATTTGCTGACCGAGACCGTCAGGAGCGTTTCGGCGCACCACTGAAATACGGCCAGGGCTCCGCTCGCGATCGCCGCTCGACCAGGCGTCGAGCTGGGCTGGAGCTATGCCTTCAAGGAGCTATGCCTTCAACATGCAACCATCGCGCGGCACAAAGGCGCCGGCGCGAAGCGCTTTCCATTACGCCGGCTTGAACGCAAGGCGATGTGGGTGGACGTCGATCTGGAATATCGCGGATTTGGCGCTCCCTAGGGGAATTGAACCCCTGTTTCAGCCTTGAGAGGGCCGCGTCCTAACCGCTAGACGAAGGGAGCGTGAGGGCTAGCCAATAACCTCGAAATTTGTCCGCCGCAAGGACCCGAACGGGCCTTTTACGGCTCATTGGCAAATTTCAGCTTTCCGGCCGGCTTGAGCGTGTGGGCATCGAAGGTGCGGATCTCGATGACCCCACCGATATCCAGCGTGACCACGAGACGGTCGCCGGCGACCCCGGTGGAAACGATCTTGGCGCCCTTCGGCAGGGTGGCGGTGATGTCGCTCACGGGATCAGTCGCCCTTCCCTCCGACTTGAAAAGGCGGTAGCCCACCGCGATCAGGACGGCGCAGATGGCCAGCGCCGAGGTCAACCCCGCGATCAGCATCATCCGCCGCACCCGTGCAAACAGCGCGGCCTGCTCGGGGGTCGGTTCGGGAACAGCGGTATCAGACGTCGTCATGGATAGCTCAGGCTCAGCGCAAAGGTTGGAGGTCACGGTCGAAGGCGACGAGGGCTCGGCCCGGCTCGACCGCGTGCTGGCGGCGCGCCGTCCCGACCTGTCGCGATCAAGGCTCAAAACCCTGATTCTGGCGGGTGCCGTGAGCTTGAAGGCCACCGCGGTCCGCGACCCCGCTTATCACGTCGCATCCGGCGATACGATCATAATCGACGTGCCGGAGGCGGCCCCACCGGAGCCCAAGGGCGAGGATATCGCCCTCGATATCGTGTTCGAGGACGACGACATCATCGTCATCAACAAGCCTAGGGGGTTGGTGGTGCACCCCGCGGCCGGGCACGAGACCGGCACTTTGGTGAACGCGCTGATCGCCCATTGCGGCACCTCGCTATCGGGGATCGGCGGAGTGCGCCGGCCCGGCATCGTGCACCGGCTCGACAAGGACACGACCGGACTGATGGTGATCGCCAAGAACGACCTGGCGCACGCCTCGCTCACCGCCCAATTCGCCGACCATGGCCGCACCGGGCCGATGCGGCGCGGCTACATGGCGTTCGCCTGGGGGCTACCCGGCCGCCATCGCGGTACCGTCGACGCGCCAATCGACCGCCACCCGTATGCGCGGGAGAAGATGGCGGTGCGCCAGGGCGGCCGCGAGGCGGTGACGCATTGGGAGCTGCTCGAGAGTTTTACAGGGCGCGACGGCAAGCCGATCGCGGGGCTGCTGGCCTGCGAGCTCGAGACCGGACGTACTCACCAGATCCGCGTCCACCTCGCCCATATCGGCCACCCCCTGATGGGCGACGCGGTCTATGGCCCGCATTTCAAGACCAAGGCGAACCAGCTCGGACCGGAGTCGCAAGGCGCTTTGACGGCGCTTGGCCGTCAGGCCCTGCATGCTTATTTGCTGGTACTTGAGCACCCCCGGACCGGAGAACTTCTTCACTGGGAGGCCGGCCTGCCGGAGGATTTGCTTCTCCTGGAGCGCGCTTTAAAAGCGGCGCTATGACGCAGGGGTTTTGAGAAAACCGTTACCTTACAAAAAGTTATAGCTGCCACACGGGGACGTGACGTCAGCAATCCTTCCCTTTTTGACCCCCGATAGGGTATATTGCGCCTGCGTTGGAAATGACCAACGTGGAACATCGCAGCTACGACCGGCTTTAACCAAGCGGTCGTCTGCCTGGCCCGCCGCTATCGGGGGCCTGAACCTCTGGAGGGCTTCACAATGGCCCGTACCGCTGCTTTGCCGGTCCTCAATGGAGAATCCGGCCTCTCTCGCTACCTCGCCGAGATCCGCAAGTTCCCGATGCTGGAACCCCAGCAGGAATACATGCTCGCCAAACGTTGGCGCGAGCATGACGATCGCGACGCGGCGCACCAACTCGTGACCAGCCATCTCCGGCTCGTCGCCAAGATCGCCATGGGCTATCGCGGCTACGGCTTGCCGATCTCCGAGGTCGTCTCGGAAGGCAACGTCGGCCTGATGCAGGCGGTCAAGCGCTTCGAGCCCGAGAAGGGCTTCCGTCTCGCCACCTATGCGATGTGGTGGATCAAGGCGTCGATTCAAGAGTACATCCTGCGTTCCTGGTCGCTCGTGAAGATGGGCACCACCGCGAACCAGAAGAAGCTGTTCTTCAACCTTCGCAAGGCGAAGAGCAAGATCAACGCGCTGGACGAAGGCGATCTCCGCCCCGACCAGGTGAAGATCATCGCCAAGCGCCTCGGCGTCACCGATCAGGACGTGATCGACATGAACCGCCGCCTCGGTGGCGACGCGTCGCTCAACGCTCCGATCCGCGACGACGGCGAAGCCGGCGAATGGCAGGACTGGCTGGTCGACAATACGCCCAACCAGGAAGCCATGCTGGCCGAGCACGAGGAGTATGATCACCGCCGTGACGCGCTGAACGGCGCCATGGGCGTGCTCAACCCGCGCGAACGCCGCATCTTCGAGGCCCGTCGCCTCGCCGATGAGCCGATGACGCTGGAAGACCTTGCCGCCGAGTTCGGCGTGTCGCGCGAGCGCGTCCGCCAGATCGAGGTCCGCGCCTTCGAGAAGGTGCAGTCCGCGGTCAAGGGCACGATCGCAAGGGCCGAACAGGCCGCGCTGGAAGCCGCGCACTAAGCGCAGGCTTCCGCGACCCACGAATTGGCGGATCGAGACAAGACGAAAAGCCGGCGGCAACGCCGGCTTTTCTATTGTGTGTGAGCTGCAGCATGTTCGCGGGAGGCGCCGGCGGGGCATATTGAACGCACGCGACGGGTCAGACGACCAATATGACCGGGCCACATCCAGAGAACGGGCACACATCGTGTCGATCATCCTGCAATCCACCGTCGGCGGCTTCTCCGCCCAGTTCATGCGCAAGCTGCCGCTGGTCGAACAGGCCATGCGCGACCACGGGCTCGATCCATCGGAATTCGTGATCTCCAAGGACTATGCCTCGACCGCGACGATCCCGATCATCGGGCCGTTCTTCTTTAACTACAGCGTGTATTTCGGCGAGGAGACATTCACCGTCACTGAGCCGAATGACATGGTGTTCCTCGACTACTTCCTCAAGCGCGTGCTGGCCGCAGACGGGCCGCCGGAATTGCCGGAGCAGCCGGGACTGATCCGGCGCTTGTTCGGCTGGATGACGCAGCCGGTGTAGTCTCGACCGTCACTCCCCCCACGTCCGCGCCAGCGTCGCGAGCCAGCAACCTTCGCAATAGCGCGCGTCCTTGAAGTCGATCCAGTTGTGGGCATAGACGTGGTCGAGCGGGATGCCGTAACGCGCGCGCAGGACCTGGACCAGGATCTTCCAGGCAGCGACCTGCGCCGCCGTCGGACCGATCGTGACATCGGGATAATTGCCGGCGAACTCGACGCCGATCGAATTGTCGCGAACGACCTGATGATAGGTGGCCGTGTTATCGACGTACTTGTTGTCGTTGCGATTGGCGCCGTCGGTGTGGGTCGGCACCAGATTGTCCGCGACCGACCAGTATACCGTGCCGTCGGTCTCGACCCAGACCATCACGCCGCGCCGGGTGGGATTCTTCGACTGCGCCTCGGCGCCGCCGTGCGCTGACCCCGTTGGCCCTTCGGTCTGGTGCACGATGATGTTGCGCCAGGCATGAGCATCACGGACATCGCCCCATGGCGCGAGCCAGACGATCTTCAGCCCGGGAATGTCGGGCGTGCCGGAGCTGCGCGCGAGCTTTGTGAGCTCGGCGTCCATTGCGGCGGCGGGAGCGATCAGAAGCGCGGCGAGAATAGCCGCGACAAGGCGGGACAGCATATCGGGATCCAACAACGGACCCGAGCCTAGCAGGGTTCAAGCGAATTTGCGCGCGGCTTCGACCGGCTCGGGCGAGAGCGGCGGCGCCGGATCAAAGACCGCAAAGTCGTTCTTGCCGTTCTTCTTGGCGGCATAGAGGGCGTGGTCGGCATGGGCGATCAGCCGGTCCGGGAATTGGCCGATGCCGCGATCCCATTCCGCAACGCCGATCGAGATCGCGATCGGGATGTCGTTGCCGGAGCAGGCGGCGGCATCCTGGCGGCAGACCTCGAGCACGCGGCGGGCGATCAGCGCGCCTTCGCGCAAGGAGGAGGACGGCAGAACGACGCAGAACTCGTCGCCGCCGGTGCGGGCCAGCATGTCGCCAGGCCTCAAGCGCGTCTGCGCCATCAGGGTGAAGTGCTGGAGGCAGGCATCGCCCGCGGCATGGCCATGGGTATCGTTGATGGTCTTGAAGCCGTCGAGATCGATCACCAGCAGCGAGAACGGCTCGCCGCTGCGCTCCGAGCGGGCGCATTCTTCCGACAGCCGCTGCAACAGATGGCGGCGGTTGGCTACTCCGGTGAGATCGTCGAGCAGCGCGAGGTCGGCGACCTCGTTGCGCAAGCGGTCCATCGCCATCAGCAGGAAGCCGAAATTGAGCGTCATCGACAGGAACATGAGCCCCAGCACCATGATGGCATGGGACTGGCTGCCGGCGATCGACGAGAAGTCGCCCCCAAGCAGATTGCCGACCGTGCGCGCCACGAAGATCGCGATCATGGTGATGATGACGATGCCGGACAGCCGGGCCCCCGGGCTGGCGCGGCCTTCCGGCGGCGACAGCAGCAGATTGAGCGTCAGCAACAGCGGCAGGGCCTGACCGATCGTGTAGCAGAGCATGCGCAGCGGCATGTGGTCGAAGACGAACCTGAAGAACACGACGCCGCAGATGCTCAAGACACCGGTCGCGGCCATGACGCGCCAGGACACCGGCCGATCGTAGAAGCGCTGGATGCCCATCGCGGCGAAGCAGGTCGCCGCGATGATGCCGACGCCCCCGATCAGAAGCGGCAGAGGAGACATCACGAACAGGCGGACCAGCGCCGTCGACGCCCCCGCCGCGCCGACGAAGGCCGATGCCATCCAGAACCGCGCGGCCTCGAATTTGGGATAGGAGCGGATCACGTAGGCCCAGATCAGGCCCAGCGCCAGGAAGTTGACGACGAACACCGTCCAGAGTGTCGGCACGTTCAGCATGACGCCCGCGATACGCGCAGCGTCCCGCCCCCTGTCTCTGGCAGAAGTTCGTCCATGACCCGTCCCCGTGTTCTTGCGGAGGATCATGCGCGGGTGCGCTTAACGGAACCTCACTGCGATCGTCGAAAGCGCGCCCTTGGTTTTGGATTCATGAACGCCGCGTCTCGATTATCAGATCGTTAGGTACGTCACCGGCGCATCGCGCGATCAGTCGATCGCGCTTCGCGAAGCGGATTCGCGGACCAAAATCACCCAAAAATGCATCTGAGCTGTGGATAACGGGATGACACGGATGTGACAGCGCGAGGCAGCGCCCCGCGAATCTGCTGAGCTTGTCGTCGAGGATGTTGCGAGGCTGGCCCTCCGCCGAGCGTTCCTCGTGTCGCGTTTCACCATTAACCCTTAAGAGGATCCTATGGCTAAGAAAGCGAAGAAGGCGAAGAAGGCGACGAAGAAAAAGGCCAAGAAGGCGAAGAAGAAGTAACGCAGCTTCTTTTCATTTCGCCCGGGTGGAGCCTCGCTCCGCCCGGGCTCCGGGTGAGGCTGAAGGTAGCGGGCGCGAGGCCCGCTTTTTTATTGGCTACCGCTCGGCGAACGCGAGCTTGGCGCCCAACAGGGCAAAGCCAGCCGCAAAGGAGCGGCGCAGCCAGGCCATCACACCTGGACGGGAGATGACGCGCTCGCGCACCGACGCCGCGCAGAAGCCGTAGACGACGAACACCGCAAAGGTCATCGCCATGAACGCGCCGCTCAACTCCAGCATCCGCGCCAGCACGGAAGCCTCGTCCGCCGCAATGAATTGCGGCAGGAAGGCGAGGAAGAAGATCGAGAGCTTTGGGTTGAGGATGTTGACCATGAATCCGGTGACGATGATCCGGCCGCTGGAGCGCTCCTTGATCCCATCGTCGACGGCAAGCGCGCCGGTTTCGCGCAGCGCCTGCCAGGACATATAGAGCAGATAGGCCACGCCGCACCATTTCAGGGCGGCAAAGGCGAGCGCGCTGGTGTGCAGCAAGGCGGCGAGGCCAAGCATCGCCGCAATCATGTGCGGCACGATCCCCAGCGTGCAACCGAAGGCCGCCGCGACGCTGGCGCGCGAGCCGTGCGTGAGTGCGGCCGCCAGCGTGTAGAGCACGCCGGTGCCGGGCGAGGCGACAACGATGAGCGAGGTGAGCAGGAAGGACCAGGACATACCTCGTCCCTACCACCCCTGACGCTTGCCGAGAAGTCACGACACGGTCAGCAGCGCCGCCAGACAGGAAGCCAAAGCGCGAATGTGTCTCAGTTCAGCTGGGCGATCTCGGCTTCGCGCAGGACGTCGAGCGGCGCCCATGGCTTGGCCCAGAACTTTGCGCCGTCAGGCAGGGGCTGCATCAGGGGGCGGCCCGAAGTGACGACGACGTCGAGCTTCGGATTGCGGTCCTTGGCGACGTGCGCGAGCTCAACGCCGTTCATACGGCCGGCGAGCTGCACGTCGGTCAGCATCAGGCAGAGCGCACCGGCACTCTTGTCAAGCACAAGCTCGGCCGCTTCCGCGCTTTCGCATTGGATGACCTGGTACCCGCTTTCTTCCAGCAGGAGACAGAGCATCTCCCGCTGCATGGCGTCGTCCTCAACGATCAATGCGGTCGCTTGATATGGCTGGGCCTGTGCCATTTGGCTGCTCCATGCTCGCATCCGCTCTAACTAACCTGGGTTAAGAACGCGAGAGGCGATATGGTTCGGTTCCATACTGAAAATATGTACATTGAAGTTGCATCTGGGATTGCAGCGCTTCCGCCCGGGGACGCGCCGACCGCGCCACAAGCTCGTCATTGCGAGCGGAGCGAAGCAATCCAGACTGTCTCCGCGGAGGGATTCTGGATTGCTTCGCTGCGCTCGCAATGACGATGGTTAGCAGCGTGCCCGCCCTACTGCCCGACCAGCCGGTCCGCAAAGTACCCGATCGTCTTGCGGTAGATCACCGCCCTGTTCCACTCACGCATCGCGTCGAAATTGGCCGAGCCTTCGTCATAGGGCTGGCCCATCTTGAAGCCGCTGGTGTGCAGCAGGTTCGCGGTCGAGGCGAGCACGTCGGCGACGCTGTGGCGGAGGTCGACGTGGCCGTCGCCGTCGAAATCGACGCCGTACTTGATGTAGGACGACGGCAGGAACTGGGTCTGGCCGATCTCGCCGGCATAGGCGCCGATGAGGTCGCGCAGCGGCAGGTCGCCGCGCTGCACGATCTTGAGGGCTGCGAGCAGCTCCCCCTGGAACAGCTCGGTGCGTCGGCAATCATGCGCGAGCGTTGCAAGCGTGCGGATCACCGGCAGCTTGCCCATGTCGCCCTTGCCGAAATCGCTCTCCAGCCCCCAGATCGCGACCAGGATCTGCCGGGGCACACCGAACTGCTGCTCGATACGCGAGAGCAGCGCGGCATGACGCTGCAGCAGCGCGCGGCCGCCATTGATGCGGCCAGGGCCGACGCGGGTCGAAACATACTGCTCGAAGCTCTTGTTGAAGGTGTAGCGCTGGCGCCGGTCGAAGGCGAGCACGGCACCATCCTGGGTGATGCCGCCAAACGCCGCGCTGGTCACGCCCGCCGAGACGCCGGCTCCTTGCGCTTCCGCCGTCATGCCGGCGACAAAGCTGTTGAAGTCGCCACCACAACGCGCGGCCTCGGCCGGCCCGCCCGCCAGACAAACGATGGATGCGACGGCAAGAGCGTATCTCAACATGCGGGAAAATCCTTAGAAGCCATGCGCGGAAAGCGGCGGGCGATCATGCCCGGGAACTGGATTCGCGTCAAAGCGGACGCGGACCCGATCATATCGGTGCCCGCGATCAACTGCGCCGAAACAAAAATCGAAAAACAACCCCATGCACAGTAGGAGCAGAGCACCGATCGTCTACGATTTTTCCGAATCTGAGTTGACCCGTCGGGCAAAACAGGGGTATGGTGCCAGCATCGCAGACTCCAGACCTCGGCCCTTTCCCGCGCCGCGTCCGGAGAACGCAGTGCGATCCACCATCATGCCCGACAGCACGGACATCCCACTGCGCATGGTCGCAGGCCCCTGCAGCTCAATCCCGGCCACCGCGCGCGAGCTCGCTGCGTTGCGATAGCGCGGTGAGATGAACAAACTACTTTGGGGATCCACGCATGCGCTTTTCGAAACTGCAGGAACCCGTGATGCCATCAGCCGCATATCCGATGCGCTTGCTGCGACATCAGCGCGACGACAATTTATCTTGCCATCGCAGGGCGCAAGCTATAACGTTCTATCTCAGGTTGTTGCCCCGCCAGCCCCGGGCGACGCTGAAGACCAACAATAAGCGGCGGGCTTATCGGCCCGCCGTTTATTGAGGTGAAGGTCGCATCGGACCTTACGGGACGCCTGGCGCCCCGGTCGGGCAAACAGATCGCCAAGCGATTGCACAGAAAGCTGCTGGATTGATGCCGGCGGCCGTCAAAGTCATTTGACTGCGGCGCCCTGATCGACGAAAAGCCCGCCATGGCCAAAAAACCCGGAACCAATCCCAAAGGCGAATTCGCCTTTTTCAACGTCTTCTACGAAGACGGCTCCCAACGCTCCAACCGGCGCGTGCCCTCGGAGCTGCTCGGCGGCCTCGATGGCGATGAGCCCGCCCGCGCCTTCATCATGGAGCAGGACCGCGAGATCGCCGAAAAATCCGGCCGCCCGCCGCTCGAGATCAAGAGTCTCGATCGGGTCGGGGCGAAGAAGAAGTAGGCGCCGCGCGCGAGCGCACGAAGCGACAGCGCAAACAAAAACGGCGGGCTTTCGGCCCGCCACCTTTCGGAGCAACCCGACCGAGAATAAATGGACGGGCATTGCGGACAGCCGTTATTGAATACCGCTTTCAGCGACTGCTTCACACCAACCCAATTAGGGCCGATGAAAACTCCGCTTATTATTGAAGCTTATTGCACGCGGGACTCATCTGACGTCCTAATGTCCAAAGTCGGGCGCTCACGAGTAGAATAGTGACCTATCGTTAAGTTAGGAATCTCGAGCTCCGGAGCAATCATGGACGTCGCGAAAATCGCTTGATGTTCACAGAGTGCGGCTTGAGAGACCGCCACTAACATTCTCTGGAAGTTGTGGCTCCGATCAGGCTGCATTCCCTTATCCTCGATCGAGTCCAAAATACAAAGCCGAAGATGTCTAAACGATGGATCTTTGGTAGCAGCGCCGAACAGACCAACAAAAAAGCTGTTTCTTAGGATTACGCGCGAACTGGCGGAAAAATAAGACTGGTTGTTTACACCAAGCTTATTAGCAGCGAAGTCAAACTGGACTGAAGTTGCCTCAACGAACGCCTGCTCCCGCGGCAGATCACCGTGAAGGAGGGAAAGAATTTCGTTCTCGACCGCCGTATACGCGACGCTGAGCCGCTTGCCGAGCGCAAGCTTCAGTGCCTCATTGCGATCAGCGAGGCGGCTCATTTCAGCATTTAGCTCCGCCTTCCGCTCGATGAGTTTCTCAAGCGCGGCAGACAATTTTGCCTTGTTCTGAATGTCCTCCAATTCCCGATCTGCGTATCCGGCAGAACGCTGGAGAGTTCTGAGCCTTTGAAGCGCCTCGGAAGATGGAGCTTGCGTTGAGCGCTCAAGTATATCCGAAGCCCCCCGCCAGCGGGAGTTTAGCTCGACTAGCTGCTCGTTAAGCCGAGTGAATTCTTCCGTTCGATCCTTCTGCAAGGTACGCGACTGCCTCAATTGCCTGGACGTATCATTTATCAATGAAATCAATCGCGAGCGCGCACGCTCGCTGTCGAAGGGGGTCTTGCAAAGGTGACACGCGTGCTCAGGATGGTCTGCTTCAATTGCTGAGTAACATGCTGGGCAATACTGAAACGTGATTGCTCCGAACGCGTCCGATGTCGCCGAGGAGTCATTCAAAGCCCCAAGCTTTGATTCTAGATCCGAGATAAACTTCCCCGCATCGGCAATCTCGAACTTACTTGCATCAATCGCGGCGGTCACTCGACCCATCTCGACCTGAAGTTTCTGAACCGCTCCATACGCCTGCCGCTGCGCCTCCAACGACAGCGGCCCTGCGAGCCCAGACTCGTATATTGCTCTTTCTGCTTCAGCAATTTGACGCTCTATCGCCGAGCGCTCTTGTTGAATACGCCTGTATTCTGCCTCTATCCACGAAGGGGTGAGAATTTGCTCAGTTTCGCCCACCAACTTTGAAATTGCGTCAAGCTCAGAACTCACACTCGTAAACTGCTTCTCGAGTAGACGCAGGCGGAGTTCGTTTGCATAGAGCGCGTTCTCGTAGGCGCCAAATACAAGCCGGCCCACTGTGTCGCGCAATAAGGGTGGATCGAATTGTTCAAACTTGAACAGCGTACCTATTGGGCTAAGCTGGTCCGCATACATCAGCCTAAGCATTTGGTGAACAGTTACATTCCCACTCGCCTCGTTGCTGGCCTCGGGTATGTCAAGCAATCTAAACAAGATCTGAGAAAAGCTCTCACGAGATTCTGATCTCCGGTACGGATACCTTGCCCAAGCAGCTGTAGGAGCTGCAAGCGCGTCGTTCATATGTCCCCCGAAGACATCCATCGGCTGCCCCGATTTTGCTGCGATTTCGCGAGCAAGAGTCGCCACATTCCCATTCAGAGAAACCTGTACCAGCACTCGCGTGCAGAGAAGTGCGGTGTCACTCCAATCGCTGACGTCTCCTCCTATGCTGTAGTAGAGGAAGTTTAGAATGGTCGATTTTCCGGATGAATTATCCCCGCGGATGATGTTCACACCCTGATGAAAGACCTCATCATATGCCTTGTTTCCGAGTCTCTCGATGCGAAGTCGCTGGACTTCAAGGATCGGTTTAAACTTTGTCATAGCGGTGCTCTAACAAGGACGTGCGCCCCTTCAAACCATCAGAGCCCAGCAATGGGTAAGCGCTCAAAACATCGATGATCTTCATCGTGTCTGGCTCTTCTAGACTCTTCTCGGCAACTCGCTTCATAAGCTCTGCAGGAAGCGCAAAGGCATTAAACTTTACGACGCCATCTCGCAGGAGCATCGGATCTACGATCCCTTCACGAGCCATAGTTTGCAAAGCCGCAGTTTGTGACGGTCGCATTCGCTCCAAGAGCGCGTCGCCAGTTGGTAGTGTTGCATAATCCTGATGCTCCTCCAATCGTTTGGCAATTCGCCGTACCTCTAGATCTTTCTGCGCCAAGCGAATCGCAGACGCTCTCCAGGGAAAGAGGAGGTAGTAGTCGAGTATCCGGAGCTTATCGATCTCGATCTCCGAGATTCCAATTCGGATTGTTAGACGCAAAAAACGGAAGATCGCATGAAACGCATCAAAGGCAGGATGATATGAAAGATGAATCATGCATGCCACCGAACGTAGCACTGCTCAGCCAGCCAATACACCATACCTGCAGCGATTGCGGCGTTCAGACAGAAAACACCGGATTTTATTTCGGTTGCGCAGGGACCAACTACATACTGACCGAACAACTCATCGATCTCCCCGCCCGAACGGTTAGCGAGGTTTGGAAGAACATAGGAACGAAAATCTTGCTCCAACTTTGAGAGCAAATACGCAAAAATCTGTTGCGCAGATTCAAACATTGAATACTTCGCAAGAAGTCGCCTAAACAGCTCCTTCTTGCGAAGCGCAAGGGAGACTTCCGACTGCCTCCCTGAATGATGAAGCTTCGCCTCTAGGCCGTCGACACCATCATGGCTATGCTTCTCGTGATACATCTGAAGGGTATCAATGAAGTCGCTAGCTTGCTGATTGTGCTTTATCTCTTCTACCAAGAGCGCCATCCACGCCGCAATCGGCGACTTCTCATCACCAAAGCTGACGTTGAAAATCTGGTTGTTTGAATTCGTGTTATTGATGTCGCCGCCGGCGTTGTCACGACCTGCAGTAACGTTGCTTTGAGTAGTGGTGTCGCCAAACATCTGCGACGGCATCAATCGCTATTTGTTCGGTCGCCGCCAATGTTATCGCGACCAGCCGTAATGCCAGATTGACGGACGGTCCGATTTCGTTGGACAGAGGAGGATCGGACGATCTTGATCGTCACGAGCGAACCAATGGTCGCTCCGCTGAACAAGCCAGCACCAAAGCTTAACAATTGCGGCATCCAATCGTGCATCTTGCCCCCTTAGATTCTTTTTGTTCAATAACTCACCCTACAACAGAGGGTTGCAAGTTCAAGGCTTTTGAAAAGCTGCGTTGGATGGGTGCACCGACACTTTCGTCTTAGAAAGACGTCGAGACCAGCCGAGCCGATAAACGAAAGCGGCGGGCCTCAGCCCGCCGCTTTGATCGAATGCTACCCGGACCGAGGCCGAGCAGCCACCCAAGCTTAGTTATCCAAGAAGCTCCGCAGCTTCCTTGACCTTGACGGATGCTTCAGCTTCCGCAGCGCCTTCGCCTCGATCTGACGAATACGCTCTCTCGTCACGCTGAACTGCTGGCCGACTTCTTCCAGCGTGTGGTCGGTGTTCATGCCGATGCCGAAGCGCATGCGCAGCACGCGCTCTTCGCGCGGGGTGAGCGAGGCGAGCACGCGCGTGGTGGTCTCGCGCAGGTTCGACTGGATCGCGGCGTCGATGGGGAGGATCGCGTTCTTGTCCTCGATGAAATCGCCGAGATGTGAATCCTCTTCGTCACCGACCGGCGTTTCGAGCGAGAGCGGCTCCTTGGCGATCTTGAGGACCTTGCGGACCTTCTCCAAGGGCATGCCGAGCTTTTCGGCGAGCTCTTCCGGGGTCGGCTCGCGGCCGATCTCGTTGAGCATCTGGCGGCTCGTGCGCACGATCTTGTTGATCGTCTCGATCATGTGCACGGGGATGCGGATGGTGCGCGCCTGGTCGGCGATCGAGCGGGTGATCGCCTGCCGGATCCACCATGTGGCGTAGGTCGAGAACTTGTAGCCGCGGCGGTATTCGAACTTGTCGACGGCCTTCATCAGGCCGATGTTGCCTTCCTGGATCAGGTCGAGGAATTGCAGGCCGCGGTTGGTGTACTTCTTGGCGATCGAGATCACGAGACGGAGGTTGGCTTCCACCATCTCCTTCTTGGCCTGGCGGGCTTCGCGCTCGCCCTTCTGCACGGAGTGCACGATCTTGCGGAACTCGACGATCTCGAGTCCGGTCAGCGCCGCGAGCTGATGCACCTCATGGCGGAGGTCCTTGATGCGGTCCTTCTCGTGATGGACGAAATTCTTCCAGCCCTTGGCCGAAAGCTTCGAGACGCGGTTGAGCCAGCGCGGATCGAGCTCCGAGCCGGTGTAGTTGCGCAGGAAGTCCTCGCGCGCGACGCCGTGGCTGTCGGCGAGGCGCATCAGGCGGCCCTCATGCGAGACGAGGCGCTTGTTGATGTCGTAGAGCTGCTCGACCAGTGAATCGATACGGGCCTGGTTCAGGCGCAGCGACTTCACCTCGACGATGATCTCGTCCTTCAGCTTCTTGTACTTGCGCTCCTGGTGCGGCGAGAGCGACTCGTTCTGGAGCTGGTTCTGGATGTCCTGTTCCTGAAGCTTGCGCAGCTTCTTGTAGCTGTCGGCGATCTTGTCGAAGATCTCGACCACCTTCGGCTTGAGCTCGGCCTCGATCGCCGCAAGCGACATCTGGTTCTCGAACTCGTCGTCCTCGTCCATGTCGGCTTCGGCGGCGGACTCCGCAGGATCCTTCTCGGCCTCGCCGGCATTGCCGCCGGCTGGCGCGGCGCGGAACGGGGTCGGCGCCGGGGGAGCGGCGGGCGGCGCGACATGCGCGGGCGCACCCACGGCAGCGACGGGCTGGTCACCTTCGGCCGGCGCTTCGCCGTTGGGACCGGCGATCATCGCAGTGTTCATGCCGGCCTTGGCATCGGGCCCGGCATAGGTCGCCTCGAGATCGATGATGTCGCGAAGGAAGATCTTTCCTTCGTTGAGCTCGTCGCGCCAGATGATGATGGCCTGGAAGGTCAGCGGGCTTTCGCAGAGGCCCGCGATCATCGCCTCGCGGCCGGCCTCGATGCGCTTGGCGATCGCGATTTCGCCTTCGCGGGAGAGCAGCTCGACGGTGCCCATCTCGCGCAGATACATGCGCACGGGATCGTCGGTGCGCTCGCCCGGCTCGCTCTTCTTGACCTCGGTGACGGCCTTCTGCGTGACCTCGACGAGTTCGTTGTCGGTCTCGTCCTCGCCGCCCTCGTCCTTTTCTTCCTCGCCTTCGCTGTCGTCGGCTTCGGTGACGTTGATGCCCATGTCCGAGAGCATGGACATGATGTCCTCGATCTGCTCGGGCGAGGTCTGGTCGGACGGCAAAACTTCATTGAGCTGATCGAAGGTCACGAAGCCGCGCTTCTTGGCCTGCTTGATCATCTTCTTCACTGCCGCGTCGGACAGATCGAGCAACGGAGACGGCGCGTCCTGGGAGTCCTTCTCCGGCGCGTCCGCTGCCTTGTCGTCCTTTTCCTTATCCTTCGCCTGCAGCGTCTTTGCCTTGGTGGCCATCCATTGCTCCTAAACGCGTTTCATGCAGGCGTGCGCGCGCCCGCGTGAAATCACTTGAACCTGTTGCTCGACGCTCTCGCTTCGTCAGATCTCGACACGGAAAGGGCGGCGCGCACATTTCTCGCCACCCCGACCTTTCTCTCGCCGGATTTGCCTAACGCTTCGTGAGCCTCTTTGTCGCAGCGGATGCAGGTGAAGTGCCAACAGCTATTGCGCGGATTCATTCCTGACGCGTCTGTTCTGCCTGCGGCCGCCTGGGGGCCAAAGTGCTACAAGACCGTTAAGCCTCGATTAACCCTGTTTTTGCCGCCAAACCTTGGATTTGGCGAGTCTTTTAGCGGTGCCTAGCGCGGCCGTCCGCATGATTCTTTCATCACACGCTCTTCTGGAACCGGCCCGACAGCTCGCCAAAACCCTCAATCAGGGCCTCGGTGCCGTCGACCGCGGCCAGCCGGGCCTTGACGTCACGCAGCCACGCCATATTGGCCTCGCTGGGATCGTCCCCCAAGGCCAGCTCGGCGTCTTTCAGCTCTCTAAGTAGTGAATGGTACTGCCGATGCAAGGCAACGAGCTGGTGCCAGGTGGCAAGAACGTCGTCGCGGGCCGCGCCCTCGCGGGCGCCCCACACCGCCGCGGTGGTGATGCCACCCTCAACTCGTTGAAGAAGCTGCGCAAATCCACCCTTCTCGATGTCGGCCCGCATCTTCTCGGCCTGCTCGCCGGGGTCCGGCGAGTGATGATGATCGTTGGCGAAAGCAGCAATGATGCCGGCCCTGAGCTTGTGGGCCTCGGGGTGGGCGAACTCCAGGGCCGCGACTTCCTCGAGGTGCTCATGCAGCAGCCAAGGGTGGTTGATCAGGCTTTGCAGGATCAGGGCCTCGCGGCGGGAGATGGCGCTACGCTGCCCCCGCATGATCGGGCTCGCCGCCAGCTGGGGGCTCGCCGCCTGGTAGGGGCCGGAGGGGAGCGGGACCGGGCCGGCCGGGCCGCGGCGGCCTCCGCCAAATCCTTGGCCAGATCCTTGCCCAAACCCTTGGCCGAATCCCTGGCCACCGAATCGATTCGCCTGCCCGCCGCCGCGGGGCTGGAACGAGCGGCCACCGCCGCCCTGGCGGAAATTGCCCCTGCCAGCAAAGCCGCCGCGCCCGCCGTCGGGTGCAAACGTCCGCTGGAGCCGCTCGACGAACTCGTTGCGGTAGTAACGCCGGACCACCTCATCACGGATGCCGTTAGACAATTCCTTGATGCGCGCTTCCAGCGCCGCACGGCGCTCGGGCGTGGCAAAATTGCCGCCTTCGAGCTCGCGCGACCAGATCATGTCGGCAAGCGGACGCGCCGCCGCGATGACTTCCTCGATGGCGCCACGGCCGCCGGAGCGCGCGAGATCGTCGGGGTCCTGCCCTTCCGGCAGCAGCGCAAAGCGGAGGCTCTTGCCCGGCGCAAGAAATGGCAGTGCGAGGTCGGCGGCGCGATAGGCCGCCTTCTGTCCGGCGCGGTCGCCATCGAAGCAGAGGATCGGCTCGTCCGCCATCTTCCAGAGCAGCGCGAGCTGGTTTTCGGTCAGCGCAGTTCCGAGCGGCGCGACGGCGCCTGGGAAACCCGCCGTGACCATGGCGATGACGTCGACATAGCCCTCGACCACGATCAGTGCGCTGCCGTCGTGGGTGGCCTTGCGCGCGGTCTGGTGATTGTAGAGATTGTCGCCCTTGTGGAAGAGCGGCGTCTCCGGCGAGTTCAGGTACTTGGCCGGAACGTCCTTCTCCAGCGCGCGTCCGCCGAAGGCGATGACGCGGCCGCGCAAATCGGTGATCGGAAACATCACGCGATCACGGAAGCGATCGTAGGGCACGGGAATGTCGTTGCCGGCCACGAGCAGCCCGGTCTCGATCATGTCCTCGACGGACACGCCGAGCTTGCCGAGATGCTCTTTCAGCGCGAAACGCTCGGGCGGCGGCGGCGCATAGCCCAGCCGAAACTGCAATTGCGTCGCCGGCGAGATCGCACGATCGGCGAGATAGCCGCGCGCTTTCGCGCCGACGCGCGAGGCCAGCGTCTCCGCGAAGAATTTCGCGGCAAGCTCCATCACGTCATGCAGCGTGCGCCGCCGCTGCTCGTGCCGGGCGGCATCCGGCGTGACCGCCGGCAGCGGCAGGCCGGCCTGGCTTGCGAGCCGCTCGACGGCTTCGGCAAACGGCAGGCCGTCGGTCTCCATCACGAAGTTGATGATGTCGCCGTGCTTGCCGGAGGAGAAGTCGTGATAAAAGCCCTTCTGGTCGTTGACGTAGAAGGACGGCGTCTTTTCTTGCTGGAACGGCGACAGCCCCTTCCACTCCCGCCCCGCCTTCTTCAGCTTGACGCGCTTGCCCACGACCTCGGAGACCGAAAGCCGGGCACGAAGCTCGTCGAGGAATTGGGGCGTGAAGCGCACGGCCATGTGTAGCGCAATCCAGAGTGAGTCGGGCGAAGGATCAGGGATATAGGTGCGGCCAGCCCAGAAGTCAGGTTTGTCAGGGTTATGCGGGTTATTCGACCTATGCACAGGGCGGGAAATCTCTCGCGAAACGAAATCCCTACCCGGGGTTCCTAGACTACCCGCCCATGGAGCAATCAGTTTCGACCTTTCCCGGCGGGACCGGGATTGTTGACATACAACGATTACGTTTGTATATACACGCACACGATGAAGTCGCGGCTACGGCTTCAGACGTCATAGCAAACCTCATGCGCGGCAAAATGCGGTGTCATTTGGACAATTTGCCATGACGGAAGATTTGCAGTTGCTGTTCGCGAGCGTTCGCGACTTCGAATGGGATCCAAAGAAGCGCGCGACAAACCTGCGCATTCACGGCATCGACTTCCAAGACGCGCGCGGAATTCTCGACGGCCATACCTTCATCCGCCGGTCGGATCGCAATGACGAAGTCAGGTACCAAATCTTCGGTTACATCGACGGGCGGGAAGTCGCGGTCGCCTGTGCGATCCGCGGGACGGTCTGCCGGTTCATCTCGGTCCGGCGTGCGCGGGAAGACGAACGGCAGAAATACTACAATCGTTTCAAGGGACTCCCCGAGGAAGGGGAAGACTGACTGGGCTCGCGTCGACGCGCTGACCGACGAAGACATCGCCGAGGCTGTCGCCAACGACCCCGATGCGGTGCCGATCGATATCGACTGGTCGGATGCCGTGCTGGTGATGCCGCCGAAGAAGAAAGCAATCTCCATCCGGCTCGACGAGGATGTGCTCGATTTCTTCAAGCGCGAGGGCGAGGGCTATCAGCGGCGCATGAATGCGGTGCTGCGCTCCTACATGCAGCAGAAGTCGAAGCCGAAGAAGCGGGCTTGATCCGGGGCAAAACCTCCGAATGCTGGTGACGGAGCCCTTGAACCCAGCCCGGTTCCACGCTTCCATAGGCCATGTTCAGGACCTTTCGGGGTGGCCAGAGCGGGGGCTGGCGCGTGACCTCGATGTTACCGGTGACGGGCGAGCCCCTGCCCTTCATGCCGGCGCTGTCGGTCAACGACAGCGACGCCGTCTCGTTGCCGCTGGTGCCCTCGCGCAATGCCTGGCGCCTCGTTGGTGTGCCGAGCAGCCTGCGCTACACCGAGCGCGCCGAGAAGCAGCAGCTCGTGAGCATGCAGGCCGGCCTCGGCCGACCGGAGGCAACCAGCGCGGCGCTGATCCCGATCCGCAAATCGCAGGCCTGGTGGGAGCTGACGCAGGAAGAGCGGCGCAAGATCTTTGAAGACATATCGCACCACATCGCGAGCAGTCTTCGTTTTCTGCCCGCGATCGCGCGCCAGCTGTATCACTGCCGCGACCTCGGCGAGCCCTTCGATTTCCTGACCTGGTTCGAGTTCGCGCCCACCCACGCTTCGCTGTTCGAGGAGCTGGTCGGCATGCTCAGGCGGACCGAAGAATGGACCTATGTCGAGCGCGAGGTCGACATCCGCTTGGTAAAGGAAGTGCTGTCGGCCTAGTGGTCGAGAAAACGACCGGACTCGATGCGGGGCAGGTCCGTCACCGGCCAATTGTAGATGTAGGTCCAGGCCGGCGCAGTCGTGCCGTCCGCGCCGGTCACGTCGATCAGCTGGCGCAAATATTCCGTCGGCTCCGGAAAGCCCTCGCCACAGGCCTCGTACATGTCGAGCTCGCGCAGGAGCTCGTCGCCTGCGCGCAGTTGAAAAAGCTCACCGTGCGCAAGGTCGGACGGCGCGTCGGACAGCAGCAATCCCGGGTAATGCTTCACCAGCACGAGCCGGCCGCGGCAGCTCGCTTCGCCCAGAAAATCCGCATGCTGCGCCAGCAGCCGCGCCATCGGGTGGTCGAAGCCGCGCATCAGGGTGCCGTAGACGAAGAGACGATCGGAGGTCATGGGGCTCTATAAACTCTCCACGCTGTCATTGCGAGAAGCTCTTGCGACGAAGCAATCCAGACTATCGCCGTTGGAAAGACCCTGGATTGCTTCGCTTCGCTCGCAATGACGAAGGAGACAGCTGTATTTACAAGACCTCCGCTGCCAGCTCCGCGCCGCTGCGTTGCTCGTCCGAGACCACCTTGATGCTGACGTCCATGACGTCGAAGGCGTCCTGGGTGCCGATATAGATGCCGTGCAGCGGGATCGCCTGGCGCGGGTCGCGGGCGACCGCGACACGGATGAGGTCGCGGGTACCGACGATGCCGTTGGTCGGATCGAACTCGATCCAGCCTGCGCTCGGCAGATAGACCTGCACCCAGGCATGGGTCGAGCCGCCGCCAACATGGTGATGCGCGATGTCTTCGGGCACGAAGATGTAGCCGGAGACGAACCGCGCGGCGATGCCGAGCCGGCGCAGCGCCTCGATCATGAACAGCGCATAGTCGCGGCAGGTGCCGGTGCCCCACTGCAACGTATCGAACGGGGCTTGCGTGCCGGGCTCGTGACGCCTGCGGTATTTGAACTGCTTGCGGATGGCGTGCGTGATGCGGCTCAAGATCTTGAAGGTCGGCGACGGCGCGTCATCGTCGAGAAAGCCGCGCGCCCATGCCGCGATCTTGCCGTCGGGATCGGGATATTGCGGCGTCATGTACTGGACGAGATCGGGCAATTCCGCGTTATCGTATACGAAGGGATAGAAGTAAGCGGGATCGTCCGGCGTCAGCGCGAATTCCTCGGCCGGGGTGTGCTCGACGGTGACGTGCCAGTCGAAGATCAGACGGTCCGCGCGCTCGTCGAAATCAGCGATCGCGACCGAATTGCCGAACACGTCGTGGATCCAGCGCAGCGACAGCGGCTCCGGCGAGATTTCGAGCCTGGAGGCGAGCACGCGCAGATCATGGCCGTCGCTTGGACGCAGCATGAACCTGTGCTCACCGAAGGCCACCGGACGATTGTAGCGATATTCGGTCTTGTGATGAATCGTCAGCAGCGGCATCGTCGGGAGATCATGGTGATTTTGGGCAGACCCATCTATAGCGATTCGTTGCCCAATTTCCGGGGCGACTGCTTTTTCCATAGGCAATCAGGATGGCTTTAGACACAGCCGAGGCAACGGATCAACTCCTTGGCGAAGGCGATATTCCGCCAGTGCATGAGGTGAATGCAGCTGGCACATCACCCTTCCTGCTCACATCGGACCATTACGGCCGCATCCTGCCGCGCTCGCTCGGCGATCTCGGGGTCTCGGAAAGCGAGCTTGTCAGGCACATCGCCTGGGACATCGGCATTGCCGGCGTTGCCGAGCGGATGGCGGAGATGCTGGATGCCCATCTTGTCGCACAGCGATATTCGCGTCTCGTGATTGACTGCAACCGGCCGCCGGGCCTGGCGAGCTCGATCCCCGTGATATCGGAGGCGACGGCGATCCCGCGCAACGAGGGCATTCCGGACAGCGAGCGCGCGGCACGGCGGCGCGAGATCTTCGAGCCCTATCATCATCGCATCGACACGGTGATCAACAGCCGGATACACGCAAAGCGGCCCACCGTGCTGGTGTCGCTGCACAGCTTCACGCCTGTTTATGCCGGCGTCGCGCGGCCCTGGCACATTGGGGCGCTCTACAATCGTGACACCGTGCTGCCGAAGCTGCTGTTGAAACATCTGCGCGCAGAGGGCGATCTCGTCGTCGGCGATAATGAGCCCTATGCGGTGAGCGATCTAAGCGATTACACCATTCCCGTCCACGGCGAGGCCCGCGGCCTCGTCAACACCGGCATCGAGATCCGCCAGGATCTGATCGCGGATCAACCCGGCCAGCAGCAATGGGCGGAGCGGCTGGCAAGGATCTTTGCGGAGATCGAGATGGAGTTGAAGCCGGAGCTGTTTGTCGACTAGCCGCGCGTCGCGACGAAGAGCGCGAGCGCAGCAAAGATCGCGGCGATGCCCCACAGCACATAGGCGAAGCGACCGCCGCCGCGAACGTCCAGCGTGGCCTCGGCGGGGTTGTCGGGATTGACGTGGACCTCCACAGTCGCGCCGTCCTGATAGCGCGACATCAGCTTCTCCAGCAACTTGGTGGAGGCCTGTGGCGTGCCGGCCGCGACCCGCGCGCATTCATTGGTGTAGCGGACATTCTGGTAGCTGTAGGTATAGGTGACGCGTTTGCCGAACATCTCGACGCCACGGCTTTCGCCCGGCTCGCTCGCCTCGTGATATTCCTCCATCTCCGACAGCTTGACGGTGCCCGGCACCACTGGCCAACGCGTCGCCACCGCGGCCTGCCGCCGCACCGCCCAGCCCATCAGAGCGATGACGAGGCCGAACGCGCCGAAGCCCACGACCATCCCCGCAAGGTCGGGCCGGCCGATGTGACGCGCGAGCCAGGCATAGCTCTGGTTGAGGCCAAACGCCGAGCCTAAGATGATGGCGACGACGATGGCCGAGCCGATGCCGAGACAGCCCCACAGGCCCTTGGGCAGGTCGCGCTCCAGCACCGCCTGATCGGGATGGCGCGGATTGTAGTAGACCGTGACGATGCTGCCGGCCGGATATTTCGCGAGCTTCTCGGCGACCTGGAAATTGCCGAGGTCCTCTCCGATCGAGATGCGGTTGCAGCTCAGTTTCCGGCCGCTCACCGAATATTCGTAGGTCACATTGGCGAAGTTGCGGCTCTCCATGCGGTAGCCGTCCTCACGCTCGTCGTCGGACACCCTGACCTCGCGCACCTCGGCAACTGACGTGACGACCTTGCCTGACACCTGCGGCCAGCTCCTCGCCTCGCGCGCCTGCCAAGTCTTCACGATGGCGGCCATCAGGATCAGCGCGAGCGGCGCGAGCAGCATCGCGTAAACCAGCGGAGGCAAATTCGGCACGGCAAAAATCCTTCGTCAGCGGCAATGCTTCCTTGGACGCATCGCCGCCGACGAAGGTTCAACCGGGTTGTCAGCTCATTTGGCCCTGATCAACGCCAGCCAGATGCCGCCGCCGATCATGAAGCCGCCGGACACGCGGGACACCATGCGGGTGCGGCGCGCCGAGAAAAAGCCGCGGACCTGTCCGGCGAGCAGCGCGTAGATTCCGTCCGTCAAGCCGGCAAGCACCATGAAGGTGATTCCGAGCACCAGGACCTGCGACAGGTGATCCTTGCTCATGTCCATGAATTGCGGAATGAACGCCCCGAAGAACACCAGCAGCTTCGGGTTCGACAACGCCACGACAAAGCCCTGTAAAAGGAAGCCACCGCGAGGGGGTGGCGGCGGCGCGTCGGTGTCGACGCCCTCAACCGGAGAGCGGATCAGCTTGATGCCGAGCCAGACCAGATAGGCCGCGCCCGCAAAGCGCACCCAGTTGAACCAATAGCCCATCGTCGCCATGAGCGTGGTGAGGCCCACCGCAAGTATGCCGATCACGATCAGCAGCCCCACCTGCACGCCGAGAATGTTGGTCAGCGCCGCGCGCGTGCCGTGGCGCAGGCCGTTGGCAATGACGAGGGTGACGATCGGGCCCGGCAGCAACGCGAGCGCGATGCAGGCAGCGATGAAGGCGAGATAGGCTTGCATGGACATCATGATGAAGACTCAAGCTGGGGGCGTTTGCTTGTATTAATGCATGGCACTTAGTTTCCGTCCAGCGCCGCGACCAGCCACGCTTTCATCTCCTGCGTCTCCAGCAATGCGAGCGCCGCATGCTGCATCGCGTTGGCGTCGCCCCGCCCCTGCGCCGCCGCAACGAAGAGATCGCAGCGCCGCGAGACGGCGACGCCGACCGCGGCGTGGCTCGTACCGTCATATCTCGCGAGATCATAGCGCCGCGCACGACCGCGCATCTCGCCGACATGCACCACCTCGCCCGGCCCGGTCGCGGTAAAGCGCGGAGAGATCAGATCGATATCGGCAACACGATCGACCTCGTCGTCATCGGCGACGCCGCTATCGCAATTGCAGAAGCCGCGCTTGGCGCGGATATAGAGCTCGGCGCCGTCGCAGCCAGCGCCCTCGCAGCGAAACGCACGGCCCGCAGGCCAGCCGTCGCGCGGGAACGGCCAGGCGAGCTCGCGCCAATGCGCCGATGTCGGTGCAGGCTGCGGCGCAAGCCGATATACCCCGACGCCGGACACGACCCCGAGTGCGGCAAGGGCAAGCGCGATCGTCGCCGCGCGCCGCATCGTCAGTTCTTCGGCAGGCCGGCGACGGCGCGTGCCGGCCCGGTCAGCTCGAGAATGTGCAGGCCAGTGTTGGCGCGGTCGACGATGTAGATGTAGCCGCGGTCGTCAGTCTCGACATTGTTGGTCTGGATCGCGACCTTGCAGCGCTCGCCGCCTTCGACCGGAATGCAGCGCTTGTCGGTCGCCTGCGTGATCGCAGGAATGAAATAACCGACTTCCCTGGGATGATAGGGATCGCGGATGTCGAGCGCGCGCACGCCGGCATTGAAGAAGGCGATGAAGGCCATCTTCTTGTAGTAGACCGGCGCCATGCTCTCGTTCGAGGAATGCGAGCCGAAGCGGCCACCGCGCTGGCAGAACTGCCCGCTCGCCTCCGGCACGGTGTAGCTCGAGATCATCATCGGCCGCGTTTCGGTGGTGACGTCGGCGAACCACACCATCTGACGCGCCTCGCCGCATTCGTTCAAAATCGCCTCGTCGACGATCATGACGATGTCGCGGGTCTTGCCGTCCTTGTCCTCGGCGAATTCCGCAACCGGCATGTCGAGCATCGGAAACGTGGTGTGCGCGCCGTTGAACGCCGACATCGGCAGCCGCGAGATCTCGGGAAGGCGCAGATTGTCCGGCGTCGGCTCCTTCGGCCCGTTCAGAAGCTTCTCGCGATCGACGATCTGCAAAATGCCGCCCTTGTTGGTGCCGTAACCGAAATAGACGCGGTTGCCATTCGGCCCGGTCGAGATCGGCCCATGCAGCTCGGTCGGCACCGCGCCGCTCGATCCGGGCTCCTGGCCGGGCAGGCCGAAGTCGCGGATTTTTTGTGGATGGGCGGGATCAGAGAGATCATAGATCTGCGTCATGCGCCGTGTGCGCCAGTCCGGCGCGCCCGAGACGAGATAGGCAATGCCGGTGTCGCATTCCCACCAGCTCTTGTGCGTGTCCTTCAAGCCGCCGATGCGCGTGATCAGCGCGGGATTGGCGGGATCGGCAACGTTCCAAATCTCATGCGCCTCGCTGCCGAAGGTGCGCAGCATGTAGACCGCGTTCGGATCTCCCTTCGGCAAGCTCTTGCCGTCGCAGACCCGCACCATCTGCGCGCCGCCGGATTCATACTTGCCCTCCTGCCCAGGCAAATGCCTGAGATATTTGGGATGCGCGGGATCGGTGACATCGACGATCGAGGTGCCGTTCGGCTCCGCCTGGCCCGTCATCGGATTGACGGGCGCCGGCACGTCGTCAGTGCCGCCGTGGTGTCCGATATAGGCGATCCAGCGGTCGCCCTGGTGATGGATGGTCGGCTGATAGGCGCTGCGTGCCTGCAAATCATTGGCGCCCACCAGCTTCATGTTGGACGCCTCGGGCGGCGCACCGATGGTCTGCTTCTGGGCGTGAACAAACGTGCTGCCGGCGAAAAGGACGAGGGCGGCAGCAGTCAAGACGCAACGGAACATCAAAGTCCTCCCGGAACCAATCTGCGCTGGCTGGGATTCAAGGCTAGCACAGCCAATTGCGGACGCCAAAGACACCATCGCTGACGCGTCGCCCCGGAATGACGGAGCTCTTGACATGCAACCATTTGGTTGCCTATTATTGTCGCCATGGATGAGGTCTTCAAAGCGCTCGCCGATGCGTCACGACGGTCGCTGCTGGACGGGCTTCACGCCAGGAACGGCCAGACCTTGAACGAGCTTTGCGAAGGCCTCGCGATGACGCGTCAGGCCGTGACAAAGCACCTTGTCATTCTGGAAGAAGCCAACCTGGTCACGACCATCAGGCATGGCCGCGAGAAGCTGCACTATCTCAACCCGGTGCCGATCCATCAGATCGGCGAACGCTGGATCAGGAAATTCGAGCGCGGCAAGCTCGCCGCGCTCAGCGAGTTGAAACGTCAGTTGGAGAAACGCGATGAGTAAGCCGCAATTCGTCTACGTGACCTATATCGAAACCACGCCGGAGAAGTTGTGGAAGGCGCTGACGTCGAGCGAGTTCACCAGGCAATACTGGTTCGGCGCCGAGGTACGGTCGGACTGGAAGGTCGGCTCGCCTTTCGCGCTTCTGCTGGACGGCGAAATCACCGATTCCGGCGAGATTTTGGAGGCCGATGCGCCGCGGCGCCTGTCCTACAGCTTCAAGCACCAGAAGTTCGAAGAGCTGCGCGGCGAACCAGTTACGCGAGTGCTCTTTACGCTCGAGCCCTTCGATTCAGTCACGCGGCTGACGGTGCTGCATGACGGCTTCATCGAGGGCGGCAAATATCTCGGTGCTGTCTCCAGCGGCTGGCCCGCGATCCTGTCCCAGCTCAAGACCCTGCTGGAGACCGGCAAGCTGCTCAACGTCACGCGCGCGGCGCTCAACAAGGGATTCGATGCAAAATGAATCTCGATCAGTTCAAGCCGCTGACGGTCTATACCATCTACATCGCCTCCACGCCGGAGAAGGTGTGGGAGGCGCTGACCTCGGCCGAGTTCAGCCGGCAGTATTTCTTCGGCAATGCCGTGGAGGTCGAGCCGCGGCTCGGCGGGGCGTTCATCGTGCGCACGCCCGACGGCGCCCTGCACATCAGCGGCGAGGTGCTCGCATATGACCCGCCGAGAAAACTCTCGGTCACGTTCAACGTGAACTGGCCCGATCTGATCGAGAAGCTCGGGCCAACCCTCGTCACCTACGACATCGAAGAGGTCGGTGACGCGGTGCGGCTCACCATGAGCGAGGGCCATGATCGGCCGCTCAGCGACGACATTCTTGCTGGTGGCCGCTCGGGCTGGCCCGCGATCCTGTCCAGCCTCAAGAGCATGCTCGAGACCGGCACGCCGCTCGTGGTCAAGATGGGGCCGCCGCAACGGATGCTGGATGCGTTGAAGGCGATGGGGATCAAGACGCCGTAGGAGATGTTTGGCGACGACTCGCGGTTTGCCAGTCGAGCGTGACAACTTCTCCCTGGGGATATGGGCCCCCGCCTTCGCGGGGGTCAGCATGGCTCAGCGCACCGTCGCAAAGAATTTTCTGACATCGCGCACGAACAGCTCCGGCTGCTCGAACGCAGCGAAATGCCCGCCCTTCTCCATCTCGCTCCAATGCGTGATGTCTGGAAAGTTCGGCTCCATCCAACGCCGCACCGGCGTGATGATCTCCTTGGGAAACACCGCCACACCGGTCGGCACGGTCACTTTGGGCGTCGTCCGGCGCTTGCCAAAGCTCTCCCAATAGAGCCGTGCGGACGACGTCGCCGTCTCGGTCGTCCAATAGAGCATGACGTTGTCGAGCAGCTCGTCCTTGTCAAAAATGTTTTCGGGGTGGCCGTCGCAATCAGTCCAGGCCCAGAATTTTTCCAGGATCCAGGCCGCCTGCCCGCTCGGCGAGTCCGTCAGGCCGTAGCCGAGCGTCTGCGGTCGCGTCGATTGCTGCTTGGAATAGCCGGAATCGAGATCGACATAGTGCTTGAGCCCCGCAAGCGCACGCTTCTCTTCCGCCGTCGGCTCGCCCTCGACCTTCGGCGCCGCGTTGAAGGCGAGCGTGATGTGGATGCCGGCGCAATGCTCCGCGTCCTGCCCGCCGAGCGAGGTCGTGACCGCCGAGCCCCAGTCGCCGCCTTGCGCGCCGTAACGCGCGTAACCCAACCGGTCCATCAATTTGGCCCAGGTCGCGGCGATGCGGTCGACACCCCAGCCGGTGGCGGTCGGCTTGCCCGAGAAGCCAAAGCCCGGCAGCGACGGGCAGATCACGTGAAATGCATCGGCAGGATTGCCGCCATGCGCGACCGGATCGACCAACGGCGCGATCACCTTATGGAATTCGACGATCGAGCCGGGCCAGCCATGGGTGATGATCAGCGGCAGCGCGGACGGCTCCTTGGAGCGCACATGCAGGAAGTGGATGTCGAGCCCGTCGATCTCGGTGGTGAACTGATCGAAGCGGTTGAGTTTTGCTTCACGCGCGCGCCAGTCGTAGCCGTCAGCCCAATAGGCGCAGATCTCCCGGATCCATTTCAGCGGCGCGCCCTGGCTCCAGTCATCGACCAGCTCCGCCTCCGGCCAGCGCGTGCGTGCGAGGCGTGATTTGAGGTCGGCGAGGATGTCGTCACTGATGGCGATGCGGAACGGCTTGATCGCGGCGGTCATCGGTTGCCTCCCTTGTCGGCGCGCCTCTTGGCGCGAGCCCGGAATCCACTGATCAACGGAATCGGCGGCCCGATGGATTCCGGGCTCGCGCTTACGCGCGCCCCGGAATGACGGTCTCAGCCCGTCAGCGCCGCCTTCACCAGGCCGCTGGCCTTGCCGAAATCCATTTGCCCGGCGTACTTCGCCCGCAACGCCGCGATCACCTTGCCCATGTCCTTCATGCTGGCGGCACCGGTCTCGGTGATGGCGTCCGAGATCGCCTTCTTCACCTCGTCGTCCGACATCTGCTTCGGCAAGTAGGCCGAGATCACCGCGATCTCCTCGCGCTCCTGTGCGGCGAGCTCGGCGCGACCGCCCTTGTCGTAGAGCTCGACCGATTCCTGGCGCTGCTTGATCATCTTCTGGAAGACGCCGAGCAGGTCGGCATCCGACAGCGGCGGCTTGCCGTGCCCGCGCGCCTCGATGTCGGCGTTCTTGATGGTCGAGTTGACCATGCGCAGCGTGGAGAGCTTGCGCTCGTCCTTGGCCCTCATGGCCTCCTTGACCGCATTGTTGATATCGTCGCGCAGCATGATCGTGATCCCTTCAATCCGTTGCGCCTGATCTAGGCCGTTTGCGGGAAAGAGGCCATACCGGCCCACGGTTCATTGTTCCCGAACCGGCTGCCGAAACTGCGCAAAAATTACCCGTTCCAGCTTTGAGTACCTGAGGGGACCTGTCAAATATGCAAAAACGCATGTGAATCCGCCGTTTCCCGCTTTGACGGGCGCGCGCGGGGGGCTTATGAAGCGGGCTCATGACACAACATGAAAACGATACCGCCTGGCCGGACCATAAACCGACCGCGCTCCTTGTGCTCGCCGATGGCACGGTGCTCGAAGGCTTTGGTCTCGGCGCCGAAGGCCACGCCGTCGGTGAGGTCTGCTTCAACACCGCGATGACCGGCTATGAAGAGATCCTCACCGATCCCTCCTATGCCGGCCAGCTCATCACCTTCACCTTCCCGCATATCGGCAACGTCGGTACCAACGAGGAAGACATCGAGACGGTGAACATGGCCGCGACGCCCGGCGCGCGCGGCGTGATCCTGCGCACCGCGATCACCGACCCCTCGAATTACCGCGCCACCAAGCATCTCGACCAGTGGCTGAAGGCGCGCGGCATCATCGGCCTTTCCGGCATCGACACCCGCGCGTTGACTGCGCTGATCCGCTCGAAGGGCATGCCTAACGCCGTGATCGCACATGCCAGGAACGGCGAGTTCGATCTGCATGGGCTGAAGGAAGAAGCGCGCGAATGGCCCGGCCTCGAGGGCATGGACCTCGTGCCGATGGTCACCTCCGGCCAGCGCTTCACCTGGGACGAGACGCCCTGGCTGTGGGACAAGGGTTTTGGCCGCCAGGACAAGCCCGAGTTCAACGTCGTCGCCATCGACTACGGCATCAAACGCAACATTTTGCGCCTGCTCGCCGGCGTCGGCTGCCAGGTGACGGTGGTGCCGGCAACGACTTCATCTGAAGACATTCTGGCGATGAAGCCGGACGGCGTGTTCCTGTCGAATGGTCCGGGTGATCCGGCCGCGACCGGCAAATACGCCGTGCCTGTGATCCAGGACGTGATCAAGTCGGGCACGCCGACCTTCGGAATCTGCCTCGGCCACCAGATGCTCGGCCTCGCCGTCGGCGCGAAGACCAGGAAGATGCATCAGGGCCATCACGGCGCCAATCATCCCGTGAAGGACGAGACCACCGGCAAGGTCGAGATCACCTCGATGAACCACGGTTTTGCGGTGGACGAGAACACGCTGCCGAAGGGTGCAACGCAGACCCACATCTCGCTGTTCGACGGATCCAATTGCGGCATCCAGCTCGACGGCAGGCCGGTGTTCTCGGTGCAGTACCATCCCGAGGCTTCGCCGGGTCCGCGCGACTCGCACTACCTCTTCCAGCGCTTTGCCGATCTGATGCGGCAGAAGAAGAGCGCATAGGCGCGCTCTCGTGCCCCGGGCGCAGTGCAGCGCGCCGCTCTCGGCGGCGTGATGCACTGCTGAACCGGGGCCCATAATCTCGGCACTTTGGGTCCCGGCTCTGCGACGCACCGCTTCGCGCTGCATCGCGTCCGGGACACGAGACCTTTGGAGGAACGCCTCCTCCCGCTTCAATGTTGTCACGGCACCTTCGTGTAGCAGGAGCCCTGCCATGTCCGTCGTCCGCGACTCTGCCGAACCGCTCGCCATCGTGTTCGAGGATGACGGGCTGGTGCCGAACAACATCCTCCCGTTCCTGGTCTACCAGGGCGCGGTGACGCTCGATCCGAAGCGCCCCGAGGAGACCATCGAAAACCTGTTCGAAACCAACGATTGGGGCGGCACGTGGCGCAACGGCGTCTACGATTACCTGCACTACCACGCGACGGTGCATGAGGTGCTCGGTGTCGCGCGCGGCCATGCCCGCGTTCGCTTCGGTGGCGATCACGGCCAGGAGCTCGATATCAAGGCCGGCGATGTCGCGATCCTGCCGGCCGGCACCGGACATCAGTGCATCAACGCGAGCGGTGATTTCTGCGTGATCGGCGCCTATCCGCCGGGCTCACAGATGGAGGTCACGCGGGCCACGCCGGAGAATCACGCTAAGGCGCTGAAGACGATTCCAAACGTCGCGCAGCCGCCGGCCGATCCCGTGACGGGCAAGCACGGCGCATTGATGCGGCTGTGGCGGTAGCCACAACAATGGTGCGGTAGGGTGGGCAAAGCGAAGCGTGCCCACCAATCAATGTATGCCGCACGGATAGACGGTGGGCACGGCGCGCGAAGAGCGCGCCTTTGCCCAGCCTACGCAGCGTGCCCTTCGCCTACGCCTCGTTGCCGCCTTCCTGGCGGGTGGCTTCGAACAGGAACCAGGTGCGGCGCTCGGTCTCGTCGATGAAGACTTCGAGGATGCTGGCGCTGGCGACGTCGCCAGCGTCGTCGCAGACCTCGTGCGCTTTGCGCATCGCAGCCGCGACATGCTTGTTGTCCTGCATCAGCTCGCGCAGCATCTCGCGAGGCGGGACGTAGTCCTCGTTGTTGTCCTTGATGGTCTGTAGCTTTGCGATCTGGCCGATCGACTTCACCGTGGCGCCGCCGATCTTGCGGACGCGCTCGGCGAGCTGGTCCGTGGTGGCAAAAATCTGGTCCGAGTGCTCGTCGAGCAGCAGATGATAATCGCGGAAGTGCCGGCCACTGATGTGCCAGTGGAAATTCTTGGTCTTGAGGTACAGCGCGAACGCATCGGCCAGAAGCACGTTGAGCGCCTCCGAGACCTTGTTGACCGCCTGGGGCGACAGATCAGTGGGGGTGTCGAGGTCGGGAGAAACCTTGCTGGGGACTTTGCTCACGGGAAACCTTCCTGTTAGGACGCGGACATTGACGGCGCGCCGTCGCACCCCTAACGCAAGGCGAGTAGCGCGGTTCCTGGACAGGAACCGCTGGGCGGGACACCATGGACGATTGGATCGATTATTACGACTCGACGCATACGATCTATGTCAGCAAGCTGCATCGCGATTTGCACTTCCAGATCATCGCGCGGGACATCATCGGCTACATCACCTCGCCCGAGGCGACCGTGCTGGACTATGCCTGCGGCGAGGCGCTGTCGGCGGGCCAGGTGGCGGCTGCCTGCGGCCAGCTGATCCTGGCCGAGCCCGCGCCCGGCGTGCGCGGCCGGCTGATCGCGCGGTTTGCGCCGAACACCAAGATCCGCGTCCGCTCGCTCGACGACGTCCGCAAGATGCCGGACCAGTCCATCGACCTCGTCGTGATGAACTCGGTCGCGCAATACATGACGGCCGAGGAGCTCGATGCCGCGCTCCTCAATGTCAGGCGCATCCTGAAACCGTCCGGAAAGCTGGTGCTCGGCGATATCCTCCAGCCGCATGTCGGCATGGGGCGAGACGTGGCGGCACTGCTGTCCTTCGGCCTGCGTCACGGCTTCCTCAAGGACGCGCTGGTCGGGTTGGTCAGCACCGCGCTGTCAGATTACCGTCATCTGCGCGCGCGCGTCGGGCTCAAGCGCTACAGCGAGGACGAGATCGCGGCCAGGCTGAAGGCGGCGGGCTTCGCCAGCCAGCGTGCCAGCGCCAATATCGGCCACAACCGCTGGCGCATGACGTTTATCGCGCGGCCGCCTTTGGTGCGTTAAGCTTCCCGGGTGCGTTAAGCATAACGATCACCTGAGGTGGCTTGTCGTAACTCGATCGGCAATGATCGCCGCGGCCCGGTGGCGGAAGCGTCTACGCGAGAGCAGTGCATCGCTCTTCATCCTGGTTCAAATCCAGGCCGGGCCTCCAGCCTTCGCTGGCTCCGCCAGCTTCGGCTAGGCAAGCCCTATCGCGGCGAAGGCTGCCGCGGAGAAGCCCGAAGGGCGAAGCCGGACATGGCGCGACGGACAAATCGCGCGCTTCCGCCCAAAACCTCAATCCGCCTTGACCTCGTCGCACTCTGCGACAAGCTGAAGCCTGTCCGCGTCCTTGGCCGCCGAGCTGAGTACGGCGTCGAGCAGGCCGGGAAAGCGTGCCTCGAGATCCTCGCGACGCAGCCGTACGAAGCGGTTCGTGCCCGCCACGCGCGTCCGCATCAGCCCGCAATCGCGCAGCTTTGCGAAGTGATAGGTGAGGTTCGACTTGCCGGAGAGGCCGTTGAAGTCGCCGCAGCAAAGCTCGCTGCTGACAGCTTCTTGCTGGGCGAGCTGATACACGATCGCCAACCGGATCGGATCGCTCAGACAATCCAGAACCAGGGGCAGCTCGATCTGCTCGCGGGTGGGGTGGGGAGGCGTGCGGCTCATGGTCCGGGAATCATAGCGATACTGGCGGAATGTTCAATAGTTCTTGAACCAATTGACTCTCACACCGTCATCTTCGATTGTTCAATAAACATTGAACATAAGGATTGTTTGCAATGAGCGTGTTCTGGTTGGCCCTGGGGGCTTTTGCGATCGGCACTGAAGGCTTTGTCATTGCTGGACTTTTGCCGTCGATCGCCAGCGACCTCTCGATTTCGGTTTCTGCCGCCGGCCAACTGGTCACCGCCTACGCGCTCACCTATGCCGTGGGGTCGCCGATCCTGACGGTGACGCTGAACAATATCGACCGCCGCACCGTGCTGGCGCTCGCGCTCTCGACCTTCATCGCTGGCAACCTCGCGGCGATGGTGGCATCCAACTACGGCTTACTGCTGGCCTCGCGCATGCTGATGGCGTTGGGCTCAGGACTTTGCATGCCGACGGCGCTCGCGGTCTCGGTCGCCGTCGCCTCGCCGGAACGGCGCGGTCGCGCTGTTGCGCTGGTCACCTCCGGCCTCACGGTAGCGACCGTCATCGGCGTGCCCCTCGGCAATCTCGTCGGCAGCCTGCTCGGCTGGCGCGCGACCTTCGCCATGGTCGCAATGATCGGCGCTGTTGCGCTCGCCGGCCTCCTGTTCGGCCTGCCTCGCGGCCTGCCGCGCAACACGGCCTCGCTTAGCGAAAGGCTCGCGGTGGCACGTCACAGCAATGTATTGATCGCGCTTGTGATCACGATTTTATGGGCGCTGGGCGGCTTCACCGTGTTCACCTATTTCGCGGTCCCGCTGCGCGGCCTCGGCTTCGGCGCTTCGCAGATCAGTCTTGCGCTGCTGGTGTTCGGCGGCGCGGCTGCGATCGGCAACATGCTCGGCGGCATCCTGGCCGACCGGCTCGGCACGCTCGCGACCGCAGCCCTCGGTCTCGCCGGCATGGCGAGCGCGCTGATCCTGCATTCGCTGGTCCTGAAACTGATGCCCGGACAGGCGCATTACGCGGTGCTGGGCGCGATCTTCCTCTGGGGTCTTTCGGGCTGGGCGTTCTATCCGGCCCAGATCGCCAGCATCATCCGGGTCGAGCCGCAGGCCTCGATGATCGCACTCTCGCTCAACGCTTCCGCCATGTATCTGGGCTTCGCCATCGGCGGGGCCCTGGGCGGCGCCGTGCTGGCCACCCTCTCGCCAAACGACCTCGGCTGGATCGGCGGAATGAGCGTTGCGGCCTCGCTTCTGGTGCATCTCGCCCGCGGCTGGCAGGCGCGGCCGAAACCCGTCAAAATTGCCGGTTGATGGGGCGTTTTTCGGGGTTTCGCCGCCCCGAAAACTGGTCTAAGACCCACCCGCGCGCGAGGGAAGACCCCGCGCTCTCGCACAAGGGGACGCGCGGCAAGCGCGCCCTTTTTTTGTGCCCGAATTCCAGCCCGCGAGCGGTGATGCCTAAACGAACCGACATCTCGACCATCCTGATCATCGGCGCCGGTCCCATCGTGATCGGCCAGGCCTGTGAGTTCGATTATTCGGGCACGCAGGCGGTGAAGACGCTGAAGGAAGAGGGCTATCGCATCGTTCTCGTCAATTCCAATCCGGCCACGATCATGACCGATCCGGAATTGGCGGATGCGACCTATATCGAGCCGATCACGCCCGAGATCGTCGCAAAAATCATCGAGAAGGAACGTCACGTCATCCCCGGTGGCTTCGCGTTGCTGCCGACCATGGGCGGGCAGACCGCGCTGAACTGCGCGCTGTCGCTGCGCCGGCAGGGCACGCTGGACAAGTTCGACATCGAGATGATCGGCGCGACCGCTGATGCCATCGACAAGGCGGAGGACCGCCAGCTGTTCCGCGAAGCCATGACCAAGATCGGGCTGGAGACGCCGAAATCGCGCCTCGCCAATGCGTCCGAGCTGAAGAAGTCGTTCCGCGACAAGTACCACGCCGAACGCGAGAAGCTGTCGGGCGCGGCGCTCGAAGAACTCGAGCGGCAGTGGACGCTCGGTGAAGGCGACCGCCGCAAGCGCTACCAGGAATATGCGCTCGGACAGGCGCTGATGGCACTGTCCGAGATCGGCCTGCCCGCGATCATCCGTCCCTCCTTCACCATGGGCGGCACCGGCGGCGGCATCGCCTACAACAAGGAAGAGTTCCTCGACATCATCGAGCGCGGCCTTGACGCGTCCCCCACCAACGAAGTCCTGATCGAGGAATCCGTCCTCGGCTGGAAAGAGTTCGAGATGGAGGTGGTGCGCGACAAGAAGGACAATTGCATCATCGTCTGCTCGATCGAGAATTTCGATCCGATGGGCGTGCACACCGGCGACTCCATCACGGTCGCTCCGGCGCTGACGCTGACGGACAAGGAATACCAGATCATGCGCGACGCCTCGCTGGCGGTGCTGCGCGAGATCGGCGTCGAGACCGGCGGCTCCAACGTGCAGTTCGGCGTCAATCCCGAAGACGGACGCATGGTTGTGATCGAGATGAATCCGCGCGTATCGCGGTCGTCGGCGCTGGCCTCCAAGGCCACCGGCTTCCCGATCGCCAAAGTCGCGGCCAAGCTCGCGATCGGCTACACGCTCGACGAAATCGCCAACGACATCACCGGCGGCGCGACGCCGGCCTCGTTCGAGCCGACGATCGATTACGTGGTGACCAAGATCCCGCGTTTCGCCTTCGAAAAATTCCCCGGTGCCTCCTCCACGTTGACGACCTCAATGAAGTCGGTCGGCGAGGTCATGGCGATCGGCCGCACCTTCCAGGAGAGCCTGCAGAAGGCGCTGCGCGGGCTCGAGACCGGGTTGACCGGCCTCGACGAGATCGAGATCGAAGGTCTCGGTCGTGACGACGACAAGAATGCGATCCGCGCCGCGCTCGGCACGCCGACGCCGAACCGCATTCTCCAGGTCGCGCAGGCCATGCGGCTCGGCTGGTCGAACGAGGACATCTTCAACTCCTGCAAGATCGATCCGTGGTTCCTCGGCGAGATGCGCGGCATCGTCGATATGGAGCAGAAGGTCAGGAAGCACGGCCTGCCCGGCAATGCCTTCGGCATGCGTACGCTCAAGGCGATGGGCTTTTCAGACGCGCGTCTTGCGGTGCTCGCCGAGACGACGGAGGCCGAGCTCACGGCGAAGCGTCACGCACTCGGAGTCCGTCCGGTCTACAAGCGCATCGACACGTGCGCGGCCGAATTCGCCTCGCCCACCGCCTACATGTACTCGACCTACGAGTCGCCGTTTGCAGGCAGCGTTGCCGACGAGAGCACCCCATCGGACAAGAAGAAGGTCATCATTCTCGGCGGCGGCCCGAACCGCATCGGCCAGGGCATCGAGTTCGACTATTGCTGCTGTCACGCCTGCTTCGCGCTGCATGACGCCGGCTACGAATCCATCATGGTCAACTGCAACCCGGAAACGGTGTCGACCGACTACGACACCGCCGACCGGCTCTACTTCGAGCCGCTAACCGCCGAGGACGTGCTGGAGATCATCGCGAAGGAGCGCAGCAACGGCACGCTGCACGGCGTGATCGTGCAGTTCGGCGGCCAGACCCCGCTCAAGCTCGCGCGGGCGCTGGAAGCCGCCGAAGTGCCGATCCTCGGCACCTCGCCCGACGCCATCGATCTTGCCGAAGACCGCGACCGCTTCAAGCGCGTGCTCGACAAGCTGCGGCTCAAGCAGCCGAAGAACGGTATCGCCTATTCGGTCGAGCAGGCCCGCCTCGTCGCGACCGATCTCGGCCTGCCGCTGGTGGTGCGCCCGTCCTACGTGCTCGGCGGCCGCGCGATGCAGATCATCCGCGAGGACAACCAGCTCAGCGACTACCTGCTCGGCACGCTGCCGGAGCTGGTGCCGGCCGACGTCAAGGCGCGCTACCCGAACGACAAGACCGGGCAGATCAACACCGTGCTCGGCAAGAACCCGCTGCTGTTCGACCGCTATCTGTCCGATGCCACCGAGATCGACGTCGACTGCCTCTGCGACGGCAAGGACACCTTCATCGTCGGCATCATGGAGCATATCGAGGAAGCCGGCATCCATTCCGGCGATAGTGCCTGCTCGCTGCCGCCGCACTCGCTCGACGCCAAGATGATCGGGGAACTGGAGCGGCAGACCCGCGAACTCGCGCTTGGCCTCGACGTCATCGGCCTGATGAACGTGCAATACGCGATCAAGGACAGCGAGATCTACGTGCTCGAAGTCAATCCGCGCGCTTCGCGCACGGTGCCGTTCGTCGCCAAGGTGGTCGGCACGCCGGTCGCGAAGATCGCCGCGCGCATCATGGCCGGCGAGAAGCTCGCCGACTTCAAGCTGAAGAAGGCCGACTTCAAGCATGTCGGCGTGAAGGAATCGGTATTTCCGTTCGCCCGCTTCCCCGGCGTCGACACCGTGCTCGGTCCGGAGATGCGCTCGACCGGCGAGGTCATGGGCATCGACCGCTCCTTCGCGGTGGCATTCGCCAAGAGCCAGCTCGGCGGCGGCACACGGGTGCCGCGCAAGGGCACGGTGTTCGTCTCGGTGCGCGAGAGCGACAAGACGCGCATCGCCGATGCCGTTCGCGAATTGCATTCGCTCGGCTTCAAGGTGCTGGCGACCTCGGGCACGGCACGCTTCCTGACCGATGAGGGCATCCCGACCGAAAAGGTGAACAAGGTGCTGGAGGGGCGGCCGCACATCGTCGACGCCATCACCAATGGCGATGTCCAGCTCGTCTTCAACACCACCGAGGGCCCGCAGGCGCTCGCCGACAGCCGATCGCTGCGGCGCGCGGCCCTCTTGCATAAAGTGCCGTATTACACCACTCTTTCCGGGGCCGTGGCGGCTGCGCAGGGCATCCGCGCCTACCTTGGCGGAGACCTTGAGGTTCGTACCCTGCAGAGCTACTTTTCGGAAACCTGATCGCGAGCGAGAGGGCCAAGCCTCTCGCTAAGTGATTGGCGATGAAGCCACAATGGCCGGGGGAACTGTCCGGCCATGTGGTTGTTCTGTTCCGGCGCCAGACCCACATAACGTTCCGGCGGCGGCGTTTTCAGCCCCGGAAATACCGACGAATCAAGGTTGCCGCGCCCACCGTTCTTGTGGGGCGCGGGTCCGAAGAACGAGAGAAGAGATGGAAAAGGTTCCGATGACTGCGGGCGGCTTTGCCGCGCTCGGGGAAGAATTGAAGAAGCGCCAGTCCGAGGACCGTCCGCGCATCATCGAGCATATCGCGGAAGCGCGCTCGCATGGCGACCTGTCGGAGAACGCGGAATATCATGCCGCGAAGGAAGAGCAGTCCCACAATGAGGGCCGCATCGCCGAGCTTGAGGACAAGCTCGCTCGCGCCGACATCATCGATATCTCGAAGCTGTCCGGCGACACCATCAAGTTCGGCGCCACCGTGACGCTAGTCGACGAGGACACCGAGAAGAAGGCGGTGTGGCAGATCGTCGGCGAGGTCGAGGCCGACGCCAAGAAGGGCCGCATCTCCATTACCTCGCCGCTGGCGCGCGCGCTGATCGGCAAGAAGAAGGGCTCGACCGTCGAGGTCAATGCCCCCGGCGGCGCCAAGGCGTATGAGATCACCAAGGTGGAGTGGCGGTAAGATCTGCCGTTGCGTGCACTACGTTTCGAAAAGGTCGCGCGATTTGCGCGGCCTTTTTGTTTCGTCGTGTTGCGGTTGTGAGGCAGGCTCGCCCGCTCCACACGCGTCGTTGCGGGGGAGGCGCTACCGTCTTCCCTTCACGTCCAGCGGCACGGCCGCCTCGTATTTCGAATTATGCAGCACCAGCGACGTCCGCACGTTGCGAACATGGGGCGCGGCTGTCAGGTGCGTCACGAAATCCTGGAAGGTCGCCATGTCCGGAGCCACGCATTTCAGGATGAAATCGACCTCGCCCGACAGCATCCAGCACTCCCGCACCAGCGGCTCGGCGCGCACGAATTCCTCGAAAGCGCGCAAATCGGCTTCCGCCTGGCTGGAGAGGTGCACGGCGGCAAACACCGTGACGTCGAAGCCGAGCTTTTGTGCATCCAGCAGCCCGCGGTAGCCGTGGATATAGCCCTCCTCCTCCAGCGCCCGGACCCGGCGCAGGCAGGGCGGGGGCGAAATGCCGACCCGTTTGGCGAGCTCGACATTGGTGATTCGACCGTCGGCCTGGATCTCGGCGAGAATTTTGAGGTCGATCTCGTCTAGGTTCCGCGACACGTGACTGGAACTCCTGGGCTTTATGGCGGTATCGGGTGGGTCTGATGGCCATCCTCATAGCCGAGTCCCGCCCGTTTGCGCAATTTTATTGCGCGTTCACCCAACCGACTTTTGTTCCTTGTTGGAAAAATCCGCCGATTGGGAATGCAATTCTTGCATAGCTCATCAGAAGGCTTAGATTAGCTCTGATATTTCAGCGCCTCCGCGAGGCCTCCCGGCACGTTCCGCGCCCGCGCTGCAATCCCCCGGTGAAAGGCGTCCGTGAATATGTCCGCCCCTGTCCATGCAAAGGTCGTCATCATTGGCTCCGGCCCCGCCGGCTACACCGCCGCGATCTACGCCGCGCGCGCGATGCTCGAGCCGATCCTGATCCAGGGCATCCAGCCGGGCGGCCAGCTCACCATCACCACCGATGTCGAGAACTATCCGGGCTTCGCCGATGTGATCCAGGGCCCCTGGCTGATGGAACAGATGGAGAAGCAGGCAGTCCATGTCGGCACCAGGATCGTCACCGACCTCGTCACCAAACTGGAGACCGGGCAGCGGCCGTTTCGCCTGACCTGCGACTCGGGCGACGTCTATTTCGCCGAATCCGTGATCCTCGCCACCGGCGCGCAAGCGCGCTGGCTCGGGCTGCCCTCCGAGGCGAAATTCCAGGGCGGCGGTGTGTCGGCCTGCGCCACCTGCGACGGCTTCTTCTACCGCAACAAGGACGTTGTGGTGGTCGGCGGCGGCAATACCGCGGTCGAGGAGGCCCTATACCTGACCAACCATGCCTCGCAGGTCACCATCGTGCACCGCCGCGATCACTTCCGCGCCGAGCGCATCCTGCAGGAGCGCCTGTTCAAGCACCCGAAGATCAAGGTGATCTGGGACTCCGCCGTCGACGAGATCTGCGGCACCGAGAACCCGTACAAGGTCACCCATGTGCGCCTGAAGAACGTCAAGACCGGCGCGCTTTCGGACGTGAAGACCGACGGCGTCTTCATCGCCATCGGTCACGCGCCGGCGACGGAGCTCGTGAAAGGCCAGATCAAGCTGAAACCGTCAGGCTATGTCGAGGTGGCCCCGAACTCGACCGCGACCTCTGTGCCCGGCCTGTTCGCCGCCGGCGACGTCGCTGACGAAACCTATCGCCAGGCCGTGACGGCCGCCGGCCTCGGCTGCATGGCAGCTCTCGAGGCCGAACGTTTCTTGGCCCTGCGCGCCAGCGAGCGCGCGGCAGCGGAATAACGATCATGGCTCGAACACGCGACGGATTTACGGACATGGACTGGGACAAGCTGAAGGTGTTTCACGCGGCGGCGGAAGCGGGCAGCTTCACGCATGCGGGCGAGCAGCTCGGCCTGTCGCAATCGGCGGTGTCACGCCAGGTCTCGGCGCTGGAGCAGGAGCTCTCGGTCTCGCTGTTCCACCGCCACGCCCGCGGCCTGATCCTGACCGAGCAGGGCGACCTCCTGTTCCGCACCGCGCATGACGTGTTCATGCAGCTGCAGGCGGCGCGCGCGAAACTGACCGACAGCCGCGAGCGGCCGAGCGGCGATCTCAAGATCACCACCACCCCCGGCGTCGGCATCAACTGGCTGATCCCGCGGCTCGGCGAATTCACCGCGCTCTATCCGGAGATCCGGATCTCGCTGATCGTCACCGACGAGGAGCTGGATCTGTCGATGCGCGAGGCCGACGTCGCGATCCGCACCCGCAAGCCGACGCAGCCGGATCTCATCCAGCGCAAGCTTTTCGCGATGGGCTTCCACGCCTATTGCTCGCCGGATTACATCAAGCGCTTCGGCACGCCGCGGACGCTGGAGGAGCTCGACTCCCATCGCATCATCACGCTGTCAGACGGCAACTTCGCGCCGCATCTGCAGAACCGCAACTGGCTGGTCGAAGCCGGGCGCAACGGCTCGGGTCCGCGCGAGGCCTATTTCAGGGTCAACAACATCCTCGGCCTGGTGCGCGCCTGTCAGCAGGGCCTCGGTATCGCGGCGCTGCCGGATTACCTGATCGAAGAACAGAGCCGCCTCGTACAGCTGTTCGGCGAATCGGATTCGATCCAGCTCGATACGTATTTCGTCTATCCGGAAGAGCTGAAGACGGTCGCGCGCGTGCAGGTGTTCCGCGACTTCGTGGTGAGCAAGGCGCAGCGCTGGCCGTCCTGATTTCCGCATGTCTGACATGCGGCTCCGGCTGTTGCTGCATACCGCTCGTCGAGCCCATACTGCCTAGACGCTGAGCCTTCGCGTTGCGCATTTGTCCCCCTCCTCCAGTGGCGCGGGAGTTCAGTAATCCCTCTTGGAAGGTGATTGTGTCGGCCTCACGTGGCCAATACCTAAGCCGGGCCTTCGGGTCCGGCTTTTTTTCTGCCCAATTCGGCTTTCGCCTTCCGCGTGCATTGACAGTTTTAGGCATACCCCGCATCATTTCCAAATGATCACGAAGTCGTGCGCAATCGTCTCGAAAAAAGGCCCCCATTCGGGGACCTCGGATTTTTGCGCGCGCTAGGCTGACTTCGTCATCGCGAGCCAAATCCCGAAAACCCCGCCGCCTGGACGGGGTTTTTTCATGTGCCCTCCGTCTCAGGTTTTTCCCGAGAAGGAGAGAAGAACATGACCGATTTGCGAACCCATATGCATGGACTCTGGCTGCCGCTGGTGACGCCGTTTCGGAACAGTCGCCTCGACGAGACATCGCTGCGGCGGCTGACGCGGCACTACTGCACGCAGGCGATCGATGGCATCATCCTGGGCGCGACCTCGGGCGAAGGCATGACGCTGCGCGACGCCGAGCTCGAGCGCCTCGTCGCCGTCGTGCGCGACGAGATGGCGGCCGGCCGCCGGACGTTGCCGATTGGCCTTGGCCTTTCGGGCGCGGACACCTCGCGGATGAAGGAGCGGCTGGATGAGACCGCGGACTGGCCGATCGATTTCTATCTGATCGCGAGCCCCTATTACGTGCGGCCGTCGCAGCGCGGCATCCTCGCGCATTTCGAGGCGCTGGCCGATCACGCCGCCTGGCCGCTCGCGCTCTACAACATTCCGTATCGCTGCGCCGTCGGCATCAACAACCAGACGCTGCTGCGGCTCGCCGAGCATCCGAACATCATCGGGCTGAAGGATTGCGGCGCAAGCCGCGAGCAGTCGATCGCGCTGCTGCGCGACAGGCCGAAGGGCTTTCGCGTGCTGACCGGCGAGGACGCGAACTATTTTGAGGCGCTCAGCGACGGCGCCGATGGCGGCATCTTGCTGTCAGCCCATATCGAGACCGCAACCTTCGCAGCCGTGCATGCCGAGCTGAAGCTTGGCAACGCGGATGCGGCAGAGGCGCGCTGGCAGGAGGTAGCCGAGCTGACGCGGCTGCTCTTCACCGAACCGAGCCCGGCGCCGGCGAAGTACTGGCTGTGGCGAAGCGGCCTGATCGACAGCCCCGAGGTCCGCCTGCCGATGGTGGAGGTGAGCAGCGAGCTCGCCGCCCAACTCGATCGCGAGATCGAGCGGCGGATGAAAGTCGCGGCGCGAGAGAGCACCGCCTGTGGTTAACCGCGCACCAACTCCCTTCGCAGCTGCGGCATGGCGCATCCACGCCTCGTTTACGCAATGCCGCCTATCGTTCCCCCGCAAAGTCTTCAAACAGGGGGAATGACCATGGGGCAACGCGTTCGCCCGACCGCGGCGGAAATCTTCGCGCCTGCCGATCTTTTGCAGGGAATTTTGGTGGTGTCGTCGTTCGGCTTCTGGGCGGTGATGCTCGGCCTGATGCCGGTGCTGCTGTTTCGGGTCTGGCTCGCCTGATCACGAGAGACCGCTTGCATGGTTAAGCCGAGGTCACAAATGCGCTCAAAATGCGAGCGCGGCTGCGAGCCGGAATCTTAAAACATCCTGCGTATCGTTCGGCCCATAAGCGAAGAAATCGCGGGGGCGATCTTGAACAATCAGAATGATGCGGCGTCGCATTACGGCGCCGGACAGCAGGGCTTTTCCACCGAGGACATCATCTGGGCCGTCGGCATCTGGTCGGTGATCCTGACGCTGTCGCCGGTCATCGTGTTCTACATGCTGATGGTGGCTTAGCCTTCATCCTCACCCCACGAACGCAAAACGCGCGGAGCGCCGCGCGTTTGTCGTCCGGGGAAATGATTGATGAAATTATGCCGCCTGCTTGTGCATTGCGCCGGACGCCGACGCCGTGCCGCGAATGGCTTTCACTGAACGCTCGATCGCCGCCCACAGCCTTGCAATTTCCTGAGCTGCACGGCTCTCGGCCTGATACTCACGCGCGCCTTCGCCGTGGCTGAGTGCCATCAACAAATCCGAACGATTGGTGATCTGGCCGCCCCACACCGGAGCACGGAACTTTGCCAGCGCCTCGCGGGCGATGGTGACGATCGGGCTCTCGGACTCGTCGCGACGCGCCGGAGCGCCGTTGAGCACGACCGCGTAGGGCTTGCGCGCCGCGCGGCACATCTGGATGGTTTCCTGCACCGCGTTGACGTCGAACACACCGGGACGTGCCGGGATGACCACCATCGTCGCGTTCTTGATCGCGTCGTCGACCACGGCCGAGAGGTTCGGCGGCGTGTCGATCAACACCCACTCATAGCCGTCGCGCTTGGCAGCGGAGACGATGCCGCTGACCGAGTTCACGGCCGCCTTGATCGGCGGCTCGTTGGTGCCACGCAGCTTGTGCCACAGCGTGAGCGAGCCTTGCGGATCCGCGTCCACAAGCATCACCTGCTTGCTCTGCTTGATCTGCGCAGCGAGATGTGCGGCCAGGGTACTCTTGCCCGAGCCGCCTTTACGCGATGCAAAAACAATAACGTTCATACCTCTGGCCTCCAGATTGACCCCAGGCCACGAAAATGAATCACCGCGCTGATTCGTGAAAGAAAAATTTATCGGGAGTGGCGTCGCCGCCACGAAATAACAAGACGTGTTGGCTTTTGAGTCACACTGCTGTGTGCGACGACAGACACGAACCGTCACGAATGGCTGTTCACGCTGGCAACCGCATGTTTTCCAGGCAATCGCGCGGGAAAAACAGGACTACAACTTTGCCGCGCAAATCCTCGCGCGGCTTTTGTTTCATCGCGCGCGGCCGCGATCGCTGCAGGCTCCCACGCACGCCACGCGAACAAAACGAGTCCGGTGGCTGTCGCGAAGCTGGCGCACGCCTAGCCGTCGGCGGTCTTTTTCTTCTTGGCCTTCGGCTTGGTCTTCCTCGCCACGACGGGCTTGATGTTGGTAGGCTGACCGGCGCGGACCTCGCCCGGCTCGGGGCCACGGCGGAAGAACACCGCGCATTGCGGCGACAGCTGGGACTTCTTCCGGATCATGCAGGCGGTGATGGCATCGACGTTCGGGATGAACTCGCCGCACAGGTTCATTGCATCGGGCGTGCAGGCCTGCTGCTGCTCCGGCGTGTAGGCGAAGCCTGTGCCCGGCTGGGCCAGAACGCCGAGCGCGAGAGCGAAGGTTGCAGCAGCCAAGGAAGTCCTGAAGCGAGATTCCGGCATCTATCCCCCCAAAATGTCGAGTCAGGGAGATAGTGGGTGAACGGGCGTTGGTTGGCAACGAGGCGCGAGGCGAAACCCGGGCGCTGTGCGCTCTCGGCAACAGGGAGGCCTCGGGCCATCTTCTCCGCTGTCATCGCCCGGCCTCATGCGCAATTGCGCATCAGGACCCGGCGATCCAGTATTCCAGAGACGCCCGACGTTCCCTGAGAGGGCGCGGCGTACTGGATCCCCCGCCTTCGCGGGGGACGACAGTTGTGTGCGAGGCGGCGTCCGGCCAAACCGCAAAACAACCCCATGCACAGTAGCCAGGGCCCTGGGCCACCTTGCGAATTTTCGCGCCTTGCGGATTTTACGAATTTCCTTTGACACGTCGGGCAAAACACCGGCATGATGGCAGGATCGAGAGCTGCGTGGGGTGGTCGGCCTAATCTCCCCGTGAGGGGGAGGACCGCATGGCCACCGTGTTGATCGTCGCGCCGGTGTTTGCGCTGATCGCGGCCGGCTATGCGTCGGTGCTGTTTCGCTTCGTCTCCGAGGGCGCGCACAAGGGCATCTCCGAATTCGCCTTCAGCATCGCGATCCCCGCGCTGCTGTTTCGCACCATCGTCGTCTCGGAATTCCCCGATGTCAGCCCCTGGCGGATGTGGGGCGCCTATTACGGCGCGCTCGCCCTCACCTGGGTCGCGGCGCTCCTGATCTCAGTGCTGCGGCGCGAGGACCGCGAGGACGGCGTCGTGTTCGCGATCGGCTCGGTCTACGGCAACATCGTGATGCTCGGCATTCCGCTCGTGCTCTCGGCGCTGGGCAACGAAGCCGCAGGCCCGATGTCGCTGATCCTGTCGGTGAACACGCCGCTGCTCTGGCTCTGCGGGATCTTGCAGATGGAGCTTGTCAGCCGCAAGCGGACGGGCTCGCCCTTCGCGATCATCTGGCCCGTGCTGGCGGATCTTGCGCGCAATCCGCTGATGCTGGGGATCGGCTTCGGCGTGGTCTGGCGTTTCACCGGCCTCGGCCTCAACCCCGTTGTCGACAAGACGATCGAGCTGCTCGCGCAGGCGGGATCGCCGGCCGCGCTGATCGCGCTCGGCATCAACCTGTTCCGGTTCGAGGTAAAAGGCGAGATGCCGAGCGTCGTCGCGATGAGCGCGCTCAAGCTGCTGGCGATGCCGGCGGCGGCATTCGTGCTGGCAAACCTGCTCAACCTGCCGCCGGTCGTGACCGGCGTCGTCGTGCTGTTCGCGGCGATGCCGACCGGCGCGAACGCGTATATTTTTGCGGTCCAGTATCAGCGGCTGGTGAACCCGGTGTCGGGCGCGGTGGCGCTGGGGACGCTGCTGGCGGCGGTGACGTTGCCGGTGGTGGTGATGATGGTGGCGGGGGTGAGGTAGGGGTTCGCTGCGCCTACCCGGCGACCTCGTACCGGAATACCACGAAAATGGCCCGTTTTAGCGGGCTTTCGAGAGCGTCGCTCAAAGTCGTATACTTAAATATACCCAAATTTTAGCATTTGGATATAGATTGATATACAGATTGTTGTCATCTGGATATATATAAGTATCCAAGTTAGACATCCATGTAGCTCGATGGGTCGACAAATGGGCGTCAAAACTATCGTTCAGCAGCAGTATCGCAACATCGTCGACAGCGCGGCCGCAAGCGCGGCCGGCCTGAAAGCGCCGCCCGAAGGCTGGCTGCGCACGGTCCGCAGCGCGCTCGGCATGTCGGGTGCCGACGTCGCAAAGAAAATGGGCGTCACCCGCGCACGCGTTCCCGCGGCAGAGCGCGCCGAACTCGCAGGCGGCGTCACCCTGAAATCAATGCAGGCGGCAGCCGAGGCGATGGGGTGTCGCTTCGTCTATGCGATCGTTCCGGCATCGGGACATGTCGAGGATATCATCACCGCCCAAGCTCGAAAAAAAGCCATGGCCATCGTTGGCACAGCCAGCACGCACATGGCCCTCGAAAACCAGAAACTGCCGGATGACAAAATTGATCAGGAAGTCGAACGTCTCACCCGTGAGATCGCGCAGGAAATGCCTCCGAATTTCTGGAGCGATCAATGATCGGGGATCTCCAGTATCCCGACGCAGCGACGCCGCTCGACCCAAACGAGCTTGACGGGCTGAAGCATAAACACATCACGACGCAAGGCGAGCTCGATCAACTGGAACAGGCCAACATCGGGTCCGGCTTGCGCTGGCTCGGTCGGCAGAGAGCCCACGTTCTGACCGACGACTTCGTCATCACCTTGCACAAGCGCTTGTTCGGCGACGTCTGGAACTGGGCGGGAACGTTCCGAAAGACTGGAAAGAACATCGGCATCGATCCCGTCCACATCCCTGTGGAGCTTCGAACCCTCATGGGTGACGCCCAGTATTGGGCTGACAACAAAATCTACCCGCCTTCCGAAGCTGCCATTCGCTTGCACCATCGCCTCGTCAAAATTCATCCGTTTCCCAATGGCAACGGCAGGCACGCCCGCATCATGGCGGATGCTGTCCTGGACCGCGTCTACAGCGCGAAGCCAATCGATTGGGCAGGCGGACACGATCTTCAAAAGATGAATGAGCGGCGGACTGCTTACATCGCGGCCCTTAAGGCTGCGGACCAGGATGACATGGGCCCCTTGATCAAGTTCGTTGGTCCGCGAAGTGATCTGTAAAGCGCGACGGCCGGCGGCGGCGCCGTGCTGTTCGCGGCCATGCCGACCGGCGCGAACGCGGATATTTTTGCGGTCCAGTATCAGCGGCTGGTGAACCCGGTGTCGGGCGCGGTGGCGCTAGGGACGCGGCTGGCGGCGGTGACGTTGCCGGTGGTGGTGATGATGGTGAGGTAGCGCCGCGCCGCTCAGGCAGCCCAGTCCACAATCGCGTCAATGAAAGTCCGAGCCTGGCGGATCGCATCCAGCCTCGTGGCGCAGACCCCGACCGACACGGTTCGGCCCTTTCCGACAGTCCACTGCCAACCGGATAAATAGCTCATTCTAGCGACCGAGAAGCTTACGCCGCGATGTTCCACGGAGGACCTCCGCTGACATGTTGCTGTGTCCAAAAGCTTACTCCAAATGCTGAATATGATCCAGCCGAACGCAGCCAGCAGGCCTCATGTCCGGGCGTTTGCAACAACGGTCAGCAGCACGGCATCACAACTTGTCGCCGCGGAGAAGTCGCGGCAAGCGCCTCTTGACCGGGGAAGAGTGGATGATCGACGTGTTGGTCATCGCATAGGGGATGACTTGGTCGATCAGTTTCTCCAGGTCGTCGACAGATTGGACATGGGCTCGCGCGATAAAACAATCCTCGCCGGTAATTCGATCACACTCCACGATCTCCCGCAGTCCGCGCAGGACGTCCGCGACTTTCTGCAGTTGTCCGGGAATAGGCCTGATGCGCAACCAAGCCGCGATTGGCAGGCCCAAGGCCTTTGGATTGATCGTCAGCGTGTAGCCCTCGATCACACCGACTTCCTCGAGGCGCTTGATTCTTTCGGACACGCTCGGCGACGATAGACCGACTGAACGGGCCAGATCGGCGATGCTCATCCGGGCGTCGTCGGCCAGGGCATCCAGAATGCGGACATCGGTTACGTCCAGATCGCCATTTTCATATCGAAGGCGTTTCACGTCGTTCACCTTTGATCAATGGAGGATTGCCGCAGTCTAGTCTTCCGGATGGCATTTTAAAGAGCCGCTGCGGCTCTCATACTTAGGTGTGAGGAACCGCATGCCCAATCTCAGCCTGACATTCACCAAGGTCGCTCATTCCGCCCCACCGCATGCCTGGTTCGGCGTGAGCGCCATATTCCATTACCTGGGCCCGTCCTTTGCCGTCCTGCTTTTCCCGGCAGTCGGCGTCCTTGGCGTCGCCTGGATGCGGATCGCGTCCGCTGCGGTCATCTTTGCGACGTGGACCAAGCCATGGAGGACGATCAAGCGCGCCGACCCGCGAACGCGATTTATGCTCATCAGCCTCGGCGGCTGTCTCGCGATAATGAACACGTCGTTCTATCTGGCGCTCGATCGACTGCCCATGAGCCTGGTTGCGGCGATGGAGTTTGTTGGGACGATAGGCGTTGCGTTGTACGGACTCCGGACGGCTCGCAATTTTGCGGCGCTAGCGCTCGCGGCGCTCGGTGTGTTTCTGCTGATCGACGTGAAATGGTCAACCGACCCGCTCGGGCTGTTCTGGGCGTTTCTGAACAGCGCACTGTTCGTCGGCTATATCATACTGGGACACAAGATATCCGAGGGCGGCGCGAGCGGCGGCGTTGAGCGGCTCGGAGCGGCGATGGCAATAGCGTTCTTCTTCATCATGCCGATTGGGTTCGTCCAAGCCGCAAAGGCCTTCGCGACGCCCGTGCTGGTCCTCGCGGGTGTCGCCGTGGGTGCCTGCTCATCCGTCATACCCTATGTCTGCGATCAGTTGGCGATGTCCCGCCTGCCGCGGGCGAGTTTCGCCCTGATGCTCGCGCTGCTGCCAGCGACGGCCACCCTGCTCGGCCTCATGGTCCTGGCGCAAATCCCCAGCGGGCAGGACATGATCGGCGTATTGCTCGTCATGTCAGGGGTCGCAATCCACAAGCCCGCGGCGCCGGAAGCGCCTATTCCGAAGTTGGCATCCACGGCGCCGTGAGCTTCTTGTTGCCGATCGCCTAGCGAACGATGGCGCGGGATCGGGGAGTTACGGAGTTGCGGTGCACGAGATTGCGCATTGCGGACAGCGAGCACGCTGTGGGATCGGGAGTTTTATGCACTGAAGATCATCTAGCCGGCCTTCGCGACCAAGAAGGCGGTGGAGCTAAAGTGAGTTCGAAGTGATCGAATCACTTTTGGGCCACGAGGAG